>NZ_QXIL01000002.1 GCF_004115745.1 Levilactobacillus suantsaii | reverse complement strand
TGGACTCATAGCCTAAGAACTCCTTTAGATGATTGTTATGGTGACTTCATTCTACAGGACTCAGGCTAGGAGTCTATTTTTATTTTCTTACTTGTTGCACTTCAATTGTAAATTCGTCGTCTAAAAAGACCCCCAACCATTAACGGTTGGGGGACTTTTTGACCTAAGGTTGTGGGAGCAAGTGGTTCATGAAACTAAGCGATAACGCTCACGCGGAACATGTTCCAGGAGAGCGGTTCGAGTTGGGTCTTTAAGACGCCGTCGGTCACGTTCACGTGGTCGTGCGGTTGGATCTTCATGGTTTGGTCCTCGTTGGTCTGCTTGATATCGTACCCGCAGAACTGGGTGGCTGCTTCGAGGTGGTCGACGTTGAAGCCATTTAGAGTCGTGGTGAAGTCCATGGCTTGTTCACCCTTATTTTCGGCAAAGATGACCACTTCGTTTTGGTCAGGGTTGTAGACGGCCATGCTGTCCAGGTAAGGAACATCCTTGAAGTCCTTGCTGTCGTAAGTATCAGCGGTTTGTTGTGGGGTCAAAGCGATTCCCCGACCGTACTTGGAGACTTGCATGAAGGGGAAGAAGATGGATTGTAACCAGATGCCTTGCTTGGTCGTCATGATTGGGGCGATGACGTTGACCAGTTGCGCTAAACAAGCAATCTTGACCCGGTCGGCGTGTTTTAATAGGGTGATCAGCATGGTACCAACCATGAGAGCATCTTCGAAATTGTAGTGATCTTCTAGCAAGTGCGGTGCTTGTTGCCACGGCGCGGTTTCATCGTCCTGCTTGTGGGAGTGGTACCAAACGTTCCATTCGTCCAGTGCCAGGTTCAACGTCTTATCGCTGTGCTTACGGGCCTTAACGGCGTCGCAAACGGCAACGATACCACTGATGAATTCGTCGAAGTCCACCGACTTAGCCAGGAAGTTATGCAAATCATTTTCTTCGTTATCATAGTAGCGGTGCAGCGACAGGAAGTCAACATCGTCGTAGGTGTGGTCTAAGACGGTTTCTTCCCAGCTGCCGAACGTGGCCATTTCTCGGGTTGAACTGCCGCTGACCACCAGATCGATATCGGGATCCACTAGGCGCATGACTTTGGCCGTTTCGTGGGCGAGACGACCGTATTCTGCAGCGGTCTTATGACCAATCTGCCAGTCACCATCCATTTCGTTTCCTAAGCACCAAGTCTTGATATTAAAGGGTTCTTTGGCCCCGTTCTTCTTCCGCAGATCACTCCAGTAGGTCCCCCCGGGGAAGTTGCAATACTCAATTAGGTTGCGGGCCGCATCGATGCCCCGACTTCCCAGGTTAACGGCCATGTCCGGCCGAGTTCCGGTTTGTTTGGTCCACTTCATGAACTCGTGCAGACCAAACTGGTTCGTTTCGATACTCCGCCAAGCTAAGTCTAAACGCGTCGGACGCTGGTCTTTGGGACCCACGCTGTCTTCCCAATTGAAGCCGGACACAAAGTTCCCGCCGGGGTAGCGAACCAAGTCAATATTGAGATCTTTAACGGCTTTGACGACGTCTTGTCGGATGCCATCTTTATCCGCTTGTGGACTATCCGGGTCGTATAGGCCCTCATAAACTGCGCGGCCCAGGTGTTCAATTAGAGAACTATAGAGTCGATCGTCAACCTTTGCAATTTGGTTGCTAGGGTCAATCGTTAATTTTCCTTGCATATGATAACCTCCATGTTGATTTAGTAAAAAGAAAGGGGGAAACCATTAGAATTGGTTTCCCCCTTTCAGGTGATTAGTCAACGCCCTAATGAAGCGTTGTTAATCACGGGTGCTAACAGATTCAGATGTTGCAGTTGCGGTCTCAGGAGCTTCGACTTCACCAGCTTGAACAGGGTCTTCTTTCTTGAGCATGAAGGCAGCGAACAAGGTGATGACGAAGACGACAATCCCCATGATAACGTAAGTATGTTGGTAGCCGATAATATCGTACATCTTCCCGGCAACCGAGGAGAAGATGAAGACGGAGACTTGCTTAGCAAAGTTGGACGCCAGTGCGTAAACCGTCGCGTACAGCCGAATGTCGAAGGCACCGGCAATGTACTTCATGATGGACGTTAAGAGCAATGGCATTTCCAGACCAGCTAGCAACCGGAAGCCGACAATCCACATCCAGTTAGGTGACAGTGCGGACCCAAGGATCCGGATACAAGTCAAGAAACCGTAAATAATTAACCCGTTCCGCGAACCAATCTTGTTGATGATCCATGGCATTGGGAACATCAAGCAGAATTCAATGGCCGTTTGGGCGGAACTCATGTAACTGTAAACCAGGGTCCCTTGAGCAGCAGTGTTAAAGAACGTCTTGAAGAAGATGATGAACTGTTGGTCAAAGACGTCGAATAACGCCGAAGCCCCCATGTAGAAGATAGCTAAAACCCAGAGGTTCTTAATTTTGAAGACGGATAAAACCGTTTTCATATCCAGGGAGTTAGAAGTGTCCCCAGCAGCCGAAGCATTATCCATATCAATTTTATCACTAAAAATCAATAAACCGGTTAAAATAACAGCGGCAATGGTACATGCCCAGAAAATGGAATTTGGTTCCCAGAGGAAGACACGACCAGCAACTAAGGAAGCGACAACCCCGGCAACGGAACCACCAACCCGAGAGTGGGCGTATTCGAAGCCGTTAGCCAAACTAGCCCGTTGAACGTATTGTTCAATAACGGAAACACCACCGTTAAGGATGAAACTTAAGAAAATCCCAGTGATGAAGGCGACCAAGAAGGCGTTAATGTGCAGAATTGGCATGAAAACCCATTGGAAGTAAGGTCCAATTAAAATTCCGGCAATAGAAATCGTTAAAATTAAGTCTTTTCTGAAGAGGAGTTTATCGGAAACCACCCCGAAGACGGGTTGGAAGATCAATGAGATCCCTGCCATCATGGAGAAGACGGCCCCGGACTCAGTCCCGTTCAGATGAGCAACTTGTTCTAACCAGAGGGTTAAATAACCGTTAACAACCGCCCAAATGAAGAAGTAACTAAAGTGGGTGATCGGAAACCCCCAAAAGTGTTTCGACTCAGCTTGTGTATTATTCAATTCATTTCTCTCCAATCATTATGAAATGATAATTAGGCATGCCCTGCCTATTGATAATTGTATGGGACGGGCTTACCGAAGTTTGGTGTCCCGTCATCGTTCCAGGTGAATGGTTGTACCATCGTGTGCCGGTTCGGATCATAAAGGGGATCACCCTTGATATCGGTGTAATTCCGGCAGTGGTAAACTAAGATATCCGTTTTGTTGTCTTCCGCTACGGTGAAGGAGTTATGGCCGGGACCGTATTGGTGAATTGGCATATTGCTTTGGAAAACGGGGGTCTTGGATTTGTGCCAATTGCTGGCATCCAAGAGGTCTGCGTTTTCGTCAACGGTTAACATGCCCATGGCGTAGTTTTCGTCGGTAGCGCTTGCAGAATAAGTCAGGAAGAACCGACCGTTCCGGTGTAAGACTGCGGGACCTTCGTTGACCCAAAAAATTTTGGTTTCCCAATCATATTCGGGCTTCGTCAGCATGACGGGCTTAGTCTTGAGCGTCCAAGGGTTTTCCATTTCCGCAATATAGATGTTGGAATTGCCTTTGATAGCGGGGTCCTTTTGCGCCCAAACATAGTAGAGCTTGTCGTGCACTTCAAAGACCGTGGCGTCGAGGGCGAACGTGTCCAGTGGCGTTTTAATCTGACCATGTTCAATCCAGTCAGCTTCATCGCGCATTGGATCTGGATTATCACATTCGATGCAGTACATCCGGTGTTGGAACATACCGTTATGGTCAAATTCCTTGGTGTGGGAAGCAGCGAAGTAGATAAACCACTTGCCGTCAATGTAATGTAGTTCAGGGGCCCAAATCAACTGGCTCATGGCACCGCTTCCATCTGGATGCTTACGCCAGATGGTTCGAGGAGCGGCGTTGGCCAACCCGTTTAAGGTTTTAGCCCGACGAATCTCAATCAAGTTGTAAGCGGGGACCGAAGCGGTAAAGTAGTAATACCCGTCAGAGTGCTTATAGATGTAAGGATCCGCCCGTTGGACGATCAAGGGGTTGGTGTAGTCTGATGCTTGTACCATATATTCATCTCTCCTTTATAAAAATGAAAAAGCTATTTGTAAGGACTTAATAATTTCCGTTTCCAATAAATCCTAATAAATAAGTACAATTGCAATATACGACCGTATGAAAACGTTGTCAACCTTTTTAGGATTCTTTTCGGAGAAATAATTAAAAAAAGGTTTATAATTAAGGCTAAGCTTAATTTTAAAACTGATATACAGCAATATTGTGATTAAAGTTAATGAATAGAGAAATGTAAGCCGTTTATTTAGTCCCTAGGAGGACGAAAAATGCAATTAGACCTTTCAAATGAATCGTTACCCGTTTACGAAGCTTTGGCGAGTCCGGTTCGATTACAAATTATGCGTCTCTTATCTGAACGGCCACGAAGTGTTCAAGATTTGGCAACCGCTTTACAACTTAGTAGTCCCATCGTGACTAAACACCTCGATAAGCTGGTGGCCGCTAAAATAATTGATAGTCACCGGGTCGGTCACAAGAAGGTTTCCACGTTGCGGGTCGATACGATTGACGTTAAGTTTCCGCAACAGGTTTATCCGGACTTCAAGGTGCATCGGACGGCAATTCCCGTGGGCCACTACACAGCTTATCACGTGGCGCCGTCGTGTGGGTTGGCAGGCCCGGACGATTATATTGGTCGAGTCGATAATCCCAAGTACTTCATGTTGGCCGACCGAGTTAAGGCGGGGATGATTTGGTTCAATGATGGATTCGTGGAGTATCAAACGCCGAATTTTTTACGTCGACGGGAAAATTTAGAGATGCTGGACCTATCAATGGAACTGGGTTCTGAGTTTCCTTTTTCCAACAATACCTGGCCGTCCGATATTACTTTCTTCATTAATGGATGTGAAATTGGAACCTGGCGGAGTCCCGGTGACTTTTCCGATATCCGGGGGAAGTACACACCCGATTGGGTGCCCGATAATGTGAACCAGTACGGCATCCTTAAGATTTTACGGGTCACCAACCACGGAACTTACCTGGATGGGCAACCTTTTGCAGCGGTCAATCTGGATGACTTACCACAAGATAGCGACGTATGGACGATTCGTTTCGAAATTAAACCTGATGCCAAGAAGTCCGGTGGTTGCACCATTTTTGGGAAAGGGTTTGGCAATTATGATCAGAATATCAATCTGGCCGCCTACTATAGTTAAAAAAGGTTCAATAAATTTAAGCTTAGATGTAGAATTTATTGAAAGCGCTACCAAATAAGGGTAAAATTCACTTTGATAAGGTCATTACTAGGCCAATTAGGTAGTCTGTTTGATTAAGGAGGATTTGAGCGTTATGGCAAGATTACAGCTGAACCAGCAAAAGCATTTTTCGGTGGGACCGCAGTTGTTCGGGTCGTTTGTGGAGCACATGGGAACCGTGGTGTATACGGGGATTTATGAACCGGATCACCCAACGGCGACGGCAGCCGGCTTTCGTGACGATGTGGTGCAACTGGTACGCAAGTTAGGGCTCAAGACGGTCCGCTATCCCGGTGGCAACTATACGTCGAGCTATCATTGGGAAGATACTATTGGGGATAAAAAGCAACGGCCGCGGCGGATGAATCTGGCGTGGCAGGCCGTGGAAACCAACCAATTTGGCTTGGACGAGTTTTTTCAGTGGTGTCAACAGGTTCACGTCGAAAATCCCGTGTTGACCGTTAATCTGGGGACCAGGGGAATTGACGATGCGCTTCACGAACTGGAATACGTAAACGGGGCGTTGGATACCGACTGGGCCAATTTGCGGCGACAAAACGGGCATACCGAACCGTACGGGGTCAAATATTGGTGCCTGGGTAACGAACTCGACGGGAAGTGGCAAGTTGCTAAGAAGACTCCAGAAGCGTATGGCAAACTGGCGAACGAAACGGCGAAGGCCATGAAGTTAATGGATCTGAACATCGAAACGATTTTGGTGGGAAGCTCAACTCCCCGCTTAGCCTCGTACCCGTCTTGGGATTTCAAAGTTTTAATGGCGGCTTATGATAATGTAGACTTCATTGCCATGCACGACTATGTCGACCGGGGGCAGTCTGAACATATGGATCAAGAAGACCAAGCTAGTGTCGATGATTTACCCACTTACTTGGCCCGTTCACGGGAGTTCGACAAGCAAATCGAAGAGATTGAAACGATTGCGGATGCGGTGAAGGCACTGAAACACAGTTCGAAAACCATGAAGATTTCCTTTGATGAATGGAATGTTCATCGGCGTTCGCTCAAGGCCCCACAACCCTGGACAGAACATAACCCAGTGGATTGGTGCTACTTTAACCTTGCCGATACGCTGTTGTTTGGATCGATGGCTTTGGCAATTTTACGCCACGGTGACCGCGTGAAGCTGTCGTGTCAGGCCTTATTAGTCAATACGATTCCCCTAATTTTAACGGACGAAGGCGGTGCTGCCTGGGCTAACCCGACTTATTATGTCTTACAGTCATTGTTGCAGAATTTGACTGATCAAACACACGTTGTTGAGTCGACGTTGGTGGACGGTGACGTTTATTCAACGACACGTTATCAAAACGTGCCCGTTGTGGATCAGGTAGTTGTGGATACTGGGTCGGCATATGTCATTTATGCGGTTAACCGGGGAAAAACAACCCAACAACTCACTGTTACGTTACCCCGTACCATTAAGTCTGGGCAGCAACAGCATCTAATTGGGGAATTAGATGCGCAAAACACGCGCGAACATCCAGATACGCTGACATTGATGCCACGGGATGATTTTCAGTGTGATCCCTCCAGTACAACCCAAACGGCAATGTTGAACGGGTATTCTTGGAACGTAATCACTTATAATTATCGGTAACTAATAAGCGGACCTCATGAATAAGAGTAAAGGAGAACAGATAGGTTTGGTGACTGACCTAGCTAAACAGCTTAGTTATGTGACCAATTTAAATTTGGGGTGAATTTGTTTGAAGTATCACCCCAAAACCGGTAGACTTAAAAGCAATAATGAGGTGCGCTATGGAAAACAAATATCAGAAAGTAAAAGATGGATTAAAAGAAGAGATTATTTCCGGTAAATATAAGATTCACGATAAGTTACCCACGGAGTCGGAATTGATGCAACAGTACGCGGTTAGCCGGTATACGGTACGTCGAGCCGTGGGGGATTTGGAAAGCGACCATTTTATCTACCGGATTCAAGGCGGGGGGATGTTCGTTCAGGATTGGCACAAAGATTGGTCAGCCCCGGCGGATACTAAGCTGATTGGGGTGATTACCACCCACATCGCCGACTATATTTTTCCGAATATTATTTCGGGCATCGACCAGGTTCTTTCTCAGGCGGGATATTCAATTTTGCTGAGTAACACGCATAACACCCACCAAAAGGAACGCAAGAGTCTCATCAGTATGCTGGACAGTAAGGTGGCTGGGTTGATTATTGAGCCCACGCAAAGTGCGTTGCCTAATCCCAACCAGGATCTGTATCAAGAAATCAAGGACGATGAGTTGCCCACGTTATTTATTAACGCGCACTACCCAACCTTTGATTTTCCGTACGTCGATACGGACGATTTAGCGGCTGAACAGGACCTTGTCAATTATCTGTTTGGTCTGGGACATGAAAGCATCCTGGGGATTTTTCAGGTCGATGATATCCAGGGAGTCAACCGGATGAACGGCTTTATCCGGGCCTATCAGCAACGACCGGAACTGTCTTACATGAGCAACATCATCATGTATCAGTCTGGGGAAGACACCCAGAAGTTATTTGAACGGATTATTGGTTACCTGAAGCAACACGACGCGCCGAGCGCCATCGTGTGTTACAACGATCAGTTGGCTATCGAGGTCATCGATTTTCTCAAGTCACAAAACGTGCAGGTTCCAACCGATGTCTCCGTGGTGGGCTTCGATAATTATCAAATGGGTGAGTACTTTACCCCCAGCTTGACGACCATCAATCACGAAAAAGAACGGATGGGCGCCGATGCAGCGGGCTTACTGATTAAGTTATTGAATCGGGAGACTGTCGAGTCAATTACCTACCATCCTGAAGTGGTCGAACGTGACTCAGCTATTCAACGGGTAAAACCTGCAAAATAAATGATTTCTACGGTTGTTCGTGACGACGAACAACCGTTTTTTATTGCTATTAAATTCTAGTAGATACCGTGCCACCATCTATTTAGTTAGTCTCAGTATGGATACGGCTATGTTAAGTCGGCTGGGTTTATTTATCCGGATAATAGTTGAGCGAGAAAATAGCGAACTTATCTTAAAGGGAACAAATTTCTTTAATTTAAGGCGGTTTATGAATCATTAAATTTGGTGGACAATCTAGTTTGCGACAATTATATGGGTGAAAGATAGCGGATACAGCAACCGATTTTACTGACGATTGTTTATGAATAATACGGATGAATATAAAAACTCCTTGATTTATTCGAATAAAAATAATACACTTGAGTCATTAAGAAATCACGAATTAACAATCACAAACCAAGGTAGAGTTATGGAGGGTGTTGCATGAGTGCGGAGAAGATTATTCGAGATGTTGAAAGCGGTAACATTTCGTTAGGAATTGAATTGGGGTCCACGCGAATTAAAGCTGTGTTAGTCACCCCAGATTTCAAGACCATTGCGAGTGGAAGCTATGGTTGGGAGAACCAACTGGAACAAGGAATTTGGACGTATTCTTTGGACAAGATTTGGGCGGGGATTCAAGCCAGTTATCAAGCCATGGCCGCCCAAGTTCAAGATAAATACGGTGTGCCCCTGACTAAGATTGGATCAATCGGTGTCAGTGCCATGATGCACGGATACATGGCGTTCAATCAAGATGATCAGTTATTAGTTCCATTCCGGACTTGGCGCAATAACATCACAGCTCAAGCGGCCGACGATTTGACCGAGTTGTTCGATTTCAACATTCCCCAACGGTGGAGCATTGCGCATTTGTATCAAGCCATTCTGAATCAGGAAGATCACGTGAAAGACGTGGCCTTCATCACCACTTTGGCGGGCTACGTTCACTGGCAATTATCTGGTCGAAAGGTTGTGGGTATCGGAGATGCTTCCGGAATCTTCCCAATTGATAGTGAGACCAAGACTTACAACCAAGACTTTCTAAAGCAGTTTGCAAGTTTAAAAGCTGTTCGCCAATACCTGTGGAACATCGACGATATTTTGCCACAAGTGCTGGTCGCCGGAGAACCCGCAGGTGAGCTGACTGCAACTGGGGCCAAGCTCTTGGACGTCAATGGTAACTTGACCGCTGGTAGTGTGATGGCCCCACCTGAAGGGGACGCCGGGACTGGGATGGTCGGCACTAACGCCGTTCGCGAACGAACCGGGAACATTTCCGCCGGGACGTCGGCCTTCTCCATGGTGGTCTTGGATCAACCTATGAAGGACGTTCACCGCGATATCGACATGGTCACAACGCCGACCGGGTTACCTGTTGCCATGGTCCACACCAACAATTGCTCGTCAGACATCAACGCCTGGGTGGACCTCTTCAATGAGTTTGCCCAAGCCGTTGGCGTGAAGCTATCACCGGATGACTTGTATGGTGCGTTGTTCAACCAGTCGACTAAGGGTGATGCGGATGCTGGGGGCCTGTTGAATTACAGTTACCTTTCAGGGGAAAACATCACTAAAGTCACTGCGGGTCGGCCGCTTTTCGTCCGAACACCCAACAGCCACTTTAACCTGGCTAACTTTATGAAAACTCAGCTTTATGCGGCGTTTGCGCCCTTGAAAATTGGCATGGACATCCTGGCCAAGGAAGAGCACATTCATGTGGATTCCTTGATTGCCCAGGGTGGGATCTTCCGCACCCCTAAAGTTGGTCAACAAATTTTAGCAGATTCACTCGACGCACCGATTACGGTGATGAGTACCGCTGGTGAAGGTGGTCCGTGGGGGATGGCGATCTTAGGCTTCTACGTGACGGCGAAAAAGGCTGGCGAAAGTCTCGAAGACTTTCTGGATCACCGGGTCTTCGTCAATCCCGAAAGCACTACGCTGAATCCCACCGAAGAAGGGGTCAAAGGCGCCGACGTATTTATTGAAAACTACAAACGTGGCTTATCGATTGAAACGCAGGCCGTGCAACAATTGAAAGACTAAAGGAGAATCAGAACATGTTAGAAGACTTAAAGCAAGAGGTCTACGAGGCCAACATGCAACTACCAAAGTTAGACCTCGTGACCTTCACCTGGGGGAACGTTTCCGGAATTGACCGGGAAAAGGGTTTGTTCGTCATCAAACCATCTGGTGTCGACTACGACCAACTCAAGCCTAGCGATATGGTGGTCGTAAACCTTAAGGGTGAAGTCGTTGAAGGGGACATGAACCCGTCCAGCGATACACCGACCCACACCGTGTTGTACAACGCTTTCCCGAATATTGGCGGAATCGTGCACACCCACTCACCATGGGCGGTCTCCTTTGCGGCGGCGAAGATGGACATTCCAGCCATGAACACCACGCACGCGGACACCTTCTTCACGGGGGTCCCAGCAGCGGATGCTTTAACTAAGGAAGAAATTGAAGAAGACTACGAAGGCAACACGGGGAAGACCATCGTGAAGACCTTCAAGGAACGGGGTCTCGATTACGAAGCCACGCCAGCAGCGTTGGTCAGCCAACACGGTCCCTTTGCTTGGGGGCCAACGCCAGATAAAGCGGTTTACAACGCCAAGGTCTTGGAAGTCGTTGCAGGTGAAGATTACCATACTATGCAGTTGACCCGGGCCAACTCGGAGTTGCCACAATATTTGTTGGATAAGCATTATTACCGTAAGCACGGAAAGAATGCTTATTATGGGCAAAACAATGCCAAGTCGCAAGAACATGCGGCGCGTGAAACTGAGTAACACTGACCCTTACTAACAATTATTTAAAAGGAGTGCTTAACTATGTTATCTGTACCTGATTATGAATTTTGGTTTGTCACCGGTAGCCAACATCTCTATGGTGAAGAACAATTGAAGTCCGTGGCTAAGGATGCCCAAGATATCGCTGACAAATTAAATGCCAGCGGCAAGTTACCTTATAAAGTGGTCTTTAAAGACGTCATGACCACGGCTGATGGTATTACGAAATTCATGAAGGAAGCTAACTACAACGACAAGGTGGCCGGGGTCATCACCTGGATGCACACCTTTTCTCCAGCCAAGAACTGGATCCGCGGGACGGAATTATTGCAAAAGCCGTTATTACACTTAGCCACCCAATACTTAAACAATATCCCTTATGCCGACATCGACTTTGATTACATGAACTTGAATCAAAGTGCTCATGGTGATCGGGAATATGCTTATATCAATGCACGGTTGAAGAAGCACAACAAGATTATTTACGGTTACTGGGGCGACGCCGACGTTCAAGCTGAAATCGCACGTTGGGAAGACGTTGCGGTAGCTTACAACGAAAGCTTTAAGTTGAAGGTGGCTCGTTTTGGCGATACCATGCGTGACGTAGCCGTCACGGAAGGCGACAAGGTCCAAGCACAGATTCAAATGGGCTGGACGGTCGACTACTACCCAATTCACGACTTAGTGGAAGTTATCGATGCCGTTGACGATGCGGACGTAGAAAAGGAATACAAAGATTTGGAGTCCCGTTACGAAATGGTTCAAGGCGACAACGGTGCTGACAAGTACGAACATTCCGTCCGGGTTCAGCTTCGTCAGTACTTAGGCATCAAGAAGTTCTTGGAACAGGGCGGTTACACGGCCTTCACCACCAACTTCCAAGACCTGAATGGCATGGAACAACTCCCTGGCTTAGCTGCCCAACTGTTAATTCGTGATGGTTATGGCTTCGGGGCTGAAGGTGACTGGAAGACCGCTGCCTTAGGTCGGGTCATGAAGATCATGTCCCACAACAAGCAAACGGCCTTCATGGAAGACTACACGTTAGACCTGCGGAAGGGTCACGAAGCCATTCTGGGTTCCCACATGCTCGAAGTCGACCCGAGCATTGCGTCTGACAAGCCACGGGTTGAAGTTCACCCGTTGGATATTGGGAACAAAGCGGACCCAGCTCGGTTGGTCTTCACGGGTTCCGAAGGCGATGCCATTGACGTCACGGTAGCGGACTTCCGTGATGGTTTCAAGATGATTAGCTACGCCGTTGATGCGCACAAGCCAGAAGCCGAAACCCCTAAGTTGCCGGTTGCTAAGCAACTTTGGACGCCAAAGGTTGGCTTACGGCAAGGTGCCTTGGCTTGGATGCAGGCTGGTGGTGGCCACCACACCATGTTGTCTTTCAGCTTAACCGAAGAACAGATGGAAGACTTTGCGACGATGGTTAACATGAACAAGGCATTCATCAAGTAAATTAAACTTAAAAATGGTGGGGCGTTCGACTGTGAGCGAGCGTCTCACCATTTTTATGGTCATCGTGGATAGAATTGAATTGGAGGAGAGCCAATGGCAAGGACGGAAAAAGAAAAGATGCTTGCGGGCAACGAACTGTTTGACGTATACGACGCAGAGCTGGTGGCCGAACGGGCCGCTGCCCGTCAGCAACTTGAGGCATTTAACGCACTAGGTGAAACAGACCCGCAGCGTAGTCAGCAATTGATTCGCCAGTTATTTGGCGCGACCGGGGATGCTGTTAGCGTGCACGCGACGTTTCGGTGTGATTACGGATACAATATTTACGTGGGCGACGACTTCTTTGCTAACTACGATTGTGTGATGCTTGACGTGGCGCACATTCGCATTGGTAAGCATTGTTTGTTAGGGCCCAAGGTCCAGCTCTATTCAGTCAATCATCCGGCAGAACCCAAACTTCGCCGGAACGGTGCAATGGGGATTGGGAAACCCATCACACTGGGTGATGACGTCTGGGTCGGTGGTGGTGCCATTATTTGCCCCGGTGTGACGTTAGGGAATAATGTGATTGTAGGAGTCGGTAGCGTGGTGACGAAATCATTCGGTGATAATGTGGTAATCGCTGGGAGCCCCGCTCGCATTATTGAGACCCTCGACCCGAAACTTTAGTCTTTCCTCTGATAATAGGTAGAAACTGAATTCACTTTACAAAATGAGCGCCTCAAGAAATAATTTTCCTGAGGCGCTCATTTGTGATTAAAGTGACTTGAATTTTAGCTTAGGAAAAGAAGATCCAACTGCCCATTTCCATGACGCACACACTGGCGACTAAATACAGGCGGGACAAGAAACGTCCATCAACTTCAGTCTTCATTTTGGGCATTAATTTGGCCAGGACGAAGATGAAGAAGATGACCCCAATCACCATAATCAACGTTCCGGTCAGCATGTTTTTCCCACTCAACATGTTAACTCCCCCTTTTATAATTGGCTTCATTATACCCGTTTTGCCGTAAAAAGGGGAGATTTATTTCCCGCCGAATGCGGGGCTATGGTAAACTATAGGGGACTTAGACGCAACAGATAAAGGGGCGTGACGAGATGATTGATCGGTTGGAAACAAGCGCGGATGCCTTATGGTTAACCCCTCAGGCACCGGGAGTCGTACGGTTAGGTTTTGCGGATCATGGCCGTCAATTGGTGGGACCTGTTCAGCGGTTGACTTGGCAAACGCAAACGGGGCACGTTCGCCTCGGCGACCCTTTTTTGCTGGTCACGGGGTCCAAAGACACCCTGATGTTGCGTTTCCCGTTAGCGGGACGCATTAAACGGATTAACGCGGCGTTAGTTGACCATCCAGACCGGCTCGATACCCATAATGACGCGTTGGACTGGATGGTTGAGTTAGACGATGAGTAAGAAGGGATTTAAGCAATGAAATTATCTTGGCCCGTGACGGCCCCCGTCACTAGTTTAAAACGATTTTTAAGCCAACAAGGCATCAGTCACCGGGGATTCAGCGATTTAAAACACCGGGGAATCATCTGGGTCAACGGGCAAAACGTGGCCCCCGATGTCCAACTCGCAGTTGGCGATGAAGTGACCGTGATTCTGCCGCCGGAACTGGCTGACCCGGCCGTGGCTAGCAGTTCCGGCCCGCTACACGTCCTGTTTAGTAACCGAGATTGGGTCATCGTGGACAAACCAGCGGGATTAAACGTGGTTCCGGGGCCGGCAAACCGTAAAGATACCCTGGTTAATCGGCTCAAGGGCGCTTGGCAAGCCGAAAATGCCGAAAACCAAGTTCCTCATATTTTGACCCGTTTGGACCGCTTCACAAGTGGATTGGTCTGGGTTGCGCGGCACCGTTTGGCTAATAGTTTGGCTAGTCAGCTACAGGCTGCTAAGCAGGTGGATAAGCGTTATTTGGCTTTGGTCAGTGGTCAGCTCACTGACGACCACGATATGATTGATGCGCCGTTAGCGCCAGATCCGGCGGGCTATAATCAGTTGGTCTCGCCGGCGGGCAAACCTGCGCGTACGGAATACTGGGTCGAAGAACGCTTGCCCCAAGCAACGTTGGTGCGCGTACAGCTACATACGGGGCGGACACACCAGATTCGCGCCCACTTTGCATCGATTGGTCACCCACTGGTGGGGGATCAATTATATGATGGCCCACTATTAGCTGGTGCCACGCATCAGGCGTTGCATGCGGCCAGTTTGACGTTTACGGACCCGTTTACTCAGGAACCACGTCAATTTACTAGTTCGCTACCAGCGGATTGGCAAACGTTGTTGCAGACGTTACGGGTCCAAGGATAAGGAGGGACGCGAGATGACGACAACGGGAGCAGACTTGACTTGTTTGGTCGATCACCAACCGGTGACGCTGGAGAATGGGTTACAGCTCGCCGAACTCGATACCAATTTACGGAATCGAATCAAACGCGATTATCCGAAGGCAAAGGTGACGGATTATATTTGCGGTCATCACCTCTTGAAGTATCGGTTGGAGCGGGTCGATGCGATGATCAACGCGGACTTGAAGCAAACGAAGAAGATTAACCATAAGTTGACTCGGGCTTTACAAAGCGACGATTACGATATTATTGATGTGAACGAAGTCTTAACCAAGAGTTTAACTTTTGGCCAACGAGTCTCCGATGGGGTTGCCCGGTTTGGCGGTTCCTGGAGCTTTATCGGTATTTTCATGTTCGTGCTTTTGGGGTGGATGCTCGTCAACGGCCTGCACCTTTTTGGGGTCAACTTTGACAACTACCCCTACATTCTGTTAAATTTAGTACTCAGCTGTGTGGCCGCGGTTCAGGCGCCCATCATTATGATGAGTCAGAATCGTTCGGCGGACCGGGATCGGATGATGGCCGAGAACGACTACCATGTCAATTTGAAGTCCGAGCATGAATTGCGACTACTGCACGCCAAGGTGGATCATTTGGCGCAGAACCAGGTGCCCCATACTATGGAAATTGAACGCTTCCAGTTAGAGATCTTAGGCGAGATTCGCCAAGAATTAGCAGAACTACGGGCGACACCTAAAACGCCGCCAAAACCGTAACGTGAAGGGAGTTTCAACATGCGTACTTGGGTAACCATGAGTACTTTGTTCGTTGTAGGCTTGATTTTTGGCCACCACGTAGCAAGTTACACGGGTCATTAGACCATTAGCATATTCGTTGACAATTTAGTAATCCTTCGTTAGTCTAGTGACATAACTAGAAATGGAGGATTTTTTGTGATAATACGAAAAGCTCAACCGACGGATGCGCCCCAGATAGCCCCGTTGATGAACTTAATCTATGATGAGATGGCATTGACCGACCTCGAGGATGTTCCGGGCCCCGACTTATTGCAGGTCATCACGGCAGCCTACCGCACCCCAACTTATTTGTCGGGAGCGGCGACTACGGTGGTGGCCGAGGCCAATGGCCAAGTGGTCGGGGCAGCGTTTGGCTACCCCGGCGATCAAGAGGAAGTCGTGGACGACGTCATGGCCGATTTGACCGCTAAGAGTGCGGCCTTTGAGGTGCCTTACGAGGCTGAACAAGAGACGACCCCGGGTGAATGGTACCTAGATTCACTCGCTGTGGACCCGCACTATCAGGGGCATGGTATCGGTCGGCGACTGTTGCAGGCGTTACCGCAATACGCTAAGCAAGACCAGGAAACGGTCATTGGGTTGAACGTCGACCGGGAAAATCCGGGAGCGTTTCGCCTGTATGATCGGATGGGGTATCAGGTCACGGGGACCCAGATGATTGGGGACCATACCTATGACCACATGCAACTCCCCATCGGGAAGCTTGCTCACGTCATGGATGCGTAATCAAACAGAAATCCTGGTAGTCTGGAGCGAGGGTTCCAGACTATTTTTTAATCACTATTAATTTAATCCCGCGCGACGGGAAAGCGAGGAGTTTACCATGAAAGATCAATTACAGTTAGGCGACGACGAATTTGGCCAGATGATGATGGTGTTAAAAGAACCTGTTACCCAAGCCAACCATAAGGAATTTAAGTTTTTGGATGGCGAGATGCAAGAAATCGCCCCCGATATTTGGGCGATGCCCGCTTACATGACGGAAGATGATGATTTTACGATGTTCTTCTTAACCACGCAAATTGAGTCGGGAGAGACCGTGGTGGCCTTTGCGACGGGCAACTTACAGGGAACTGATTTTCGGCTCAGTGAACCCATGATTACGGGGACCGGGTTAAACCAGTTGAACGTTGATCACCCAGACCGGGCCAAGCGCGTGTTGAAATTTTTGAACGACATCTCGCGAGCCGACGAAGGTAGCTGGCGGATGGTCGATTAACTCTGATTAATTGTTAGCGAATATAAAAGCGCCAGGAATCCGGTCAATGACCAGGTTCTTGGCGCTTTTTGGACGGCGCTCAACCCCAGTTGAAGTAGCGAATGACCGCCATCGCCATGATCCCGACGACCACCACGGCTAACAGACTCTTCGTCAGAATGCCAGCTAGTGTGGCGGGGATAGCCGCGTAAAGGTTGGCCCAATCAATCGTAGCCCAGTGGCCCGCGTGAGCAATAAAAAGGCCCTGGCAACATAAAGCGGTCATAATGGTAATAGGGACAAAGGTTAGAAAGTCAATGACGCCTGCCGGCAATTGTAAGCGTTTTACAAAAACGAAGGGTAACGTGCGTGACAGGAGGGTGACCACGCCACACCCCAGAATGACCCAGAGTTCAAAAAGAGTTAGTGACATTTTTTCAGCTCCATTCCAAAAAAACAACCGAGAATCGTGGCAATCAGCAAGGCCAAATTGGCACTGGTGAACCGTAAACTTATGTAGTAGATTAACGCAACAAAGATCATGACTAGAAGCTGGCGGGTGAGCCCTAAGTGTTTATCACTGATCAGCTGGAGGTAGACCAAGCCGATAAACATGGCGGTTAACGCAAAATCAAAGCCGAACTGCGTCGGGTTTTGAATGAAGCTTCCTAGAACAGCGCCCAAAATGGTGGCTACGCCCCAGACTAGGTAGGCGACCACGTTAGCGGCGGATTGCCAGGCGAAGCTGAGGTGGCCCTCTGTCCGGTTACGTTTGTTCATGGCTAATGCAAAGGTTTCGTCGGTGACTAAGCTCCCAATCAACAGGTTTTTGGTCAACGACTCGTGACGAAAGGCTTGGGCCAGACTGGTACTCATGAGAATCATCCGGGAGTTAACCAGAAACGTGGAGAGCATGATGGCCGACAGGGGATCGTGAGCGACGAGCATACTAGCAATGATGAATTGGGCGGACCCGGCGTAGACGATAAAGGATAGCCCCGCCACCATTAAGAGGCTTAAGTGGCTGGTGTTCGCGACGATACCGAAAGCGAGCCCTACCCCGATATAGCCAAAAACGGTGGGTAAAACGTCCTTCAGACCGGCACGAAAAGAAAGCTCAGGAGTCATATAACCAACTTCTTTCTGCGACAGAATAGGCGAAACGACTCGGTGATTGGGTCGTTTCTTCGCCGCCCAAAGAGACGTGTCGAGTAATCAAGGACAGGCTAAAAAAACCTAGCTGGCGGCGCCGAATGGGGGTAATATAAAATCGTTAATAACCAGTGTAGAACAGTGTTGTGGCAAGGTAAAGGGGCAATTTGAATCACCGCCCAAAAGGAGAGTAAAAAAAGTGTTTAGAAAGGGTTGCATTTTGGTAAAGGTGGCTGTATGATACTCTCATCAGTTAGAAAAGAACGCAAGAAAGTGGGGTAGTGACGATGAAGATGAACTTGACTGAATTGGCGCGTTCGGCGCAGGTGGATGAAACTCGTGTGGAAGAATACGTCAAGAACGGACTGTTAGGTTCCAACCATTCAACAACGGAATTTGATGATTCCGATCTGTATTGGATCGATATGATTCAATGCTTTCAGGACAATGGGACGTCTTTGAGTGACTTATCCGGTTTAATGCCGCGCTGTCGGCAAGCCCAGTCCAAGATGACGCAATTAAGCTAAACGGTAGATATTACCGTACCACGAAAGAAGCGCGCTGCGACCTTTGGGTCCTAGCGCGCTTCTTTTTCAATTCATAACTATAATTAGTGCATTATCAAAAAGCGCCTCACCAGTTTAGTTTGGTGAGGCGCTTTTTTACTTCTATTCTGCTTAGTTCTTAACGCGTTGAATCAATTGTTGCGTGGCCTTAGCCTGGTAAGCGGCAGTGGCCTGTTTAGTGAGTTTTTGTTGTTGGGCCTGGCTCATAGTCGGGTCCTTGGTCATTGCGGCCGTGACTTGTTTTTTCACGTAAGCCGTAGCGGCCTTTTTTTGTTTGGCTTGGTAGCTCTTCGACTTGGCTAACTTTTGGAGCTTTTTAGCCTGCGTCGTGCTGAGCGTTTCCCAGTTGTGTTTCAGGTAAATCGTGTTGGTTTCCTTAACGAGTTGATGGCCATTATCGGCCCAACCGAACCAGAACTTCATGGCGCCACTACGATACTCGCGGTAGGTCTTTTGCGTCACGATGCGGTTGCGACCGGACGTTTTTTTGACCACGTTATGGGTAGTCAATTTAGCGGTTGTATGACTGGTCTTTTTGGCATCGGCACTGGTCTTATAAACGTAGACGCGGTGCTTATCGGCTGTTCCGACAGACTTGTATAACATCAATGGCATCTGTTTCGATGGCGATGCGGAGTAGATCCGCGTGGTCTTAGTTGTGGTAACGTTGTGCATTCCGAAGTGATCGTGGTCATTTTTAATGAGGAACACGATACTGGTGATGAGGCTCAAGACCATTACGACAGTTAAGCTATTAGCCAGCCAGCGCTTGGTGATGTAGACATAGCAAACGAAGGCGAGAACCGCCGATAAAACTAATGTGACTAGAATCATGATGCGGCACCTCCTTGTTGAGCATCGTCATCGGCAAGATGGATGGAGTGTTCCCGGTTGCCCTTTAAGAACAAGGCGACGACGAATGCAACCAAACTCAGGCCGATGGCAATCCAGAAGGCAGCATGGTAACCCGAGACGGTCGCGTTGATGGCTTTATCCGCGTAGGCTAACGGGTTGGTCGTCATCATGTGCTTAGCTGGCGTCTGGCCATTGGTCACGTTGGTCAAGACACTGACCATAATGGCGGTCCCCACGGAACTGGCTACTTGTCGTTGCGTGTTGTTGACCGCGGTCCCGTGACTGATCATGTTCATCGGCAGGGCGTTCATCCCGGCCGTAGTAGCAGGCATCAAGACCATGGCAATCCCAAACATCCGGATAGCGTAAAGTACCACGATGTAGATGGTGGCCGTATCTTTAGTAATCCAGGCAAATGGGAGCGTTCCAATCGTTAAGAGGAACAGACCCATGGTTGCCAAACGTTTGGCGCCAAAGCGGTCGAAGGCACGACCGGTGATGGGACTCATAATCCCCATCATCAGCGCCCCGGCCAATAGCGTCAGCCCGGAGTGGAAAGCGGACATGCCTTTGACCATTTGCAGGTACAGTGGGATGACCATTTCGACCCCAACCATGGCCATCATGACCACGGAACTTAAAATTGCGGCGACCGTGAATTCCTTGGATTTGTAAACCCGGAAGTTCAAGAACGGGTCGTCCATGGTCAATTGCCGCCAGATGAACAGGGCAACTAGAATGGCTCCGATAATCAAGGTGCTTAAGACGATGGTACTGCCCCAGCCGTCGTCCCCGACGGAGGAGAACCCGTAAAGCATGCTGCCGAACCCAGCCGTGGAAAGAACCACGGATAAGAGATCCAGTGGTGATTTACGCGTGTCCAAGACGCTACGCATAATCCAGAAGCTGGCAATGATGACGACGGCGACGATTGGGATGATCATCCCAAATAAGTCCCGCCAAGAGCCGTTATCAATGACCCACCCAGATAAGGTCGGCCCAATCGCAGGCGCTAGGCCAATGACGATTCCGGCAAGCCCCATGGCGGTTCCTCGCTTGTTAGCGGGGAAGATGGTCAGCATCATCGTTTGTAAGAGCGGCATGGAGACCCCGACGCCGACGGCCTGAATCAGCCGGCCAGCCAGTAACATCGGGAAACTCAATGCGGTCCAGCAAAGTAACGTTCCGGCCAAGAAGATGGACATGGCCCCAATGTAGAGCCATTTGGAACTAATCGTGTTGATGAGCCAGGCACTCACGGGAATCATAATCCCGTTGACCAACAAGAAACCGGTCGTGAGCCACTGGACTGTGGACGTTGAAACATCGAAGGCCTTCATTAAAGTCGGGAAGGCGGTCGCTAAAATGGTTTGATTCAGAACGGTACAGAACGAGCCCACTAACAGGAGGATGACAAGTAGCCCCCGGTTGTAGGCGTTACCGTTGGTATCAATTGCTTTTCCCAATTCAATTCCCTCTTTTATGCTAAAAATTATATCTGGAACAACTATACGCAGACCACCCGTTTTTGTCAACTAACTTGACATATATTTCATAAAATATATACTGATTGGAGAAAAACAAACATCGATATTAAATTCGCTTACAAAATTCACAACCGCTTTCATTCATGATAAGCGGCCGACAGACAGAATAGGTGGTGCTTCAACATGGTGAAAGACGACATGGCTAATCTCATGAAAAAGATTCCCATTGAAAGTGTGACGCTGGGGATTGGTGACGTCGCACGGGCAACGGGGGTGGCGCAAAGTAAACTGCGGTACTGGGAAAGCAAGGGCTACATTAAGAATCACGCGGTCACGGATAAAAGTAATCGTAAGTTTACCTATAAGACAGTTCTGCAAGTTCAGCTCATCAAGAGTTTTTTAGCGGACGGGTATACGTTGACCAGTGCTGTCGCTCGCGCGCAGAAACGGGCCATCTATTTAGACGCGCTACGGTCGTTTTTTGAGGACCGGTTCGCGCAGATGGACGTGGCGGATCACACAGCGACTATCGATTTAGGGCCGTTTGACCCGACGCCGTCCAAACACTTGATGGCCAAACGGACGGACCAGCAATGGCGGTTTTATTTAGCAACCCCGGAATCTTAGGCTTTTTGATTGTTTCTGATTTGGGAGCATGGTAGGCTTAAGAAAGCGGGGGAGTTACAAACCCGGGCAGTAAAGACCTTCGATGCTAATCGATCTTCTGGCTGGATTAGTAGACATTCATGTTGTTAACGTGTTGTGAAACCAGGCGAACAACCAAGAGTAATAGCGCGTTTATTTTTGCGCTGGACTACGCTAGCCCAAGCTAACGTAAGCGATCGTGATTGAAACGACGTGTTTTTGAAAATTGAACCGTTTTGATTTTCACTCGCCCCGTTTGCCTCCGCAGGCGCCGATTGAAGTTTAGAGGGTTCTTCAATCGGTGCTTTTTTATGCGCTAGTAACGGGGCAAATCCTTAAAAAATGAGAAAAAGATGAGGGGCCGAAAGCTTGATATGATAAGCTTTCGGCCCCTTTAATCGCTCACGTACTAAAAAGCGAAGCGGGAGTTGTTGCTTTTAGAAGAAGACGTGTTACTATAACAAAAATAAATTAATAAAGGATGGTGTGACACATGCTGTTACGACAAGCAACTATGGCTGATTTATCAGCAATCAAAGCGATTATTCAGGACGGACGTGACCAATTGGCGGCGCAAAACATTGACCAATGGCAGGGAACTTATCCGGAAACGACGGTCTTGGCGGACGATATTCGCCAAGGATGGACGGTTGTCTTGGAGGAAAATGACGAAATATTGGGTACGACGGCCATTATTCCGGGGATTGATCCCAGCTATCAGACCATCAGTGGCCAGTGGTTAACGCATGGTGCCAACTATCTGGCGATTCACCGGGTGGCTGTTTCGGCACATCACCGGGGCCACGGGTTAGCCGGTAAGTTGTTCCAACAGTTATTTGAATTGGTTGACCAAGTGAGTGAGATTGAGAGTATCCGGGTCGACACGCACCCGCAAAATCAGGCGATGCAGCACATTATTCAAAAGAACGGCTTCACCCCAACCGGAGAAATCGAACTGGTGGGAATGAGTTTGGACGGCGTTAAGGACTTGGCGTACGAACGGGTCACCACCCACGTGCGACCAGAACATCTTTTTCAACCAACGCCAGCTTAGCCAGCCACTAAAAAAACGGTCGTCACGGTTGAGAACCCCGCTAGAGTGGCGTATCATAAACGTTAATTGACACTAATAAGGGATGACGAGATGACGCGAGCAGAAGTCTTTCAGATTGTCGCAGACCAATACGGAACTGTCCCAGCCTATTTGTGGCGGAAGTATCCACACTATGCTGTTTTGCGGCACGCAGATGGTGGTAAGTGGTATGGTTTAGTGATGAACGTGACTCGGCAGACGTTGGGGCTGACCACTGGCCCCACGGACGTGGATATTCTGGTCGTCAAGGCCTTGCCAGAAGAGATTGATATCTTGAAACAAGGGGCGGGCTTCTTTCCCGCCTATCAGATGAACAAGACCAATTGGGTAACGGTGCGCTTAGCCGACCCGACGGCTGCGGCGCAAGTCCCCCAATTATTAGCTGAAAGTTTTCAATTAACCAGTCGTTAAGATCCAATCGAATGACGCCAAGTTGTCTGTAGGGATGGATAACTTGGCGTTTTTTGGCCCCAATCTGACTTGACCGGTTGGCCGTGAGCTCGCCGGCCGTTAGAAAAATAATCAGGTTCCCCTAAAACTGACTTTTCTTTCGACCAAAACTCTGCCATAATGGAGTCAGTTCGGTAACAGGGGGGTATTTTGATGGAACGGAAAGGGTTAACGGGCGGTCGTTTCTTGCTCGTAACCGTCTTAAATGTTGTCATTACCGTGTTTGAATTATTGGGTGGTCTCCTCTCGGGGAGTTTGTCATTACTTTCGGATGCTTTCCATAATCTTGGTGATGCGTTATCGGTGATTTTAAGTTACGTCGCCCATCGGGTGGGGGGACGACACCAAACGCGGCAAAATACCTTCGGTTATCGACGGGTAGAAATCTTAACGGCGTTACTCAACTCGGGGTTATTGATCCTGGTATCCCTAGGGTTGGGTGGTGAAGCCATTCACCGGTTGTTACGACCACAACCCGTGAAAGGTGATATTATGCTCTGGGTGGCCGTGATTAGTTTCGGGGCCAATTTGTTGTCCACGGTGTTATTGAACCGTGGGGCACAACATAATCTGAATATTCGGGCGACGTACTTGCATTTACTAAGCGATGCGTTAGCGTCAATCGGCGTGATTATCGGGGCGTTGCTGATTACCTTTTGGCAAATCAGTTGGGTCGACCCAGTGATTAGTTTATTAGTCGCCCTGTATATTATTTATGAATCGTGGCCGATTGTGAAACAGACCTTCGGTATTTTGATGGAGGGTGCTCCGGCGTTAGATTACGACGCAATTGCCAAAGATATCTGTGCTTTGCCTCAAATCGAAGGGGTACATCACTTGCACGCTTGGCAAATTGACGAAAATAATCTGGTCTTCTCCGTGCACGTGAATATGGCCGATCTGCCGTTGAGCCAGATTGAACCCGTTTATCGGCAGATTGAGGCCTTGCTGTGTCATAAATACGATGTGAATCACGTGACTATCCAGGCAGAATGTCATCGGGGCAAGGATGAATCCCTCTTTTACAAACAGAATGATTGGCGGCACGATTGACCTTGCGCCCGTGCCCGCCGTGTTGGATCAGGATTGAGACTTAGATGAGGTGAACAAAGTATGACTCCGATGAAGGAGGACTATTTAAAAATTATCTTTGAGCTAGGTGGCAAGCAAAAAAAGGTTTCGAACAAGCAAATTGCCATTAGCTTAAACATTGCAGCTGGCTCCGTGACCGAAATGGTCAACAAGATGGCAACCGAAGGCTTAGCGGAACATACCCCATATGCGGGAATTTCGCTGACTAGCAAGGGGATTCGGTTGGCAGAAGATTTAGTGCGGAAACACCGCATCTGGGAAGACTTTTTAGTGGAAAAGCTGGGGTATGAACTCCCGGACGTGCACGACGAAGCGGAAGTTCTGGAACACGTGACGAGTCCTAAATTGGTCAACTCGCTGGACGATATGTTGGGCCATCCGACTCATTGTCCCCACGGTGGTGTTATTCCCGATCGGTTTGGCCACTATCACGAAGACAGCCATACGGTACTCAACGATGCCAAGGACGGCAGCGTTGTCACCGTGGATCGCTTCATCGATAATCATGACCTATTGACCTATCTTGGGGATTTGAAGCTGGACATTGGTGACCAGTTGAAGATTGAAAAGCACGACCCCTTTGAGGGGCCGGTTACGGTCCGGAATTTGACCGACGATGCCGAATTAATCGTGAGTTATAAGGCGGCCCACTATATTTTCGTCAAGTAGGCTGTCATATGCAGAATTTAAAGAACGACCGTCTCAGGTGGGCCTGGGAACGGTCGTTTTTTACGATTGCGAGGATTGATGGTTTTAGTCAGGGAAGTGCCGGCGTATAATGAATGGAAAAATGAGTATCGGAGGAACCAGTATGGCTGTGAAGCGAAAACGCGATCAATTAATTTTGCATACAGCTCTGACCGCGGGGCGGATCATGATCGAAAATGGGTCGGAAATTGAACGGGTTGAGGACACCATGACCCGGATTGCCGTGAACGCCGGGGCGAAGACGAGTCAATTGTTCGTGATGATTACCGGAATTTTAATGTCACTGGATGGCGACGTCGGTGCACAGATTCAGCCCATCAAACGGCGGACCTTCGATCTGGAGAAAATTTCGGTGGTCAATGACTTATCGCGGCAGTTTGCGGAAAAAAAGATTACGTTGGCCGCTTTTGCCAACCGGTTGGACCATTTGGACGCGACAAGCAAGTATTTCCCGTTTTGGCTCCAATTACTGGCGTCTGCGCTGGTCAGTGGCCCCCTCGAGGTCGTGTTCCGGCACAATCTTCCTGATTTCTGGATTACCTGTGTTGTGGGGATGTTGGGGTGGAGTGTATTTTACGTGATTAGTAAGTACGTCCCGATTCGCTTCATGGCTGAGTTTGCCTCGGCGGTGACGATTGGCGTCTTGGCCGTCTGGAGCCAACACTTTGGCCTGGGAAACAGCGTGGACGATATCATCATCGGAAGTGTGATGCCGCTCGTCCCTGGGGTGCCCATCACCAACTCGGTCCGCGATATTTTGGCCGGTAATCTAGTTAGTGGGCCAGCTCGGGGAATTGAAGCGTTAGTCAGTGCAGCGGCCATCGGTTTTGGGATTGCCATGGTCCTGCAATTCTTGTAAGGAGGTGCCCCGTGTCGATACTCGAACTTGGAATTGAAGTGGCCGGAACCTATGTGGCCACCATTGCTTTTGGTATTCTACTGAACATCCCGCGCCGGGCGCTGAATCTTGGCGGCTGGGTCGGTGTGATCGGGTTTTTACTCTACCGTGGCATCGTCTTAGTCGGGGGTGGGTACGTCGTTGGCAATCTTCTGGGGGCCGTGTGGATCGGGTTGGCGTCTTTACAGGTCGCCCGTTGGAAACACATGCCGATGATCCTTTTTAACATCCCCGCGTTGGTGCCGTTAGTCCCTGGTGGCCAGGCCTACCAAATGATTAAATACTTTGCGCTGGGTCAAAATTCTACGGCGTTTACCTACCTGCTACAGGTGGTGATGATCTCGGGCTCGATTGCGTTCGGCTTTCTGCTATCTGAAATGGTCAATCGATTGCGGCAGCGTGGTTTACGGCGTCACCGGTAGCGGTTTAGAAAATTGTTAACCTTTAGATGCCTAGAAATTTATAGGCGGGGTGGTATACTCAAGGGCGTGGAGTTTTTCGAGACTAAAGTAAGACGAAAGGAATCTAACTTATGATGCTATTTAACCGGGATTGGGACCGCCCGTGGAAGTTCGGTCTAGCGACGATCCTCTTTTTGATTTTAGCGGTCTACATAAAGGCACAGAACGCGTACCTGGCGTTTCTAGATTCGTCCATTGTGGACGTGGTACAAAAGGAACAGCCCGATTGGAAGACACTGATGTACCGCAGCATTACCAGTCTGATGGAACCGAAGTTTTTGATCATCTGGACGGTAGTACTGGCCTTCTTTTTGTGGGGCTTCAAGTTCAAGATTCCCGCTTTGTGGTGCCTCGCGACCCTCATTGGGGGTGACGTCCTGGCGTTTTTGGTCAAAAACGTGATGCAACGGGACCGGCCATCCGGTCACTTGGCCGTTGATGATGGGTATAGCTTTCCCAGTGGGCACGTATTCGGGACGTTTCTGTTGATGGCGATGATCTGGTTGATTTTGATTCCCATGATTTCGTCGGCCTGGCGGGCGTGGTTGCTCCGAATCGTGATCATCTTGTGGGTCGCGTTGGTCATGATTTCGCGGGTCTACCTAAACGCCCATTTTCCGACCGATACGTTTGGATCGGTATTGCTGGCTTACCTGTGGTTACAGGTGAGTGAGGGGCTTTACCTGCGGTGGGCACCCAAAATAAAACACTGGCGATTGCTCCAAAAATCTGAAATTTAACGCTAAAAAAACGAAGTTCGTCCGTTAAGGCGAACTTCGTTTTTTTAAGCTAATTAATTGGCGTAGCGAATGGCCCGCCCTACAGTTATTGGTTAAAGTTCGGCCAGCCATTCCTGCGCTAACGCCAGCCAATGCGCCACGTGAGGCAGATTGGTACCCGGTTTCCAGGCCGTGACCTGATTGGCCAGGGCTAACCCGTGGGGACCGTGGTGGAAGACGTGTAACTCGGTGTCGATGCCTTGCTGGATGGAAGCCTGCGCGTAAGCCAAAGCGTTTTGCACGGGCACCAGAGGGTCGCTAGCCGTGACCCAGATAAAGGTCGGGGCGTTCTTCGTGGTGACTTGTTGGTCAGCCGCAATGCTGGCGGCGTTGGTGGTCCACTGAGCCAACGTTTCCTGGTCTTTGGGAAAGCCGGCTTTCGGGGTGATGACGGGGTAACCGAGAATCACCGCTTGGGGCCGGATGGCATCCGGAGTGGTGTGGGCCTGCACGTTAAAGTCGGTATCGGCCCAGCGGTCGTTAAAGAGGGCGACGATATGACCCCCTACGGAAAAGCCCGCGATGACGATACGTTGTGCATCGATTTGCCAAGTCGTAGCGTTTTGCCGGAGAACGGCCATACTCTGGGCCAATTCAATCACCGGTGCGGGCATTAGCGGCTGTTTTTCCGCGACAAAACTGTAACGTAAGAAAAAGGCCTGGTAGCCGATGGCACTCCAGGATAAGGCTAAATCCTCAGCTTGTTGTTCCGGAATGTGGGTATAGGAGCCACCCGGTACGATAATGATGGCCGGATAGGTCTGGTCGGGAGCGTCCTCACGCAGGTAGCCCTGCAGGTAGGCTGCCGAATCGTCCGCCAGGGTGTGCTTAATGATTTTCATTGAAAAATCCTCCCAGATAAGTCATGATAAATGGGGAGTCGGTAAACGCAAGCGACCCCTCAAATTACATTCATTGTACCGCAAATTAGGGGTGCTTGAAGAAAGAAGGCCCAGGGATGCCAGAAGAAATCACCACGGCGCGGTTACGGTTACGACCTTTACAGTTTACGGATCTGTCCCGGTATCAGGCTATCATTACGGACCCGCAGGTGGCGCGGCCCGCGGGGTTAGCGGCGCCATTGACTCCAGCACACGTGGCGGCGGGGTTACGCGCTGATATGCGTCAACCCGTGGCTTACGCGCTGACTGCTAAGACTGATGGTCGGTTTCTGGGGATGATTGTGGGGTATACCCATAGTGATGTCATGGGGGAACCCACCACTACGGCGGTAGATTTAGGTTATTTTTTGGCTCCGAATGAGTGGGGTCAGGGGCTGATGCCGGAAGCTTTACGGGGGCTGTTACTGGCTTTACGACAGGCGAATAGTCCAATCACCACGTTTTGGGCCACGAGTCAGGCCACGAATAAACGTTCCCAGGGAGTCTTAGTTAAATTAGCTTTCGCTTTAATTGACGATCACGTGATGGCCCCCAGTGCCGGTAATCTGACGTTAGAGCGGCATTTCCTCTATTGCTACCAGCAACCCAAATCATAAGCTTACATTTGGGGCTTGCAAAGTGATAGGGAGATGGGTATACTACGAAGTATCGAATAGAAGAGGCGCGATCAACATGAGTTGCTTTTCCGAGGTGGGCCACACCGATGACGGGAAGCGAAAGGGGCGATCGCCGAAATCTTAATCACCGACCGTGATTGGGGTTGGGTCCTGGTTGAATAAATCAGGGACTGTCGCAACCGAATAGGGGTTGCGGGGCGCTTTCAACGATATTGACTTGGATTTTAACTTCCAATCTCTTTCGTGAAGCCACTTTGCGAAAGAGATTTTTTAGTTCCTGCCTAGGTCGTTTCGAGAAGGTCCTTCTATATACAGAAGGAGGAAAATTTTATGGAACAAAGCATGTCAAACGCGACAACTAGTAAGGCTTCGGATTCGGTTAAGCGGGGCCTAAAGACGCGACACGTTTCCATGATCGCGTTAGGTGGCTGTATTGGGACGGGGTTATTTGTGGCCAGTGGGTCCGCGATTTCTTCGGCCGGCCCCGGGGGCGCGTTAGTGGCGTATACCGCTATGGGCCTAATGGTTTACTTCTTGATGACTAGTCTCGGCGAAATGGCCACGAACATGCCAATCTCCGGGTCGTTTGCGGCGTATTCCGCGAAGTATGTTGACCCAGCTTTGGGCTTTGCCATGGGGTGGAACTACTGGTTTAACTGGGCGATTACCGTGGCGGTCGATATCTCGACGGCGGCGTTAGTCATGAAGTTCTGGTTACCCGGCGTGCCCGGTTGGATTTGGAGCTTGGTTGCGTTGGTCTTAGTCTTTACGATTAACGCGTTATCGGTCCAGGCGTTCGGCGAGACCGAATTTTGGATGTCATTGATTAAGGTAGTCACCATCTTTATCTTCTTAGCGGTGGGGTTGTTAACCATCGTGGGGATCATGGGTGGTCATGCGACCGGCCTCAGCAACTTTACGTACAAGCAAGCCCCGTTCGTAGGTGGTTTTCCCGCTATTTTGAGCGTCTTCGTAGTTGCTGGGTTCTCGTTCCAGGGGACTGAATTGGTCGGCATCACGGCCGGCGAATCGGAAGATCCGTCGCACAGTGTCCCGAAGGCCATCAATCAGGTGTTCTGGCGGATTATTTTATTCTACATTTTAGCTATCTTTGTGATTGCCGCCGTCTTGCCTTACACGAGTCACGATTTACTGGGGTCATCGGCCTCTGACGTCGCTATCAGTCCTTTCACCTTGGTCTTCAAGCGGGCTGGGTTAGCCGCTGCGGCAAGTGTCATGAACGCGGTTATTCTGACGTCTGTCATTTCCGCGGCTAATTCGGGGATGTACGCTTCGACGCGGATGCTATACTCCTTGTCTAAGGAAGGCTACGCGCCTCGCTTCTTGGAACGGACCGGGAAGAACGGGATTCCATACCCGGCGCTGTTTGCGACGACCATCGTCGCGGCCTTAACCTTCTTCAGTAGTATTGCGGGGCCACAGATTTACATGTGGTTAGTTGCTGCTAGTGGGTTGACTGGGTTCATCGCGTGGTTCGGGATTGCGTTATCACACTTCCGCTTCCGGCGAGCATTCATTGCTCAGGGGCATAAGCTGTCTGAATTGAAGTACCATGCAAAGTGGTTCCCGTTTGGGCCGGTCTTAGCGCTGGTTCTGTGTATTGCTGTGATTGTGGGCCAGGACCCGCAGTCCTTCTTCTCCGGTAATTGGGAACAGGTCTTAGTGACCTATATCAGTGTACCGTTAGTCTTGATTCTGTATATTGGGTACAAGTTGAAGAAGCATACGAAGCTGATTCCACTGAGCAAGGTCGATGTGTCGCCGGTTCATCGTGACGGCACGTTGAAGGAAGACGCTAAGCCAGAAGAAGATTAACTTAAAAATTAGCAGATTATGCGAGTGGTCGTGTCGGCCGAAACGCCGATGCGGCCACTTTTTGTGGGGGTCCTTAGCCACATTGGGAAAAGTGGCCCCTGAGAAAAATCACCACGACATGTTGTCTTTTCCTAACCAGGTTGGTACAATATGTGGTGGTGTTTTTGGACGGAACGTTCAAAAATTGGAGAAACGGTTAAGGAAATAAAGGAGAGATAGCATGCTTGTATTATCGGGAACTATTGGGGCTGGCAAAACGAGCCTAACCAGTTTATTGGCTAAACACTTACAAAAACCAGCATTTTATGAATCGGTGGATGATAATAAAATCTTACCGTTATTCTATAAGGATCCCCAGAAGTATGCCTTCTTGCTCCAAATCTACTTTTTAAATAAACGGCTGGATAGCATCAAGGCCGCTAACGCTGATCCAGAAAGCGTGATGGACCGGTCAATCTTTGAAGATTCCCTGTTGTTCCATCTGAACGCGGACCTCGGCCGAGCGACCAACACGGAAGTTGATATTTACGACTCTTTGTTGCAAAACATGATGCAAGAATTACCAGAGGGGACTTACCAAAAGAACCCAGACCTGTTGATTCACATCAACATCTCGTTTGAGACCATGCTAGAACGCATCAAGAAGCGGGGGCGGTCGTACGAGCAGATTGCTAACGACCCGAGCCTATATGACTATTATAAGCAGTTAGACCAACGCTATACGGCTTGGTATGCTGACTACGACAAGTCGCCGAAGATGCAGATCAACGGGGATGAACTGGACTTTGTCGAGGATCCCAGTGCCCGGCAACAGGTCTTACACTTAATCGACGAGAAAATTGCGTCGCTCTAGGACTTGTTTCCTAACAAAAAGTGGGGTATGATAACGGTACTTCAAACACGAGGTGCCTAATCCTAGTAGACGACCAGAGAAGCGGGGAAAGCTGGAAACCGCGACGTCGAATCATTCCAGCACTAATCACGTGGGCGGGTAATGCCGCACGGTGCAAACCGTTATCATGTTCAAGGGTGTTATTGAGGCGACTTAATGACGAACTTGGGTGGTACCGCGAAGGTCTTCGTCCCATGTGACGGAGGCTTTTTTTGTACCATTTGATCAGTAGAAGGGAGAACTAAAATGTTAGATTTAAAGATGATTCGCCAAGAGACCGACATGGTCAAAGAAAAGTTGGCAACTCGCGGTATTCCGGCTAAGGAAATTGATGACTTATTGGCCTTAGATGCCAAACGGCGGGAATTGATTGCGAAGAGTGAGACCATGAAGGCCCAACGTAACCAGGTATCCGATGACATCTCTAAGATGAAGCGGGCGCACGAATCAGCTGACGACCAAATTGCCCAAATGCGACAAGTCAGTGCAGCCATCAAGCAAGCAGACGCCGAACTAGAAACGTTACAAACACAGGTTCACGATGCAGCGGCACAGTTGCCGAATATTCCTAACGATAACGTTCCGGTCGGTCTGGACGAAACAGGGAGTGTGGAAATCCGGAAGTGGGGCGAAAAGCCGAACTTGGACTTCACGCCGAAGGCCCACTATGAACTGGGTGAAGACTTGGACATCCTGGACTTCGAACGGGGAGCCAAGGTCTCTGGTAGCCGGTACCTTTACTATTTGGGTGCTGGGGCGCGCTTAGAACGGGCCGTGTACAACTTCTTCTTGGACCAAAACACCGCAGCGGGCTTTAAAGAAGTTCTGCCACCATACATCGTCAATGACGACTCGATGTACGGGACGGGGCAATTCCCGAAATTCAAGCAAGACGTTTACTCCTTGGAAGGCCAGGACATGACGTTGATTCCCACGGCCGAAGTTCCGTTGGTCAACTATTACCGTGATGAAGTCATCCCGGAAGAGAAGCTACCCGTCTGGTTTACGGCGTTAACGCCCGCTTTCCGGTCTGAGGCTGGGAGTGCCGGCCGAGACACCCGAGGGTTGATTCGGTTGCATCAGTTCAACAAGGTCGAAATGGTGAAGTTCTGTAAGCCGGAGGATTCTTGGAACGAATTGGAATCCTTAACGAAGCACGCTGAAATGTTGTTACAGAAGCTAGGCTTGGCCTACCATGTGATTACCCTGACTACCAGTGACATGAGCTTTACGGCGGCCATGACGCATGATCTGGAAGTTTGGTTCCCTGCACAACAAACGTACCGGGAAATCTCTAGCTGCTCCAACACGACGGATTTTCAAGCCCGGCGCGCGCATATCCAGTACCGAGATGAAAATGGTAAGCTCCAATACGTACACGCTTTAAATGGGTCTGGCTTAGCTGTCGGCCGGACTGTTGCGGCAATTCTGGAAAACTACCAAAACGAAGATGGTTCCATTACCGTTCCAGAAGTCTTAGTCCCTTACATGGGCGGAATGACAAAAATTACGAAGTAAGACAAGAGCTTAAGGGCTGCGGCGTGAGCCGCGGCCCTTTTGCCGTCTATTTAGGGCTCAGTTACGGGCAAATAACGAAAAAAGGGGGGGATTTAGAAGATGGTGCACAGTTTTTTGCAAAAAAATGCAAAAAAGGGGTAGCTTTTTTGCGATGGTTACGCTATGATATTAAATGTTGTTAAGGCAGTAGTTATTCAGCAAACGAATAATTATTCAAAAAGTTTTCAAAAATAAGTTGACAACATTTCCACGACATGGTAAATTGTAATAGTTGTCACGGCGATGTGAAAGTGACAAGCAACGGATTGAATTGAAGAACGGATATTTATTCAAAAACATTTCAAAAAGTTGTTGACAATTCCCGAATCAAATGTTACATTATAATAGTCGCTTCAAACGAGTTATCAAAAACTTGATTGAACATATGGAGGATTAGCTCAGTTGGGAGAGCGTCTGCCTTACAAGCAGAGGGTCACAGGTTCGAGCCCTGTATCCTCCATCGGGACTCCGGTTCCCAAGGGAACTATCGTCACTACGCAGGTGTGGCGGAACTGGCAGACGCGCTAGATTTAGGTTCTAGTGTCTTATGACGTGGGGGTTCGAGTCCCTTCACCTGCATTCATCATCGTAATTGCAAAATCTTAAATGATTTTGCCGACTTAGCTCAGTTGGCAGAGCATCTCACTAGTAATGAGGAGGTCGGAGGTTCGAATCCTCTAGTCGGCATGGCACCATTAATTGAATTTGCCAATGCGGAAGTAGTTCAGTGGTAGAACATCACCTTGCCATGGTGGGGGTCGCGGGTTCGAATCCCGTCTTCCGCTTTTGCCCTTTTGCCGGGGTGGCGGAATTGGCAGACGCACAGGACTTAAAATCCTGCGGTCAGTGATGACCGTACCGGTTCGATCCCGGTCCTCGGCATTTAACTTAATATTGACTATGCACCCATAGCGCAATTGGATAGAGTGTCTGACTACGAATCAGAAGGTTGTAGGTTCGACTCCTACTGGGTGCATTTTTGTCGCTTGTAAATCTAGTTTATGGGCAGACTCGGGAAGTAGCTCAGCTTGGTAGAGCACCTGGTTTGGGACCAGGGGGTCGCAGGTTCGAATCCTGTCTTCCCGATTAACCGGTGATTGCCGATTAATCAATAGCATAGTAAGGCTTATTATCGGGAAGTAGCTCAGCTTGGTAGAGCGCCACGTTCGGGACGTGGAGGTCGCAAGTTCGAATCTTGTCTTCCCGATTTTTTAGTCTTATAATTCAGAAAAGCCCCCTTAATCATTAATGTTATGCGTCAAGGCACCGACCTTCCATCGAATTGTTTGGAAGCCGGGGCCTTTTTTGGTATCATAGACTACCAGGGCAAAGCCCGTTTAGTCCGTTAAGTGGACCAGCGGGTAAGGATTAGTAAAGACTAATCCATTGCATTTTTATGGGAAGTTCGTATAATATTAGTCAACATTAGTCAAAAGAACTGCTGAAGGGGGATGCGAATAATGGAGAATCAAAATATTTCGGATATTATTGAAGCTTACCTCAAGCAGATTCTCGCCGAATCGCAAGAAGTTGAGATTCGGCGCTCGGAGATTGCGAATCAGTTCAATGTTGTGCCCTCACAGATTAACTACGTGATTAAGACGCGGTTTACGATTCAAGATGGGTACGTGGTTCGGAGTAAGCGTGGTGGCGGTGGCTATATTCGGATTGAGAAGGTCAAGTTACTGGATAACCTAGACTTTATCGACTCGTTGGTCACGGCTGTGGGTGATCGCATCACCCGCCACGATGGCTTGGCAGTGGTGCGCAGCCTATTTGAAGCGGGCACCATCAATCGCCGAGAGGCCAATATCATGTTAGCGGCCATTGACAAAACCGCAATCAATACTGGGAACCGTGATTTGGACGAACAGTTACGGGCGCGGATCTTAATCTCAGTTTTAGACCATTTACGTTACGAGAGTTAAGAAAGTGAGGAGTTGCAATGGATAACCTATTTACGCCAAGTGCTAAGAGCGTGTTAGTCTTAGCCCAAGAACAGGCAAAGTATTTTAAGCATCAAGCGGTGGGTACAGAACACTTGCTGCTGGCCCTCACCATTGAAAAAAACGGAATCGCCAACAAGGTCTTACAACAATTTTCTGTCAGCGACGATGATGTTCGTGAGGAAATTGAACGCTTTACGGGTTATGGCACTCTAGATAACACCGACAAGGACAGCTATTTACCGTACTCCCCGAAGGCTAAGGCGATGCTGGCCATTGCTGGTGACGAAGCGAAACGCTTAGGCGCCACCAAGATTGGGACGGAACACCTGTTATTAGCGCTGCTCAGTGACGAAACGATTCTGTCTTCACGGATCTTGAAGAACTTGAACGTGGAACTGACAACGGCACGTAAGGTCGTTCTGCGGAAGCTCGGAGTCACTGAGACACCTAAGCGGCGCAACGAGACCCGTTCTCGGCGCGGTCCGGCTCAAGGGACGCCAACGCTGGATTCCTTGGCCCGGGACCTGACCCAGTCGGCTCGTGACGGTAAAATGGATCCTACGGTGGGCCGTGACAAGGAAGTTAAGCGGGTCATCCAGATCCTGAGTCGGCGGACCAAGAACAACCCCGTCTTGATTGGGGAACCCGGCGTTGGGAAAACGGCGATTGCCGAAGGCCTGGCGCAACGGATCATCAAAGGTGACGTTCCGGAAGACATGCAACGCAAGCGGTTGATGATGCTCGATATGGGTTCATTGGTCGCAGGAACCAAGTACCGGGGCGAGTTTGAAGACCGCTTGAAGAAAGTTATTGAAGAAATTTACAATGATGGGCAAGTTATTCTGTTCATTGATGAACTGCACACCTTGATTGGTGCGGGAGGCGCAGAAGGTGCTATTGATGCATCGAACATCTTGAAGCCTGCCTTGGCTCGGGGTGAACTGCAAACCATCGGGGCCACGACGCTGGACGAATATCAAAAATACATTGAATCCGACGCAGCGTTGGAACGGCGGTTTGCGACGGTCCAAGTCGATGAACCAACGAGTGACGAAGCCTTGGAAATCTTGAAGGGGCTGCGGCCACGGTATGAAGACCACCATCACGTGAATATCACGGACGAAGCGTTGTCCCAGGCGGTCAAGTTGTCCGTTCGCTACATTAGTGATCGGTTCCTGCCTGATAAGGCTATCGATTTGATGGACGAAGCGTCAGCCAAGGTTCGTATCGACCAGATGGATAAACCAACGCCTGAAAGCAAATTGTCTCAGCAACTGACTCAGTTGGCTAAGGACAAGGATACAGCTATCGAACAACAAGACTTTGAAAAGGCAGCCCAACTGCGGACGGAAGAGATTACGTTGCGTAATAAGCTGGAGACGCGTAAGGCCAAAGTAGCGGCTGCTAAGCCGGATGAAGGCCAGCAATACCAGTTGGACGTTACGGGTGAGGACGTTGCCCAGGTCGTCGCAGAATGGACCGGTGTGCCGTTGACGCAGTTGAAGCAGACGGATGCCGAACGACTGGTCAACCTGGAAAAGATCTTGCACGAACGCGTTATTGGTCAAGAAGAAGCCGTTTCGGCGGTTGCCCGAGCGATTCGGCGGGCCCGTTCCGGGTTGAAAGACCCGAACCGGCCAATTGGGTCGTTTATGTTCCTGGGCCCAACCGGGGTCGGAAAGACTGAATTAGCCAAGGCTTTAGCGGCCGCGATGTTTGGTTCTGAAGACAACATGATTCGGGTCGATATGAGCGAATACATGGAGAAGTACTCCACGAGTCGTTTGATTGGGTCGGCCCCAGGTTATGTTGGGTACGACGAAGGTGGTCAGTTGACCGAAAAAGTACGGCAAAAGCCATACTCCGTCGTTCTCTTTGACGAAGTGGAAAAGGCGCACCCGGATGTCTTCAACCTATTATTGCAAGTCTTAGATGATGGGTATTTGACCGATTCCAAGGGTCGACGCATCGACTTCAGAAACACGATCTTGATCATGACATCAAACTTAGGGGCCACGAAGCTACGGGACGAAAAGACTGTGGGCTTTGGGGCTGAGAACGAAGCGAACGATTACCGGGCCATGGCGACGACGATTCGTCAGACCTTGAAGCAATCTTTCCGGCCAGAGTTCTTGAACCGAATCGATGAGACCGTCATTTTCCACGCCTTGAAGAAGCCTGAATTGCACCAGATCGTGAAGCTGATGGCGCAACGCATTACCAAGCGGGTGGCTGACCAAGACATTAAGTTGAAGTTCACGCCAGCAGCCTTGGATGCGGTGGCCCAAGCAGGTTATGACCCAGAGTACGGGGCCCGGCCGTTACGGCGGGCGTTGCAGACACAAGTCGAGGATAAGCTGAGTGAGGCTCTGTTATCGGGTGAGGTAAAACCACACGAACAGGTTACTATTGGAGCGACTCGCGGTAAGATTACGCTGAACTCTAAAGCATTGACGCCTCGGAAGGCCGTTACCAGCAAATAAGTAAGGATTAATCAGACACAACGAGAGCAGTGTGGTGGGTGTAAGCCTACTAACACTGCTCTTTTGGTCAGTGTTGAGGTGTGGTAAACTGACATTATTGAGAAACGAAAGGAACGAATGGCGTCATGAAGAGAAAAGAGCAACTGACCCAAACCCATGCGGCAATATTAGCGGCGGCCCGCGAACAATTCTTGACCCAGGGCTACCAGGCAACGTCGACCCGGGAGATTGCTCGGCAGGTGGGGATTACCCAACCAGCTTTGTATCACCATTTCAGCGATAAAGAGGCCATCTTCCTAGCGGTCGTGGCAGAAGTGGGGCACGAGACGCAGACCGGTATCTTGGCGGTCAATGCCCGGGTCAAGGCAGAGAAGCTGACCGACCCGGTCGAGGCGCTAGCCGCTGTGACTGAAGTTTTATTGACCGTTCATCCTCGCGATGTCTTCACCGTGTTGCACGCTAGTTTTCGTTACCTGGCGCCCAGCAATAAAGGTCAACTCGGCAAGATCATGATGCAGGATTACCTGGGACCACTGGCAGCGTTCTTTGACCAGGGCCTCGTCACCCTCCAGCCGCACCTGACGTCACAGGAAGCAGCCTCGTTTTATTTGACCAGTCTCAGTCCACTGTTTAATAATTTTCATCACGTAGGACCGGCCGACGCGTCGAAACACGATCAAATCGTCATTTTGCTGCGATTAATTTTATTTGGCATCGCCACAAAGAATTAAGGGTTAAGTATTGACAGATAGACAATAGTTTTGTATTATATCATCTGTATGCAACTGTGAACTGAAATTGGGGTAACCGATCTATTGTCCGGGGCACCCACTATAAGAAGCCAAAAGCAAATTTTGATTTTGTTTTTGGGTTTTTTTTGCCAAAAAACCGTTAAAAAGTGCATTTGTAATCAAAATGTAACATTCGGTTTGGCCAGTCACAGAATAAATAGGAGAGGTGAACAACTTGGCAGGACACTTAGTGAAATACGGGAAACACCGTACGCGTCGTAGCTATTCACGGATCAAGGAAGTTCTTGACTTACCAAACTTGATCGAGATCCAAACCAATTCTTACAACTGGTTCCTCGATGAAGGGTTACGTGATATGTTCGATGACATCATGCCAATCGAGGATTTCCAAGGAAACCTTTCGTTAGAGTTTGTGGATTATCAATTATTGGAACCCAAGTATACGGTCGACGAAGCACGGGAGCATGATGCTAACTACTCCGCGCCGTTACACGTCACCTTACGGCTAACGAACCACGAGACGGGCGAAATCAAGTCACAAGATGTCTTCTTCGGCGACTTCCCATTAATGACCCATCAAGGGACGTTCATTATTAATGGGGCAGAACGGGTAATCGTTTCTCAATTAGTTCGTTCGCCAGGCGTTTACTTTAATGAAGATACCGATAAGAATGGCCGGACTATTTTTGGTGCCACGGTCATTCCTAACCGCGGGGCTTGGTTGGAATTCGAAACCGACGCCAAGAACATTTCTTACGTGCGGATTGACCGGACACGGAAGATTCCAATGTCCGAATTAGTGCGGGCCTTAGGATTTGGTTCTGACGACGAAATCTTGGATATTCTAGGTGACAACGAAAGTCTGATGGCGACGTTGGAAAAGGATATTCATAAGGATACCGACGACTCCCGGGTCGAAGAGTCCTTAAAGGATATTTACGAACGCTTGCGGCCAGGTGAACCGAAGACGGCGGATTCTTCACGGAGTCTGTTAACGGCCCGGTTCTTTGACCCGAAGCGTTACGACATGGCCCCTGTTGGTCGTTATAAGACCAACAAGAAGCTCAGCTTAAAGACCCGGCTGTTAGGCCTGACTTTAGCTGAAACGTTAGCGGATCCAGACACTGGTGAAGTCATTGCGCAAAAGGGAACGACGGTCGACAAGGACGTCATGAAGACTTTGGCACCTTACTTGGACCGCGATGACTTTAAGATGGTCACTTTCCAACCATCCGATGAAGCCGTTGTAACGGAACCGTTGAAGTTACAAATCGTGAAGGTGCAATCACCGGATGACCCTGAACAAGACGTTCCGGTTATCGGTAACGGCAATATCGATTTGAAGCTGAAGCATATTCGCCCAGCTGACATCATTGCCTCGATGAACTACTTCTTCGATCTGCAATTAGGTATCGGCAACACTGACGATATCGACCACTTAGGGAACCGGCGGATTCGTTCTGTGGGTGAATTGCTTCAGAACCAATTCCGTATCGGGTTATCCCGGATGGAACGGGTCGTTCGTGAACGGATGTCGATTCAAGATGCTGCGACGGTGACGCCACAACAATTGATCAACATTCGTCCAGTTGTGGCTTCCATCAAGGAATTCTTTGGGTCCTCACAATTGTCACAATTCATGGACCAAACCAATCCGTTAGGTGAACTGACGCATAAGCGGCGGTTGTCTGCCTTAGGACCTGGTGGGTTAACGCGTGACCGGGCCGGTTATGAAGTCCGAGACGTGCACTACACCCACTATGGTCGGATGTGCCCAATCGAAACCCCTGAAGGCCCGAACATTGGGTTGATCAACTCGTTGTCCAGCTATGCGCGGGTCAACAAGTACGGGTTCATCGAAACGCCATATCGGCGGGTTTCATGGGACACTCACAAGGTTACCGACAAGATCGATTACCTGACCGCTGATGAAGAAGATAACTATGTTGTAGCGCAAGCTAACACGCCGTTGAATGATGATGGTTCTTTTGCCACGGATACAATCATGTCCCGGGCAAAGTCCGAAAACATTGAAACGACGCCAGACCGCATCGACTACATGGACGTTTCGCCAAAGCAAGTTGTTTCTGTGGCGACAGCCTGCATCCCATTCTTGGAAAACGATGACTCCAACCGGGCCTTGATGGGTGCGAACATGATGCGTCAGGCGGTGCCATTGTTGAACCCACACGCCCCATTGATTGGGACTGGGATTGAATACAAGGCGGCCCATGACTCCGGTGTTGCGCTGATTAGTGAACACGCCGGAACCGTTGAATACGTTGATGCTCGTGAAATTCGGGTGCGGCGTGAAGACGGTGCTTTAGATAGCTACAAATTAATGAAATTCCGCCGGTCAAACGGTGGGAAGAACTACAACCAACGGCCAATCGTTAAGGTGGGCGACCACGTTGACAACGACGAAGTCATTGCCGATGGTCCTTCCATGGAAGGTGGAGAATTAGCCTTAGGGCAAAATCCACTGGTTGCCTTCATGACTTGGCAAGGGTACAACTTCGAAGATGCCATCGCCATCAACGAACGGTTGGTTCGCGATGACGTTTATACGTCAATTCATATTGAAGAGTATGAATCCGAAGCCCGGGATACTAAGCTCGGACCGGAAGAAATGACGCGTGAAATCCCTAACGTGGGTGAAGACGCCTTGAAGAACTTGGACGAAGATGGGATTATCCGCATCGGTGCCGAAGTTCAAGACGGCGACATCTTAGTTGGTAAAGTCACGCCTAAAGGGGTCACGGAACTCTCCGCTGAGGAACGGCTATTACACGCTATCTTTGGTGAAAAGGCCCGTGAAGTTCGGGATACTTCCCTGAAGGTTCCTCATGGTGGCGGCGGTATCATCCAAGACGTTAAGATCTTTACGCGTGAAAACGGGGATGAATTATCACCAGGTGTCAACATGATGGTGCGGGTCTACATCGCGCAAAAGCGGAAGATTCAAGTTGGTGACAAGATGTCTGGTCGGCACGGGAACAAAGGGACCGTTTCGGTCGTTATTCCTGAAGAAGATATGCCATACATGCCAGACGGTACACCAATCGACATCATGTTGAGTCCCATGGGTGTGCCTTCCCGGATGAACATCGGGCAAGTGCTCGAATTGCATTTAGGGATGGCTGCCCGGAAGTTAGGCATCCACATGGCCACGCCGGTCTTTGATGGGGCCCGTGATGCTGATATCTGGGACGCCGTTAAGGAATCTGGCATGTCTACGGACGCTAAGACGATCCTTTACGATGGCCGGACTGGTGAACCGTTCGATAAGCGGGTTGCCGTCGGGGTCATGCACTACTTGAAGTTGGCCCACATGGTCGACGACAAGATGCATGCCCGTTCGATTGGACCTTACTCCTTGGTTACGCAACAACCCCTTGGTGGGAAAGCGCAATTTGGGGGCCAGCGGTTTGGTGAAATGGAAGTCTGGGCCTTGGAAGCTTACGGGGCTGCTTACACCTTGCAAGAAATCTTGACTTACAAGTCTGATGACGTTGTGGGTCGGGTGAAGACTTACGAGGCCATTGTTAAGGGCGAACCAATTCCTAAGCCGGGTGTTCCAGAATCCTTCCGGGTACTGGTTAAGGAACTTCAATCCCTTGGTTTGGATATGAAGGTCTTAAACGGTAACAACGAAGAGATCGAATTACGCGACATGGATGATGAAGACGATGACGTGGTGAACGTTGATGCGTTGAGCAAGTATGCCCAACAACAGGAAGAACAACGGAAGGCCCAAGCTAGTGATAGCAAGGAAACCAAACCCGCGGCAACGACAAATCAAAACGAGAGTCAACCGAATACGCAAGATTAATTCATAAGGGAGGTCGCTTCTTTGGTCGATGTCAATAAGTTCGAAAGTATGCAAATCGGACTCGCCTCACCAGATAAGATCCGCAGTTGGTCTTATGGTGAAGTCAAAAAGCCAGAAACCATCAACTACCGGACGTTGAAACCGGAAAAAGACGGTCTGTTCGACGAACGCATCTTCGGTCCTACTAAGGACTGGGAATGTGCTTGTGGGAAGTACAAGCGCATCCGTTACAAGGGTGTCGTTTGTGACCGTTGTGGGGTCGAAGTTACCCGCTCCAAGGTACGTCGGGAACGGATGGGCCACATTGAACTGGCTGCGCCAGTAACGCACATCTGGTACTTCAAGGGAATCCCAAGTCGGATGGGCTTGGTCCTTGATATGAGTCCCCGGGCGTTGGAAGAAATTATCTACTTCGCTTCCTACGTTGTCTTAGACCCAGGTGACACTGCGTTGGAACGCAAGCAATTGCTGTCCGAACGCGATTACCGGGATAAGGTTGCCGAATACGGCTCCAAGGCCTTCAAGGCTGAAATGGGCGCCGAAGCCATTAAGAAGTTATTGATGGCTGTCGATTTGGATAAAGAAGTTAAAGAATTAAAAGAAGCTTTGAAGGAAGCCACTGGCCAAAAGCGGACGCGGGCCGTTCGTCGTTTGGACATCTTGGAAGCCTTCGTGACGTCGGGTAACCGTCCGGAGTGGATGGTTATGGATGCCATTCCGGTCATTCCGCCTGACTTACGGCCGATGGTTCAGTTGGAAGGTGGCCGGTTTGCCACGTCCGACTTGAACGACCTGTACCGTCGGGTCATCAACCGGAACAGTCGACTCAAGCGGTTGCTTGATTTGAATGCCCCCGGCATCATCGTGCAAAACGAAAAGCGGATGTTGCAAGAAGCTGTCGATGCGTTGATCGATAATGGTCGGCGCGGTCGGCCAGTGGCTGGACCGGGTAACCGGCCGTTGAAGTCACTGTCCCACATGCTAAAAGGGAAGCAAGGTCGGTTCCGGCAAAACTTGCTGGGGAAGCGGGTTGACTACTCTGGTCGTTCCGTTATCGACGTTGGGCCTTCTTTGAAGTTCAACCAAATGGGCTTGCCCGTTCCGATGGCGCTGGAACTCTTCCGGCCGTTCATCATGAAGAAACTGGTTGCTCGGGGTTTGGCGTCGAACATCAAGAACGCTAAGCGGCAAATCGACCGGGAAGACGATGACGTCTTTAACGTTTTGGAAGATGTTATCAAGGAACACCCCGTTCTGTTGAACCGGGCCCCTACGCTTCACCGGTTAGGGATTCAAGCCTTTGAACCCGTCCTGGTCAGTGGAAAAGCGATGCGGTTGCACCCGTTGGCGTGTGAAGCTTACAACGCCGATTTCGATGGGGACCAAATGGCCATCCACGTGCCGCTGTCTGACGAAGCCCAAGCGGAAGCACGGTTGCTGATGCTTGCGGCGCACCATATCTTAGCCCCAGCTTCTGGGAAACCAGTTGTGGCGCCTTCTCAAGATATGGTTATCGGGAACTACTACCTGACGATGGAAGAATCCGGTCGGGAAGGTGAAGGCATGATCTTCACCGACTTGAACGAAGCCGTCTTGGCTTACCGTAACGGGTTAGTGCACTGGCACACCCGGGTTGGGGTTCAAGTTTCCTCCATGCCAGACAAGCCGTTCACCGACGAACAACGGCAAAAAATCATGGTGACGACCGTTGGGAAGTTGATTTTCAACAACATCCTGCCGAAGTCGTTCCCATACTTGAACGAACCGACGGACACGAATTTGAACGGTTACGTTCCGGACAAGTACTTCTTGGCACCGGGCGAAGACATTCATGATTACCTGCAAAATGCAGAACTCATCGGGCCATTTAAGAAGGGCTTCTTGAGTGACATCATTGCGTCGGTTTACCAACAATACAAGGTTACCGCGACGTCCGAACTCTTGGACCGGATCAAGGACTTAGGGTACGATGAATCTACTAAGTCTGGGTTGACTGTGGGGATTTCCGATATCACTGACTTGAAAGAAAAGCCAGTCATCATCGACGAAGCCCACAAGAAGGTCAAGACGGTCACGAAGCAATTCCGGCGTGGTTTGATTACCGACCATGAACGTTACGAACGCGTTATTGGCATCTGGAACGACGCCAAGGACGACATTCAAAACGCCTTGATTCACAGTTTCGAGCAACAGAACCCAATCTTTATGATGAGTGATTCTGGGGCTCGGGGGAACATTTCTAACTTTACCCAGTTAGCCGGGATGCGTGGTTTGATGGCGGCGCCAAATGGTGAAATCATGGAACTGCCTATCACCTCTAACTTCCGTGAAGGACTCTCCGTCATGGAAATGTTCATTTCGACCCACGGGGCTCGTAAAGGGATGACCGATACGGCCTTGAAGACTGCCAACTCAGGTTACCTGACGCGGCGGCTGGTTGATGTGGCCCAAGACGTGATTATTCGGGAAAAGGACTGTGGGACTGACCGTGGTTTGAAGATTCGGGCCATCACCGATGGTAACGAAATGATCGAACCATTGTACGACCGGATTCTTGGTCGTTACACCCAGAAGTCCGTCATTGATCCACAAACTGGTGATGTGATTGTACCGAAGAACCAAATGATTGTTGAAGACACCGCCCAGAAGATCGTTGATGCTGGGGTTCAAGAAGTCACGATTCGGTCTGCCTTTACTTGCAACACAGAACACGGGGTTTGTGAACGCTGCTACGGTCGGAACATGGCTACTGGTGATGAAGTTGAAGTTGGTGAAGCTGTCGGAACGGTTGCCGCGCAATCTATCGGTGAACCAGGGACGCAGTTAACCATGCGGAACTTCCATACCGGTGGTGTGGCTGGTAACGAAGATATCACCCAAGGGCTTCCCCGGGTTCAAGAATTGTTTGAATCTCGGAACCCTAAAGGTAAAGCTGAGATTACTGAAGTCACCGGGACGGTTGAAAAGATCGAAGAAAATCCGGCTGAACGGACTAAGGAAGTCACCATTAAAGGTGAATCCGATACGCGGAGCTACACGTTGCCAATTACGGCCCGGATGCGGGTTTCCGAAGGCGACTTTGTGCACCGTGGGGCAGCCTTGAACGTCGGGTCTGTCGATCCGAAGGAACTGCTCCGAGTTCGGGACGTCTTGTCTACTGAGACCTATATCTTAGGTGAAGTTCAACGGGTTTACCGGATGCAAGGTGTGGCTATCAGTGATAAGCACGTGGAAATCATGGTTCGGCAGATGCTCCGGAAGGTTCGCATCATGGATCCAGGTGACACCGATGTCTTACCAGGTACCCTGATGGATATCCAGGACTTCCGGCGCGCTAACTACCAGACGTTGATTTCTGGTGGCATTGCGGCAACGGCTCGTCCGGTGATCCTCGGGATTACCAAGGCTGCGTTGGAAACGAACAGTTTCTTATCTGCAGCTTCCTTCCAAGAAACGACGCGGGTTCTGACCGACGCGGCTATCCGCGGCAAGAACGACCCGTTAGTTGGGTTGAAGGAAAATGTTATCATTGGGAAGATTATTCCTGCCGGGACTGGGATGCCAGATTACCGACAGATCAAACCCAAGGAAGTCGGCAGTGCTTCAACGGAGGGCGTTTACTCAATCAGCGACCTCGAAAAGCAAATGCAAGAAGACTCCCAAGCTTAATTGAACAATTAAGTGAAAGATAAAAGAGCAGGTTGGCCTTACGGCTGACCTGCTCTTTGTCTTATAATGGGGACGGAATCCAGGTTGACCAGCCCCACCAAAACCAAGCACTAAGGGTCAATGCTGGAATGAATGCAAAACGTGCACGTGGCGTCTTGCGGGTGGTTGCTAGAGCGAGCCCGCAAGCGACCACTAACCACTGACTGGTCGCCCAAAGTCCCCAAGTAATCAAATAGCTGATAATGAATTCGAGATCACCATCCCCAATCCAGGGACGAGGCCACCGGGGCCAAAGTACGTGAATCAAGAAGTAGCTCCCCAACAACCAGGCGCCAGTACTAAATGACCAGATGTGCGGTGCCACTAAAAGGTTCGCGACCCCAATCCAGGCGGGAAACGTCAGGTTGGTTCGGTCACAAAGGGCGGCGTAGCCCCAAAGAAGGAGCCACGCGATGGGGTGCCAGTCAGTGGGGGTGTGGTAGGTCGTAAGGAGTAGCCCACAACCTAACTCGACCAACACGGTCGTTGGGGGGATTGGACTATGACAGTAGAAGCATCGGCCGCGAAGTAGCCAGTAGCTGACTCCCGGTACCAGTTGCCAAGCGGCTAATGGCGTTTGACACCAGTCGCAGTGTGAAGCCGGAAAGAGTAGTGATTCGTGGGTTGTGTAGCGGTGGGCGGCTGCCACGATAAAGGAGCCCATGCAACACCCGTAGATAAAAAGAATTAACGTCATGATTATCACCTCAGAATCATTTCCGCAAACTCCGACGAAAAGTTTGAGGGATTTTGAAAACGGCAAGTTGACAGTCTTTGACGTGCGTGGTATTCTATTCAAGGTGCTTTTCGCAGACAGGTCTTTGGTATTATTTTTACCGGACATGCTGACTGGACGGCGAGGAGGACACTTCAATTGACAGACACCATTGTGGTGGCTTTTTCTTTAAAGAAAAATGAACCACCTGGATGTGTGGACTTAAAAATCTAGCAAAGATATGGAAAGGAGGACTATTTAGATGCCTACTATCAACCAATTGGTACGTAAAGGTCGTAAATCTAAAAGTTCGAAATCAGATGCCCCAGCTTTAAACTATGGGTATAACAGTTACAAGAAGGCGCAAGTTAAGAATCCTGCTCCGCAAAAGCGGGGCGTGGCCACTCGTGTTGGAACGATGACGCCAAAGAAGCCTAACTCAGCTTTACGGAAGTACGCGCGTGTGCGTTTATCTAACTTAATTGAAGTGACTGCTTACATTCCAGGGGTTGGACACAACTTGCAAGAGCATAGTGTTGTCTTAATCCGTGGTGGCCGGGTAAGGGATTTACCTGGGGTTCGTTACCACATTGTTCGTGGTGCGCTTGATACGGCCGGTGTGACTGACCGTCGTCAAGGCCGTTCCAAGTACGGTACTAAGAAGCCTAAGAACTAAAAGAATCATGTTAGCAGCTGCACGGTTGCCGTCAGCTTCTAAACAAGTTACTTCAAGGAGGATATTGAATAATGCCTAGAAAAGGAAACGTACAAAAGCGTGAAGTCCTTCCTGATCCAATCTACAACTCAAAGCTGGTTACTCGTTTGATTAACCACACGATGATGGATGGGAAACGTGGAACTTCCACTAAGATTATTTATGGTGCATTTGACATCATCAAAAACGAAACGAACAACGACCCCGTAGAAACGTTCGAAGAAGCAATGAAGAACGTTATGCCTGTCTTGGAAGTCAAGGCACGGCGGGTTGGGGGTTCTAACTACCAAGTCCCAATCGAAGTTCGCCCAGACCGGCGGACGACGTTAGGCTTGCGTTGGATCGTGCAATACGCACGGCTCCGGGGCGAACATACCATGGTTGAACGGCTTGCTCGTGAAATCATGGATGCCGCTAACAACACTGGTGCTGCGGTTAAGAAGCGTGAAGACACTCACCGGATGGCTGATGCTAACCGGGCCTTCGCCCACTACCGCTGGTAAGCGAGCAGTTTTTAAACTGCACGTCCGTCAGTGTGCTAGAATACTGGGGCAAAACGTGCTAGCCACGTTTACCGCTCTAGTTTAAAGGAGTAATCCTTTAATTTAGAGGTGGCTACAATCTATAGATGATGGTAGCCACCTTTTGTTCAAACGACGATCATTTTGAGAGGAGTTACACATTAATCATGGCTAATACTCGTGAATTTCCGCTTGAGAAGACGCGTAACATCGGTATCATGGCCCACATCGATGCCGGGAAGACGACGACTACTGAGCGTATCCTGTATTACACTGGTAAGATCCATAAAATTGGTGAAACCCACGATGGGGCTTCACAAATGGACTGGATGGAACAAGAACAAGAACGTGGGATCACGATCACGTCTGCCGCAACTACGGCGGAGTGGAAGGAACACCGGATTAACATCATCGATACCCCAGGACACGTGGACTTCACCGTTGAAGTTGAACGTTCATTACGGGTCTTAGATGGTGCCGTTGCCGTTCTGGATGCTCAAGCCGGAGTTGAACCACAGACTGAAACGGTTTGGCGTCAAGCGTCCGACTTTAGTGTTCCCCGGATTGTGTTCGTCAACAAGATGGATAAGATCGGGGCTAACTTCGACTTCTCCGTTCAATCCTTACACGACCGTTTGGATGCCAACGCCGTAGCCTTACAAATGCCAATCGGGGCCGAAGACAACTTTACTGGGGTCGTCGACTTGATTGAAATGAAGGCCTACGTTTATGACATGGACGACTTAGGTTCCAAGTGGGACACGGTCGACATTCCAGATGACATGAAGGAAGAAGCTCAAAAGCGCCATGAAGGCATCATCGAAGCCGTTGCTGACGTCGATGACGAAATCATGGAAAAGTACCTGGAAAACGAAGAAATCACTAAGGATGAATTGAAGGCTGCCATTCGGCGGGCAACGTTATCCCTAGAAATGTTCCCAGTTTTCGCTGGTTCTGCCTTTAAGGATAAGGGTGTTCAGATGTTGATGGACGCCGTTGTGGACTACTTACCATCTCCATTGGATGTTAAGCCTTACAACGCCACGGATCCTGATACTGGTGACGCCGTTGAACTTCGGGCTAACGACGAAGATTCCTTCGCTGCGTTGGCCTTCAAGGTGGCCACTGACCCATTCGTTGGTCGGTTGACTTACATCCGGGTTTACTCCGGAACCTTGGAAGCTGGTTCTTACGTGCTGAACTCCACGAAGGACAAGCGTGAACGGGTTGGACGGTTGCTGCAAATGCACTCCAATCACCGTCAAGAAATCCCTGAAGTCTTCTCCGGTGATATTGCCGGGGCCATTGGGTTGAAGAACACCACTACTGGTGATTCTTTGACTGACCCTGATCACCCACTGCACTTGGAATCCATGGACTTCCCAGATCCAGTTATCCAGGTTGCCGTTGAACCGAAGACTAAGGCTGACCAAGACAAGATGAACACGGCCCTCCAAAAGCTTTCTGAAGAAGACCCAACTTTCCAGGCGGAAACTAACCCTGAAACTGGTGAAACTCTGATTGCCGGAATGGGTGAACTTCACTTGGACATCATCATTGACCGGATGAAGCGTGAATTCAAGGTTGAAGCCAACATTGGTGCGCCACAAGTGGCTTACCGTGAAACCTTCACCAAGGACACGTCCGTTCAAGGTAAGTTCGTTCGTCAATCTGGTGGTAAAGGTCAATATGGTGACGTTTGGATTGAATTCACCCCTAACGAACGTGGTAAGGGTTACGAATTCGAAGACGCCATCGTTGGTGGGGTTGTTCCACGTGAATTTATCCCATCTGTCGACCAAGGGTTACAAGAAGCGATGGCCAACGGGGTCTTAGCTGGTTACCCATTAGTTGACGTTAAGGCTAAGCTCTATGATGGGAGTTACCACGAAGTCGATTCTAGTGAAGCAGCCTTCAAGGTTGCCGCTTCTCTGGCTTTGCGGAACGCCGTTAAGAGTGCCGGTCCAGTGATCTTGGAACCAATCATGAAGGTTGATATCCAAGTTCCTGAAGAATACATGGGTGATATCATGGGTCAGGTTACCGCACGTCGGGGCCGGGTCGATGGTATGGAAGCCCGCGGTAACGCACAAATGATTCACTCATTCGTGCCGTTAGCCGAAATGTTCGGTTACGCCACTACTTTACGGTCTGCTTCGCAGGGTCGTGGGACGTTTACCATGACGTTCGACCACTACGAACCAACGCCTAAGAGTGTTCAAGCTGACATTATCAAGAAGAATGGTGGCACTCCAGTCGAAGACTAAGCGCTAATTGTTCTTAGTGCGAGGAAACTCGGACGCAAAGCGTCGTCAAACCCAATTTGGGCTTGGCGACGTTTTTTTGCTATTTTTTAAAATAATTTATCCATTGCCGATAAAGTGATTAAAGAGCTGGAAAATCCTGCTACCAGCTTCGTCCTTGATGAAGTGGTGCCGCTTATTGATGGCGAACGTCTTGTGAATTGTGTAGATGAACTGTGGGGCGGGTGACGCCCATGTTCATTCAAGAACCATTCGGAGCGTCCGGGGCGTATGCTATGATGGTCAAGCGGGATTACCAGTTCTTATCCCGGCAGATTGAAAACAAAGGCCAAGTCATCAAAGGCGATATCGACTAGATTTTAGCCGACGTTCGAGCGGTGCTTTAAGTCTAATAATGATTAACTTGAATCGGAATGTAAAACCGTAGGGATTTTAAAAATAATTAGTGGCGTGAAAGCTTGATTTCACGCCATTTTTTGCGCCTGATACGGGAAAAAGTAGCTAAAATGATTTACAAATCGCGCAACATTACTATAATAATGAAAGCAATAAACTAATGGGGGTGCAGATTTGGCATATTTTGAAACGGAACGACTCGTGCTACGGCCGATTCAGCCGACCGACCACGACCAGTTACAGGCATTGATTTTAGATCCACAAGTGGTCGCGTACGTGCGCTACCGGTCGATTCAGACCCCGGCCGCTTTTGATGCGGCGTTCACGACGCACTTTTTAGCGGAACCACGGACCGTCTTTGGGCTGGAAACGAAGCGTGACCATCAACTAATCGGCTTTTATGAATTTCACATGACTCAAACGACCGGTGAACTGACCTATGCTTTGCGACAGTCCGCGTGGGGCCACGGGTACGTGGCGGAAGCGGGGACGACTCTAATGGCCTATGGTTTTGACAGCTTGGCGCTAGAGCGGATTGAAGCGCACTATGCCAGCGTGAATCCCAATTCTGGCCGGGTCATGGCCAAGATGGGTATGCACGATGAAGGGGAATTACAGACCCACACCCTGGATAATGGGGAGACCGTGCACGTGATGATGTATGGGTTGAGCCGTTCGGACTGGCGGGGGCAACGTCACAGTCAAAGTGCCTAAGCCGACTAAATTGAATAGGAAGTCGAGTCATAAAAAACGCGTTAGCAAGAAGCTAGATTTTTGCAGCGCGTTTTTGTGGTTAAAGACTGGCGGGATGGGAGTTAAACGGACAGTTGATCGAATAAATGAGAAACTTTGCTACCATAATAATAGACTTCACTTAAGGTAAGCAGGAGCTTGGCCGTTTGACTTACTAAATCCAAGTAACGAAATGATTGACAAACACCTTAATTTCGCGGTATTCTAAAACGCGAATTTATAAAAGTTTTTGCGGACCCTAACACGGGAGAATCCCCAAAAAGTTTGAGGAATTCTACGAATGCCCTTGTCATACGGCGCTTTATTTAGTATGATATTTAAGTGCTGATCTTCAGGGGTGTCTTTTTGTACGCCTGTTAGCGGCCCAAAAGTTTAAGCGATGATGTGGGAGATTGCGACACGCCCGGCCGCATTGCCATGAGGGCGTGGCGGGAATTCACACGGAGTTAGTCTTATTTTTAAAATAGACGAAGGAGGGAACACAATGGCAAAACAAAAAATTCGGATTCGGTTGAAGGCTTACGAACACCGTATCTTGGATCAATCAGCAGAAAAGATTGTTGAAACGGCGAAGAGAACTGGTGCTGGCATTTCTGGCCCAATCCCATTGCCGACTGAACGGACGGTCTACACTGTCTTACGTTCACCGCATAAGTTCAAGGACTCGCGTGAACAGTTCGAAATGCGGACGCACAAGCGTCTGATTGATATCGTTAACCCAACGCCAAAGACGGTCGACTCATTAATGAAGCTTGACCTGCCTAGCGGTGTGGACATCGAAATCAAGTTATAATTTAGTACCAAAATCTAAAAAACATTAAATCGGAGGTGTACTCATGACCACTAAAGGAATCTTAGGGAAAAAGGTCGGGATGACGCAAGTCTTCACTGATGCTGGTGAATTGATCCCCGTGACTGTTGTCGAAGCAACGCCCAACGTTGTGTTGCAAGTTAAGACGATGGAAAACGACGGTTACAATGCCATTCAACTTGGCTACCAGGACAAGCGTGAAGTTCTTAGCAACAAGCCCGAACAAGGTCATGTAGCAAAAGCAAACACGACTCCTAAGCGCTTCATTCGTGAATTCAAAGATGTTGAGCTGGGAGATTACAAGGTAGCTGACGAAGTTAAGGTCGACGTCTTCCAGACGGGCGACATCGTTGACGTCACTGGTGTCACTAAAGGTCATGGATACCAAGGTAACGTCCACAAAGACGGTCAAAGCCGGGGCCCTGAAACCCACGGTTCTCGTTATCACCGTCGTCCAGGTTCTCTGGGTGCCATCATCAACCGGGTTTTCCCTGGGATGAAGCTTCCAGGTCGGATGGGTAACAAGCGTGTTACGATCCAAAACCTGCAAATCGTTAAGGCTGACGTTGACAACAACGTTCTGCTGATCAAGGGTAACGTGCCAGGTGCTAACAAGTCACTCGTTGTTGTCAAGAGTGCTGTTCGTCCGCCACGTCCTAAGCAATCTGAAAAATAAATCGGAAGGGAGGATAATTAAATGACAAGCGTAGCATTATACAAACAAGATGGTAGCCAAAACGGCGACGTAACCTTGAATGCTGATATCTTCGGCATCGAGCCTAACGAAAATGTCGTTTTCGACACGATTTTGATGCAACGAGCTTCCTTACGTCAAGGAACCCACGCCGTTAAGAACCGGAGTGCTGTTCGTGGCGGTGGTAAGAAGCCATGGCGTCAAAAGGGTACTGGTCGGGCACGTCAAGGTTCCATCCGTTCCCCACAATGGGTCGGTGGTGGTGTGGTCTTTGGCCCTACCCCTCGTTCCTACAGTTACCGCCTTCCTAAGAAGGTTGGTCGTTTAGCACTTAAGTCCGTTCTTTCCCAAAAGGTTCTGGATGAAAGCTTGGTCGTTGTTGACGGCTTGGCCTTCGATGCACCTAAGACGAAAGAATTTGCTGCTGTGCTGACTGGTTTGAATGTCACGACCAAGACGTTAGTGGTCTTAGAAGACGACAACACGACGGCTGCTTTAGCTGCTCGTAACTTGGCTAACGTTAAGGTTATCCCAGCGAAGAGTTTAAACGTCTTAGACGTTGCGAACGCGGATAAGTTAGTGATTACTCAACCAGCTCTTTCTCAAGTAGAGGAGGTGCTCGCATAATGGAAGCACGCGACATTATCTTACGTCCCGTTGTCACTGAAGCAACGATGGCAACCATGGACGACAAGCGTTACACTTTCGATGTTGATGTCCGGGCAACCAAGACGCAAGTCAAGCACGCCATCGAAGAAATCTTCGACGTGAAGGTTGTTAAGGTCAACATCATGAACTTAAAGGGTAAGAAGAAGCGTCAAGGACGTTACGAAGGCTACACTAAGAAGCGTCGTAAGGCCATTGTCAGCTTATCTGCCGACTCAAAAGAAATCAAATTATTCAACGAAGAATAATATCCTGATAAATATAGGAGGGAAATAACGTGGCGATTAAGAGATACAAACCAACAAGTAATGGTCGTCGGAACATGACGAGCTTGGTTTACAAAGACGTCATCACTAAGACGACTCCTGAAAAATCATTGCTTGCTTCACAAAGCCACACCGCTGGCCGGAACAACGCCGGTCGGATGACGGTTCGTCATCGTGGCGGTGGTAACAAGCGCCAATACCGGATCATCGATTTCAAGCGAATCAAAGATGATGTTCCTGCAACGGTTAAGGCCATCGAATATGATCCTAACCGGACGGCTAACATTGCTTTACTGGTCTATGCTGATGGGGTAAAATCCTACATCTTAGCACCTAAGGGCTTAAAGGTGGGCGACCAAGTTCAATCTGGTCCCGAAGCTGATATCAAGACTGGTAACACGTTACCATTGAAGAACATTCCGTTTGGAACGGTTATTCACAACATTGAATTGAAGCCAGGTAAGGGTGGCCAATTGGTCCGCTCCGCTGGGACTTCCGCACAACTTTTAGGTAAGGCCAACGATGACAAGTATGTCTTGGTTCGTTTATCTTCCGGTGAAGTTCGGATGATCTTAGGCGCTAACCGGGCAACCATCGGTGCAGTTGGTAACGAAGAACACGAATTAATCAACGTTGGTAAAGCCGGCCGGACTCGTTGGGCTGGTCAACGTCCTCACGTTCGTGGGTCTGTTATGAACCCTAACGATCACCCTCATGGTGGTGGTGAAGGTAAAGCACCAGTCGGGATGCCATCTCCTCTGTCCCCATGGGGTAAGAAGACGGTTGGTAAGAAGACTCGTAAGAAGAAGAACCGGACCGACAAGTTTATTGTTCGTCGTCGTAAGGGTTCTAAGATGTAATTATCCGTTTCAACGGATAATTGATACCGGGTGTCATCGTTTAAACGATGCGCCACAAGTAGAGGAGGTTTCATAAATGGGTCGTAGTTTAAAAAAGGGACCTTTCGCCGATGCGCACTTGCTGAAGAAAATCGATGCGCAAAAGGATCAAGATAAGAAGGCCGTCATTAAGACCTGGTCCCGCCGGTCTACTATTTTTCCTAGCTTCATTGGTTACACCATTGCTGTTTATGACGGACGGAAGCATGTCCCAGTTTACATCCAAGAAGACATGGTGGGCCACAAGTTAGGCGAGTTCGTACCAACGCGGACCTTCCATGGTCACGGTGGCGACGACAAGAAAACTGCACGATAAGGAGGATTAACTAATGGCTGAACAAGTTACATCAGCACAAGCGACTGCTAAAACGGTGCGCATTGCTGCTCGTAAGGTCCGTCTGGTTATCGACCTTATCCGCGGTAAGAGCGTTGCTGAAGCACTAGCTATCCTTAAGTTCACACCCCGTGGTGCTTCACCGGCTGTGACTAAGGTTTTAAACTCTGCAATTGCGAATGCAGAAAACAATTTTGACTTAGATCGTCAAGATTTAGTTGTTAGCGAAGCCTATGTCAACGAAGGACCAACCCTCAAGCGGTTCCGTCCTCGTGCCAAAGGTTCTGCTTCACCAATCAACAAGCGTACGAGTCACATTACGGTTGTTGTATCTGAAAAAGAGGAGGGATAACGCGTGGGTCAAAAAGTAAATCCAACCGGATTACGGGTCGGTATTATTCGTGACTGGGAAGCAAAGTGGTATGCTGAAAAAGATTTTGCTGCTTACTTACGAGAAGACCTTCAAATTCGTAAATTCATCGAAAAGCGTCTTGAAGATGCTTCCGTTTCAACTGTTGAGATCGAACGGGCTGCTAACCGGGTCAACATCTCGATTCACACTGCCAAGCCAGGAATGGTCATTGGTAAGGGTGGTTCCGAAGTTGAAAACCTGCGGAAAGAATTAAACGCCTTGACTGGCAAGCGAGTTCACATTAACATTGTGGAAATCAAGAAGCCAGACTTGGATGCCAAGTTAGTTGGCGAAAACATTGCTCGTCAATTGGAAGGCCGGGTTGCTTTCCGTCGGGCAATGCGTCAAACGATGCAACGCACGATGCGTTCTGGTGCTAAGGGTATCAAGACGCAAGTTTCAGGCCGGTTAAACGGTGCTGATATGTCCCGTGTTGAATCCTACGCTGATGGTACGGTTCCGTTGCACACGTTACGGGCCGACATCGATTACGCTTGGGTAGAAGCGCACACGACTTACGGTTCCATCGGGGTTAAGACCTGGATCTACCGTGGTGAAATTTTACCTGAAAAGAAAGATAACGGACAAGGAGGGAAATAAGCATGCTGGTACCTAAGCGAGTAAAGTTCCGTCGTGTCCACCGTGGTAAGCTTCGTGGTGAAGCTAAGGGTGGCAAGAGTGTTGCCTTTGGTGACTACGGTTTGCAGGCTCTGGATTCCCATTGGATTTCCAACCGTCAAATTGAAGCTGCCCGTGTTGCGGTCACGCGGTATATGAAGCGTGGTGGGAAAGTTTGGATCAAGATTTTCCCTCACAAATCCTACACTGAAAAAGGTGTTGGGGTTCGGATGGGTAATGGTAAAGGTGCGCCAGCTGGCTGGGTTGCCCCAGTTAAGCGTGGTAAGGTAATGTTCGAAGTTGGTGGCGTTGATGAAGCGACTGCCCGCGAAGCCTTACGTCTGGCTGCCATGAAACTTCCCGTTCGTACTAAGATTTTAACCCGAGAGGAAGTAGGTGGCGAATCTAATGAAGACTAAAGACATCAATGAATTAACCACTGCTGAAATGCTCGATAAAGAAAAGAGCTACAAGGACGAATTGTTTAACTTGCGGTTCCAATTAGCCACTGGTCAGTTGGAAAACACCGCTCGGTTGAAGCAGGTTCGGAGAAACATTGCACGCATCAAGACTGTTCTGCGTCAACAAGAGCTGAACAAGTAGAATACGATAAAGGGAGGCCAATAATACATGAGTGATGTACGTAATCACCGTAAGGTATACCGCGGTCGCGTTGAATCCGACAAGATGGACAAAACGATCACGGTCGTCGTTTCAACGACGAAGACTGATGCACGGTACGGCAAGCGGGTCAAGTACTCCAAGAAGTACAAGGCACATGATGAGAACAACGAAGCCCAAACTGGCGACATCGTTGAAATCATGGAAACGCGGCCACTGTCTGCCACTAAGCGGTTCCGTTTAGTTGACATTGTTGAAAAAGCAGTCATTATTTAAGTGTCGTTTTTATCGTATTCTGAACTAGAACTGAAGGGAGGACACTAGCTGTGATCCAACAAGAAAGTCGCTTAAAGGTTGCCGATAACTCCGGCGCCCGGGAAATCCTGACGATCAAGGTTCTGGGTGGCTCTAAGCGTCGCTACGCCGGAATCGGTGATGTCATCGTTGCTACTGTCAAACAAGCAACACCAGGTGGCGTTGTCAAAAAGGGTGATGTGGTTAAGGCTGTTATCGTACGGACGAAGTCTCGTGTTCGGCGGACTGACGGAACTTACATCAGTTTTGATGAAAATGCTGCAGTGCTGATTAAAGACGACAAGAGCCCACAGGGGACTCGGATCTTTGGCCCAGTTGCTCGTGAATTACGGGACAACGACTACATGAAGATCATCTCATTAGCACCCGAAGTACTATAATCAAGAAACGTGTAAACAAGGAGGTGCCTACAGGAATGCTTATTAAAACTGGTGACAAGGTCCGCGTGATCGCTGGCAAGGATAAGGGCAAGGAAGGAACTGTGTCCAAGGTCTTATTTGCTAAGAACCGCGTGATTGTCAAAGGCGTCAACATGATTAAGAAACACCAAAAGGCTTCACAAACGAACCCTCAAGGCGGAATTCTTGATGTTGAAGCACCAATTCACGCATCCAATGTTATGTTTATCGATCCATCGAACAACGAACCAACCCGGCTTGGCGTTCGCATCGAAGATGGTCACAAGGTCCGGTTTGCTAAAAAATCCGGCGAAACCATCGACAAATAAATCCACGGAAGGAGGAATAACATTTCATGTCAGCTCGTTTAAAAGAAAAGTACGTAAATGATATCACACCATCTTTGGTGGAGAAATTCAACTACAGTTCTGTGATGCAAACCCCTAAGATCGACAAGATCGTCTTGAACATGGGTGTTGGTGACGCGGTTGCCAACGCTAAGAACCTGGACGAAGCCGTTGAAGAACTCGGATTGATTTCTGGTCAAAAGCCATTGGTTACTAAGGCCAAGAAATCCATCGCGACCTTCCGTCTTCGTGAAGGTATGTCCATTGGGGCCAAGGTTACCCTTCGTGGTGACCGGATGTATGAATTTCTGGATAAGTTGATCAACGTGTCATTGCCACGTGTTCGTGACTTCCACGGTGTTAGCACCCGTTCTTTTGATGGACGTGGGAACTACACGTTGGGGGTTAAGGAACAATTGATCTTCCCAGAAATCAATTTCGACAACGTTAACCGTGTTCGTGGTTTGGACATCGTTATCGTTACGACGGCAAACACTGATGAAGAGTCTCATGAATTACTGGCTCAATTCGGCATGCCGTTTGCACACTAATATAAGGAGGTTCACACAAATTGGCTAAGAAATCTCAAATTGCTAAGAACAAGCGTCCTGCGAAGTTCTCTACTCAGAATTATACTCGTTGCGAACGTTGTGGACGTCCACACTCTGTTTATCAAAAGTTCCATCTTTGCCGGATCTGCCTACGCGAATTAGCCCACAAGGGTCAAATTCCTGGCATGAAGAAGGCTAGCTGGTAAACCGATTTTTAAACAAAGGGAGGGAAAACGTTAATGTCCATGACTGATCCAATTGCAGACTTCTTGACGCGGATTCGTAACGCCAACATGGTTCGTCACGAATCACTCGAAGTACCTGCATCAAAAATTAAACGTGACATCGCTGAAATCCTGAAGCGTGAAGGATTTATCCGCAACGTCGAATACATCGACGACGACAAGCAAGGCATCATTCGTGTCTTCTTGAAGTACGGTAAGGATAACCAACGCGTCATCAGTGGTTTGAAGCGTATTTCGAAGCCAGGTTTACGTTCATACGTGAAGTCTGACGCCGTACCAAAGGTATTGAACGGTTTAGGTATCGCCATTATCTCCACCTCTGAAGGGGTTATTACTGATAAAGAAGCGCGGGCCAAGAAAATCGGTGGCGAAGTTCTCGCCTACATTTGGTAAAAATCTTATAAAGACAGGAGGTGCCTTATAGTGAGTCGTATTGGTTATAAAACAGTTGTCATTCCTGCTGGTGTAGAAGTTAAGCGCGATGGCGACGAAGTTACGGTCAAGGGTCCTAAGGGTTCCTTAACGCGGACTTTCGCAACTGAAATTTCGATGAAGATCAGTGACGGTGAAGTTAACTTTGACCGTCCTGATAATGACAACAAGACGCGGGCTATGCACGGAACTCAACGTGCGAACTTAAACAACATGGTCGAAGGAGTCGTTAACGGCTTTGCCAAGACCTTGAAGCTTGTCGGTGTTGGGTACCGGGTTCAATTGAAGGGTTCAGACCTGATCTTGAGCGTTGGTTACTCCAACCCAGTTCACATGGAAGTTCCAGAAGGCCTGGACGTTAAGGTTCCAGACAACACCACCATCAACATTGCTGGTATCAGCAAGCAAGGTGTTGGTGACTTCGCTGCCGAAGTTCGTGCCGTTCGTTCCCCAGAACCTTACAAGGGTAAAGGGATCCGTTACGAAAACGAATACGTTCGGATTCGTGAAGGTAAGACCGGTAAGTAAACTTAAAGCAGCTTAATTGCTGAAATTTTTCAAAGAGGTGACTATTTTGATTACGAAACCAGATAAAAACAAGACGCGTCAAAAGCGTCATGGACGTGTCCGGAACAAAATTTCTGGTAATGCAGAACGCCCACGCTTAAACGTTTTCCGCTCTAACAAAAACATCTACGCTCAAGTAATTGATGACGTAGCGGGTGTAACGCTTGTTAGTGCCTCGACGTTAGATGACGGTGTTAGTGGCGACAACAAGACCGAACAAGCTGCGGCTGTTGGGGCTTTAGTTGCTAAGCGTGCCGTTGAAAAGAAGATTGAAAATGTTGTGTTTGACCGTGGCGGGTACTTGTACCATGGCCGTGTTCAAGCGCTTGCGGAAGCTGCTCGTGAAAACGGGCTTAAATTTTAATAGGTAAGGAGGAATAACCACACATGGCAAAGTTTATTGATCCCGATAAGTTGGAACTAGAAGACAACGTTGTTGCTATCAACCGGATTACTAAGGTTGTTAAAGGTGGTCGGCGTCTGCGTTTTGCTGCCCTGGTCATTGTCGGCGACAAGAACGGTCACGTTGGCTTCGGTACTGGTAAAGCACAAGAAGTTCCCGAAGCAATCCGGAAGGGCGTTGAAGCCGCTCGGAAAAACTTGATCGAAGTTCCAATCGTGGGAACGACCATTCCTCACGAAGTTATTGGAAACTACGGTGGTGGGAAGACGTTATTGAAGCCTGCTGCTGAAGGTTCTGGAGTTGCTGCTGGTGGTGCCGTTCGTTCCGTCATGGAATTAGCCGGTGTTTCCGATGTAACGTCCAAGCGTTTAGGATCCAACACGCCAGTTAACGCTGTTCGTGCAACGTTTGAAGGCTTGGCCCAATTAAAGCGTGCTGAAGAAGTAGCTGCCCTCCGGGGTGTCTCCCTTCAACACTTAGCTGAATAAGGAGGAGTTTTAAGATGGCTCAATTGAAAGTTACTTTAATTCATAGTGCTGCCCACCGCCTCCCTAAGCAGCGGAAAATCGTTGAGGCTTTAGGTTTGAAACGAATCAACAGTTCTGTTTTACAACCTGATAACGAAGCGACTCGCGGTGCGCTTTTCCCAATCGCACATTTAATTAAGGTTGAAGAAGTTAAGTAGTATTCATATCATTAAATAAGGAGGTGCGCAATAGCATGAAGTTGAATGAACTAAAACCTGCTGAAGGCTCACGGAAGGTTCGTAACCGAGTTGGCCGTGGTGATTCTTCTGGTAACGGTAAGACCTCTGGTCGGGGCCAAAAGGGTCAAAAAGCGCGGAGCAAGACTCGTTTGGGCTTTGAAGGTGGCCAAATGCCATTGTACCGTCGGATTCCAAAGCGTGGGTTTACCAACATTAACCGTAAGGAATTTGCTGTCGTAAACCTGTCTGCTTTGAACGTTTTTGATGACGGCGCTGAAGTTACGCCAGCTGCCTTAGTTGAAGCTGGTATCGTGAAAAACGAAAAGGCTGGCATCAAGGTCTTGGGTAACGGAGACTTGACGAAGAAGTTGACGGTTAAGGCCGCTAAATTCTCCAAGTCCGCCGCTCAAGCCATTGAAGCTGCTGGTGGTAAGACTGAGGTGATTTAATGCTATCAAGCTTGAAAAACGCCTTTAAGATTAAAGACATTCGTAATAAGATTCTCTTTACTCTACTGGTTTTGATCGTCTTTCGTCTCGGAACGTATATTACGGTTCCGGGCATCAATGCGGAGGCCCTTCAAAGCGTTGCGTCTTCTGGATTGGTTAGTATTTTAGATACCTTTAGTGGTGGTGGGTTGACCAACTATTCCATCTTTGCGATGGGGGTCTCCCCGTACATCACGGCACAAATCGTTATTCAATTGTTACAAATGGACATCGTTCCGCGTTTCGTGGAATGGAGTAAGCAAGGTGACGTGGGTCGCCGGAAATTAAATCAAGCCACGCGATACCTCGCGATTGTCTTGGCTTTCTTTCAATCTATTGGGATCACGGCCGGTTTCAGTGCGTTAAGCTCACTGAAATTGGTTGAAAGCCCCAGCGTGACAACGTACGTTTCTATCGGGATCATTTTGACCGGTGGGACGATGTTGACCACTTGGATGGGGGATATGATTACCGACCGCGGATTAGGTAATGGGATTTCGATGATTATCTTCGCCGGGATTATTGCCCGGACACCGAAGTCGGTGTACCAAATTTACCAAACTTACTTCGTCGATGCCGATAAAGGAACGTTATGGAAGAGTGTCTTGTTCATTGTTGCTATGATTGTTCTGGTCTTGATCATCGTGACGTTTGTCACCTGGGTCCAACAGGCCGAACGGCGAGTGCCAATTCAATACACGCGGCGGGTGTCTGGGTCACCAGATAGCAGTTACCTTCCATTAAAGGTCAACGTGGCCGGAGTTATCCCCGTTATCTTTGCGAGTTCGTTTATTGCCACGCCGCAAACTATTTTGATGGCGTTCCAAAATGCACACTCTCAAGACACGTGGTACCAAGTTCTTTCCGACGTCTTCAACATGCAAACGTTAGATGGTGCGATTTTGTACACCGTTCTGATCATTGTGTTCACGTTCTTCTACGCGTTCGTTCAAGTTAACCCCGAGAAGTTATCTGAAAACTTGCAAAAGCAAGGCAGTTACATTCCTGGTGTTTGGCCTGGTCACGAAACGCAATCATATGTTTCCAGTTTGTTGATGCGCCTGAGTACCGTTGGGTCGCTCTTCCTTGGATTCATATCCTTAATTCCGTTGTTAGCCCAAAACCTATGGGACTTAGATGAGTCGATTGGGTTAGGGGGTACTAGCCTCTTGATCGTGGTTGGTGTGGCCATCGAGACGATGCGTCAAGTTGACGGATTGATGATGAAGCGCGAATACGTTGGCTTTATCCAAGGTCCAGAACCAGCTTAATGAGTTTCCAGCGGGTGTGTTGAATCCTTTTGGCACACCTGCTTGTGTTTTTCAGGCTAAGTTAACGAATAAGGAGAGCGAACATGACAGCAATGAACTTAATTCTAATGGGTCTGCCGGGTGCCGGTAAGGGCACACAGGCTCAAAAGATTATCGATGAATTCCATTTACCCCACATCTCAACGGGAGATATCTTCCGCGATGCGATGAAGAATGAGACCGAGATGGGTGTGGCCGCGAAGAAGTACATCGATAAAGGTGAATTGGCTCCCGATGAAGTGACAAATGGAATCGTGCGTGATCGGTTAGCCCAGGATGATACCCAAGCAGGTTACATGTTGGATGGCTTCCCGCGTTCCCTGGCTCAAGCTCAAGCCCTTGACAGCTTTGGTCCTGAATTGGACCGGACCGTCAACGGGGTCATCAACATTCACGTTGAACCTGACGTGTTAGTTGAACGCTTGTCCGGACGGTACATTTGTCGGACTTGTGGGGCCACGTACCATAAGCTCTACAATAACCCGAAAGTTGCAGGCACGTGTGATGTTTGTGGCGGACATGATTTCTATCAGCGCGAAGATGATAAGCCGGCAACGGTGAAGAATCGCTTGGCGGTAAACCTGAAGGCCAACACGCCGTTAGTTGATTACTACACCAAGAAGGGGTTACTCTACACGGTTGATGGTAACCGCGACATCGATGACGTTTACGTCGACATCGAAAAAATCCTTAAAGCGTTGAAGTAAACCTGAATCTTGCTTTGTTAAAGCATGTATGGTAAGATTATTCAGGTTTAGCCTGTAAATGGCGCACTGCCGCAATTCGCAGGTGCTCGGTGAGGGCAAATTGGTGTTCTCACCGCTTTTCCGCGTAGTTGATACGCAATTATTAAGGGAGGTACTTTCGTGGCGAAAAGCGATGTCATTGAGGTTGAAGGTAAAGTTACCGAAACATTACCTAACGCGATGTTTCGGGTAGAATTAGAAAACGGTCATGAAATTCTCGCTCACGTTTCGGGTAAGATTCGGATGCATTACATCCGCATTCTGCCTGGTGATCGAGTAACTGTTGAAATGTCACCGTATGACTTGTCTAAGGGCCGGATTACGTATCGTTTTAAGTAACCGGTAGGACAAAAGTAGGAGGGTTATTCATGAAAGTAAGACCATCAGTTAAGCCAATGTGCGAACACTGCAAGGTTATCAAGCGTAAGGGTCGAGTAATGATTATTTGCTCTGCCAACCCAAAGCACAAACAACGTCAGGGTAAGTAATTTAATTTAATAGGAGGTGCAAGTAATGCCACGTATTGCAGGAGTGGATTTACCACGTGATAAGCGTATCGCTTATGGTTTGACCTACATTTTCGGAATCGGAATCAACACGGCACATAAGATTGTTGCTGATGCTGGGGTTGCCGAAGACGTTCGGGTTCGTGATTTAACGCCGGACCAAGAAGATAAGGTGCGGGCCGAAGTTGATAAGTACCGTGTTGAAGGTGACTTACGTCGTGAAGTTAGCTTGAACATCAAGAACTTACAAGAAATCGGGTCATACCGGGGTATGCGTCACCGTCGTGGATTGCCCGTTCGCGGTCAACACACGAAGAACAACGCGCGGACTCGTAAGGGTAAAGCCGTTACGATTGCCGGCAAGAAGAAGTAATTCAGTAAGTAAGGGAGGTCAAACACTTTTATGGCAACTAGAAGAACTAGTCGCAAGCGTCGGGTCAAAAAGGATATTGAATCCGGGGTTGCGCACATTCATGCTACGTTTAACAACACTTTAGTGATGATCACTGACGTTCAAGGGAACGCAATTGCTTGGTCATCTGCAGGTGCTTTAGGTTTCAAAGGTAGTCGGAAGTCAACGCCATTTGCTGCTCAAATGGCTGCTGAAGCCGCTGCTAAGGCTTCGATGGAACACGGGGTTAAGTCCGTGGAAGTCGCTGTTAAGGGTCCAGGTTCAGGACGTGAAGCCGCTATTCGGGCTATCCAAGCAGCTGGTATCGAAGTTACGGCTATTCGTGATGTGACGCCAGTGCCACATAACGGTACTCGTCCTCCAAAGCGTCGTCGGGTCTAACGTGAGCGTTTCATTTATGAAGATTGCCTTCATGATGGGATTGACTTATAGGAGCTCAACGCGGTTTGAAAGGGGTAAACGATAAGAATGATTGAATTTGAAAAGCCTAACATTCATAAAATTGACGAGAGCAGTAACTACGGCAAGTTTATTGTTGAACCGTTGGAACGGGGCTATGGGACGACCTTAGGGAACTCATTGCGTCGGATTCTGCTTTCTTCATTACCTGGTGCAGCCGTCACCAGCATTCAAATCGACGGGGTTCTGCATGAATTTTCGACTATCGAAGGTGTCGTTGAAGACGTTACGCAGATCATCTTAAACGTCAAGAAGATCGCGCTGAAGCTTAACGGGGCCGATGATCAAGAAGAAACCATGGAGATCAACGTTAAGGGGCCTGCACAAGTTACTGCTGGTGACATTGTTGCGGGAGCGGATGTCGATGTGTTGAACCCAGACCTGTACATTGCGACGGTCGCTGACGGGGCAACCTTCCACATGCGCATGACGGCCGATAAGGGTCGCGGTTATGTTTCTGCGGACGAAAACAAGACGCGGAATACGGAAATGCCAATTGGCGTTTTAGCCGTTGATTCGATTTACACCCCCATCGAACGGGTTAACTACCAAGTAGAGAATGCACGGGTCGGCCAACGGGCTGACTATGATAAATTGACCCTGGATGTTTGGACAAACGGTTCAATCAATCCGAGCGAAGCCATTTCTCTGGCTGCAAAGATCTTGACTGAGCATTTAGCGATGTTCGTTGATTTGACCGACGAAGCCAAGAACGCTGAAATCATGGTTGAAAAGGAAGAAACTCATAAGGAAAAGATGCTCGAGATGACCATCGAAGAGCTCGACTTATCCGTTCGTTCTTACAACTGTTTGAAGCGGGCTGGCATCAACACGGTGCAAGAATTGACTAACAAGACCGAAGCGGACATGATGAAAGTTCGTAACCTGGGTCGCAAGTCTCTGGAAGAAGTTAAGACTAAGTTAGCTGATTTAGGCTTATCACTTCGGAAAGAAGACTAATTTTAGATACTCAAAGGAGGGTTTCTGGTTATGAGTTACCGTAAATTACAACGGACTAGTTCTCAACGGAAGGCTTTGTTGCGTGATTTGACCACTAGTTTAATTTTAAATGGTCGGATCGAAACGACTGAAGCACGTGCCAAGGAAGTTCGCAAGTCGGCGGACCAAATGATCACCTTGGGTAAGCAAGGCGACTTGCACGCACGGCGTCAGGCGGCAACGTTCATTCGTAACGTGGTTGCCGATGTTAAGGAAGATGGCGATGACATCAAAATCACTAGTGCATTGCAAAAGCTATTCAGCGAATTAGCACCGAAGTACGCGGATCGTAACGGTGGTTACACGCGGATCTTAAAGACGATGCCTCGTCGCGGTGATGGTGCTGCAATGGCAATTTTGGAATTTGTTGACTAATTTTTAATTAATCGCGAGTCCGGGCTGGTCACGCCACCGTAGTGTGTGACAACTGGTAACACATAAATCACTAGAACCATGTGGTATAGAGCGCTATGATGATGGAGTTTCCTAGTCTAGCTTGAATGGGGGCGAAAGCCTCAGCGCCGCTGGTTTGTTAGTGATTTTTTTTGTACGCTTTTTTATGATGCGGGCAAAAATTGCGTTGATGAAGAATTCTTTGGTATAATTAGCGGTGACTTTTTCAAAGGGAGCGACGGACCAACGGATGGAAAATATAATTGAAGTACATCAGCTATCATATCAGTACCCCGATGCCAGTGAGCGCCCCGCCTTGAATCAAATCAGTTTTGACGTTCGGGCGGGGGAGTGGTTGGCCATCGTCGGCCATAATGGGAGCGGCAAGTCCACCCTGGCCAAGGCAATTGACGGGCTCTTACCGTTCACGGAAGGAGAAGTTATTGTCGGCGGGGTCGCACTCACGGCGGACACGGTCTGGCAAGTTCGTCACCAAATTGGGATGATCTTTCAAAATCCAGATAACCAGTTCGTGGGGGCCACGGTCGAAGACGACGTGGCGTTCGGGCTGGAAAACCGGCAGGTCCCGCGTGATCAGATGATCAAACAAGTGGCCGAGGCCTTACAACGGGTCGGCATGGCCGACTTTGCCCAACGGGCGCCCAGTTCGCTTTCGGGGGGGCAGAAGCAACGGGTGGCTTTAGCGGGAATTGTGGCCGTAGCGCCGAAGATTTTAATCTTAGACGAGGCGACAAGTATGTTAGATCCGCAAGGTCGCCAAGCGATGCTAGCGTTGGTACGCGAGTTACACGAGACGCAACATTTGACCGTGATTTCGATTACCCATGATATTGATGAAGCGGCGAGTGCCAACCGAATCCTAGTGGTCGATGACGGTCGACTGGTCCAAGAGGATTCCCCGGCCGCTATCTTCGCTCAAGGGGAACGCCTCATCGAGTTGGGGTTGGACGTCCCCTTCACCGCAAAATTAGCCACGGCATTACGACAACGTGGCATCACGCCGCCCAGTGGCTATCAGACAACTGCAGAAATGGAGGAATGGTTGTGGCAATCACTTTCGAACACGTCGGCTACACCTACCAAGCCAACACACCCTTAGCGACTCCGGCTTTGACTGACGTGTCATTCACGGTCCCTGACCATGGCTATTTGGCCATCATTGGCCATACTGGGAGCGGGAAGTCGACTTTGATCCAACAGCTCAACGCGCTGTTGAAACCCACCACGGGGCAACTCACGGTCGACCAGTTCACCGTGACGCCTACGACCACCAACGCCGATTTAAAACCGTTGCGGCGGCACGTGGGCATGGTCTTTCAATTTCCTGAAAGTCAACTCTTTGCGGAAACCATCCGCCAAGACATTGCCTTTGGGCCACAGAACTTCGGCTTAGACCCGGATAAAGCGTTAAAGTTAGCCGATGAGATGTTAGCCTTAGTGGGTTTAGACGCTAGTTATGCTCAACGTTCGCCCTTTGAGCTATCGGGAGGACAGATGCGGCGGGTCGCTATCGCCGGTGTTTTAGCGATGCATCCCAAGGTGTTGGTCCTCGATGAACCCACGGCGGGCCTTGATCCCCAGGGGCGGCAAGAAATGATGTCTCTGTTTGAACGCTTGCACCGTGAACAGGGGTTGACCATTGTTTTGGTGACCCACCAAATGGAAGACGTGGCTCAGTACGCCGAACAGGTCGCCGTGATGCAACACGGGACCTTGTTACGGGTCGGAACACCACAGGAGATTTTTAGCGATGTGGCGTGGTTACGGACTGCTGATTTGGATCTTCCTCGAGCGGCGCAATTTGCCCAAAAATTGGCACAACGTGGCGTAAATTGGCCGCAGGGGCTACCGTTAACTGCGGACGATTTAGCAGCTCAGCTGGCCGCGCAGTGGTCAACCAAGGGGGTGGACCATGTCTAAGTTTCTTTTTGGGCGGTATTTACCGCTCAACTCCATCGTTCACCGCTTAGACCCCCGGAATAAGCTATTATTGAGTTTTTGTTATATTATTCTGGTTTTCCTGGCGAACAATTGGTTAAGCTACTTGATTTTGATTGCGTTCACCCTGGGGGCGATTCGGGCCTCGACGATTCCATTACGGATCTTTGTCCGGGGGATTCGGCCGTTGATTTGGTTGATTCTCTTTACCGTGGCGCTGCAATTGCTTTTTAGTCCAACGGGGGGCCACGTCTACTTTCATTGGACCTTCATCAACGTTACGCAATACGGGGTCGTCAATGCGGGGTACATCTTCATTCGGTTCTTACTGATTATCACGATGTCCACGCTGCTGACCCTGTCGACGCAACCGTTGGACATTGCGACTGGCTTAGCGTCACTGATGAAGCCATTACGGTGGGTACGCGTCCCAGTCGATACACTAGCGATGATGCTGTCGATTGCTTTGCGGTTCGTGCCTACCTTGATGGATGAAGCCCAAAAGATTATGAACGCTCAGCGGGCCCGCGGTGTCGATTTCGGTGAGGGAGGCTTGATCAAACAGGCCAAAGCCCTATTACCCTTGATGGTCCCGCTGTTTATCAGTGCTTTTAACCGCGCTGAAGATTTGTCGATTGCGATGGAAGCGCGGGGATATCAAGACAGTGAGCATCGCAGTCAGTACCGTATTTTAACTTGGCAACGACGGGATACGGTGACCTGGCTGATTTTTGCCTTAGGCTTAGCCTTGATTTTGATTTGCCGTCGTTGGTAGGAGAAAAAATGCAACGTTACAAAGTGACATTAATGTATGACGGGACCGCTTTTGCGGGGTTCCAACGTCAACCAAATAAACGGACCGTGGAAGGCGTTTTGACCAAGGTCGTCAATAAGATGGCCAAGAACCCGACCCCCGCCATTGGCGTTTATGGGTCTGGGCGCACCGATGCGGGTGTCCACGCCTTAGCGCAGGTGGTCCACTTTGATTTGCCGTTTAATATTCCGGCAGAGAGTATGCGTAAAGGACTCAACAGTCTATTACCGATGGACATGGAAGTGACCCACGTTGACCTCGTGGCTGCCGATTTTCACGCCCGTTATGATGTGTCGGGGAAACGCTACCTGTACCGGATGGATTTGGGTGAATTTCGTAATCCGTTCAAACGTAACTACACCGGTCACTGGAAGTTTCCCATTGATTTGGCGAAAATTAACACGGCCCTCCAGGATTTAGTGGGGGAACACGATTACACCAGTTTCGTGGCATCGGGGGCGCAGACCCGGACCTTCGTGCGCACCATTTACGAAGCCACCTGTCACGTAGATCAGCACAACAACGAATTGATTTTTGAGTTCTACGGGAACGGCTTCATGTACAACCAGATTCGGATCATGGTGGGTGTGTTGGTCGAGATTGGATCCGGGACCCGCCCGGTGCACGATGTGTTGCGACTGTATCAGGTCAAGGACCGCAAACAGGCGCAACGGACCGCCCCGGCGGCGGGCTTGTATCTCAAACATGTCTATTACATGGGTGAGGACCCGCAACACCCAACGAAATTACCGCCACACCAACGCTAAATTTAGCTAAGGGACCAAACAATCATTGACTTTAAGGTGAAAACTTTGTATCATAGTCGTTGGTATTGTTTGCCCCACGATAAGCCCCGGAAAGTTTACTTGGTGTCAGACAAACACAGATTTATGGAGGAATTTAACGTGCGCACAACATATATTGCAAAACCCGGCGACATTGACCGTAAATGGTATATCGTCGACGCAACCGACGTTAGCTTAGGTCGGCTTGCTTCCGTCGTCGCAACTGTCTTACGTGGTAAGAATAAGCCAACGTTCACCCCTAACGTGGACACTGGTGACAACGTGATTGTAATCAACGCCAGCAAGATTGCCTTGACTGGTCGGAAAGCAACTCACAAGATCTACTACCACCATACGCAATTTGCTGGTGGCTTGAAGTCACGGACTGCCGGTAACTTCCGGGATGAAAACCCAGAAAAATTGATCGAAACTTCTGTTCAAGGCATGCTTCCTAAGGGTTCATTAGGTCACCAAATGGCATTAAAGCTTCACGTGTATGCTGGTGAAGACCACAAGCACGAAGCCCAAAAGCCAGAAGTATTAGACATTACGAACCTAATTTAAGGAGGAAACCCAATTGGCACAAGTTCAATATCGCGGCACTGGCCGTCGTAAAAACTCTTCTGCCCGTGTACGTTTAGTACCCGGTTCAGGTAAGATTGTCATGAACAACAAGGCAATTGAAGACTACATTCCATTCGCAAGTATCCGTGAAGTGGTTTTACAACCATTCAACGTAACGGAAACGCTTGGTAACTACGATGCATTAGTTACTGTTCGCGGTGGTGGATTCTCCGGTCAAGCCGGTGCAACCCGTCACGGTATCGCTCGGGCATTGCTCGAAGTTGATCCTGATTTCCGTGGTCCGCTGAAGCGTGCGGGTCTCTTGACTCGTGACGCCCGGATGAAAGAACGGAAGAAGCCAGGTCTCAAGAAGGCCCGGAAAGCTTCACAATTCTCCAAGCGTTAATCTTTGGATTTATCTTGGATTATGGAAAGACACTCACAGCAATGTGGGTGTTTTTTTTATGGGTAAAAAGTGACACGACAGGGAAAACGAATGGATGAAGAATTTTGAAAGCGTTGTCTGAGCTGTCTAAAAATGGTAATCTTAGAGTATGGTTTTATAAAATAACTAATTATCGTCTGATATTTTAAATTTTGTAATTAAAGATAGTAAGTGAAGGAGATGGATTCTTGGAGAATTATCGACGTTATCCGTTAGGACCCGATATCGCTAAATATGGTGGAATTGTGTTAGTCTTCTTGGTTACAGGAATAATGTTAGCGGTTTCTTATATGCGACAGTACCCGGCGCTATTATCTATGGCAGTCGTAGCCTTTACGTTAGGCTTACAACATGCTTTTGATGTAGATCATATCACGGCTATAGATAATATTACGCGAAAGATGATTAATGAAGGACGGAATACGCACGGCGTAGGTTTTGCTTTTTCTCTGGGTCATTCATCCGTCGTTATGTTGATGGCCGTAGCAACTATTTTATTTGTGACCTGGTCGAAACGACGGTTACCAGATTTTCAGCGTCTCGGCGGTGTGATTGGCACAACTTTTGCAGGAATCACCTTAATTTTATTAGCAGTGGTTAACTTAGTTCTTTTGCATCACATTTGGCACGATTTTCGGCGAGCCAAACATCCACAGGCTTCAGTTCAGGTAAAAAAATCGATTATTTATCGAATTTTTGAGCGGGGATTACATTTGATTAATCATAATTGGCAAGTAATCGGTATTGGCTTTTTATTCGGATTAGGGTTCGATACGGCATCGCAAATTGCGGTATTGGCGACGTCTGCCATTACGACTAGTCAGGGGGTTCCTTGGTATGCGGTCCTCTCCTTTCCCTTATTGTTTATGGCGGGGATGTGTCTTTTGGATACTAGTGATGGCCTATTTATGAGTACTGCTTATGCCTGGGTATTCGCGTCTCCAATACGGAAAGTCTACTATAACTTGGTTTTAACAGCGGTGTCCGTCGGAGCAGCGTTGTTTGCAGGCAGTGTGAATCTCTTGTTAGCGGCTAAGCTAGTGTTTAAAGTCCATAGTCCATTAATTTCTTGGGTATCAGGGCTTAACTTCTTTCACTTAGGAGTAGGCCTTGTCAGTTTGTTTATTGTTTTGTGGGTGGTTGCACTACTTGGGTGGCATTACCTTGGTGTTGGGAAAAAGGATGATGCAATACAAAATTAGTACAGATTAAGGAGATGGTTTTTTGCAAATTAAAGTGCCTTATGGAAAATCAGATGCTTTTCACGTTGACATTGCTGACAATCAACTGACGGGGGTGTTTAACCCGAATCATGTGGATAAGGTTGATGCTGATACCGCAATCGATCAAGCCTTGGCTAATCCATTTGAAACGGATTCCTTCGAGAAATTCATGGATACGAATGAACGAGTAGTTTTTATTGTTAATGATGGTACGCGGCCGACCCCTACAGCACAAGTTTTACGGCATATTTACCCCAAGATTAAGGATAAAAACATCTATTTTATTGTTGCGACTGGGGTGCATCGGGAACCGACTGAAGAGGAGTATAATTTCATTTTTGGTGCTGATATTTACCAGGACTTAAAGGCAAAAGGTCGTATCCATAGTCATGATTGTCATCATGATGCTATGACGTACTTGGGGAAGTCTTCGAATGGTACAAAAATGTTGCTAAATAAAATTGTGGCAGATGCGGCTAAGGTGGTTCCCATTAGTTCGATTGAACCTCATTATTTTGCTGGTTATACTGGCGGGCGTAAATCATTTTTGCCCGGAGTAGCGGCTTATGAAACGATTTCAGAGAATCATTACCTGGCTCTAAAGAATTCCGCTAGAGCGTTAAAACTCAAGGGAAATCCAGTTCATGAAGATATGATGGATGCCATGCAGGTCTTAAAAGATATTGATATTTTTGCAATTGAAATGGTGTTGGATAGTCAGCATGACATTTATGCTGTCACGACGGGAGACCTATCCCAGTCGTTTTATGCGGGAATTGATAAAGCCAAGGAAGTTTATGGCGTTCGGATTCCACATAAAGCAGATATTGTGATTTCAGTAGCCCCATACCCGATGGACGTAGACCTGTATCAGGCACAAAAAGCCCTGGATAACGGTAAGTTAGCTCTTAAACGCGACGGTATTTTAATTCTAGTGGCGAAGTGCCGAACGGGTATTGGCCCCAAACCTTTTTATGATCTTTTGAGTTCAGAAAAGGATGCTCAGGCAGTACTTGATAAGATTCATCATAGTTGGAAACTCGGCTATCATAAGGCAGCCAAGATGGCGCAGATTGATACTTGGGCGCAAACTTGGGCAGTCACGGACTTGACGGACCAACAGATGCGTAACGTGCACTTTAAGCCATTCCATGAGTTAACAGCGGCTTATCAAGCTGCAGTTGCGGAAAAGGGGGACCAAGCTAGTGTAATTGTGTTGCCAGCTGGGTCGATGACTGTACCAGAGGTTCAAGCTTAGGAGGAATGCTCGGTGACTGAAGAAGATCAGAAAAAGTTGTTGCAAGCGGTAGCAAGTCATCAATTAGATGTTGCCACAGCGTTAAAACAACTAACGGCGTCGCCGACAATGGCAGAAATAACTAATCTGGATTTTGATCGTCAACAGCGGACTGGGTACCCAGAGACCGTATTTGGTGAAGGGAAAACAGCGGACCAAATTATTGATATTATGCGGCAGTTTACCCAGCAAGGCCAAACCGTTTTGGGCACGCGAATAACGGCCTCTAAAGCTAAATTAGTGAAACGGCAATTGCCTAATTTATGTTATTTTCCAATAGCACGTTGCTTAGTAAACGGAGCATTACCGACTGAAGTTACCCCAACGACGATTGCTATTGTGACGGCTGGAACGTCGGATCTATCTGTTGCCGAAGAGGCGGCAGTGACCGCAAAAGTCTTCGGTAATCAGATTGAACGTGTGTATGACGTGGGTGTTGCGGGTATTCACCGGCTATTTGCTAAGTTAGATGCAATCCGGCAGGCCAAGGTCGTCATCGTTGCTGCTGGAATGGACGGAGCTTTTGCTAGTGTTGTTGGCGGTTTAGTTGCCAGCCCAGTTATTGCGTTACCCACGAGCGTTGGGTATGGTAGCAGTTATCATGGGTTAAGTGCACTCTTGACTATGTTGAATAGTTGTGCGGAGGGCGTCACCGTTGTCAATATCGATAATGGCTTTGGTGCGGCCTACGCGGCAAGTGTGATGAATCATTTGAAGGGGTAGATGAAATGCGAACACTTTACTTAGATGCTTTTTCTGGCGTGAGTGGTGACATGTTTATTGGGGCTCTTTTAGACTTAGGGGTGAAGTTAAGCGACCTGGAAGTAGCTCTAAAACAGCTGCATGTGACGGGGTATACTTTGCAGGCTGAACGGACAGCTAAAAGTGCCATTTACGGGACTAATTTTGATGTAGTCCTTGACCGTGGTACCAAGGATCATGGGTTTGTTGAGGGGCCACATAATCACCATGGTCGTCACCTGAGTGACATTGTCCAACTCATTCAGTCTAGTGATTTAAAAGCTACGGTGAAGCAACATGCAATTGCAATCTTTCAGGATATTGGACAGGCGGAATCGCAGGTCCATCAGGTCCCACTAACGAACGTTCATTTTCATGAAGTGGGGGCTTTGGATTCCATTGTGGATATCGTAGGGTCGTGTATTTGTTTAGATTTATTGCATGTTGACCAGATCAAATGCTCAACGATTGCCGATGGTAGTGGGTTTATCAATGTTGCACATGGCGAAATGCCGGTACCAGTACCAGCAGTTGCACAAATGTTGACGGAACGACCGATACCGGTTCAACAACATCCGGAAATTCATACGGAATTGTTGACGCCCACAGGATTAGGCCTAGTTAAGGAATTTGTGACAGAGTTCGGGCCGCTTAATTCACAAATGGCAGTTCAAAAAGTTGGCTATGGTTTTGGAAAGCGGGAAACGGGCCGCTTCAATGCGTTACGAGCCATGGTAGTAACGACTGCGCAGTCACAAAAAGAGACAGTTGCGACTCAAGATCAGGTATGGGTCTTGGAGACGAATCTCGATGATCAGACAGCTGAGGGTATTGGTTTTGCCCAGTCACAATTACTGACGGCGGGAGCATTGGATGTTTACGTGACGCCAGTTCAGATGAAAAAAGCCCGGCCCGGTGTCTTACTCACCGTTTTAGCGGCTGAAAATGACCGTGAACGACTCGTAACAGCGATGTTAAAGTACACCACAGCTAAGGGAATTCGGTATACTCAGATGGCGCGAACCGTCATGAAACGACACTTTACAACCGTGTCTTACAAGGGGATGCCTATTCGATTAAAGGTAGCAACTTATCATGATATTCACCGAGTGACGCCAGAATACGAGGATTGTCAAACGGCAGCTCAGAAATTGGACGTCGCGTTAGAAACGGTAATGGCAGGGGTTCAAGCCCAATTAAGTTAGGAGGAATTTTCATGGACGTAGTTACAAATAAAACAGAACAATTGCAAACAGTGTTAAGTCAATATCGCTCAGCTTTGGTGGCTTTTTCTGGCGGAATTGATAGTACCGTGGTCTTACAGGCAGCAATTACAGCTTATGGGACTAAAAATGTCGTTGCCATAGTGGCTAATTCAGAGCTCTTTAGTGATGTAGAATTTACCCAGGCAGTTGCCCTCGGAAAGCAACTGGGTGTTCAGGTTGTTCCCACAACGCTGGCTTATTTGAAAAATGAAGATGTCCGGCAAAATACACCAAATAGTTGGTATGCCGCTAAAAAGCTGTTCTATCAACGAATGAATGGTTTAAAAGCCCAGTATCCGGCTGATGTCATTTTTGATGGGATTATTGCAGATGATTTGCAGGATTACCGTCCAGGACTTAAAGCTCGAGATGAAGAAGGAATCGTTAGTCCACTAGCTCTTGCAAACTTTACTAAAGTCGATGTGCGACAATTGGCACAAGATTATGGTTTGAGTAATTGGAACAAAGTTCCGTCGAGCAGTGTATCATCCCGTTTTCCTTATAATACAACGCTGACTCAGACAGCAATTGACCGGGTCATGCAAGCTGAAAGCTATCTTCGCCAGTTGGGTTTCTCGACCGTGCGAGTGCGGGTTCATGGTGACTTGGCCCGGATTGAGGTGCCTAATCAGCAGATGAGTGCTCTAATGGCACAACGGGAAGCCATTAATACAAAGCTAAAGCAATTAGGCTACGATTATGTTTCTGTGGATTTAGGTGGTTTTATCAGTGGGCATATGAATGACGTATTGGCAACGACTACCACTTCAGAAGATTAACAAGTAGAGGCTCTGGACCTTAGTTTGGAGCCTTTTTTGACTAAAAAAACACCTGATGATCATCGGCAACGCTTCCATCAAAAAAGTCACGTCGTCAGTATGGTATGATATTGAAGATGAAATTTTTCTGAAAGAAGGCCAACCGTGAGTAAGTCGGAGACAGGCAGCACCAAATTATTTTCACGTGATATTATTCTCTTGTTGATTTGTACCTTTTGTTATATGTGTTCCTCAATGTTGATCAATCCAATCATCGTTGGGTTCACTAGAAGCCTGGGGGCCAGTACCTTGATTGCTGGTGGCGTGACGGCCGCAATGAACGTGTGCTCGTTGATTTTTCGCCCGTTTGCCGGCCAAATCGTCGACAAGATTACCAAGTATAAAGTGGCGTTTATCGGTAGTGGCCTCTTAGTCGTGGCCACGGCTGGCTACGCAGTAGCTACGGCCCCGTGGATGGTAGTTTTCTTCCGAATCGTTCATGGGTTCGGCTTTGCGTTAAGTTCCATTTGCCTGGCTACCTGGTTTTCAAGTCTCTTGCCGCGCGAACGAATGGGGGCGGGGATGAGCTACTATGGCATGATGAACGCCTTGGGGATGGCCGTGGCGCCCGCTTTGGGTATCTGGGTCTACCATCAGGTCAATTATCGGGTCGCCTTTCTGTGTTCTACAGCGTTTAGTGCGGTCCTTTTAATCCTGATTCAATTTGTGATCAATCGTGGTCGCCCGTACCAACCACGGACTCAAGTAACGAAAAAGGCGGCAGAACCTCGGTTTCGAATTGTTCAACCGAAAGTCATCCCGATAGCCATCATCTTGATGTTGTTGTCGATTCCGTATTTTGCGACACAATCCTATATCGTCGAGTACGTGGCGGCTCGGCAGTTACCAGTCTCGTCCGGAAGCTTCTTTATCATCTACGCCATCATTCTCTTGGTGGTACGACTGGTCTTTAAGGACTATTTTGATCGGGTCGCTTTTAAGTGGTTTCTGTTGATTGGAAGTATTTGTAACTTGATTGGTATGATGGGACTGACCTATCTGACGAATAATTGGTGGATGGTTTTGGCCGCGGCGGGATTAGCTGGGGGCTACGGGGTCATGTACTCTGTGTGTCAGGCTACCGCTTTGCTGATTGCCCCGTTAGACGAACAGGGACTTGCTAACAGTACCTTTTATATCGGCATGGATACGGGGATGATTTTAGGGCCAGTCATTGGCGGGGCGTTGTTTGATGCCTTACCATTGCCTACTTTTTATCCCGCGTTGATGATTACGGTGCCGTTGACCGCCTTAGTCTACCTGATTTTCCACCGGCAGTTAGCCGTCAAAGCCCAAAATAGTTAAGAATAAACCGGTTGTTTTTCGACTTTTAGTCGGAGCAACCGGTTTTTGAGATACGGTTTAGTTGCGGGGAACAACGTTTCAGTTATACAATCAACGATGTAATCTAATTTGAGGAGGAATTGACGGATGACAAATTCGGTATTAACGCAACGGGTTACCTTGAATAATGGCTACACCATGCCACGACTAGGCTTAGGCGTTTGGAAGACCTCGAACACGGATGCTGCTCAATCAGTTAGCCAAGCGATTCAACATGGCTATCGGTTGATTGATACGGCTAAACAGTACGGGAATGAACCAGGAGTTGGAGCCGGGATTCAAGATGGCCTGCTTCAAACCGGGTTGAACCGCAAGGATTTGTTTGTGACCACCAAGGTCTTAAATGATGATCAGGGTTATGATTCCACGCTCCGGGCTTTTGAGGCCAGTTTGAAACAATTGCGGTTACACTACGTAGACTTATACTTGATTCACTGGCCAGTCGACGGGCGCTTCATTGATACTTGGCGGGCATTAGAAGAGCTTTACCGTAACGGTCAGATCCGTGCAATCGGCATCTCTAACTTTGACCGGGACCGGTTGAGTGAGTTGCTGGACAAAACCAGTATCACGCCGGTAATTAACCAGATGGAGTTTAATCCGTTAAACCAGGAAAAGGACATTCGGCAATTGATGCAGTTAGCGGGCATTCAATTGGAAGCTTGGTCTCCCTTAGGCGGCGGTGAAGCGCTCAATAATCTGGTGATCACTAAGTTGGCCGCCAAGTATCAGCGCTCGGCTGCTCAGATTATTCTCCGTTGGGATTACCAGCAAGGGATTGTCGTGATTCCAAAGTCGACGCACGTCAAACGCATTATTGAAAACAGCCAATTAGGCGACTTTGAATTAAGTGATGAGGACGTGGCTGCCATTCAAGCGTTAGACCAAGGCAAGCGGGGGCTCTGGTATGATGATTTTACCTGGCATAACCCAACCAATCCACAAGCAATCGCTGGTGGTATTGAAACTTGGGACGATACGGCAAAATTTTTACAGAAATAACTAAACAATGAGCGAATAAAAGGCGAGCCCGGTTATTCGGGCTCGCCTTTAATGTGTCAAAATTTAAAGCCGGTCACGATTATAGTAATCGATCTTCAGGTGTAAATCGGGGTCATGTTGCAACGTTAGCCGGGTAATCTTGCTGTTTTCGGGGGTGAGGGGGTCCAACAACATGGGGGCGTAACGTGCAATTAGGGCCCGCAGGTTTGAACTGTGAGAAATCAGCAACACGGGTTGGTCACCGGTGTTCTCGTGGTAGATTTGGTCTAAGCCCATTAAGAAACGTTCCCAAAAGTCCTGACTAGTTTCCGCCAATTGGGCAGGGTCGGCGGTATGCAGTAAATCTTGAGCGGTGTCGACTGAAGTGTGAGCAACTAAATCGGCGTAATCGGTCCAGCCGTGAGCCTGGGCAATCAAGTGCCAGGTATAAGCTACTGGTTGACCTTCAAACGCGCCGTAAAAGTGTTCTCGCAAGCTGGCAAGAGACGTCACGGGGAGGTGCCAATCGTTAGTCGCTTGAATTTGCGTGGCGCTACTAATCGCCCGGCTGGTATCACTAGTGTAGATACGGGCAAACGACAATGGACGCAAAGCTACCGCCGTTTGGGCCAACTGCCGGTGGCCCCGATTAGTCAACGGGGTATCACTCCATCCCTGGAATTCATGGAACACGTTGAAGTAGGTTTCGCCGTGGCGAACAAGGTACAACGTGATGGTTTTCATAGGCGTTTCCTCCTTAAAAGTAACCTCTCCTGTAGTGTACGACCTTTTGGCTCTTAGTAGGCATACAAACGGGGGACTTAGGACGGTGACCAAGAAAGCCGGCAAGTGACGCCCAAAAACTTGCCTTCGAGGCTAAAATCCCCTTGCTTTTAAGCGGGTTTCGGGCTTAAGCTGAGAGGAGCAGATTTTGGGATTTAGGAGGTGAAGTGAGGGGCTCAATCGCTAATTTGGGTGTGAGTGTCTTGCTTGGGTTTGATGAAGATTTGGCACATGCGATTTTTAGATACGCTTTCGAAAAAAATGGTCTTTGGGTTCGTGCTGATTATTGCCCTGGGAACCATCTTATTAAGTTTACCCGCGGCGACCCGTACCGGCCAAGAGACATCCTTTCTGAACGTCGTCTTCACGGCCTCGTCAGCAACCTGTATCACGGGCTTGACTGTGGTGAACACAGCCACCCACTGGTCGATTTTTGGTCAGGTGGTCATTTTGGGGATGGCCGAAGTCGGGGCCCTAGGATACATGACCTTTGCCGTGTTGTTGTTTAACTTGATTCGCCGCCATCGTAATATGGGGTTATCAACGCAACTGATGGTCAAGGAATCTTTGAACCTAGAAACACTGAGTGATACTAAGAGCGTGATGAAATACGTCATTGGGTTATCTGCAGCGTTTCAAGTGGGTGGCGTGGGACTTTTGGCCCTAGATTTCGTCCCCCGGTATGGTTGGGGACGCGGCCTTTATGTATCGGTCTACCACTCAGTGATGTCCTTTTGTAACGCCGGTTTCGACGTTTTCGGTAATAGTCTCGAAGGATTTCGTCACGACCCGTACTTACTCATCGTGACCATTATTTTAATTATTAGTGGGGGCCTGGGCTTTTTGGTCTGGCGCGATCTCTTGCTCTACCATGAGCGTAAGCGCCTCAGTTTAAACTCAAAATTGACCCTGGTGACCACGGGAACGTTGTTCGTGGTTGGTTTTGTGGCCCTATTAGTGACCGAGGGGAACTTGAGCCGCTTTGCGGACCAAATGGCGTGGCCCAATCGGGTTTTGAACACTTTATTTTTGAGTGTGACGCCCCGGACGGCGGGAATTATTACTTTACCGACACACTCACTACATGCTGGGAGTATTTTCTTAATTATGATTTTAATGTTTGTTGGGGGGACGCCCGGGTCAACGGCCGGTGGGATTAAAACCACGACTTTTGGGGTGTTGATGCTCCAAAGTATCGCCCAGTTGCGAGGTAAGGACGACGTTGAATTCAGTCACCGGCGCTTCAGCCAGGCCAACATCAGCCGGGCGCTATTGTTAGTCTTTTTGGCTAGTATCGTGATTGCCGTTGCAACGCTGATCTTGACGCAGACCGAGAAGATTCCGCGCGGGTATGGACTAGAATACATTGTGTTTGAAGTCCTCTCCGCATTTGGGACCGTAGGCTTAAGCATGGGCTTGACCCCGGATCTAAGTGCTGTGGGCAAAATCGTGATTATTTTATTGATGTTTATTGGCCGGGTCGGTATCTTTACCTCGTTGTACTCACTGTCGAAGCGGCAGACGCGGGTCAACCGTATCCGGTATCCGGAAGAAAACATTTTAATTGGTTAAGGAGTGGCAAAATTGCGAAAAAACTGTGCGGTATTGGGCTTAGGACGCTTTGGCGAAGCAGTCGTGCGAACGTTGGTCGATATGCACCAAGATGTATTAGCCGTTGATGTTGACGAGGAACGGGTCAACGAGTTAGTCGATGTGGCCACACAGACTCTAATTGCGGACACGCGTGACGAAGAGGTCTTACGGCGGTTGAATATCGATACCTTTGATTACGTCATCGTTGGGATTGGGAACAACATGGAGGCCAGTATCCTCACCACATTATTGGCTAAAGAACAGGGGGCCAAGAAAGTGATAGCCAAGGCCGAAACGGCCGACCATGACGAGTGGGTGCCGACCAGGTTGTGTTCCCCGAACGGGACATGGGCCGGGGCATCGCCCGTAAACTCTTGTCGAACCATATTCTGAATTTTATTGACTTGAGCAAGGATTACACCCTTGCCGAAGTTGTCATCACGGATCCGACCTTCGTCAACCAAAATTTGATTCAGTTGAATTTACGCCAACGCTTCGATTTAACGGTGATTGCGATTCAACGGGGCCAAAAGATTGACATCTCCCCGGACCCCACGGCAATCGTGCAATTACACGATATTTTGACCGTGGTGGGACCGGTCAAACAAGTCGAGGCCCTTGACGAAACATTAAAGAAATAATACACTAGTCAGCTCCTAGGAAAACGAGCTGACCGACCACGTGGTTAGAGTAGCCGTTTTTAGCAGGACGGTCAGCTGACGACGTGGTTTTTTGATAGCCCAATGGTGCTTGACAACTGGTTAAAATATAATTAAAATATTATGATAATCTAATCATTTTATCATTGTTTTAGAAACCTTGGAATTTGATTAAGGTCAGGACAAGCTTAGGAAGACTTAAGGAATCCCGCTTATAATGGACGGGTTCAATCATTTTTAGATTATGTGTACCCCGGTGGTCGCAAGCCGGTGGTTGAAAGGATGGCAACATGCAACGTAGACGAAGAAATCGACACCCCTGGCTCAAAACATTTTTAGCACTCATCTTGGTGCTGGTCGTGGGTGGTGTCGCGTACGGCGCCCATCAATATCAAAACTTGCAAAGTTCCGTCAAGAAGTCGTATAAGGCGTCGGGCGTTACTAAACTGCGGAACGTGAGTCAACAATTGGCGAAGAAAAAGCCGATTTCGATTTTGTTGATGGGGACCGACACCGGTGCGTTGGGCCGAAACTTTCAGGGCCGAACCGATAGTATGATGGTGGTGACCATCAACCCTAAGACCAAGAAGACCACGATGACCAGTTTGCCCCGTGACTTAGCGGTCAATATTCCGGGGTACACCAGCCAGTCACCCGCTAAATTGAATGCGGCGTACGCTTGGGGCAAGTCCAAGACCGCCATTACCACGGTCCAAAAGATGCTGAACGTCCCCATTGATTTCTACGCCATTATCAACATGGGCGGAATGAAAAAAATCATTAACGAAGTCGGTGGTGTGACTTTGAAGCCAACTTTGAGCTTTAGTTATGGCGGGTACACCTTTAAAAAGGGTGTCAAGACCCACATGAACGGGAAGAAAGCGTTGGCTTATGCCCGGATGCGTGACGATGATCCGCAAGGGGATTATGGTCGGCAGACGCGGCAACGAAAGGTCATCATGGCCCTGTTGAAGCAAAGTAAATCAGTATCGACACTACTGAACGAATCGTTTATCCAATCGCTGTCGAAGCAAACGCAAACTGATTTGACCTTTAATGATTTAACGGCGTTGGCGCAGAATTACCGTACGGCGCTTAAGCACATCAAGACGACCCATATCCAGGGAAGCAGTCAAACGATGAACGGGCAAAGTATGGAAGTTGCGACGAAATCGGAACTCCAACGGGTCACGAACTATATTCGTAACGGTCTTAGCTTGGCCTATGCCAAAACAGGAAAAATCGCTATTATGACCACCGCCGATACCACTACGACGACGGGGTCGACCGCTATCTCACCAGGCAATAGTACTGGTACCGGCACCACTGGGGGGGCTGGAGGTACCGGCGGCCCAGGTGGTGGCCAATAACAAGCTACTAAAAAGTTAATGAGTTTAGACTAAATACGAAAGTGCACCGCTTTTAAATGGAAGATCCATTTGAAGGCGGTGCACTTTTAAGTTATTCGTTGTCTACAAGGGGGCCAAAACGGACGGTCAAAGTCAATTAGGGGGGGACGCTTGGTTTACAGTCTAATCAGTAGACGTTAATTTGAAAAGATGGGGCTTGCCGTAATACCATCCCTGGCGGAGATTAAGTCCCAATTGATTAGCCATGGCGTCTTCGGCGGGGGTTTCTACACCTTCTAAGATAAAGCGTAAATGCTCACGAGTGGCGACTTCTTGCCAAAATTTTAAAGCTGTGGGAATTTCGGCTTCACGGTGAGCTTGCCGGAAGTTCTGGAGGGCAAACTTCACCTCGCTGGCAGCGCCCAGGATTGGTTTCAAGTGTGGGTAAGTGTTGAGGCCGGTCCCCACGTCATCGAGGCTGAGCTGGATGCCGCGTTGGTGAAAGAAGCGTACCTGATCGATAATCTGCTGGGTGGTGACGGCTACGGTCGTGGGTTCCTCGGTGACTTCTAAGACGAGGGTCACGGGATAGATTTGTTGTTGCGCCGTTAAAATGGCTTGGGCAATCTGGGGATCGATAAACTGGGCTTGGTTCGTGTTGAATGAGACCGAGCCAATCTTTAAGCGCAATTTCTGCGCGGTCTGGCGAATCAAGTCGCTCTGAACGGCAATCGGAATGGCACCAAAGTCGTGGGGGAGGACCCATTGACCGGCCCGCTTTTGACGAATGAGTAATTCGTAACCAACCAGTGATTGGTTGGAAACGTCCAGTTGCGGTTGGATAAAGTAACGATACATGGGACTTGATTCCTCCTTGTATGGCTGTTCAGTAACTATCATACTGTACTTGGCCGTTAAACCATAGAGCTGGCTGATGATTTGATTAGAAAACAGGCTCATTGTCAGCTAATGGTCTATTTAATATAGTCCGTTATATAATTCTTTATGGCTTTATTATATGAATTGATTTATAGTAAATGTAATCAGTAAACTTACCTATTTTGGCCTTAAAATCAGTTGGGCGCTGATTGCCAGTGAATGAGGTAAGAAATTGAACGACAATACACGGGGAGTCTGATGAAATGACCTGGTCAATGTGGTTAGTGCCACCCTTTATAACAAGTGTCTTTTTTGTCCTCGGGGTCATCACACTCTATTGGTCAATCTACAATTGGACTACAGCTTGGTATGAAGCCCGTAATCGCCCCGTCAATACCAAGCGGGTGCAGACCTGGATTGGGGCGGGGTGTGCAGTTATTGCCGTTTTTGCACTCCAATTATTGGTCCGAGACAGCCAGCTTTCTTGGACGTTCACTAATTTTCAACTGTTGATTTTAATGTTTACGGCTTACTTCTTGCAATTACGGGTCCCGTACTGGATGATCTGTGTGTTGGGAGTCGGCTTTATGTTTTTGAACGGCAACGTTGCCCAGCCGCTGTCGTGGGTGTACATGATCGTTTTTGCGGCGTTTTACGTGGAATCCTATATTCAAGGGGTCCATATGTGGCGCTGGCCGTTTACCCGCTACATTGCGTTGGCCATGATCAATGGTGCCATTCTTTGGGGAATCGTTAAGCTACGGCTTAATCTGTCCTGGTCAACGGTGATGGAAGAGTTGATTAACTTTTTCTTGCTTGCCGTGTTGATGTATGGGTACTTTCGGATTCAAAATCAGGATCGGCACATCAAAGATCGGCTTTTTCGTTCGGCAAACTGGGATGCATTGACCAAGGTGCAAAATTATGCCGCCTATGACCGCGCCATCGGCCGGCAGTTCTACCGCAGTGTGTCCCGGCACCACGATTTGTCGATGATTATGTTCGATATCGACCATTTTAAGCACGTGAACGATACCTACGGGCATTTGGCCGGGGATGAGGTGTTGCGGGCCGTGGCTAAGACGGTCAGCGTGACGTTGAAACGTTTGGACCCGGGGATTGCGCTTTACCGAACTGGAGGCGAAGAATTTAACATTATTCTTCCTAATTATACAGCCAGTCAAGCGCATCCCGTAGCCCAACAAGTCTTTAACAGTATCGTCAACCAAGCAGTGGCTTATAATGGACAGGAGATTAGTGTGACTTTGTCGCTGGGAGTCTCCGAACTGACGGTCAAGGACCAGACGCCACTCGACTTCTACAAGCGGGTGGACGCCAACCTCTACCATTCTAAACGGAATGGCCGGATGCAGATTACAACAACACCGTGGCAAACGGACATCTCGGAATAACTTTTGACTTGAAGTTTAAGGTAAAGGGGGACTAGAATGATTTTTGGTTTTTTAATGCTTTTATTACTGTTTCCAATTTTACGGCTAGTCTTTGGTCTGGCCGGCTGGCTCTTAGGGCTGGTAGGGACCCTAGTCATTGGAGCCATCGTGCTACTGGCCTTTGCGGCGCTATTGAAATTTGTCGTGATTGCCGCTTTGATTGCCGGTGGTATCTGGGCCTCTAAAGCCCTCTTGAGTTAAAATTAACGCACCAAGGGCCCGGAAATAAATTTCCCGGGCCCTTTTATTCACAGCGAGATTGAATTTGGATTACTCAAAGGACAGCTCGACCAAGTAGGCGTGTTGGGCAGCCACATAACCCGTGGTGATCCACACGTTTTGGTAATCGGGCTTGGAACTGGTTGTTCGGTCAAAGAAATCATCAAGGAGTTCCCCGTGCATGGCTAAAAAATCCTCGTTTAATCGGTTAACGACTAAACGTTCCGTGGGAAAGTAGATTTCTGGATTGGCCACGGGAACTGTATCGGGAACGCTGATGGAAACGACGTTACTGTTGCGTTGCGCGATGAAGCCTACCCGGTTAGGATGGCGATGAATATACGTCAATACGTTGTAAATCGAATCAGAATTACTAGCCACAAGTCTCGGCTCCCTTCAGTGGTTACATTGTACCAAATTTCAACTAAATTATCAGCCTAGCCCAAACGGTCAATGATTGCAAACGGTAAAGAGACGAGTATAATCGTCGCATATGTAGTTTTATCTATTAGTTTATTTATCATACGAGAAAGAAGGCCAAAATCAAATGATGCGACTTGCCCGAAAACACCTTAATTGGTGGGCAGTAGCCCTCGCGGTAGGGTTTTTGATCATTCAGGTCGCCTGTGACCTGTCGCTTCCCACATTAACCTCCAATATTATTGATAAAGGGATTGCGAATAACGATATTGCGTACATCTGGCGAACTGGTGGTCAAATGTTGCTCTTAAGCTTCATCGGGGTACTGGGGGCGGCTGGTAATGTGTATTACGCAGCGACTCAGTCTCAAAAGATGGGCCAACGGATTCGGACGGACTTGTTCCGCAAGGTCACGTTGTCCTCAACGGAGGAATTTGAAACCATTGGGAACGCGTCTTTGATTACGCGGACCACTAACGATGTGGTCCAGATTCAAAACGTCATGGTGCAAATGCTGCGGATGATGCTGATGGCGCCCATTATGTTAGTGGGAGCGGGCATCTTAGCCTATCTGAAGAGCCCGCGGTTAACGTTGGTCTTCTTAGTGGCGTTGCCAGTCTTAGCAATTTTTACCATCGCGATTATGTATTTTGCGGTACCACTGTTTAAGAGCCTGCAAAAGAAGATTGACCGGATCAACCTGATCTTTCGGGAAGGCCTGACCGGGGTCCGGGTCATCCGGGCATTCAACCAGGATAAATTTGAACAGGACCGTTTTGAAGGGGCTAACCAAGACTACACCCAAACCGGGATTAAGGTCTTCATGATTGTCTCCTTGATGTTCCCGATTATCACTTTGATCATTAGCGGGACCAATATTGGAATCGTCTGGTATGGTGGCCAATTGATTGCCCACCAGGCCTTGGCCGTGGGGAACTTAGTGGCCTTCATGACGTATGCGACTCAGATTCTGATTAGCTTTATGATGGTTTCCATGGTCTTCGTCTTCGTGCCACGGGCGCAAGCTTCAGCGGCCCGGATCAACGAAGTGATGGATTTGAAGTCGAAGATCAATGACGCCGACCAGCCGATGACGTTTGCGGACCAGACGGCTAGTTTAACGTTCGATCACGTGAACTTTCGGTATACGGGTGCGGAAAAGCTGGCTTTAGCTGACGTCAACTTTGCGGCTAAAGCGGGCCAAACCGTTGCCATCATTGGGGGGACCGGTTCCGGAAAATCGACGTTGGTTAACCTGATTCCGCGCCTCTTTGACCCAGAAAGTGGCCAAATCCGCTTAAACGGGACCGCGTTGCCGGCGGTTAGTCAAAAGGAACTACACGCCGCCGTTTCGATCACGCAACAGCAAGCCGTACTCTTCTCCGGGACGATTCGCAGCAACATGCTAACTGCCAAAGCAGATGCCAGTGACGATCAGATGTGGCATGCCTTACAGGTTGCCCAAGCCGCTGACTTTACACAGGAAGCCGGTGGACTGGATGCAACCGTGGAACAAAACGGGGATAACTTCTCTGGAGGGCAACGACAACGACTAGTGATTGCTCGGACCATTTTGAAGCAGGCCAGCGTCTATGTCTTTGACGACTCGTTCTCGGCACTGGACTTCAAGACCGATTCTGTCTTGCGGCAAGCGTTGAAGAAGGATCAACAGGTTCAAAACGGCGTGACAGTGATTGTCGCGCAACGGGTCTCGACCGTCGCCGATGCTGATTTGATTCTGGTCATCGATGGGGGTCGCATTGTGGGCCAAGGAACGCATGCCGAATTAAAGGCCAACAACCAGACTTACCAAGAAATTCTTGAGTCACAATTACGGAAGGGGGATGCCGTCGATGCGTAATGGACGTGGATCGGCCACCAAGCAACGGCCACAAAGTTTCTGGAAGACGACGGGCCGCCTCTTTCGGTATATGAAACACTGGATTCCCGGTATCATCGTGGTTCTGATTTTTGCGGCGGCTTCCGTGATTTTACAGATTCGGACACCGAAAATCTTAGGCCAAGCCACTACAGAACTCTTTAAAGGGGTCATGAAAGGGACCGCACAATTGAAGGCGGGCATTGGGATGGACAGCCTACCGATTAACTTTGGGAAGATTGGCCACATTCTGCTAGTCGTAGCGGCCCTTTACGTGGGCGCGGCCATTTTCGGGATTATCCAGCAAGTCATCATGAACTGGATTGCCCAAAAGGTGGTCTACCAATTACGGCGTGATTTAAAGGACAAGATGCAACGCCTCTCCCTTAGCTTTTACGACACCCATAGTAACGGGGATTTAATGTCGCGGATGGCCAATGATATGGATAATATCGGTGGGACGCTACAACAAACGTTGTCCCAAATGGTCACCAGTATCTTGACCTTCTTCGGGGTGCTGTACATGATGCTCACGATTAGTGGCTGGTTGACCCTAGTGGCGTTGGTTTCCGTGCCGCTGAGTTTACTGGTCGTAGGAATCGTGGCACCGAAATCACAACGCTTCTTTGCCAGTCAACAGAAGAACCTGGGGTTATTGAACAACACGGTCGAAGAAACTTATGCTGGTCATACGGTGGTCAAGACCTTTAACCAGGAAGACAACGTGCAAAAACAATTCGAAGACCATAACCGGAAGTATTACAAGTCGGCCTGGAAGGCACAGTTTGTTTCCAGTCTGATCTTCCCGTTGATGAACTTCGTGAAGAATTTGGACTACCTGGCCGTTGCCGTTATCGGGGGGATTCAGGTCGCTAACGGAACGGTTAGCTTAGGGAACGTGCAGGCGTTTCTACAATATACCAACCAGTTCTCGCAACCCATCACCCAGATGGCTAACTTGACCAACACCATTCAGGCCACAATTGCTTCTGCCGAACGGGTCTTTGCCGTTTTGGATGAAGACGACATGGTCGAAACGGCCCACAATCAGTTGCCGGCGAAGACCGCGGCAAGTGGGAACGTCATCGAGTTTGATGACGTGAACTTCCGCTACGTGGAGAACCAACCACTGATTGAAGACTTTAATCTCGCGGTCAAACCGGGTGAAATGGTAGCCATTGTCGGACCAACCGGGGCCGGGAAGACTACCATCATCAACTTATTGGAACGGTTCTACGACGTGGACTCGGGACAAATCAAGTACCGGGGTCAAGCCACCAATACGGTGCCGCGGCGCGACTTACGGCAACATTTTGCCATGGTGCTCCAGGATACCTGGTTATTTACTGGAACCATCTTCGACAACATCAAGTACGGTCGGGAAGACGCTACGGCGGACCAAGTTTACGCGGCGGCTAAGGCGGCCCACGCGGATGCCTTTATTCGGCAATTGCCGGATGGCTATGATACCATCTTAAACGAAGCAGCCAGCAACGTTTCGCAGGGGCAACGGCAGCTTTTGACCATTGCGCGGGCCTTTGTCGCTGATCCAGATGTCTTGATTTTGGATGAGGCCACTAGTTCCGTCGATACCAGAACGGAAATGCTGATTCAACATGCCATGACGCGGTTACTGGCCGGTCGGACTAGTTTCGTGGTGGCCCACCGGTTGTCGACGATTCAAAATGCCGAAAACATCGTGGTCATGAACCACGGGCACATCGTTGAAACGGGGAACCACGACAGTCTGTTAGCGGCTAAGGGCTTCTACGCCGACCTGTACAACAGTCAGTTTGCGGGTAACGAATTAGCTTAAGCTATGAACTAAATAGGGTTACTCTGGGAGGCTCGCGCTAGCGGGGCTCCCTTTTTTGACCCGGCGTTGCGTTTTCTAGCCGGTTGCGGTTAAATGGAAACCAGAGGGAAGGGATTAGATGGCCTATCAGGCAACGAAAGCGGCTTTACGGCAACTGGTGGCGCACCGGGTGGTTCCCGGGGTGAGTTACGCCTTTGTCGATGGCGATTGCGTTGAGAGTGGCGTCATGGGCCAAGCGGCTTGGGTACCCCAAGTTGAACCGTTACGAGCGGGAATGACCTATGACGTGGCGTCATTGACCAAGGTCGTGGGGACGCTGAGTGTGACCTTACAACTCTTGGCGCAGGGGCGCTTGCATCTAGAGGACCCCGTGACAATTTGGTTACCGGCTTTTCGAGACTCACGGGTTACGATTCGCCATTTGTTGACCCACACGTCGGGTATCACGGGCTACATCCCGAACCGAAACCAATTGACTGCGGCCGATTTGACTGCGGCCTTGCTGGGCCTTCATGTAGGGCCGACCTTTAACGTCAAGATGGTTTATGCCGACGTGAATTATATCTTTATGGGCTGGATCATCGAGGCTATTTTGGGTGTTCCCGTGCAGGTAGCCGTGCAACGGCGAGTCCTAAATCCACTGGGGATGACGCACAGCACCTTTACCCCGACGGATCCGTTAGCGTGCATCCCGACAGCGGTAACCGCCACTCGCGGTCTCGTACGGGGAAGTGTCCACGACCCCAAAGGGTATGTGTTGCAACGCCGGTGTGGATCGGCGGGCTTGTTTAGCACGGTGGCCGATTTAGTCCGGTTCTGCCAGGCCTACTGGCACCCCGAGCAATTCGCCAGCGTATTACCCCCGACCTGGGTGCACCGGTTGATTGCTGATTGGACGCCAACGGGTCAGGATGGTCGGTCGCTGGGCTGGGCATTGACCGCGACCCAGTGGCCACAAGCCCACCGGGTGTTATGGCACTCCGGCTTTACCGGGACCTATCTGGCCATCGATCCGGCTACCCAGCAAGCCATGGTTTTCTTGACCAACCGGGTGCACCCCAAGGCACCGAACCTACCGTACCTGGATCAGCGTAACGCGGTCTTAGGGACTTATTTGGCTGAAAAACAGGGGCGGCGGTGACAAAACTAGTGACTAATAAAGGCACCAAGTTCAATGCGAACTTGGTGCCTTTATTGTGAAAGTTAAGGGTTAGAAGGTCGCTGGAATCGGCAACGCTTCTTGTTGACTGAAGTCGTCGTCTGGGAACTTGCGTTTCAACGCGGCGACTAGTAAGTGTTTGGCAATGTCGCCGTTACGGGTCAAAATCGGACCGTGGAAGTAAGAGCAGTAGACGTTTTTGTAGATGGCACCTTCCGTACCGTCTTCGCCGTTATTCCCTTTACCTTTGACCACATCGCCGAGCGGGCGTTCGCCCTTGCCGATGAAGGTTCGACCCTGGTGATTTTCAAACCCGTGGTAGGTCTCACCGGTCTCTTGGTTCTTGATGACAATGTTACCGATAAACCGGTTGTGATCCTGCGCTAAGGTGTAGTGGTCTAACGCCCCGATACCTGGGAGCTTTTCACCGTCCGCTCCGATGTAGTAGTGACCTAGTAATTGGAAACCGCCACAAATCGCGAGTAGGGGACCGCCGGATTCGATGAACTTGATTAGTTCGGCCTTTTTGGTTTGGATATCTTGGGCGACGATGGTCTGTTCAAAGTCTTGACCCCCACCGAAGAAGGCTAAGTCGTAGTCGGCGGCGTGAAACGTTTCTTCCAGGCTGATGACTTTGACGTTCAAGTGGACGTCCATTTGTTTGGCATAGTAGTTTAACGCCAGAATATTACCGATGTCACCGTACGTGTTCATCAAGTCGCCGTATAAATGGGCGACGTTCAACTCATAAGTCATACGCCGAGTCCCTCCTTAATGAAGCCCTTTGAAGCTAAAATCTTTCGTAACTGGAGCATCGCTGTGTAGGTGGCGAGCACGTATACCCGGTCCGTTGGCACTTCCTGGATACGGTCGACGACCTTTTCCAAGCTTGGCTCAACGATATGCCGGTCATCGGGGACACCCGCGACTTTCAGCCGGAAGGTGATGTCCTTGTACCGCTCACCCCCGGTGATAAATGTGGGGATGTTTGCGTTGGCGAGCTGTTCGAAGTCGCCGTCCCAGATCCAACTGGTATCGATTCCGTCGGCGTAGTTGGCGTTCAACAAGCCCACGAACGAGAAGGGATGCTTGTCGGTCCCAATCATGTGCAACACTTGGTCTAACCCCACGGGATTCTTGACCAGTACAATGGTGACCTGTTTGCCGTTGACGTTGATGACTTCTTGACGGCCAAAGACCTGCGCGTTTTCGGTGAAAGCGTGGGCGATCTTTTCGGGGGCTACGTCAAGAAAACGACCGACAGCGTAAGCGGCTAAGGCGTTGTAGATGTTGTAGGTCCCACCGACAGAAATTTTGAACGGCTGACCATCCAGGTCAAACTGTGAGGATGTTGGGGTCTGTTCTCCTAGCTTAGTTAGCCGATAAGTCAGGTCTGGCCGGTGGAAGCCACAGTTCGGGCAGAAGTACTTGCCTTGGTTACTGTAAGTCAACGAGTGGTAGTGTAGGATGTGTTGACAGTTGGGGCAAAGCACCCCGTCGGTATTCGGCTTGGCTTTGAAGTCGCGATCCGGCTGATCGTCGAAACCGTAATATTGGATGGGATTGGGTAATTGTTTAGAATTAAAGATGGGTGAGTCCCCGTTGGCGATGATGGTAGCTTCGGGAGCCAAAGCTACTCCGTCAAGAATTTTTTGATAGGTCGTGTAGATTTCACCGTAGCGGTCCATTTGATCGCGGAAAATGTTGGTGAAAACGAAGGCCTTGGGGTGGATGTACTCGGTGACCTTGATCACGTTGGCTTCATCCACTTCCAACACGGCAAGTGGGCGCCCGGTCTTAGGCCGTTTGGCGTTTAAAAAGGTCGTGACGATTCCTTGTTCCATGTTGGAGCCCGTCGGATTGGTCAAAATCGCGGGATATTTCTCGTGTAAGACCGAGACAGTCAGGGCGGTGGTCAAGGTCTTCCCGTTGGTCCCGGTAATGACGATGACATCGTACTTCGCTCCCAAGGACCGGAGAATTTGTGGATCTAATTTTAACGTGATCTTACCCGGAAGAGAGCTTCCCCCGTGTAAGAAGGTGTGAAGAAACCAGTAAGATGATTTCCCCGCAAAAGTGGCAACACCGCTTCGCAATGACATGGACATTTCGCTCCTTAAACAAGACTAGATTGAACCTCAAACGTTAATTTTAGCATTTTTTGGTAGAATAGGGGAGCGCACACCTTGAACTTTGCGAAAATGCAAGAAAAATCAAGCTTAAACTGGAGCTAAATCGCCTTCAAACGGGATGGTCAAAAGTTTCCTTGCGCGCGAGTCGAATTTTACCTAGTAATCAGCTATAATAGATTAGAAACTGTCAAAAAGGTGGGAGTAACGTGGCACAGCTCTTTTTTCGGTACGGTGCAATGAATAGTGGTAAGTCAATTGAAATTTTAAAAGTTGCCCATAACTACGAGGAGCAGCAAAAACGCGTCATCATTATGACCAGTGGCCTGGATACCAGAGATGGGGTCGGGTCGATTGCCAGTCGCATTGGGTTGAAGCGCGCTGCGCAACCAATCTTTGCAACGACGAATATTTACCAAGAAGTGTTGCGGGTGGACCCTAAAGCCAATTGTATCTTGATCGATGAGGCCCAGTTTTTGACCAAACAGCACGTATTGCAGTTGGCCAAGATCGTGGATGAATTACAGATTCCGGTCATGACCTTCGGCTTAAAAAACGATTTTCGCAACGAGTTGTTTGAAGGGTCTAAGTACCTGCTTTTATACGCGGATAAAATTGAAGAAATGAAGACGATTTGTTGGTTTTGTACCAAGAAGGCCATCATGAACTTGCGCTTTCACGAAGGCCAGCCGGTCTACGAAGGTGAACAGGTTCAGATTGGCGGGAACGAAGCCTATTACCCGGTCTGTCGACGGCACTATTTCAACCCGCCGTTGGATCAAATCGGAAAATAATGGAATGAGGTTAAATCTAAATGGATGAAATGTTTGACAAGCTCCAGGCGGTCGCAGACCGTTACGACGAGCTGAATGAATTGATCAGTGATCCGGAAATCATCGCGGATACGCAGAAGTTCATGGCCCTTTCGAAGGAAGAGGGAGAACTGCGGGATACGGTGGCGAAGTACCACCAGTACCAAAGTGTCACTAAGCAAATCAAGGATGACGACGAATTGCTACGGGAGAAACTTGATGATGACATGGAGAGCATGGTCAAGGATGAACTCAAGGATTTGAACGACCAAAAGGAAAAGCTGGAAGACGAGATCAAAGTCTTACTGTTACCAAAGGATCCGAACGATGATAAGAACATTATCATGGAAATTCACGGGGCCGCCGGTGGGGATGAAGCTAGCTTGTTTGCCGCGGACCTCTTTAGCATGTACTCTAAGTACGCCGAACGTCAAGGCTGGAAGACGGAGATTATCGACGAGAACGCCACCGAAGTCGGGGGCTTTAAGGAAATTGTCATGATGATCACCGGTGACAAGGTCTACTCCAAACTGAAGTACGAAAACGGCGCACACCGGGTCCAACGGGTGCCCGTTACCGAATCGGCCGGCCGGGTCCACACCAGTACGGCGACCGTGGGCGTGATGCCGGAAGAACAGGACGTGGACATCGACATTGACCCGAAGGACATTCGGACTGACGTTTACCGCTCTTCTGGAGCTGGGGGCCAACACATCAACAAAACTTCGTCGGCCGTGCGGATGACCCACTTGCCAACGGGTATCGTGGTCGCCATGCAAGACGAACGGTCACAGCAACAGAACCGGGCGAAGGCCATGCAGATTTTAAAGGCGCGGGTCTACGACTACTACAAACAACAGGAAGAAAGTGCCTATAACGCGGAACGGAAGTCGGCCATCGGGACCGGGGACCGTTCCGAACGGATTCGGACTTATAATTACCCGCAAAACCGGGTCACGGATCACCGAATCGGTTTGACACTGAATAAATTGGACCGTGTGATGAACGGGGAACTTGACGACATCATCGATGCCTTGATTCTCTCGGACCAGGCGGCTAAGCTGGAAGACCTTAAAAATAATGGGTAGTTCAATCACTTACTGGGCGGCACTAACGGCGGCAAAGCAGACCTTAACGGCGGCTGATCAGGACCCAAGTGCCGCCCAGTTTCTTTGGCAAGAAACCCAGAACTGGACCTTTACCCAACTGGTCCAGCACTACCGCGAGCTGGTTCCGGCAACGCAATTGGCGACTTACCAGCAACAGGTAGCGCGGGTGGCCCAGGGGGAACCCGCCCAATATGTCTTGGGCCACGCGCCGTTTTACGGCCGAGAATTTCGCGTCACGGCGGCTACGTTGATTCCGCGGCAAGAAACTGAAGAATTGGTCGAATGGATTCTGACGACCACGGTGAAGACCCCACAAACAGTCCTCGATGTGGGGACCGGCAGTGGTGCAATCGCCGTGACGCTTAAGGCAGAACGCCCACAATGGCAGGTGATTGGTACCGACATTTCACCAGCAGCGGTAACGGTGGCGCAACAGAATGCGTTAAGGTTAGCGCCCCAGGTGAAGGTCGTCAGTGGTGACTTGTTCGCGCCGGTGGTGGGGCAACATTTCGACCTCATCGTGTCCAACCCGCCGTATATCGACCATACAGAACTCGCCGCGATGGATGAGTCCGTCAAACGCTACGAACCGCAAACGGCGTTGTTTGCGGCTGACCACGGATTAGCCTTTTACCGGCGTTTTGCCGCGAATCTGCCCACTTACCTGACGCCACACGGCACCTTTTTTGCGGAACTTGGCTACCAGCAAGGCACCGCGGTCCGGGCCATTTTTGAAGCGGCATTACCCAAGGCCCAAGTGACCATTCGCCAGGACCTTAGCGGCCATGACCGGATGGTTCGGGTCCAACTTACAGAATAATGGGAGAATAATATGGAAACAAAAATTTTTAAACCAAATCAAGTCGAGGCGGCCGCAGCGCTTCTGCGTGCGGGCCAACTCGTGTCATTTCCGACCGAAACGGTTTACGGCTTAGGGGCCGACGCAACGAACGAAGCGGCAGTCAAACAAGTTTACGCGGCCAAGGGTCGGCCGAGTGATAATCCGTTGATCGTTACGGTGACCGGACCGGCGATGGTGGAACAGTATGCCCAACCGTTGTCCACCAAAGCTCAGGCGTTGATGAAGGCCTTTTGGCCGGGGTCATTGACGTTGATTTTGAATCTCCAACCAAACGCCCTTTCTCAGGCAGTCACCGGGGGCTTGAAAACCGCGGCTTTCCGGAACCCGGCTAACCAGACCACGTTGAATCTGATTCAAGCGGCTGGCGTGCCGCTAGTGGGGCCTTCGGCGAACACCTCAGGAAAACCTAGCCCCACGTTAGCGGAACACGTCTATCACGATTTAAAGGGTAAGATTGCCGGTATCGTGGACGATGGGCCCGCCCAAGTCGGGGTTGAATCGACCATCCTCGACCTAACGGCAGACGTGCCAACGATTTTGCGGCCGGGGGCTGTAACTGAAGCGGATCTGGAGCCAGTTATCGGTCAAGTACGGTCGAACCACCACAAAGTGGGTAAGACTGAAGTTCCCAAGGCACCGGGGATGAAATATAAGCACTATGCGCCGGACGCCCAAGTCTACATCGTCGATCACGAGACGGATTGGGACGCGGCTTTCAAGTGGGCCCAAGCGCAGGACTATTCAATCGGGGTAATGGCCCTCGACAACGTTTTAGCGGCTCATCAATTGCCGACTAACGTTGAGGCTTATTCATTAGGTCAAGACCTAAGTAGCGCTAGTCACCGCTTGTTTGCGGGATTGCGACACTTTGACCCGGAATCATCCGTGAAGGGCATCCTGACCCAGGGATTTGCCGACGATGGGCTGGGTTCAGCTTACATGAACCGACTCAACAAATCGGCGGGGCAGGTCCACTTTGACCCAACTCAAGCTTAATTCAGGACTAAATGATTTTTAGGGGCCCCCGGCGTGATGCCTGGGGGCCTTTTAGTCACTTTCAAGTGAGATCATAGCCGTTAGTTCGCATAAAAAACAATGAAAAAGCGATTTCATTCACAAAAAGTGCGGTATCGAGCCTTAGATAATGGTACAATTGTAAGAAATAATAAAGGAGCGTTTATTCATGGGGAAGTTTCAAGTTCTCGACCATCCGCTGATTCAGCATAAATTAACGATTATTCGTAACAAAAACTGCGGGACTCGCAGTTTTCGGGAAGTCGTTAACGAAATCTCGACGTTAATGGCTTACGAGGTCTCTCGTGATATGCCACTACAGGACAAGGAAATTGAGACGCCAGTCGCAAAAATGACGGCGAAAGAATTAGCCGGTAAGAAAGTGGCCATCGTGCCGATTCTGCGGGCCGGTATTGGTATGGTAGATGGTATTTTGGAGTTGATCCCGGCCGCTAAGGTGGGACACATTGGGATGTACCGTGACGAACAGACCCTGCAGCCTCATGAATACTTTGTTAAGTTGCCGTCAGATATTGACCAACGGCAAGTCTTTGTGGTCGACCCGATGCTTGCCACCGGTGGATCAGCCATTATGGCGATCGACGCGTTAAAGAAGCGTGGCGCCAGCAACATTAAGTTTGTTTGCTTGGTTTCGGCACCAGAAGGGGTCAAAGCCTTACAAGCTAAGCACCCAGATATCGATATCTATACGGCCGCATTAGACGACCACCTGAACGAGGACGGTTATATTGTGCCTGGTTTAGGGGATGCCGGTGACCGGTTGTTTGGGACCAAATAATATGATATGAAGGGCCTGGAAGGCGATTTCCAGACCCTTTTTGTGACTGCACGGGGTGGCCCGATTTAGACGGGAAGTTGGGGGCCACGAAAAAATCGCAAATATTTTTGCTGATTGCGCACGCAATTAGCATATGGAAGCGGTCGCATCCCCGGGATGGCCCTAGATTACGCTTTTTGTCGAAGGTTACAGTGGTGTGATATTTTCGTGAAATTTGTTTTGTTTTTTACGAGGATTGGTGGTATCATGTCCTGTGTATTTGAATGGAGCACTCGCTTCGTTCGCTATTCCGTAAACTTCAAGAGTTTAGCGGGTTTTGCCGGTCGCTACATTGTTGAGGGATACGTTCATATAGTGTGAAAAGAGGTGATATTCGGTGAATGATGGTCCAGTTTCGACCTTCCAATTTCTGGGATTGACATTTAGTACCGCAAATGTCGTCTCTGGGTTAGTGGTTTTTCTATTAGTCTTGGCAGTGGTCTTCTTTACCTCACGGCATTTAGCCATGAAGCCAACTAAGGGACAAAACTTTCTGGAATGGCTGATTGAATTTACCAACGGAATTTTGAAGGGATCAATTCCTTCCAATGAGGTGAGTGGATTTGGACTTTACGGGTTTACCCTGTTTCTGTTCCTTTTCCTGTCTAACCAACTGGGGCTATTTATCCAATTGGCAATGCCTAATGGTGCAACGGTTGTCCGCAGTCCAACGTCTGACCCAATCGTCACGTTGACGTTCTCGCTGATGACGTTAATGATTGCACAATTCTCAGGTGTCCAAAAGCTGGGGTACAAGAAGCATTTTGCGAACTACCTCAAGCCGTTCGTTGTTTGGTTGCCAATTAGTATCTTCGAAGAATTCACAAATTTCCTGACGTTAGGTCTTCGTATCTTTGGGGTAATCTTCTCTGGTGAAATGTTGCTTAAGCTCATCTGGGGCTTGGCAACGTCACACGGCCTAGTGACAATGATTGTCGCGATTCCAATTGAAATGGTCTGGCAAGGGTTCTCTGCATTCTTGGGGGCCATCCAGGCGTTCGTCTTTGTCACGTTGTCGTCAGTTTATATTTCTCAAAAGCTCGAAGTTGAGGAATAAACGTATTTTTTTAAATTTAAGGAGGAAACACGAATTATGGGAGCTATTGCAGCTGGTATTGCTATGGCCGGAGCCGCTATCGGTGGTGGTGTCGGTGATGGTATCGTTATTTCAAAGATGCTTGAAGGTATGTCACGTCAGCCTGAACTGTCAGGTCAATTACGGACGAACATGTTCATCGGTGTTGGGTTAGTTGAAGCTATGCCAATCATCGCCTTCGTTGTGGCCTTAATGGTTATGAACAAGTAGTTGAACTTATTTCTCATTATTTGACAGTAAAAGGAGGTGTCAATAGATGCTCTCACATTTAGTAGTTGGTTCTTCATTATACTTTGGTGACTCACTATTCTACGCGATTTGCTTTATCCTCTTATTATGGGTGGTTAAGGTTTTGGCTTGGAAGCCAGTCACGAAGATGATGCAAGATCGGGCCGACAAAATTTCGAACGATATTGATTCTGCGGAAAAGTCACGGAGCGATGCCGCGAGCTTAGTTGAAAAACGCCAAGCAGCGTTGAATGCGTCCCGGGGTGAAGCCCAAACGATCGTTCAAGATGCCAAGACGAATGGTCAACAACAACGTGACCAAATCGTGGCCCAAGCGCAAACTGATGCCCAAACGTTAAAGACCAATGCCCAAAAGGATATTGATCAAGAACGTGAAGACGCTTTAGCTGGTGCGCGCAACGATGTGGCGGACCTATCTATTGAGATTGCTTCCAAGATCATTCAAAGAGAATTAAACGCTGATGACCAAAAGGCATTGATTGATTCTTACATTGAAGGGTTGGGGAAGCATCATGAGTCTTGATAGGACAACCGTAGCTAAGCGCTACGCACGCGCATTATTTGAATTGTTGTCCGAAAAAGACCAACTGGAGGACGGCTATGCTGAACTTCAGGAGCTTCGACGTGTCTTCCAGGACAACCCACAATTGGGTACTGTACTCTCAGACGCTAGTTTACAAGCGGCAGATCGCGAAAAACTGGTCGACCAATTGGCCGAACAAGCTTCGCCTTACATTCAGAACCTGATTCACATGGTCTACGACTACGGGCGTATGGACGCCATGGTCGCCATCGTTAATCAGTTTCAAAGCTTGTACGACGAAAAGCACCACATTGTTTATGCCCACGTAACTACGGCGATTGATCTTTCTGCTGAGCAAAAAGATCAAATCTCGACGGCTTACGCGCAACGAGTTGGTGCTCAGAAAGTTATTTTAAACAGTCAGGTCGACCCAACGATCTTGGGCGGTGTGATTGTCGAATCCGCCGGCATGATCCTTGATGGCAGTCTTAAGACGAAAATCAACAAGTTGCGGCGTCGACTGTTGGCATAATAAATCTGTAGGTAAAGAGGTGAAACTTTCATGAGCATTAAAGCTGAGGAAATCAGTACTCTAATTAAGCAACAATTAGAAAGCTACAAAGATGAACTCTCAGTTGAAGAAACTGGTACGGTAACTTATGTTGGTGATGGGGTTGCCCGGGCCCACGGCTTGGACAACGCCTTACAAGGTGAGCTGCTTTTGTTTGATAACGGGGTTTATGGGATGGTCCAAAACCTCGAAACTAGTGACGTTGGTATCGTTGTTCTTGGTGATTTTACTGGAATCACTGAAGGCGACACCGTTAAGCGGACTGGTCGAATCATGGAAGTTCCCGTTGGAGATCAATTAATTGGCCGGGTATTGAACCCGTTAGGCCAACCAATTGATGGCAAGGGGGACATTAAAACTGATAAGACACGGCCAATCGAACATAAGGCACCGGGTGTTATGGACCGGCAAGGGGTTAACGAACCTCTACAAACCGGGATTAAGGCCATCGATGCTTTGGTTCCAATTGGACGTGGTCAACGTGAATTAATCATTGGTGACCGGAAGACCGGGAAGAGTTCCATTGCGTTGGATACGATCATTAACCAAAAGGGTCAAAACATGATTTGTATCTACGTAGCCATTGGGCAAAAGGAATCTACGGTTCGGGCCCAAGTCAACACGTTGCAAAAGTTTGGTGCGATGGATTACACGATTGTCGTTTCGGCCGGTCCTTCCGACCCAGCGCCATTACTGTACGTTGCGCCATATGCTGGGGCAGCGATGGGTGAAGAGTTCATGTTCAACGGCAAGCACGTGTTGATCGTTTATGATGATTTAACCAAGCAAGCCGATGCTTATCGTGAACTTTCATTGATTCTTCGGCGGCCACCAGGTCGTGAAGCTTACCCTGGTGATATCTTCTATACCCACTCTCGTTTGTTGGAACGGGCTGCGAAGTTGAACGATGACTTAGGTGGGGGGTCGATGACCGCCTTACCAATCATTGAAACCAAGGCTGGTGACGTGGCGGCTTATATCCCAACCAACGTTATTTCCATCACCGATGGTCAAATCTTCTTGAATAGTGATTCGTTCTATTCTGGGGTTCGGCCAGCCATGGATGCCGGGACGTCTGTTTCCCGGGTTGGTGGGGACGCCCAAATCAAAGCCATGAAGAAGGTTGCCGGGACCTTGCGGTTGGACTTGTCCTCCTACAAGGAACTGGAATCCTTCGCTCAATTTGGTTCTGATTTGGATGCGGCCACCCAAGCGAAGTTAGCGCGTGGGGCACGGACCGTGGAAGTCTTGAAGCAAGGCTTGCATGAAGCCGTCCCCGTAGCTAAGGAAGTTATCATTCTGTTTGCGTTGACGCACAGTCACCTCGACAAGTTAGCCGTGGAAGACGTTCTGCGTTACCAAAACGAATTATTCGACTTCATGGACAGTTCGCACAAGGACATCGAAGACACGATTACGAAGACGGGGAACTTGCCAGAAGGCGACGCGCTCGAAGACGCAATCAAAGAATTCGACCAGACTTTCCAACCGTCCAAGCACGATGACGAAGCCGCAACTAACTCTGAAAACTAAGATTGCTTGAAGGAAGGATGGTGAGGAACAATGGCTGAATCGATTCATGACGTTCAGCGTCGGATTAACTCGACCAAGGCGACCCGCCAAATTACGGCGGCCATGCAAATGGTCTCGACGGCGAAGTTAAATAAGATTCAGAAACATACGACCGGTTACCAAGACTACGTGTCGAAGGTCAAAGCGGTTGTGATGCACCTTTCGCAGTCTCATCTGTTGGATAATTCCTCAAGCAACCTGCAGTCAGACCGTCCAGTGAAGAAGACCGCTTATCTGGTCATTACCTCTGATCGTGGTATGGTGGGGAGCTACAACAGCAGTATCCTACGGGATGCTAACCGCTTTATCGACGACCGGACCCCCAACCAAGACGACTACATGATTTTAGCCGTCGGGGGGACCGGTGCGGACTTCTACAAACGGCGGGGGGTCAATGTCGCATATGAATACCGGGGAGTCAGTGACGTGCCTGAATTCAACGAAGTTCGGGAAATCGTCAAGACGGTCACCACGATGTTCAATAACGAAGTGTTCGATGAACTCTTCGTATGCTACAACCACTTTGTTAACCGAATTTCATCCCGGTTCCGGGCTGAAAAGATGTTACCGGTCGATAAGGAAACCTTAACGACCGACGCTGCGAATGACACGCCAACTAAGCCGTTGACGGCGGAGTACGACACGGAACCTTCTGAAGAAGAAGTGTTGCAGGTCGTCTTACCACAATACGCGGAAAGCTTAGTTTATGGTGCCATTCTGGACGCTAAGACTTCTGAACACGCATCCAGTACGAATGCGATGCAATCGGCCACTGATAATGCCGATGATTTGATTGGGACGTTGCAACTGCACTATAATCGTGCACGTCAAGCGGCGATCACCACTGAAATCACCGAAATTACCGGTGGGCAAGAAGCCTTAAAGAACTAATGACGGGAGGAATTAACGAATAATGAGTACTGGTAAAGTTGTTCAAGTTATCGGACCAGTCGTTGACGTTGAATTCCCATTAAACGATGAATTACCTGATATCAACACCGCCTTAAACATCAAAAAAGATGATGGTAGTGCGCTTGTGACCGAAGTTGCCTTGGAATTAGGTGACGGGGTCATGCGGACGATTGCCATGGACGGGACCGATGGTCTTCGCCGGGGCATGGAAGTAGAAAACACCAAAGCTTCTATTTCTGTTCCCGTTGGTGACGACACGTTAGGTCGGGTGTTCAACGTTTTAGGGGATCCAATCGACGGCGGCGCCGAATTTGGTCCGGATGCTGAACGGATGCCAATTCACCGTGACGCACCAAAGTATGACGAATTAAACCCAACGACCGAAATCCTGGAAACGGGAATCAAGGTCATTGACTTACTCGAACCTTACGTTCGTGGTGGGAAGATTGGGTTGTTCGGTGGTGCCGGTGTTGGTAAGACCGTTTTAATTCAAGAATTAATTCATAATATTGCCCAGGGCCATAACGGGATTTCCGTCTTCACCGGTGTTGGTGAACGGACCCGTGAAGGTAACGATATGTACTGGGAAATGAAGGGGTCCGGCGTTTTGAAGCAAACCGCCATGGTTTACGGACAAATGAACGAACCACCTGGTGCCCGGATGCGGGTTGCCTTGACCGGCTTAACCATCGCGGAATACTTCCGGGATGTTAAGGGCCAAGATGTGCTGTTGTTTATCGACAACATCTTCCGGTTTACGCAAGCTGGTTCTGAAGTTTCCGCCCTGTTAGGTCGGATTCCTTCAGCCGTTGGGTACCAACCAACGTTGGCCACTGAAATGGGTCAGTTACAGGAACGGATTACGTCGACGAAGAAGGGGTCTATCACCTCGATTCAAGCCGTCTATGTCCCAGCCGATGACTACACCGACCCAGCGCCAGCGACGACTTTCGCCCATTTGGATGCCACGACTAACTTGGAACGTTCTTTAACGCAACAAGGGATTTATCCCGCCGTGGACCCATTGGCTTCGACGTCAACGGCTCTGGCCCCAGAAATTATCGGCCAAGAGCACTATGACGTGGCGACGAGTGTGCAACACGTCTTACAACGCTATCACGAACTCCAAGACATTATCTCCATCTTAGGGATGGATGAACTGTCTGAAGAAGAACAAACGATTGTTAACCGGGCTCGGCGCATTCAGTTCTTCTTGTCGCAACCGTTCTCCGTGGCTTCTCAGTTTACGGGCTTGGACGGAAAGTACGTGAAGTTGGAAGATACCATTCGGAGTTTCAAGGCTATCTTAGACGGGAAGTACGACGACCTGCCAGAAGATGCCTTCCGGAACTGTGGGAGTATCGAAGACGCCGTCGCTAAGGCTAAGCAAATGAACGAATCGCTCGAAAACAACTAGGGAGGGATTCTAATTGGCTGATAATTCATCAGTTCTATCCGTTAGTATCGTCACTCCCGATGGTCGTGTCTATGATAACGATGGCACCTTCTTGGCCGTAACGACCAAGCTGGGGCAACTCGGGATCATGCCTAACCACGTGCCCGTCATCTCTTCTTTGGAGGTTGACGTGGTCCGGGTCAAGCATGATGATACTGAGGACAAAATCGCCGTCAACGGTGGTTTTCTCGAATTCTCGAACAATACGGCTACCATTGTTGCTGACAGTGCGGAACGTCAAGATGACATTGACGTTGCCCGGGCCGAAAATGCCCGGCAACGCGCCGAGAAATCGATCAAGCAGGCTCAATCTGCGCACGATGCTGATAATTTGGCACGGGCCCAGGTGGCTTTGCGGCGAGCGGTCAACCGGATCAATGTTGCCAAGCACTAGGCGTCATAATTTAAACGTCTCTTATGAAACGGTAATCTCCATGTGGGAGATTACCGTTTTTTTGCGGCAATGGCGTCGCCGCTAAATCACTAGTGGATAAATGTAATATTACAACTGGGCGTTTTAAGGGAATTCCAAGGGACAGCGTGCATAAATTATGCTATAGTTAATGGGAATGTTCGGGAAGGATTGAGCGAATGAAGTTACTAGGTATCCAAGGCATCTTAACCATTACGAGTCACCTATGCTTCATCGCATTGGCCTTTTGGTCGATTTCTGCGTTACACATTGAACGGTTAATGCCGTTTTATCCCCGGCAGGCCCGCGTATTGATTGTAATGCTCGCGGTGGCGGTCGGTTTTGGCTGCAGTTCATTCTTCTTGGACTTCATTGATAATGTTCGTAATCTGGGCTATCTCGTACGGTAGCGTAGACCTATAAAAAATCTCTGGAGGTATCCCATGGAAAAAATCATTGTTCATGGTGGGAACCGCTTATCTGGTGTAGTTCAAATCGAAGGAGCAAAGAATGCCGTGTTGCCCATTTTGGCAGCGTCGATTCTAGCCCGTGATGGGATTACGCATTTAGCAAATGTTCCGGTTCTATCTGACGTTTACACAATGAATAAAGTTCTACGCTTCTTGAATTTAAGTGTGGACTTTGATGAAGCAAAGCGACAAATCACGATTGATGCGACGAAGCAACTGTCGAGTGAAGCGCCCTTTGAGTATGTGTCGAAGATGCGGGCCTCGATTGTCGTGATGGGACCACTCCTGGCCCGCTTGGGTCATGCCCGGGTGGCATTGCCTGGCGGATGCGCAATTGGGACGCGACCGATCGACTTACACCTGAAGGGCCTGCAAGCTTTGGGTGCCCGCATCGAACAACATGATGGGTACATTGAGGCGTTTGCCGATCACCTGACGGGAAGCCACATTTACCTTGACTTTCCGAGTGTGGGAGCGACCCAAAACATCATGATGGCGGCTTGCTTAGCACAGGGAACCACTGAAATCGATAACGTGGCGCGCGAACCCGAAATTGTGGACCTCGCTAACATTTTGAATAAAATGGGCGCTCACGTTCGGGGTGCGGGGACCGAAACGTTACGGATCGATGGAGTCTCTGCCATGCACGGAACCGACCATAACGTGGTTCAAGACCGCATCGAAGCCGGCACTTTCATGGTGGCTGCAGCGTTGACGCAAGGGAACGTCTTGATCAAGGACGGTATCGTTGAACATAACAAGCCCCTGATTTCCAAGTTACAAGAAATGGGTGTGCAAGTCACGGAAGAAGCTGGCGGGGTCCGGGTCATTGGCCCGAAGACTTTACGCCCAACTGACGTGAAGACCATGCCATATCCAGGTTTTCCCACGGACATGCAGCCGCAGATGACCATTCTGCAGCTCGCAGCTGAGGGGACTAGCACCATGACTGAAACGGTTTTTGAAAACCGCTTTATGCACTTGGAGGAACTCCGGCGGATGAACGCGCAATTCCAAATCAGTGGCCGAACAGTTGTCATGCACGGCCCAACTGACTTTAACGGGGCCGAAGTCGCAGCGACTGATCTCCGTGCCGCCGCCGCGTTGGTTTTGGCGGGCTTGGTTGCGGATGGTTATACGCAAGTCACTAATCTCAAATACTTAGATCGCGGCTATTACGACTTCCATAAGAAGCTGACCGCCTTAGGTGCTGAGGTCAAACGCATTACCGTGCCAGATAATGATACGGTCGTGTTGGCAAACAAACGCGTAAACAACGAAATCTAAACACGAGAGCGTTTAGTGGTTTCCCGCTAAATGGCGCCCGCAAGGGGATCTGGGACTAAGGCCTAGGTCCCCTTTTATTATGATGGGGCGGTGGCTCAAGTTAGCCTTGACAAACCGTTTAGAGTTTGGGTGGAGTATGGTATAATAAAATGTTGAAAATTGGCATAAAATCAGGAGGAAACAACAGTATGGCGAAAGACATTGGAATTGATCTGGGGACTGCGAACGTTTTAATTTACGTGGTCGGCAAGGGTATCGTATTGAACGAACCATCCGTGGTCGCGATTGACACGAAGACCGATAAAGTATTGGCGGTGGGGTCTGAAGCCTACCGAATGGTGGGACGGACACCCGGCAATATTCGGGCGATTCGGCCGTTAAAGGACGGGGTCATTTCTGATTTCGACATCACCGAAGCCATGCTATCTTACTTTATTAATAAGTTGAGTGTGAAGGGCTTTTTGTCCAAGCCCAACATCATGATTTGTGCGCCAACCAACATTACGGAAATCGAACGGAAGGCTATCATTCAGGCGGCTGAAAAGTCGGGTGGCGCCAAGGTCTACTTGGAAGCTGAACCGAAAGTCGCAGCGTTAGGTGCCGGCATGGACATCTTCAAGCCAAGTGGCAACATGGTCATCGACATGGGTGGTGGAACCAGTGATATCGCCATCTTGTCGTTGGGTGACGTCGTCTCAAGTCGCTCTATTCGGGTGGCTGGTGACCGGATGAACTCGGAAATCGTCAACTTCCTTAAGCACAAACATAATTTGATCATTGGGGAACGGACGGCCGAAACCATTAAAATCAAGATTGGGACGGCTTACCCCGAGCCAGGTAACGATGACAAGACCATGGCCGTTCGGGGACGGGATTCCGTTTCGGGGATGCCGACCGAGACCACAATCACGGCCACGGAAGTTGAAGAAGCCATTCATGACTCCGTGGACCAAATCGTTGAAGCCGCTAAGTCCGTATTAGAGACGACACCGCCAGAATTGGCCTCTGACATCATCGACCGGGGCATCATGCTGACCGGTGGGGGCGCTTTGTTAGACGGTATCGACAAGCTCTTCTCCCAACGACTGACGGTCCCCGTCATCATCTCAGAAGATCCGTTGGATAACGTGGCCAAGGGTGCCGGTGTCTTACTAGAGCACATGAACACCAAGACGGCTAAACAAAACAACTAGACTCTTTAGTCAGGGGGGATGAACTGATGCGTCGTTTATTAATGTTGCTGGTCCGGGGCTATCAGCGCTGGATCTCGCCACTATTTCCACCGACCTGTCGGTACTATCCCACCTGTTCAACGTATATGTTGCAGGCGTTGACCAAACACGGTGCGGTGAAAGGAGGACTAATGGGCTTGGCCCGGATCTTACGGTGCCATCCCTTGGTTCGTGGTGGCATCGACCCAGTTCCTGATCATTTCACCCTGCGGCGCAACGTCGCGGCAGAGCGCGCTTATCGCCAAAAAATGGGCTTAGATAAGTCGCAACCCACGATTAAGTAAAAGGAGAAATCGGCATGAGCAAACGAGAAAAAGCGGTGCAGGTCACCGTGGATGAGCAAAAGTTACCAAACGGGGAAACGATGTCCGTTTTAAAGATTGGCAAAGAAACCATCGGCACGGTCCAACCCTTAGAGGGCCGCTTTGCCGCTCAGTTAACGGATGGTGACGTTTACCACGTCAAGACCGTTGACGAAGGTGTCGAAGTGTTATTGCGGGACTATCATTTGCACCGCGGATAATAATTTTTGGTAAAATTGGCCGTAGGGGCAGTTCACGTTTTCCCTACGGCCTTTATAATTGAAACAAAATATGAGTTTGATTAAGGAGCAATTTATTGTGGCAAAAAATGCGACGAGACAGCAAGACGAGGTGGATTCCCGAATCGATTGGGGGATTATCTTTTGCGTGTTGATGTTGGCCTTGATTGGGTTGGCGTCGATTTATGTTGCGGCAACGCACGATTCGAGTGCGACCAGTGTGACCTCGGCCGTCGTGTCTCAATTGGTCTGGTATGTGATTGGGACCGTGGCCATTATCATTATCATGCAGTTTGATTCTGAACAGTTGTGGAAAGTTGCCCCGTTACTTTACGGGATTGGGCTTTTTCTGCTTTTCGCCGTGCTGATTTTTTACAGCCGGTCGTACTATGCTAATACCGGGGCGCGAAGTTGGTTTGCGATTGGGTCGTTGACCTTCCAGCCCTCTGAAGTGATGAAACCGGCCTTCATCTTGATGTTGGCGCGGGTCGTAGCGGACCATAATAATAATTTTCCGGTCCACACGTTTAATTCCGATTGGCGGTTGATTGGGAAAGTTATCTTATGGACCATTCCGGTGGCCGTTGCCTTGAAACTTCAAAACGACTTCGGTACGATGTTAGTGTTCTTCGCCATTGCTGGGGGCGTCATCTTAGTTTCTGGTGTGACCTGGAAAATTTTAGTCCCATCATTTAGTTTGATTGCTGTTATCGGGGGGACCGCCCTGACGCTGGTGACGACTGGTTGGGGTCGAAAAATTTTGGAGAAGGTCGGGTTCCAATCTTACCAATTCTCTCGGGTCGACACCTGGTTACATCCTTCAGCCGATACGTCTGACCAGGGATACCAACTCTGGCAGAGTATGAAGGCCGTTGGTTCTGGCGGTATCTTTGGGACCGGGTTCAACACGTCACACGTTTACGTGCCCGTGCGGGAGTCCGATATGATTTTCTCCGTCATTGGTGAAAATTTTGGGTTTATTGGTGGTTGTGTGCTGATTTTCCTGTACTTCCTGTTGATCTACCAAATGATTCGGGTCACGTTCGATACGAAAAACGTCTTCTATGCTTATATCTCGACGGGGGTCATCATGATGATTCTCTTCCACGTGTTCGAAAATATCGGGATGAGTATTGGGCTGTTGCCCCTGACTGGGATTCCATTACCCTTCGTGAGTCAAGGGGGGTCGGCGTTGATTGGAAATCTGATTGGGATTGGATTAATTATGTCAATGCGGTATCATTATAAGAGTTACATGTTTAGTCGTAACGAATCGTTTAAATAAAGGAGCTTTTGCATTATGAGTGAAATGGTAAAGTATTTCTGGACGAAGGCCACCGCTGATGGGACCCGGATTGGTTTGACAACTGAGGGTCAAGACGAATTAGGGACCATCAAGTTCGCTAAGTTACCAGCCGTTGGCGACCAAGTAAAGAAGGGCGACAACTTGTTGAACGTTGAAGCCGACAAAGCTGTTTCCGATATTCCTAGCCCAGTTACGGGTAAGGTCACGGCAGTCAACCCCGCTTTAGCCGATAGCTTTGATGCGTTAAATGGCAGCGATGCAGATGCTGCTTGGTTTGTTGATGTTCAAGAATATTAATTCTTAAGACATCCGGAAGCTTAATTAAACGACTTCTACATAAAACGACGGGACAAGCCCTAATTGGCTTGCCCCGTCGTTTTAGTTGGGCGACTTTGTGGGACCTACTAAGTCAGGTATAATGGAGTTGAAAAGTGCTAGCCTCTTTAACGAGGCAGTTGGCACGGTCACCGGTTAATTGAAGGCCTAATAGTATCGTTTAAAAGCGGTTGGCCGGTAAAATATAGGGTGTTGAAAGGAATGGGTCACATGACGGAGAAAAACGTGTTTCACATTAATGGCTACTTAGGGTTGATTCTGGTCCTGGCCTTGTTGGCTGGTGGGGGCTACTGCCTGTTTCTAACAGCGGGCTCGCGGGCCTTAGGGGTCCTGGGTGTACTCTTGATTGTAATCGCTATCTTAGGAGCCAGCAGTCTCACGATTGTGAGTCCTAACCAGTCGAAGGTGCTGACGTTTTTTGGCCGGTACATCGGGACGATTCGCGAAGCCGGTTTGTACTTGACGGTGCCTTTGACTAACAAGACCACGGTCTCCTTGCGGGTGCGCAACTTCAACAGTACGATCCTCAAGGTCAACGACTTACAAGGGAATCCCGTAGAGATTGCAGCGGTGATTGTTTTTAAGGTAGTCGATACCAGTAAGGCTCTCTTTTCCGTGGAAGATTACGAGCAATTCGTGGAGATCCAAAGCGAGTCGGCTATCCGGCACGTGGCGTCCGAGTATGCCTATGACAACTTCGATGACCAACAGGCCGTCACGTTGCGTAGCAATCCCACGGAAGTTTCCACGCATCTGACCGAGGAGTTACAGGAGCGGTTGACGGTGGCCGGGGTCAAGATTGTTGAGACCCGCTTAACGCACTTGGCTTACGCCACAGAAATTGCGTCCGCCATGCTCCAGCGGCAACAGTCGCAGGCCATTCTATCGGCCCGAAAAATTATCGTTGAAGGGGCGGTTTCTATTACTGAGGGGGCGATCAGTCGCTTGACGGCCGAAACGGATCTGAATTTAACTGACGGCCAAAAGCTTCAATTGATTAATAACATGATGGTTTCGATTATTAATGAGCGGGGATCACAGCCGGTCATTAATACTGGTAAAGTGGACGCGTAAGACAATAGCTGTGGGGGGCTAAATGATGACTAAAAAAATTGAAATGGATGCGCAGATTATTGCTGTCCGAGACCAATTACAAAAGCTACGCGATGAGCTACACGATGGGAACGTGTACCAGACGTTGGGCCAACGGGTCAGCCATATTATTTTGAACACTCGTCGGCGGCAGCGGACGACCGTGACGTTACCGCCCGATGTCGCCCAACTTGAGGAATGGTTGGCGCCGTTAATAGCAAAAGACTATCACGTGACACACGTGTCTCAAGCCGATTTGGATTTGGTCTTACCCTACCTACGGTCCACGGATTATCGGACCCGCTATGGATTGGCCCTACCAACGCTTATTCGGTTTGTGGATAGTGGGGTATTATCAGCGGACCAGTTTCGGTGGTTAGCATTGCAGCTTTTGGGACCTGATTATTTATTTAATCATATTTTGGAACCCGTCAATCGCGGCGCATTCGGGCGAGCAGCCGCGACGCGACTATTGGCGGTGGTGATGGAATACGAAAACAATCATCCCGGGACCGTCCATTTGAATGTAGACCACTTTGTCATCCAAATTGCCACTTATATTTGTTTAGAAACGGATACTCGCGGGTTTGTCACGCACAGTGGCCAGTTGACGACCTTTAGTGAGATGGCTTTTTTGATGGATCGCTTGGGGGCGGGGGATTGGTTACCACGAGCCGATAAGATTTTCTTGATGGTAATTTTGTTTGAACGCCTAAAGCAGCTGAAAACGCCCTTGTACAACGGAGAATTGACCCAGATTAGTTCGTATTTGACGACTTTGGCTAATCGAAATGTCCTTTACGAATCAGCACTCCTTGACGCTTTAAATCAATGGCCAGATTTAGGTGGCTTTCCAAGCCTTGAAGATAGTAACACTAGCCGGTGGAACCTCATGTTTAATGGTCGCCGACTGGCTGGGGACCTGTGTTTTCAGTTAGATCTCCCCAAACGCATCCAAGATAATTTGATGCGCCGGATGGTTTTATAGCATAAAATTATTCTAATATTCAGAGGGAAATGGTATACTGAAGGCTAACCGAAATACACACGTTAGGATGAGTGACATCATGGAAAAAAACAAGTTACACGTCGGTTTATTATTCGGTGGTAATTCCTCCGAGCACGACGTTTCGAAACGCTCTGCTCGTAACATTTACGATGCAATGGACAAGACCCGCTATGCTGTGAGTTTATTCTTACTGACCCGCGACGGTTTCGTCCTGAGTGACGCAGCTTCTCGGCGCGTTTTTGACGGCGAAGATGAGGCGCAAGTTGCCGCGGAGGAACAGGCCCAAGTTGACCCGGCAAACCCATTGGCACCCATTTGGAATCTCTCTGAAGCAAAGGATATTGATGTGTTCTTCCCGATTATTCATGGTAATTTGGGTGAAGACGGGACTATCCAGGGGCTTTTCCGGTTGTTGAAAAAACCCTATGTTGGTAGTGACGTCTTGGCATCGGCCACGTCCTTTGATAAGGACCGCACGAAGCAGGTCTTGACGGCGAACGGCATCCGCAACACCAAGTATGTGGTGGTCACGCCGGCAAACCGGGAAAACTACGATTACGCCACGGTCAAAGCGCAGTTGGGCCAGGATGTCTTCATCAAGCCCGCCAACCAAGGCTCTTCGGTCGGTATTCATAAGGCTAGCAACGAACAGGAGTATCTGGAGGGGCTAGAAGATGCTTTCCGGTACGATTACAAGGTGTTAGTCGAGGAGACCATTGCGGGCTTACAAGAAGTCGAGATTTCCATTTTGGGTAACGAGCATCCCCAAGCGTCCAAGCTCGGGGCGATTCGGGTCCCAGAAAAGGACGTTTTCTACGATTACAATAACAAGTTCGTGGACGCCAGTGGGGTGACCTTCGAGGTTCCCGTGAAGTTGCCTGAAAAGTTGACGACGGAAATCACCACGATGGGTCTACAGACATACGTTGCCTTAGGCCTTAAGGGGATGGCCCGCATCGACTATCTGGTTTCCAAGGACGGTGTGCCGTACGTGGGTGAAGTCAATACCTTGCCTGGTTTCACCAACATTAGTTTGTATCCACAATTGTGGGAGGCTTCTGGCATCAGCTATACTGAATTGATCGACCGTTTGATTGATTTAGCACTAGCAGAATTTAAACGCCAGGACCAATTAGCTTACGACTTTGTCCCGTTGGATAACCACTCGGCCGCTTCGACGTACAAGTTAAAGAAACAACAGTAGATTGAGAGTTTGAGTCGGTGAGACGCTTTGGCGGACTCATCGGCTTTTTTTGTGGAGGGGAGTCTTTAGGGTGATACGATGGCGAGAACTAAAAGCGGTTTGGCGCGTGGGGATGCTGACGCCGCGGTTAACATGGGGCTGGGCCGGCCTTATTTTGGAACTGGGCTTATTGCGATGGTGCGGTCAGTTTCCCGGCTGGGCTGTTGGCCAGGTGGCCTTAGTAGTCCTCTTATTGGCTAATGTGGTTTGGCAATTCCGCCAAGTTGCCCAAAGCTATCGTGCCACGCCGTTCTTTCAGCGCGGTTGGCGCGTGGGACTGGCCTGGTCGGGCCTGTTGGTCAGTCTAGTAGGACTCGCTTTACCCTGGGGCTTGTGGGGTTTAGGCAGCCGCTTCTTAGTTCGTCTCAAATTACCTGCTGCGTGGGTCAACGACATCAGCCTGTACCGTCACCCGTTATTGGGGGCCGTTGCCGTCGTCTACCTGGTCTTAGTGGCGTACAGCCTGATTTGGGGACCGCAGCATTGGCGGTTGACGACTGTTATTGGCACGCCCCGACAGATGCTTCAAGGACTGGGCTGGTTAGCTGGTCTGATGCTAAGTTGGGGGATGATGAGCGGGGCCTTAGTGGTTGGTAACTGGGCCGTTGATCAGTGGCTATCGCCGAGTGGTGCGACGGCGTTTGCGTTGGGGTCTTTAAGCCTCATCTTAGCGGGATATACCATGGCGAGTCTCTTAGGCACGGTCACCCTTATTTGGTGTTGGTGTGGTCAGCCTGCGGTGGCAGTACCGCGGATGCAACGCTCACGGTGGTCACTGGGTGGTCTGGTGTTAGTTTGGGTCGTGATCAGTGGGGCGGTCATCGTGCAGGCTTGGCAGATGCCCCGTTTTTTAGCGACCACGGTCATCAGTCACCGGGGATTGGATGCTGGTGTGGGGGTTCAAAATACGTTAGGCGCGTTGCGTCACACCAAGCGGCTCCACCCCCAATACGTGGAAATGGATCTGCACGAGACCCGGGACCATCGCTGGGTCGTCCTCCATGATGAAAATTTAAAGACCCTCGCGCATCGTAACGTGACGCCGCACCAGTTGACCCAAGCTCAACTTAGCGGGCTGACATTGCGAGAAAATGGCCAACGTGGGCGTCTAGTGAGTTGGCCAAAATATTTGAAGACGGCTGAACGGCTTCACCAGCCGCTATTGGTCGAGCTCAAGACCACCCCAACGGATTCGCGGGGGATGGTGCGGCGGTTCGCTCACTTGTACGGGGCACGCTTACGACGAGACCATTCGGCCGTGCATTCGCTAGATTACCGAGTGGTGGCGCAATTACGCCGGGTTGCGCCCCGGTTGCGGGTGGGGTTCATCACGCCCTTTAATTGGGTGGATCCAGCCTCGGTCCCAGCAGATTTTTATTCGTTTCAGCAACGTTCGCTCAGTGATCAGTTCATCTTGGCAGCCCATCGGCAGGGCGCCGCAACGTATTTGTGGACGCCGGACGCCACGACAGCGATGAGTCGGGCGTGGGCCTTAGGGGTCGATGGCCAGATTACGGACCAAGCCGGGCGCTTACAACGGGTAGTGGCCCAACGCCCTAATCGGGTGTTCTGGGCGATTGTGGCCAACTTTACCTTAAGCTATATTTGAATTATCAAGTAATTGACTAAATGGATAAAATACGAACATTAATAAAATATTCGGTAAACGATAGTTGTGTGAATCGGGCGGTTAACAAAAAAATGATAAAATGGTATAGACAGATTAAAGTTCATTAATAAAGCGGTAAATTGCTTGTGTTTCCTCATAAATCACTTATTATAAGAATTAATGATAAAGAGATTGGGGATCGTTGATGGGAATATCGGTGACGGGGTATGAAAAAGGTTACCGAATATATTAATCGATTTTTAAAGAAAGGTTCGTCTTTATCATCAATGCTGAGGATTAGAACTGACTTAAGAGGAGATATGAGATGCGCTTACTAGGGGACAAGCTCAAACAATACCGCAAGCAAAAGAATTTATCGCAGCAGGAATTGGCTGAAGGCATCTGCACGCAGGCCACGGTTAGTCTGATGGAGAAAAAGAATAAGGTACCAAGTATCAAAATCATTTTGGAAATTTGTCGTCGACTGAATATTTCGTTTGAAGATGTCTTGACCGGAATGGGGAACGGATTAGACGAGCAATTCAGCCGTTTATCGCGGGCCTTGCGCTTCGGCGACTTTCATGGCGCCGACCGGATTCTGGTCCAAATCGATTTGGCGAGCATCCAGAATTCCTTTGACCGGGAACGCTACCACTATTTCCGGGGTTTCGTGGAGATCTTCTCGCGGCAACGGACGGACGAAGCGATTTTCCACTTCAACTTATTGTTACACCGGTCTTACCGGATGCCATGGGACCTGTACGCTATCGTCAGCAACTTAGGGATGGCCTTAGCCTACGTTGACCGTAAGGAGTACGACCAGGTTCACTATTACTTACGCGAAGCCATGGCTTACTTAGATGGTTACGAGTGGCATGAGGAAGGGGAGTTCAAACGCTTGATTTGGGCCCGTTACCGGATTGCACAATTATACACACAATTGGAACAACCCCAACTGGTCAACGAAAACGTGGATGCCGCTTTGCGGTTGGTAAAGCAAGAAGATTCCTTATACTTAATCGATGTTTTGTACGAATTGAAGGGGCAAGCGGAACAAGCCTTGTTGGCAACGGCTGCGGCTAAGCAGAGTCTGGAGATTGCTAAGACGCTGGCTGTGGTGACCCACAACGAAGCCCTACAGCAGCGTTTAGGTCGGACCACGGGGTCCATTTTAACCGATTAGAGCGGTAGTTGAATCAACCTCAATAAGTAAGGGGTGAAACTATCGATTTATGGGGCTTATGGTGGCTACTCTTCGTGTTCTCGATGTGGTTTGGAACAGAACACTTAGATAATTTCTATCGAACCCATCTAAATATAGTCAATAATATTTGGTTGAATATGGTCGTAGTGGGGGTGTACTCGATCATCATCTATTTTACACTGGGGCGTCGGTTAGTTTTGATCGTTATGCTCTGTGTTGCCAACCTCCTAGTAGACGTTGGGCTTCTTAGGCGGAACTAGGACAGTCCGCTTAAACGGTGTGATAGTAATTTACAAATTTTGAAACAAGACGTTAAAGTGCACCGCCTTTAAATGGAAAAACCATTTGAAGGTGGTGCACTTTTTAAGTTATTCAGGGCATGGTCATGACCATGGCAAATCCAAGATGATACAAAAAAAGACCGTGAAAAATCAGCCACTAACGAGTGACGGAAGACCGTTAGTAACAAAAAAAGAGCCCGGGAAGACTCCCGGACTCGGATAATGGCTTGGTTAAGAATTACTCTTGGTTGGCAATGGTGGTTTTGGCCGGCTTGTTGTTCAAGTCGGTCCGGACCACAATCACATCGCAAATAGCGGTTCGAGTCACGTATTCGGTTACGGATCCAATTAAGAGCCGTTCCACCGCGTTTAACCCGGTGGCCCCAATCATGATCAAATCGGTATCGTTGTCGCGCGGCACGTCGCGGGCAATGATGGTCTTAGGCGCTCCGTATTCGATGGCGTAGTCCACTTTTTCGAGGCCTTCCGCCTTGGCATCTGAGATGTACTTATCGAGCGTCTTCTTTGCCGTCTCGGTCACTTGTTCCACCATACTGGTATCGAAGCTCGAGATGTTTTGGAAAGCGCGGGTATCGACAACGTGAACGAGATGTAAATCAGCATCGTTACGCTTAGCCACGGCCACGGCTTTTTTGAAGGCTAATTCCGCCTCGTAGGAGCCATCAACTGGGACTAAAATGTGCTTGTATTGTTGTAACATATATGTTCACCTCTCATTACTTGATACTTTCATGATACGTTATTTGCGTTGAAATAAAAAGTAAAATGGCAAAAAAAGCGGCAAAATTTGTAACCGGTTACTCACCTTTAGGGAACCAATGGACCAAAATCAATTGTAAGCTGATGATGGCAATGACCCCCACCAGCAAGATGATCGAGATGAAAACGAAGTTGTTCATGATGGTAGCTACGGCAGCGATGAGACCGATAATCATGAGGATGATGCCCCCCCAACTGAGGACGTGACTTAAGGCTGGGGTACTTTCGGGATGAAAGACTAAAAAGGCTCGGCGCCGGTGACTGTAAAAGTACCAGCCGATACCAAAAGATAATAGGGTGTAGCAAATCATAAGTATGGTGATTAACACAACACATTTCCTCCTTGACACCGCATGGGTGCGACTGAGCACTAGTTTACTAGGACGCCGACGAAACCGCAAGCGGGAGTTAAGCCCAAAAGAAAAGGACCACTCAAAGGAATGGTCCTCAAAGCACGGGGCTTTGATGTTCTAAGTGGTGCCGTTAATTGTCCAGTCATGTTGACCCGCGATGACAATGCAGGGGGGAAAGCGAGATAACGATTCTGACTACCAAGTGAAAAGGCCTGTCATAGGCGTTATCATTGGCGATCCCTTATAAGAATTACTTGTTCGGCAACTTGTAGTAAGACAACACGTACACCTTAGAATCACTTGTATCTTAGCATATAAATATTTAAATATCAACGCTCAGGCTTGTTCGCTTGCCGCAGGCGCCGGTACTGTTCACCCAGCTTTTGTTCGAAGCGCCCGTTGGCCTTAGGGTGGTAGTATTGTGCGTGCCGTAAGGTGTCCGGGAGGTATTGTTGCGCGACCCAATCATTGGGGAAATCGTGGGGAAACTGATAGTTAGTCCCGTGACCCAACTGCTTGGCGCCGGCATAGTGGGCATCCTTCAAGTGATCGGGGACGACGCCACTGTGACCGTTGCTGACATCGTCTAAGGCGGCGTCGATGGCGCTGATCCCTGAGTTGGATTTTGGCGACAGGCAGAGGTCGATGACTGCATCGGCTAAGGGAATCCGGCCTTCAGGAAGACCCAACTGTTGGGCAGCGTGGACGGCTTGAACGGTCCGTGCCGCTGCTGGAAGGTTGGCCATCCCCACGTCTTCGTAAGCAATGACCATGAGTCGTCGACAAATCGACGGCAGGTCACCGGCGGCCACCAGTTGGGCCAGGTAATGCAACGCCGCGTCGGTATCGCTACCCCGAATCGACTTTTGAAACGCGGAGATGACGTCATAATGGGCGTCGCCATGCTTGTCACCGACCAAGGCCTTACGTTGGAAACATTCTTCGGCGATAGCTAAAGTCACGTGGATTCGGTCGTCATCGGCAGTTGGTGGCGTGGACTGGGCGGCTAGCTCCAGGCCATTCAAGGCGCTCCGTAAATCACCGTTGGTCGCATCCGCCATGAAGTCCAGGGCGTCAGCTGCTACATCTAAGGGGAGTTTGCCCAGACCCCGGTCGTTATCGTGTAATGCCCGTGTTAAGGCGGTCACGATATCAGCGTGGGTCAGGGGATGCACCTCAAAGATCTGGGTTCGGCTCCGAATGGCCGGGTTGATGTTTAAGTAGGGGTTCTCGGTGGTTGCCCCGATTAGGATGATGCGCCCGCTTTCAAGGTGGGGCAACAGGAAGTCCTGTTTAGTTTTATCGAGCCGGTGGATTTCGTCGAGCAGTAAGATCACGGTGCCACTCATCTTGGCTTCTTCGGCGACGACTTGGAGATCCTTTTTAGAATCGGTCGCGGCGTTCAGCTTGTGAAAAGCGTACTTGGTCGAGCCGGCAATCGCACTGGCAATGCTCGTTTTTCCGGTACCGGGTGGGCCGTATAAGATCATGGACGACAGGAGCTTAGCGCTGACCATCCGGGCAATGATCTTGCCGGGGCCAACTAAATCCTGTTGGCCCACGACGTCTTCGAGGCGTTGGGGCCGCATCCGGTAGGCTAAAGGTTGTGCCAAAATTTAAAAACTCCTTTATGAACTGGACGTTAATGGTCAAGCAAGCGGCCCAACCAGCTAGTTTTCTTAGATGTGTCGTCCGCATCGTTTGCTTGTGTGGTCGTGTCGTCAGGGTACTTCTTGGTCAAATCGATTGGCGACTGATTAATAGCCGTATCACTAGCTACGATAAGGCCATAGTCACTGTCATTGATGCCATAAATGGTATCTTGACGAATCGTGAACTGGACGTTGTGCTGACTCGCCACTTTGAGGTAGGGGCCCAAGTCGCTTTGGTCGATGTGACCGTTTAAAATAACCTGGTAATCCGGGTGTGCGGTAATCTCGGTAATGAAAGCTGATAAGTTTTGATGATCCACGACTTCCGCAATGGTCATCGCAAGTGAGACCCGTTCCCGGAAAGTTCCGAGATAACGCCGCTGTTCGTCAGGTTTAACCTTAGGCGTGCCATACATGGCTGCATCCATATGTTGTTCCATCGAACTCTTATCCGACATGTTAATCCCTCTTTTCAACGTAGTGGCATTAGTATAACATGTAATCACGAGCAAGCAGTACTAGGAGGTGCTGGGATGTACCTGAACAGTGACTTTGACATTTTCAACGACACCACGTTGGCGGGACGATTGGAGAAAATCAAGACCCAAATCGACCCGAAATTCATGGCGACCGTGACGGCCGTGCAACCGCAGTTGGCAACGATTGGCGGACCGGTGTACGCTCATGTTGCCCAACACCGCCGTCGTAGTAAGAACCCACCACCGGATACCTGGGTCGCGTGGAGCACGTCCAAACGGGGATACAAAATGTTACCGCACTTAGAACTGGGTCTGTGGGACGACCGGTTGTTCATCTGGCTGGTCGTTCTCCAAGAAGTTCGCCAGCGGCAGGCCACGGTAGCTCGGGTTTCGACTGAGTTGTTGACCGCGTTGCCCGCTAATTTTGAGTGGGCCATAGATCATACGGATAAGACGGATCACCAGCCGTTGACCTTGACCGGTGCGCAACAACTGATGACGGCACAACGCCACCCCCACGCCGAGTGGCTGGTGGGGCGGACGTTTCCTCGGGGGTCGGCTTTCTTTACCGGTCACGCAGCGCGCCAACTCCAAACGATTCAGGCCACGTTGGCGGCGTTAATCCCGTTGTACCGGGCACTTTTGGGGTAAACTTGGCTAGCTGACGCAGTTGACGAAGTCCTAAATAGAAATTTTGCGTTTGGGCCTCATTAGTGCCGCTAAGCTGCTAAACTAAGTCATAGGAACCCCGCCAATGTACCGGGGAACCTAATACGCCGAATCAAGATTATCAGGAGCTCCCATGTGGTGGAATACATGGGAGTTTTTTTGTGGGGATAATTTCACGCAAAAAAACATCCCCGCCAATCAGCGGAGATGTCTTTTTAGCGTACCCAACAGGGTCGCCAGCCGTTAAAGTGAGGACTAAACCTCGCGTTAATTAACGGTTGTAGTATTCAACGATTAAGGAGTCATCGAGTTCAGCATCGAGTTCTTCACGTTGTGGGAACCGAGTTAATGAACCTTCCAACTTGTCAGCGTTGAAGTCAACGTATTGTGGGCGACCCACAACGGCTTCAACGGCACCCTTGATAACGGCTAAGTCCTTGGACTTTTCGCGAACGCTGACCACTTGGCCAACTTCAACTTCGTATGAAGGAATGTCCACACGCTTGCCATCAACAGTGATGTGACCATGGTTAACCAATTGACGAGCTTGACGACGAGTCGTTGCCAAACCTAAACGGTAAACCACGTTGTCTAAACGACGTTCGAGTAAGATCATGAAGTTAGTCCCGTGGGTTCCTTCCTTGATCTTACCAGCGCGCTTGAACAGGTTGTAGAATTGACGTTCCGTCAAGCCGTAGGTGAACCGTAACTTTTGCTTTTCGCGTAATTGCGTTCCGTATTCGGAAAGCTTTTGACGACGGCCTTGACCGTGGTCACCAGGGGCGTAAGGACGCCGTGCTAATTCTTTACCAGTGCCGGAAAGGGAAACCCCTAAACGACGAGAAATCCGCCAACTTGGGCCAGTATAACGTGACATAAATTGAGTCCTCCAATAAATTTATTTGGAGTAAAATAAGGCCATTTATAGGCTTAGTATTCGTGCAGATCATTTTGCAAGTTTCACCCTATGCAGCCGCAGGTTACTCCTTGAGCTTTCAAACGCAATGATCTGTTGACGAGCTTACCGCCCATTGCTGCATTATTTTACACGACGATCAGTATAACCGGAAACCTTAGGCTTTGTCAACATGCGTGAGTAAAACCCGGGCGAATTCTTCTAAGACGTGTTGGTCGTCGACTGAGAAACGGTCGATCGATGGGGAATAGATGTCCATAACACCGAGCTTGGTGCCGTCGGCTAAAGTCAATGGCACTACGATTTCGGCGTTGCTGGCCGAGTCACAAGCGATGTGGCCAGCAAATTGGTGGACGTCAGCGATTCGTTGTGTCGTTTGGGTGCTCAGAGCGGTCCCGCAAACGCCACGATTGTTTTCGATGTGCACGCAGGCGACGTTACCCTGGAAAGGGCCGAGGATTAAATCATCAGTTTGGGGTTGGTAGAGGTAAAAGCCAGCCCAGTTGATGTCTGCAACGGTTTGCTTTAAAAGGGCTGAAGCGTTGGCCAAGTTGGCCGTGAGGTTCGTTTCACCGTGGAGCAAAGCGTCGAGTTGTGCGGTGATTAAAGTGTTGATTGGTTCCGTCATGCAAAAACCTCCAGTAGTTAAAGTTCAAAATAGATAGGTAGAAAATCCTAATAGGATAGCAAAATCTAGTGAAGCGTTGGGGACTTATGCTATAATTGGGATTAGATTAAATTGTAAATTAGACCGAGCGTTTTTACAACTCGTTGAGCGTTTAAATGTGGATGAAGGATGGGGTCAATCATGGTAACTGTTGTGCTCGTAGGAATCGTTATACTCGCGATTATCGTCTATGTAGGCATTCTCGCTTATCAGCAACGGATTCGTCGGCAAGTCACGGCCTTGGCGGATAAAAAAGCATCACTCGTCGCTATTCCGCTTGCCGACGAGGTTAAACTTGTGAGTCAACTCAGTTTGACGGGGCAATCGTTGACCCAGTTTGAGGAACTCCAAAACGACTATGCGGACATTACCCAGGACCGCTTCAAGCGGATTGACGCCCAGTTAGCGCAGCTCAAGAATGATTCACGTGGGCTGAACTTGATTCAGTTACGCCGCGATTTGGCCAAGGATACGTTGCTGGTCAGTCAAACGGACGAGTTGGTGCAAACCGTTCAGACCAAATTAGCTGCCTTACAGGAAGTCGATAAACAACATCGACAGGCCGTGCGGGATTTGGAACAGAAATACCAGGATCTCCGCAAGACGCTTTTGGCCAAGAATTTTGCCTTTGGCCCGAGTATCGACGGCTTGGAAGAGCGGTTGGGTCAATTGGAAGATAACTTCGATACCTTCACCCAGTTGACCCAAACTGGGGACCACGAACGGGCCTCGGATGTATTGGGCCAATTAAAGGCCGATACGGCATCACTGGAAGATTTGATCAAAGCCATCCCACCACTATATAAAGATTTAACAGCCGTTTATCCTGATCAAATCAGTGAGTTGAAGAGCGGTTACGAACAACTGTCAAACGAGGCTTATCACTTTGGGGATGCGGATATTCCCGGATTAATCCAAAAGGTAGCTGACCAGGTCAACGGTAATTTAGCTGCCTTAGCGGATCTGCGGCCAGACGACGCAAAGGTGATCAACCAGCGCATCGCCGACCAGATCGACCATTTGTATGATTTGATGCAAACAGAAATCGACGCGAAAAAGCCGGTCGATGAGAACTTGGATAACGTGGCGCGATTCATTGCCCACGCCCAGAACCAAAATCAAAGCCTAATGGCCGAGTTGGACCGCTTGAAACAAAACTACACGTTGGACCACCAAGAGTTGGAAACGGCCCGGGAACTTAGCGAACAGTTGCGCAACATCGATGGTATCTACCAGCGGGATGTGCAGAACTTGACTGGTCAAGCGGCAACCTATTCCATTGTGTTGGCTCATCAACAACAGCAAGAAAAAGATTTAAAGCAAATTGAAGAACAGCAGGCGAAAGTTTTAAAGAGTGTGGCTGGATTAGCTGACGAAGAACGACAGGCGCGGGAAACATTACGACAATTTGATTTTAAACTACATAGTTTACGGCGGCAGGTCGAAAATCTAAACTTGCCGGGCGTCCCGCAGAATTACCTGGATTACTTCTTCGTGGTCCGTAATGAGGTCGAACAGTTGGCGACCGACATGGACCAGCCACAAATCGACATGGAACAGATCACCAAACAGCTGCTGATTATCCAGACCGACCTCGATAGTTTAAGTGAACGGACAGACGATTTACTCGACAGTGCCGAATTGTCAGAGGAACTGATGCAGTACGCAAACCGTTACCAGGCTAGTCATGAAGATTTGGCTAAAGCCAGTCAAGAGGCTAAAAAATTATTTGACGAGGACCATGAGTATGCAAAAGCGTTGGAAACGATCGCTACGGAGCTGGATAAGGTGGAACCAGGATCGTATAAACGCCTGGAAGATGCCTATTATCAGCGTAAAGGTCGTGAAAAACCGAAACATGATGATGAGTCGCAAAAGTAAGGTTCTAGCGTCACTTTTTCCGGCGTAAGCCGGCAAAAAGGGCGCTTTTTGCTTGCAGAAATGCGGGTAAGGCTTGTGGGATTTTCAGAATGTGTTTATAATGAGTGAGAATTTCTATCGGAGTCGAACCAATAGAAAAAGATAAGAGGGTTCAGCATGATTTATTTTGATAATAGTGCGACGACCAAAGCCGCACCGGAAGCTGTCGATACCTACGCCAAGGTTAGTGCCAACTACTGGGGCAATCCCTCTAGCTTGCATAACTTTGGGGAACAGGCCTTCAACCTCCTCGAACAATCGCGTCAACAAATTGCCGACCTGGTCGGAGCTAAGCTGAGTGAAATCTTATTCACCAGTGGTGGTACCGAGGGTGACAACTGGGCCATCAAAGGGACCGCGATGGCCAAACGCGAATTTGGCAATCATTTGATTACGACGGCAGTCGAGCACCCTGCAGTGCATAATTCAATGGAACAGCTCAAGCAGCTGGGCTTTGAAGTCACGTACCTGCCGGTCGATGAGAATGGACGCGTCTCCGCGGATGATTTGCGGGCTGCCATCCGGCCGACTACGATTCTGGTGTCGACCATGGCGGTCAACAACGAAATTGGGGCGGTTCAACCGTTGGCTGAAATTGCAGACGTCATGCGTGATTTTCCCAAGATTCACTGGCACATCGATGCTGTTCAAGGCATTGGCAAGGGCCTGGGCAAGTTGATTTTCAACGACCGGGTCGATTTCGTGACCTTCTCCGGGCATAAGTTCCACGCGCCTAGAGGAATTGGGTTCATGTACAAGCGCCAAGGGCGGAAGATTGCACCGTTAATGGCCGGTGGTGGTCAGGAATGGAACTTGCGGTCCGGAACAGAAAATCTGCCGGCCATTGCCGCGATGGCGAAGGCCTTGCGGATGTTGCTGACGGACGAGGCCCAAAAGGTCGAGCGGCAACGCGCCATTCGCTTGGCAATTCTGCACCATATCGAACAGTTTGCCCACGTGACGATTTTCTCGAAGGACTTACCGGTCTTTGCGCCCCATATTCTGTGCTTTGCGATTGCTGGAGTCCGGGGGGAAACCATCGTCCACGCGTTTGAGGAACACCAGATTTACATTTCGACGACGAGTGCTTGCTCGTCGAAGAAGCACGTCGAATCGAGTACGTTGCAAGCCATGGCCGTGGATGACGACATTGCGACCAGCGCTGTACGGATCTCGTTAGACGGACACAACACCATGGAAGAGGCCAAACAATTCAACCAGGTCTTCGACCAACTTTATCAACAATTTGCGAAATTACGCTAATCACGAAAGGGGTCGCGCAATGGAATATAGCGAAATCATGGTCCGCTACGGTGAATTGTCGACGAAGGGCAAGAACAAAAAAGACTTCATCAAGCAATTGGGTCACAACGTGCGTAAAGCACTCAGTGAGTTCGATGGCTTGGAAGTTCGTGCCCAACACGATCGATTACACGTGACCTTGAACGGGGCTGATTCGACGGCGGTCATGGACCGGCTGAAGGGGGAGTTCGGCATCGAAAACTTCTCGCCGTCCGTGAAGGTCGACAAAGATATCGACGCCATCAAGGCTACCGTTTTAGCGTTAGCGCAGGCGGACTTTAAACCGGGGATGACCTTTAAAATCAACACCCGGCGCCAAGATAAGTCGTTTGAATATGACACCTATCAACTAAACGATATTTTAGGGAGTCACGTTCTTGAAAATGTACCCGGCATCCAAGTCAAGATGAAACATCCTGATTTGGAGATTCGCGTGGAAGCACGGATGAACGGGGTCTACATCTCGGGACAGACCATTCCAGGAGCCGGTGGGTTACCAGTCGGCACCGGTGGCAAGGCCGTCATGATGTTATCCGGCGGCATCGATTCACCGGTTGCGTCCTACTATGGGATGCGCCGGGGCGTCAAGCTGGACATGGTCCACTTCTACAGTCCGCCGTACACGTCTGAACAGGCGTTGGCTAAGGCCAAGGAATTGACCGCTAAGTTGGCCAAGTACTCCGGGGGCATCCAATTCATTCAGGTGCCGTTCGCTAAGATTCAAGAAACCGTCAAAGAATCCGTGCCGGAAGGGTATCTGATGACCATTCAGCGGCGGATGATGTTGCGGTTGGCCGTGGCAGTCGCACACATGCGGCACGCCAAGGGGATCTTTAACGGGGAGTCGCTGGGCCAAGTGGCTTCACAGACTCTGGAAAGTATGGAAGCCATCAACGACGTCACGACGATGCCGATTTTACGACCGTTGTTGTCGATGGATAAAACGGAGATCATCAAGGTGGCTAAGAATATCGACACCTATGACCTGTCGATCCTGCCATACGAGGACTGCTGTACGATTTTCACGCCACCGGCACCGAAGACGCGGCCGGACTTGGAGAAGTCCCGGAAGTACGAAAAGCATCTCGACGTGGAAGGTTTGATGAAAGAAGCGCTCGACGGTATCACCATTACAGAGATTCGCCCGGGAGACAACTTCTTGAACCAAAATGAAGACGTCTTTGCGGAATTACTGTAAGTTATCTAAATTAAGCATGAGGCTACGACTTTGGTCGTGGCTTTTTTTTGTGGTCGCTAGACGAGTTATGAGAAAACAGTGAAAAATGGGTTTGTCGGTCATGGGGCCTGATAACTGCTATTAGTGACTACCTAGACAGCTAAACTTTTCTCTTGACAAATCCGGTAAAACCCCTAAAATGAATTTAAATTAAAAATGCTATGAGTAGTCAAAGTAAATTCTAATTTAAGAGATCGTCCGCAAGGCTGAAAGGGCGAACCTGAATTGAAACACAGCTACTAGCAGTCCACCTGAACGGGTCACGCTAATTAGGAGGGGCCGGCGCTCGCCGTTAATCGAGCCAAGTTTACTTAAACTTACTGAGGTAACGGTTGTGAAGCCGTTATAAATCAGAGGTGGAACCACGATATCGGTCGTCCTCGCAAAGAATTTTCTTTGCGGGGATTTTTTTATACAGAAAGGAAGCTGATCGAAATGTTTCAATTGATGATGCGTCATTCAACGAATACGGTAACGGAGCTGCAGCGACATCATCGGCATATGAGCCAGCGGCAATTTGTTTAGGTGTGGCGCCTGATTGGGCGTTGCTCAATCGCGTGATGCTCGGGATAGCTCGGGTGTTGAGGAGGACTTCATATGCAAAAATTATTGAAACGTTTCACCAGTTTTACAGTTATTATCGGCAGTGGTTTAGCGTTAGCGGGTTGTGGTCAAGCGGCCGATGCCAGTCCGCAACAGACGGCGACCATCATGGAACCGGTCGACATCTCGTCGTTAGATTCGACCATGATTACGGACATTGGGGCCCAAGAAACGGTCAACAACGCTCAAGAGGGCCTGTACCGGATGAAGGACAGCACCACGGTCGAACCCGGCTTGGCAACAACCTTGGTCAAGCCGACGAATGACCAGACCGTCTACACTTTCAAACTCCGGCGGAACCTGAAATGGAGTAACGGCGATCCGTTGACCGCTAAAGATTTCGTCTTTGCTTGGCAACGGGCGGTGACGCCGAAGACCAAAGCGGCCAATGCCTACCAATTTTTACCGATTAAAAATGCCAAGGCAATTGAAGCGGGGAAAATGGCAGCGACGAAACTCGGGGTGACGGCCGTAAACGCCACGACGCTGAAAGTTCAATTGACGCAACCAACGCCGTATTTCAAATACTTAGTTGCGTCGGTGCCTTTCTTACCGCTAAACGAAAAGGTCGTGACCAAGTACGGTCAAGCTTACGGGACTTCCGCCAAGAAGACGGTCTATGACGGACCGTTTACCGTACAAAATTGGACGGCGGCTTCGTCGAGTTGGACGCTCAAGAAAAATCCTAATTACTGGGATCACAAGAACGTCAAGCTGACGACCGTGAAGTTTCAGGTGGCTAAGTCACCGCAGACCGCGTTGGCGTTATATCAATCTAAGAAGTTAGACAACATCACATTATCCGGACAACAGGCCGCTCAAGAAAAATCTCAACCAGGCTACTTGAGTTACCCAAGTGGTGAGACCGACTACTTAGCGTATAACTTTGCCCACAAGGCGATGCGTAACCGTAACATTCGCCGGGCAATCTCGTTAGCCATCGACCGGAAGACCTTGACGGCTAACGTGTTGAAAAATGGCGCCAAGGTGCCTTACGGGATGGCACCGGAAGATATCGCGAAGAATCCACAAACGGGCAAGGACTTCGCTTTAGATTCCACCGTTAAGTCCGCCGTTGCCTATGATCCGCAATTGGCTAAGAAGTATTGGGCCAAGGGGATGCGTCAATTAGGACTGAAAAAATTGAATTTGACGCTGGTCTGCTACGACGTGGACACCTTCAAAAATACCGCCGAGTATGTCCAGGCCAATACGGAAAAATACTTAAAGGGCCTCAGTCTCAAGGTCAACGTGCAGCCCAAGGTCCAAGCCATCACGACCATGCAGAAAAAACAAGGCTATGACCTCGGCTTTAGTAATTGGATTACCTCTTATCCGGAATTGACCGAGTTCTTCCAGCTACTCAACACTGATAATTACAATAACGCGGGAAACTATTCCAATGCCAAATTTGACCAGGCTTACACCCGAGCGAACGGGGTGGACGCCGATAACGCCCAAAAACGGTACGCCGATTTCAAACAAGCTAACCAGATTGCGATGCGTGACCAGGCTGTGGCGGTCCTGAATCAAGGACAAGTCACCCGCTTGAATAGCCCGCAACTCAAAGGCGTCACCTACGCGGCGGCGCAAGGCATCACGTTGAAGACGGCTTATAAGACCAGTAAGTAATGGGGGAATGATTATGGACACACAAACGATTACGGTAGATGCACAACAGTTACAAACCGATTTTGATGAACTTGCCAGCCGAGCCGAAACGGCCTTCAATGAAGTTCAAACGACGGCTTATTTGGCGCAGCGTTTAGACGAATTGGGTGTGGCGTATCAGAAGTTTGCGCACATGACGGGCTTGGTGGCCACGTTAAATCCCGGCCACCGGTTCGTGATGGGGATGCGGGCTGACATCGACGCTTTAAAACAGGTCTATCAAGGCCGACCACAAGTCCTTCATTCTTGTGGGCACAACGCGCACATGGCCATTGTTTTAGCGGTTGCGGCCTACTTTAAGACCCACGAAGCAGAACTACCAGGAACGTTGAAACTTATTTTCCAGCCGGCTGAAGAGACTGTGACTGGCGCCGAAAAGGTGATTCAAAGTGGTTTAGTACCGCCGCTAGACGTGTTATATGGGTTGCACGTCTGCCCCCAAAGTGAACTCGCGTTAGGTCAGGCCGAAGCCTTGCTCCCAGATATTGCCACGCGGACCTACTGGGTGACCATCACGGGGCGAACGGCCCACGCTGGACGACCCTGGTTAGGAGCCAACGTGATTGATGCTTTCAGTACCTTGAATGAACGGTTCAAGCAATTGAAGTTGGCCACGACCACGCCCTACTCGATCACTACGACCATGTTTCAGGCCGGCGAGTCGTCGAACATTGTGCCCGACAGGGGAACCTTCGCCGTTGACTTGCGGGCCCGGACCAACGAGTCGATGGATCAGTTGCAGGACCAGGCGTTTACGGCCATGCGGGCGGTAGCCGTTGACGGGATCGACATCCAAGTAGACGAAAACGACTTATCGCCCGCAGCAATCCCCAGCAAGCCGGCCGTAGCGGCGATGAGCCAAGCCGTTACCACCGTGTTGGGAACGGCTGGATTGGTGGCACCAGTGCCCACGCAGGGCGGTGATGATTTTCACTTTTACGCTTACGATGGCTTGGCTAAAGAGAGTACGATGTTGGGGTTAGGCTGTGACCTGACACCCGGCCTGCACGTGCCGGGGATGACCTTCGACCACCAGGCGTTAGTCACCGGTGCACAGATTATGATCGAAGCCATCAAGTTGAGTGGGAAGATGCCAGGCTAGTTCCCCCGAACTTATCCGGCAAATTACTTGTTTTTTAGGGGGCGACTGCGCCATAATTAACCTAATAGCTAGTTTTTTGACCTGGCTAAATATTAAGGAGTGATCTGTGTGGATGTCACAAGACTCGGTAAGAAGATGGCCTTAGCGGGCGAGCTCCCTGAAGTGGGAACCCAATTACCTAAATTCAAGCTGTTTGATCAACAGAATAATAAGGTGAAGACGGCAAATCTGATTGGGCAAGTGAGCTTGATCAGCGTCGTTCCGGATCTGGATACCCCGGTCTGCACGTTGCAGACGCGTAAATTTACGCAACAGGCGGACCACTATCCGGCAGCCAAGTTTTACACGGTATCGAATAATTCCGTGGCCGAACAAACGGGTTGGTGTGCAGCTGAAGGGGTCACCAACGTAGACTTATTGTCAGACGAGGGGTTGTCCTTCGGGTATGAGACTGGGTTGTATATCCCAAACGCCGGCAATCTAGCCCGTTCTATCTGGATTATTGATGCCACGGGGAAAATCACTTATCGACAGGTTGTGACGGAACAGTCCGAAGAACCCAACTACTTAGCGGCTCTGGCGGCTTTGGAAAAGTTAGTGCCACGTGTTGACGCTTAGCTTAAAATTGGGTAAACTACAGAGTAAATAGCTGTGAGCAAGCGAGTAAGTCGTTACGGTCGAGACAGAGAGTCACGAGAGCTGGAAAGTGGCCGACCGTGGCGGGTGAAAGTAACTTGTGAGCTGATCGACTGAAATTAAACGTAAGTCGGTACCGGAGCACACTCCGTTAACAACGAAGATAAGTGGGGTAGCAATTACCCAATTTAGGTGGTACCGCGAATGACTTCGTCCTAATTTTGAATTAGGACGAAGTTTTTTTGTACCATTGTGACCGGTAAAGAGAAAGGAAATGAGAGGTATGGCAGATAAAACAGTAGACATGCCCACGAAGTATGATCCGACCGCCGTGGAAGCGGGCCGGTACCAGACTTGGTTGGACGAAGACGTCTTCAAACCCAGTGGGGACCCACAAGCAAAACCGTATTCAATCGTGTTACCCCCACCGAACGTCACCGGGAAACTACATTTAGGACACGCTTGGGACACCACGTTACAAGACATGTTGATCCGGCAAAAACGGATGCAAGGGTACGATACGCTCTGGTTACCGGGGATGGACCATGCCGGTATCGCGACGCAAGCCAAGGTGGAAGCTAAGCTCCGCGAGCAGGGCATTTCCCGGTACAACTTAGGTCGCGAAGCCTTCATTAAAAAGGTCTGGGAATGGAAAGACGAATACGCGGACACGATTCACCAGCAATGGGCCAAGATGGGCTTATCATTAGACTATTCACGTGAACGGTTTACTTTGGACGACGGGCTATCGGATGCTGTTAAGCGGGTCTTCGTCTCACTGTACAAGCAGGGCTTGATCTATCGGGGCGAATACATCATCAACTGGGATCCGCAAGCCCGGACGGCGTTGTCCGACATCGAAGTGATTCACAAGGACGACAAGGGTGCCTTTTACCACGTTAAGTACCCGTTCGTGGATCCTAACCAAACCTTTAACGGTAACCACTACATTGAGATTGCGACCACGCGGCCTGAAACCATGATGGGAGACACCGCCGTGGCCGTCAACCCGAGTGATGAGCGCTACAAGGAACTGGTGGGGACCAAGGTTGTTTTGCCGTTAGCTGACCGCGAGATTCCGATCATTGCGGACCAATACGTCGACCCCGACTTCGGGACCGGGATGGTGAAGATTACGCCGGCCCACGACCCGAATGACTTCCAGGTTGGGAATCGCCATAATTTGGAACGGATCAACACCATGAACGAAGACGCCACCATGAACGAGAAGGCCGGTAAGTACAACGGCATGGACCGCTTTGAAGCGCGTAAGGCCATGGTCGCGGATTTGGATGAACAAGGTTTACTGTTGCAGGTCAAACCAATCGTTCATTCCGTCGGTCATTCCGAACGGACCGGGGTCCAAGTCGAAGCCCGCTTATCCACCCAATGGTTCGTGAAGATGCAACCACTGGCGCAAAAAGCGTTGAAGAACCAACAGAGTGATGGGGCCGTGGACTTCGTGCCGAAACGGTTCGAACACACCTTCACACAGTGGATGGAAAATGCCCATGATTGGGTCATCTCTCGGCAACTTTGGTGGGGGCACCAGATTCCAGCTTGGTACCACAAGCAGACCGGTGAAATCTACGTGGGCGAAACGGCCCCGAAAGATCCGGAAAATTGGGATCGCGATCCCGACGTCTTGGACACCTGGTTCTCCAGTGCCTTGTGGCCGTTCTCAACGTTGGGGTGGCCGGATGAAGACAGTGCTGATTTCAAGCGCTACTTCCCAACCAATACGTTAGTGACCGGTTACGACATCATCTTCTTCTGGGTTTCCCGGATGATTTTCCAAAGTCTTGAATTTACTGGCGAACGGCCGTTTAAACACGTGCTGTTACACGGGTTGATTCGTGACGAAGAGGGTCGCAAGATGAGCAAATCCCTGGGGAATGGGATTGACCCGATGGACGTTATCGACAAGTACGGGGCCGATGCTTTGCGCTGGTTCCTCTCAACGGGGTTGACGGCGGGGCAAGACGTCCGGTTCAGCTACAAGAAGATGGACGCGGCTTGGAACTTTATCAATAAGATTTGGAACGCCAGTCGGTTCGTCATCATGAACTTGGGTGACCAGACCAAGCCTGTCGTTCCCGCGGCAGAGAAGTGGGATTTGACCGACAAGTGGATCTTGAGCCGCTTAAATGCCACGGTCAAGCACGTTACGACCATGTTCGACAAGTTCGATTTCGGTGAAGCCGGACGAGCCTTGTACAACTTCATCTGGAACGACTTTTGTGACTGGTACATCGAAATGAGTAAGCAAGTCTTGACGGGTGACGACGAGGCGGCCAAGGCAGATAAGCAGGACTTATTAGCCTACGTCTTGGACCAAACGTTACGGCTCTTGCAACCGATTATGCCGTTCGTCACGGAAGCCATCTGGCAAGCGATGCCCCATGACGGCCAATCGTTAGTCACGGCGGCTTATCCAGTCGACCATCCAGAATTCGACAACGCCACAGCTGAAAGCGACATGACCAGTCTGATTGACTTGATCAAAGCGGTCCGGAACATTCGAGCTGAGGCCAATGCACCAATGTCCACGCCAATCGACTTACAGATCAAGACCGACGATACTAAACTCCAGACCGTCTTTGAGACCAACCGCGAGTATATCGACCGGTTCGTACACCCGAAGAACTTGGAAATCGGCGCAGATCTAGTCGCACCGAAGTTAGCCATGACGGCGGTCATCACTTCAGCCGAAATCTCGGTACCGTTAGCTGAACTGGTAGACTTAAACGATGAAGCCGCGCGATTGACTAAGGAAGCGGCTAAGTATACTGCCGAAGTAGAGCGGGCGACGAAGAAGTTAGGCAACGACCGCTTCGTGGCCAACGCTCCTGAAGACGTGGTTAACGCCGAACGGGAAAAGCAGACGGACAACCAAAAGAAGTTGGCCGCAACGCAGGACCGCTTAGCGGAAATCAAAGCCCAACTTTAAGCCATTAAGGGGCCTTTAAGGTTCCCAATTGGTCGGGCGATAGTAGCTGGTCAGCGCTGTCGCGCGGTTGAGCGCCATTTAAATGAATGATGAGTTAAAGCGTGTGCCGACAAAACTGCCGGCACACGCTTTTTGGACCTAACGGTTTGGGTCAAAATTTGGTACAGTAAGAGACAGAGAATTTAGCGGGAGAGTGGTATTTTTTGATCACAACGTATACCGAAGCATTGAATTTTATTCATGGCCGCGACCAATTTAAAAAGGCACCGACCTTGGACCGGATGCGGCATTTTATGGCGTTGCTGGGCAATCCGCAAGATAAGTTAACCATGATTCACGTAGCGGGGACCAACGGGAAAGGGTCGACAGTGGCGTTTTTGCGGGACCTTTTAATGGCGGATGGGCAAACGGTCGGGACTTTTACGTCGCCTTTTATCACCCGGTTCAACGAGCGCATCAGTACGGACGGCCAGCCTATCGGCGACGATGAGTTGATCCAGTTGGTCAACCGGGTCCCACCGGTAGTCGCCCAACTGGATGCCGAACTCGACACTAAGGGCCCGACCGAATTTGAAATCGACACGGCACTGATGTTTTGTTACTTTGCCGCTCATCCGGTCGACGTGGTGGTGGTCGAAGTGGGCTTAGGCGGCCTCTACGATTCCACCAACATCATCACCCCGGCAATCTCGGTGATTACGACCATTGGGCTGGACCACATGCGGATTCTAGGGGACACGATTCCCGAAATCGCCCACCAAAAGGCCGGTATCATCAAGGCGCAGGTACCAGTAGTTTGTGGCCGGCTGTCACCGGACGCTTTGGCCGTGATGGACCAGACGGCACAAACTAAGCAGACACAGGTCGTAGCGTTGGGCCGTGACTTCGACGTCACTAATCAGCCAGAAGACCAGTGGGGCGAACGGTTCACGTATCAGTATCAAGCCTTCCAGTATCAGCGCCTGCAGATTGATCTACTGGGGCAGTACCAGATCGATAATGCCGCTACAGCGTTGACCGCCTTTATCCAGTTTCAGCAGTTGCAACACGGTCAGGTCGTTGCGGCGACGATTCGGCGGGGGTTAGCCCATACGGCTTGGCCGGGGCGGTTCGAACGGTTAACGACTCAACCATTGATTGCAATTGACGGCGCGCATAACGAACCGGCGATGGTTGAGTTGGCCCAGCTCTTACACCGCCACTTTGCGACCAACGAGGTGTACATCATCCTCGCCGTTTTAGCCGATAAACAGTACACTAAGATGGTGCACACGCTACTGACACTTCCCAACGTCCATTTGATTGTGACCCAGTTCAACGGACCGGCCAACCGGGTAGTGGCAACACCGAGTGAACTAGAAGACGTGGTGACAACACATGACCGTATCAGTATGGCTAAGGACTGGCCAACCGCATTGCAGCAAGCGTTACGGCAGATGTCGGCTGAAGACCTGTTGTTGTTAACGGGATCGTTATATTTTATCTCGGAGGTTCGGCATTATTTCAAAGACGATGACCCTGCTGATGCCAATTCTAAGGGCCGTTAAGCCCCGTATACCGGGAATTGGGCGTGGAAGTCTTAAAATCTAATTAAAATCATCGGTAAGTGTTCCTTTCTCCCTAAAAGTTCGGTATTCTTATCGGTGACGACGTGTTTTCACGCAGATAGGTATGTTATAATACGTCTATCAATGACTAAGACAAAAAACATAAATAATTTTGTTGACAATGAAGGGATGAAACACAGTGTTCGGATTAGGAACGAAAAATATTGGAATCGATTTGGGTACCGCCAATACGATTGTCTACGTTGACGGTAAGGGAATCGTTCTACGCGAACCTTCCGTTGTCGCCAAGAACACAAAGACGGGGGAAATTGTGTCCGTTGGTGAAGATGCACGGGCAATGATTGGTCGGACGCCGGCTAGCATTGTGGCCATTCGGCCCATGAAAGATGGGGTCATTGCGGATTACGATACCACGGTCGCCATGATGAAATACTTCATCGAAAAAACAGTAGGGCGCTCCAGTGGGAAGCCATACGTGATGGTCTGCGTTCCAAGTGGTGTGACTGAAGTTGAAAAGCGGGCCGTCATCGATGCGACCCGGGTTGCGGGTGCACGTGACGCATACGTGATTGAAGAACCATTCGCTGCCGCGATTGGTGCGGGTCTCCCCGTGATGGACCCGACCGGGAGCATGGTGGTCGATATGGGTGGTGGAACCACCGACGTGGCCACGATTTCATTGGGCGGCATCGTGTCCAGCCGCTCGATTCGGGTTGCTGGTGACAAATTGGATGACGCGATTGCGACGTACGTCCGGACGAACTTCAATCTCTTGATTGGGGAACGGACGGCTGAAAAGTTAAAGATGGATATTGGGTCAGCTTCCGTTGAGGATGCAGCCAAAATCGAGGGGGCCACGATTCGGGGCCGGGACCTCGTGACGGGCTTGCCTAAGGGTGTCGAAGTTTCGGCGACCGATGTGGCGAAGGCCATCCAAGAACCCGTTCAAAGCGTGATTACGGCTATCCGCGAGACCTTGGAAGAAACGTCGCCCGAAATTGCGGCTGACGTGATCGACCACGGAATCGTCTTGACGGGTGGCGGTGCACTGCTGAAAAACTTATCAGAAGTGATTGCGGAAGCAACTAAGGTTCCCGTCTCCATCGCCAATGATCCGTTGGATTGCGTGGCTTCCGGTACCGGTGAGTCCTTAAAGAGTATCGATGTCATGAAGAAAAAATAGGGACTAGCGGGAAGGCGGCTTCCCGCTTCTTTATTGTTACCAGCTAACACCTCGCCGTTAGCCGGATAAACAAGATGGAGGTCAAACATGCAAAAATTTTCTTTCAATCGCCGGCTGGTCATTGTGATCGTCTGCGTGATTGTTGCTTTTGCCTTGATGACGGTATCTGTAGCGGTTCGTAACAAGAAAGCCACCCCGCCACTCGTGCAACAGTTTGGTAATGATATTGTTGGTTTAGCTGACCGGGTAGTCGCCTTACCAGCGAACGGTCTACGTGGTTCTGTGAGTGCTGTGTCGGAGCTTTTGAACACCTATCAGGAAAACCAACAGCTCAAAAAACAGGTGAGTGAGCTGGCCCAGACGAAGGTCCGCGACCAAACTCTGGCTAAAGAAAACAAACAGTTGAAGAAGCAGATTAAGCTGAATGATTCGTTGACTGATTACTCCGCCATTTCGGCGGCGGTCATCACGCGGACGCCTTCATCTTGGCAGAACCAAGTCATCATCAACAAGGGATCTTCGGCGGGTGTTGTTAAAAACATGCCCGTTATGTCTGGTTCTGGCTTAGTGGGGCGAATCTCCGAAGTGAATAAGACCAATTCCAAGGTGGAACTGATCACGGACAATAATGATTCGGCTAACCGGTTCGCGGTATCCATTACCACCAAGTCGGGCAAGACCGTCAACGGAGTCTTGAGTGGTTATAACGCGGATACCGGCGAAATCACCATGAACAACTTGACTACCAAAGCCAAGATTAGTAAGGGTGATAAAGTTGTGACCAGTGGTTTAGGCGGCGTTACGCCAAAGGGCTTATACGTAGGTAAGGTTGCCAAAGCTAGTGGTGACGATTACGGGTTATCGACGAAGTTACACATTACGCCAGCCACGGATTTGAGTGAATTGAACATCGTGACGGTTGCCGTAACGAAACAGTAGGGGGGATCGAACGTGTATCGATTATCTAAATTACGGTTCGGGTTTCCCATTGGGTTAATCCTCATGTTGTTTCTGGACGGGTCGATTAGCCAAATCTTTGGCGCACAACTCTTTCAGCCTACGGCGACCATGGTCAGTCACCTGGTCGTCTTGTGGTTGATTTGTGCAGTTTTGTTTGAGGACCGTTACGAGATTCCGATTGCTCGTTGGGGGGCAATCGCCGGTGCGGTATTTGACCTCTACTACACAGGAATTTTTGGGGTTTACGTCTTTATCTTTCCCCTGGTGGTCTATTTGACTCGCCAGGTCATGGGTTACATTAGTCCCAACTTTTTAAGCGGCTTGTTGATTTACTTTATTGACATTACGGTCATTGAAGCGCTGAGCTATCTGGCAAGTCGGATGGTACATTTGACCAGTATGGCCGGCAGTGCTTTCTTAGTAAACACGTTAGGCCCGACGTTGGCTCTAAATCTCGCCCTGTTTGTTGTTTTATATTTCCCCATTCGTTGGGTGTATAATTGGTTAAAATAGGTTGAAGGGAACGAACGCTATGCAAGCTGCCGTATTACGTGGAACACAAAACGGTTATGACTTGGTCATTAAACAGTCTGCAGGTCTGGACCAAGTGATGATTGATTTGAAAACATTGTTGGAGAATTTAAGGGTGGACCCCAAAGCCGATGCGGGCAAAATCTCGTTAGACGTCCTCACGGAGGACCGGATTCTAACGGCCGAAGAAAAGCAACGGATCGAGCATTTGGTGAGCCAATACCCGCGTTTTGAGATTCACAAAATGACGGCCAACGTCATGACTATCGCGGATGCCCTACAACTCAAGGAACGCGACAACGTTCACTTATTGAGTAAGGTCATTCGTAACGGTCAAGACGTGGAAATGCAAGGCGACGTTCTTTTTTTGGGGACCATCCATGAGGGTGGGAAACTCTGCACTACGGGGAATATTTTCTCGATGGGCAACGTGAACGGTATTTTACAAGCGGGTTATCCCGAGGATGAAACCAAGTTGATCATGGGGAACCTGCAGACGGCACAACAAGTGCGCATCGCGGAGCAATTCGACATCGTGGAAGCAAACGAATTAGCGGCTTCCAACCAGACGATTGCGTACGTCAATGACTTACACGTGCTGTCTTACGGGCAATTAGATCAACTGAAAAAGATTAACCCGAAGCTCTATAACCAGATCGGAGGAATTTAGAATGGGTAAAGCAATTGTGATCACCTCTGGTAAGGGCGGCGTTGGTAAGACTACGACCAGTGCCAATATTGGAACCGCCCTGGCCTTGATGGGCAAGCGGGTCTGCTTGATGGATTTAGATATTGGATTACGGAATTTAGACGTCGTGTTGGGGCTAGATAACCGGATTATCTACGACATCGTGGATGTGGCCGAGGGTCGCGCCAAGTTACCGCAGGCGTTGGTCAAAGACAAACGGTTCGACGACAAGCTATACCTGTTGCCAGCCGCCCAAAACACGGACAAAACGGCGTTAAAACCAGAACAGGTCAAAGCCATCGTCGATGAGCTGAAACCGGAATACGACTATGTCTTAATCGACTGCCCAGCGGGAATCGAACAAGGTTTCATGAACGCCGTGGCGGGGGCCGATGCGGCCATCGTCGTGACGACGCCGGAAATCTCTGCCGTGCGTGATGCGGACCGAGTTGTGGGCCTGTTGGAGCAGCACCCATTGACGGAAGCCCCGCGATTATTGATCAACCGGATTCGCCGTAATATGATGCAGGACGGTACCATGATGGATATCGATGAGATTACGCACCATCTGGGGATTGAACTATTAGGTATCATTTTTGACGATGATGCGGTCATTACCACCTCGAATCAAGGGGAACCCATCGTGATGAACACGGATAACCCCGCTTCGCAAGGTTACCGCAACGTCGCCCGGCGAATGGAAGGCGAGACTGTACCGTTGATGAAAATCGAGGATCAGGGTCAACCTGGCTTCTGGCACCGCGTCAGCAGTTGGTTCCACCGTGGCTAAATTCCCGGATACCTTTTTTCAATATGGGGTTGACGGTTGCGCCAAAAAATCGTAGTATGTTGTCAATGAAGTAAAACATTGAGCAGAAGAGTAGCTGGCTGTGCGGACATTAGAAAGCCCGGATGATGGAAAAGGGTGTCGACAGTTACGCGAAGCACATCTGTGAGTTGGTCGTCTGAATTTGAGTAGGATGATTCGGGTTAGCCCGTTATCGCTGGAGTTGCTTGCAACTCACTGAGGTTAAACCAGTGATGGTTTAACGAACAGGGGTGGAACCACGATGTGATCGTCCTCTTAGGCCTACGGGTCTGAGGGGACGTTTTTTAATGGTAAAGTTGCGGGGAACTCCCTGAGTCGGCGTGGCGTGAGCCCGTCGAAAATTGAGGTGGCACCGCGGTCAAACGTCCTCTTGGATTAAGTTCCAAGTGGACGTTTTTTAGTTGAGAAGGAGGAGTCAAAATGCACTACGTTAGCGAAATTTTACCGTCATTGATTTCCGGAACGGGAATGACGTTATCGATATTCTTTTGGACCATTATTATTTCCATTCCCCTCGGGATTCTGATTGGGTTAGGGATGCTGACCAAGTTTAAACCGTTGACCTGGATCATCAACCTGTACGTCTGGTTGATGCGGGGAACCCCGTTACTGTTGCAATTGATTTTCGTTTTTTACGGGTTACCGATTATCGGCATCGTTTTTCCCCGCTACGAAGCGGCGCTTTTCGCCTTTATCCTCAACTACACGGCGTACTTCGCGGAAATCTTTCGGGGCGGTTTGCAAGCCATCCCCGTGGGCCAGTATGAAAGTGCGCGGGTCTTGCGGTTGACTAACTGGCAAACGCTACGCAAAATCGTGATTCCGCAAGTGGTCAAGATTGTGTTACCTTCCATTGGGAACGAAGTCATCAACCTGGTTAAGGATTCGTCTTTAGTTTACGTTATCGGGTTGGGTGACCTTTTGCGGGCTGGTAACGTGGCCATGGCCCGGGACGTGACGCTTTTGCCGATGGTACTCGTGGCCATTATCTACTTACTGTTGACGGCTGTTTGCACGTTGGTCTTACGGCGGTTGGAGAAACACTATAGTTACTGGCGTTAACGAAAGGAAGGGAACAAGATGTTAGAGCTGAAACAAATTACCAAGAAGTTTGATGGCAAGGTCATCTTGGACGGCGTTGATTTGACTGTAGCTGACGGTCAGATCTTAACCATCGTCGGGCCTTCCGGGGCCGGGAAAACCACCTTGTTACGGTGTATTAGTGGATTGACCCCTGTTGATGGCGGAAAATTCTTCCTTGATGGTCAAGCGTTCGATCCCGCCACTAACCGTGATAACGATGCCGTGATTGGCGTCGTTTTCCAGGACTTTCAACTGTTTCCGAACTTGACGGTCCTACAAAATGTAACGTTAGCGCCCACCATGATGTTGAAAAAGGATATCAAGTCCGTGAATCAGGAAGCTCAGACCTTACTAGAGCGACTGAACCTGGGGGGCAAAGCGGACCTCTATCCTTACGAACTCTCCGGGGGCCAAAAGCAACGGGTGGCTATTGTGCGGGCACTCGCGATGCACCCCAAGTTATTGTGCTACGATGAACCAACGTCGGCGTTAGACCCCGACTTACGGCACGAAGTCGAACAAATTATTTTGAACTTGAAACAGCAGGGGATGACACAAATCGTGGTCACCCATGACATGCCCTTTGCTGAAACGATTGCAGATCAGATGTTACGGGTTGAACCCAAACAGGCTTAAGAGGAGGGATGCGTCATGAACATGCGACGATTAGTGCGCTGGGTTTTGGGCGTCAGTCTTCTGATTGGTCTCGGCGTGAGCTTAGCTGGTTGTAGTAACGTGACTCAACGCGCCAATACGCAAGATACTTGGCCCAAGCTGCAAAAGCGGGGGCGGGTCGTCGTCGGCTTGGACGACACGTTCGTGCCCATGGGCTTTCGCCAGAAGAGCGGTAAACTAGTCGGGTACGATATCGATTTGGCCAGAGCGGTCTTTAAGTTATACCACATGAAAGTTGACTTCCAGTCCATCGACTGGTCGATGAACGCCACCGAACTGCACAACGGAACCATTGATTTGATTTGGAACGGGTTCTCTATCACGCCACAACGGGCTAAAAAGGTGGCCTTTTCGGACGTTTACTTGAATAACGACCAGGTCTTGGTCACCCTGAAAAAGGACCACATCAACTCATTTAAGGACATGACCAATAAGGTCTTAGGTGCCCAAAGCGGGTCGTCGGGATATAACGACATTGAAAGTCACCCGAAGTTATTGAAGGACCGGATCAAGGACCACAACGTTATTCAATACGATTCCTTCACCAATGCCTTTATCGACTTGAACGCGGGGCGGATTCAGGGACTGTTGATTGATAGTACCTACGCCAACTACTACGTCAAGCACCAAGCGCACCCGGAAGACTATAAGGTCATTACCGGGAGCTTCCCCAAGGAACAGTTTGCCGTTGGATTGCGTAAGGGGGACACCACCATGCGTAAGAAGATCAATGCGGGCCTTAAACGCTTAGCGGCTAACGGCACACTGGCCAAAATCAACGAGAAATGGTTTGGTCAAAACGTGGATACGCCGTTGTTGAAAAAATAACCATTGGATGAAATCAAACCGGGTTCTGGCGCAGGTCAGCCCGTTTTTTTGATTGCCGACTAGCTTGTATTTAGCCGGCACTTCCCTTATCATTAAACACCGTTAGGAATTAGCTAAGGAGGCAGTTGCGTGTGCAGTTACGCAGTCAAAACGGGGTAACTTTGGACCTGTTACCCACGAAACAATTCAAAACCATTGGCATCAAGGTAGATTTTGTGACGCCGCTGAAAGCCACAGCGATTACGGCACGTGCCTTGATGGCCCAGGTCTTAGAGACCAGCACCGCGGCGTATCCCACCCAAACGGCTTTGGCCCGACAGCTTTCGGCGATGTACGGCGCCAACTTTGGCATCTCAGTCTTGAAGGCGGGCACCCAACACATCGTTCGGTTGACCTGCTCGGTGGTCGATGAGCAGTATCTCGCCGACTACCCGGACACCACACCGCTCTTTGAACGGGGGATGGCCTTTTTAAAGGCAGTTTTGTTTGAGCCGTTATTGCCCCACGGACAGTTCGACCCGACCACGTTCACTCAGCAACGCCAAAACTTGTTGACGGCCATCAAGTCGCTAGACGACGATAAACAGTATCTGGCTAACCGTCGTTTGCAGGAATTGTTGTTTGCTGGGCAACCAACCCAGGCAATGAGTGCGTTAGGCGACATCACGACTTTAGGCCAACTGACGGCTGCGGATATCTTAGCCACGTACCACGACATGTTGGCCCACGACGCTGTTCACGTGGCCATTATTGGTGACGTGACGGCCGACCGGGCCCAAGCGGCCCTGGCGACCTGGCCATTAGCCGAACGGTCCACCCAGGCGGAGCTGCCGTACTATCACTGGCAACCCCGTACGACGGTCCAGGCTGGTGATGATTGGGCACCCGTCACGCAAGCTAAGTTGAACTTGGCTTACCGGGTACCGGTTTACCGCAACAGCGCGGACTTCATGGCGACCGTGGTCTTTAACGCCCTCTTCGGTGGCACGCCGCTCTCGTTATTGTTCACAACGGTGCGAGAAAAGGCGAGTCTAGCTTACTACGCCAGCAGCAGTTACAATCCCTATACGGGAACCATCAGTGTGCAAACGGGAATCCAAGCCGAAAACCAGCAACGGGTGCTAGCCATCATTGCGGACCAAGTTGCGGTCTTACAGCGTGGTGAGATTCCGGGCAATCAGCTGGCGGAAGTCAAGGCCAGTCTGTTGAATGCGCGGTTGACCATCCTGGATAGCCCGCAACGATTGTTGAATGGCCGCCTTAACGCCCAGTTGACGCAGGTTACGACGTCACTAGACCAATGACGTCAAGCTTTAGCGGCAGTCACGGTAGCCGACGTGCAACGGGTCGCCCAACAGGTCACGCTGCAAGCGACCTACTGCTTACATGGAGGTGCACATAATGCTGACTAAACAAACCTATGCCCGGTTAGGAGAGGCCGTTTACCGGACCACTTTAGCCAACGGCTTGAAGGTGGTCTTGGTACCTAAGCAGGGGTTCCACAAGACTTTTGCGATTATGACGACCGATTACGGCTCCGTTGATAACCATTTCGTACCACGTGGCCAGACTGAACCGGTCCGCTTTCCGGATGGGATTGCCCACTTTTTGGAACATAAGCTCTTTGAAAAACAAGATCACGATGCGTTTGACCTGTTCGGAAAGTACGGTGCCAGTGCCAACGCCTTTACCAGCTTCACCCAGACCAGTTACCTCTTTGCGACCACGAGTCAGCTGCGAGCTAATTTGGAGATCCTGTTAGATTTCGTGCAGGATCCATACTTCACGCCGGCCACAGTCAACAAGGAAAAGGGCATCATCGGCCAGGAAATTCAAATGTACGATGTTGACCCAGGCTGGCAGAGTTATTTCGGGATGATTGGTAATCTTTATCCTAAAGAGCCGTTGCATATCGACATTGCCGGGACGGTTGATTCCATCGATAAAATCACGGCAGATAATCTATACGCGGCTTACCAGACCTTTTATCACCCCAGCAATATGGATTTAGTTGTGGTGGGGGATTTGGATCCTGAGCAAACGTTAGCGTGGATTGAGGCTAATCAGGCCCGCAAGACTTTTGCTCCAGTCACACCACTTAAGCGCATCGCCAGCCCACAAACGGCTCCTGATCAGGTCGTGGCCCACACGACCAAGTCATTGACCGTTGTTCGGCCTAAGGTTAGCTTGGGTCTGCGAGGCTACGATACCGTCCCGACTGGTCGTGAAGGCTTGCGGTATAACGTGGCTGTCTCGTTAGCCTTTGATTTGCTGTTCAACGATACCAGTGATAATTACTTACGCTTGTACGATGCTAACGTGATTGATGATAGCTTTGGGTACGATTTCGTGACGCAACGAGGGGCACACTTCGGGCAACTGGCAACGGATACCGACCAACCGGAGCTGTTCGTTGCGGAAATGCAGGCCATCTTGGCGGCTGTCCCGCAACAGTTACAAGCCGCTCAACCTCAGTTTGATCTGGTCAAACGGGAAGCGATTGGCCGGTTGATTGGCGCTATCAATTCGCCGGAAGCCATCGCCAATCAATATTCAGGGCCGCTATTTGCGGGGTCGACTTTGTTCGATGAATTAGCCATCCTGGAGGCCTTACGCTTCGAGGACCCGGAAACACTCGCCACGGCGTTCTTTGCGCAGAGTCAATCAACCGTCGCGACCATCCTGCCGAAGGGTTAAGAAAGCGTTAAATCCGGGATTCTGACCGCTAACGCTGAAAATCTGGGGAAGCCTATGCTATACTGCAATAGAGAATACTGAAATTAAATGGAGAGTTTAAACATGAGCGAGAACAACAAAATTACACTGGGAAAAACGCTGAAGGACGCGCGGATTGCCAAAGGGTTCACGTTGGACGACTTACAACAGGCAACCAAGATTCAAAAACGGTACTTGATTGCCATCGAGGACCAGCAATTCGATGAACTTCCGGGGGATTTCTACGTGCGGGCCTTCATCAAGCAATACGCGGACATGGTTGATTTAGACGGTGCCGAACTCCTTAAACAGTTCGACAGTGCGTTACCAAGTACCCAGACTCAAGAATACGCGGACAAGGTCAACGAAAGTAATCCAGAGACCCGTTCACAGCAACGCAAGGATGACGATCGCTACTTAAAGATGCGGCGGATCATTCCGATTACCGGGATCGTGATTGTGGTCCTGTTAGTATTGGTTGGCATCTGGGTCGCGGCGGCTAAAAGTGGTCACTCGACGGAAAAGCAAAACGTGGACAGCAGCGCCGTGAGCGTCTCAGGGAGCAGTTCATCCAGCAGTAGCTCGTCCAGTAGCCAGTCGTCGTCGAAGAAGTCATCATCGAAAAAGAAGGCCGCAACGGCGAGCTTTAAGCAACTGAGCTCAACGTCGTCCGGGTCGACTTGGGAACTGAAGAACGCGCCAAGTAAGCGGACCGTTAAGTTGTCGGCAACTGGGAGCAGTTGGATTGCCGTTTCAGTTGGGGGGTCTACGACTTGGCAAGGGACGTTGTCGTCATCGACCACACACACGCTGACGATTCCCAGCTCAGCATCGAGTGTGACCTTTAAGTTCGGAAACGCACCAGTCACAACGGTCACGTTGAATGGTAAGAAGTTTAACTTTAATTCGGCCACGAGTACCAGTTCAGCCTCGAGCAGTAGTTCGAGCACGACTGGGGCCACGACCAGCAGTAGTTCCAGCACCAATAGTACGCAAGTTCAAGACGTGACGTTGAAATTCAAATAATGCACAGGGGGGAGCGGGTCGGTCCGTTGACGACCGGGACGCTTTTTTTGTGTCAGTGAGTGAGCTAAAGGAGGAATAGGTTGTGAACGTTCCAAATCGTTTGACCTTAATACGAATCATTATGATTCCCATTTTCTTGTTAATCCTAGTGTTGCCCCTTAATTGGGGAACGGTAACGTGGTTGGGGACCACCATTCCGGTGACTCAAGTGTGGGGGGCGCTGATCTTTGCGGCGGCGTCAATCACGGATTTTTTGGACGGGCAGATTGCCCGGCGTCAACACCTGGTGACGAACTTTGGGAAGTTCGCTGACCCGTTGGCGGATAAGATGATTGTGATGACGGCCTTTATTCTGTTGGTCGCGATGGGTGCCGTCCCGGCTTGGGGCGTGGCCATCATCGTCTGCCGAGAACTTGCCGTGACCGGCTTACGGTTAATCGTCGTGGAGACTGGCGGTCGCGTTTTAGCGGCGGCTTGGCCGGGTAAGATCAAGACCACGACGCAAATGGTTGGGATTATCTTGCTGTTGCTGAACAACATTGGGTTCAGTACATTGAATATTCCCATGGCGTTAATTTTCTTTTATATTTGCCTGTTCTTCACGATTTACTCGGGAATCGACTACTTCGTGCAGAACCGGGAAGTTTTTGCGGACTCTTCCGCAGAATAGCGGTGCACCGGGACCGATTTCTCGGTGGACTGCGCCAATTCGAAATGAGTCTGAGAATTCTCAGACTCATTTTTGGCGCGGTCAGAAAAAAGAATGTTACGCTTAACGGAGCTTACTAAGATTGTTTAGGAGGGGTGACCATGCAAGCAGAGATTATTGCAGTGGGAACGGAAATTTTATTAGGGCAGGTCGTCGATACTAATTCGGCGTTCATTGCCCGTGAACTGGCAGGAGCCGGGATTGAGGTCTATTATCATTCCCTAGTCGGCGATAATGCGGACCGGTTGACCGGTGTGGTGAAACAGGCACGTTCGCGCAGTGATTTAGTCGTCATCAGTGGTGGCTTGGGTCCCACGAAAGATGATTTGACCAAACAGACTGTTGCCCACTTGCTGGGCGTGAAGCTAGTTGAAAACGAAGCGGCCATGACGAAGATTAAAAACCACTTTGCGACGACTGGTAAACCCTTGACGCCGAACAATCGCCTTCAAGCACTGTATCTAGCAGGGAGTCAACCCCTGAAGAACAGTACGGGGATGGCCGTGGGGGCCTTTTACCAGGCTCCGGATGACGAGGCCGACATGTTACTGTTGCCCGGTCCACCAAGTGAGATGCAACCGATGATGACGCACGAAGCCGTGCCAGCGTTACGAGCGGCTTACCAACGCCACGAATACCTAACGTCGCGGGTCCTCCGTTTCTTTGGTATCGGGGAGAGTCAGCTGACCACTAAGTTGGGCGACCTCATCGAGCACCAGACTAATCCGACTATTGCCTCCTACGCCAAGCGCAACGAGGTAACGTTGCGTTTGACGGCCAGCACTACGGGAAGTGCTGAAGCGCAGACGTTGCTCGACCAAATGACGGCCACCATCAAGGAACGAGTCGGTGACTACCTGTATGGGTACGGCGACGACAATAGTTTAGCCAACGTGGTGGTTCAGCGATTGATCGACCAGCATCTGACGATTACCGGTGCCGAAAGCTTAACGGCTGGTGAATTCCAGAGTACTATCGGATCGATTCCCGGGGTGTCGGCTGTCTTTCCCGGAGGATTCGTGACCTACGCCAACCGGGCCAAACACGACTTGTTGGGGATTCCGCAACGGATTATCGATAATGACGGGGTCGTTAGTGAAGCCACAGCTAAGGAAATGGCCGAACGGTCGCGGAAGTTGCTCGACACGGACTTAGCCCTTAGTTTCACCGGTGTTGCGGGTCCCGATAGCCTCGAAGGGCAACCAGCGGGAACCGTTTGGTTAGGGTTAGCCCAACGGGGACAGGCTCCCCAGGCCAAATTGATGCACTTTGCGGGCACCCGCGGAGACATCCGGATGCGATCGGTTTTGACCGGTTTAGATTGGTTACGGCGACTGATCCCGGCAGCAAAATAAGGGGAACTTTTGTTCTGGTTTTGCTTGCATTTTGTCCCTAATGCCGGTATAGTATTACTTGAATGTTTAAGAGCGATTAAAGGAGGATTTGAATGGCTGACGAACGACAAGCGGCGTTAGATAAAGCGCTGAAGAAGATCGAAAAAGATTTCGGTAAGGGCTCCATCATGCGGATGGGTGACGATGCCAAGACACAAGTCTTGACGGTGCCATCTGGCTCGTTGGCTTTGGACGTGGCCTTAGGTGTCGGGGGTTACCCACGGGGCCGAATCGTTGAGATTTACGGTCCTGAATCATCTGGGAAAACGACCGTTGCCTTACACGCGGTAGCCGAAGTGCAAAAGCGCGGCGGTACGGCGGCCTACATCGATGCCGAAAATGCCTTGGATCCCGCCTATGCGACGGCTCTCGGGGTAGATATTGACAATCTCTTGCTGTCTCAACCGGATACCGGAGAACAAGGGTTACAGATTACGGATGCGCTGATTTCTTCGGGAGCGGTCGACATCGTGGTCATTGACTCCGTGGCAGCCCTGGTTCCACGGGCTGAAATCGAAGGCGAAATGGGTGACGCCCACGTGGGGTTACAGGCCCGGTTGATGTCCCAAGCACTCCGGAAACTATCCGGGACCATCAACAAGACCAAGACCATTGCCCTCTTTATCAACCAGATTCGGGAAAAAGTTGGGGTCATGTTTGGGAACCCAGAAGTTACGCCCGGTGGTCGGGCTTTGAAGTTCTATTCGACGATTCGCCTGGAGATTCGGCGGGCCGAACAGATCAAGAACGGCACGGACGTGATTGGGAACCGGACCCGGATCAAGGTCGTGAAGAACAAGGTTGCGCCGCCGTTTAAGAAAGCCGAGGTCGACATCATGTATGGCCAAGGAATTTCCCAGACGGGTGAATTGCTCGACATGGCGGTCGAAAAGGACATCGTGGACAAGAGTGGGTCCTGGTATTCTTACGGTGAAGACCGGATTGGTCAAGGCCGCGAGAACGCTAAGCAGTATTTAGCGGACCACCCGGACATGATGGCTGAGGTCAACCAACGGGTTCGTAAGGCCTACGGGGTGGCTGATGAAGACGCCAATGACGATGAAGCAGCGGGCAAGTCCAAGGCAAAGACCAAGGACGACGCTAAGTCAACAAAGTCGGCAACCAAGACAGCCGATAAAGCAGCTGCGACTAAGGGGACAGCCAAACCGGATACAACGCCTGGTGCGACGGTGATTCAACCCCATTCAACCAAATAACTAACTGACGAAACGATTTGAGAAACGCTCAGCCAATGGAATGACCACTGGCTGAGCGTTTTTTGTAAGCCGGCAATTGCTCGTCTACCGTGAAGCCATGCGGCTTGAACTGATTTTTGAACTTAGTCGGGGTTTCTGGTGAGTTTAGTTGACAGGCCCCCTAGCAACTATTAAAATTAAGTTTGTGTCAGTTATCATATAAACATCTTAAAAAGTCTGATTTTTAATTAGTCATTTTTGATGATGCGGAGGTGGAATCATGAGTGTTCCAAGCATAATCCTCGCAATCATCGCTATCGTTGTTGGTGTCGTGGGTGGTTATTATTTACGGAAATCCGTTCACGAACGACAGTTAGACGCTGCAAAGTACACGGCCAAGGGTGTATTAGCGGAGGCACATAAACAAGCTGAAACGGCTACTAAAGAGGCTCTGTTAGGGGCTAAAGAGGACAGTCATAAGTACCGCGCGGAAGTTGAACAGGAGCTCAAGCAACGCCGAGCCGAAGTTCAAAAACAAGAGGATCGGTTGATTCAGCGTGAAGAGACGTTGGACCGGAAAGATAACTCACTAGAGAAGCGTGAAAACGCTTTGAACCGGCGGGACAAAAAGCTGAGTGCTGAAGAGCAGAACTTAACTCGTAAGCAGCAACAAGCAGACTCACTGATTGAAAAACGGCAGGCAACGGTTGAATCCGTTGCGGCCTTATCCCAGGAAGACGCACGGGACCTGATTATTTCCGAAGCCAAAACGACTTTGGCCGGGGAACGTGCCAAAATGATCAAGGAGAGCGAAGAAACTGCCCGCAAGACGGCCGAAGCGAACGCGAAGGACTTAATCGTCTCCGCGATTCAACGCAGTGCCGCCGACATGGTGACCGAAACGACGATTACCGTTGTGACGTTGCCGAACGACGACATGAAGGGTCGAATCATTGGGCGTGAGGGTCGTAATATTCGGACCTTAGAAACGCTGACCGGAATTGATCTTATTATTGATGATACGCCCGAGGCAGTCGTCTTGAGCGGATTTGATCCGTTGCGGCGCGAAGTCGCGAAGATCGCGCTAGAGAAGTTGATTCAAGATGGCCGGATTCATCCGGCACGAATTGAAGAAATGGTTGCCAAAGCGAAGAAGGAACTCGGCGAACGTATCCGAGAACTCGGTGAGCAAGCAACCTTTGATTTGGGAATTCATTCGATGCATCCCGAACTGATCAAGCTCGTGGGTCGCTTGAATTTCCGGATTTCTCACGGGCAAAATGCGTTAGCCCATTCTATTGAAGTGGCGAAGATCACTGGGGTCTTGGCCGCTGAACTCGGTGAGGATGTTACGTTAGCAAAACGTGCAGGATTACTACATGATATTGGCCGCGCTGCAGAGCACGAAGATGACAGTTCATTTATCACCCTCGGAACGGAACTGGCGAAGAAATACCGGGAAAGTTCGACCGTGGTAAACGCCATCGCGGCGCAAGCAGATCAGACGGCTCCGCAATCTGTGATTGCGGAACTGGTCGAGACCGCGGATACGATTTCTGCGACCCGACCGGGAGCACGTTCGGATTCCCTGGAAAGCTACATTCACCGCTTAGACAAACTGGAGACCATCGCCAATGAATTTGACGGGGTCGACCATAGCTTTGCCATTCAAGCGGGACGGGAAGTTCGGGTCATTGTGCGGCCGGAGAAGATTTCCGATACGGATGCCGTGGTCTTGGCCCGCGACATCAAGAAACGCATTGAAAGTGACCTGGATTATCCGGGCCACGTCAAAGTTTCCGTGATTCGGGAAGTTCGGTCAGTTGAATATGCAAAATAAGTCAGAGAAGCTAGGCCCTAGGTCCTAGCTTTTTTACGTCATAACCTAAAGAAGCATGGTAAAATAGACAATATTTGAAGTGGCGGCAACGACCCGCCCAGATAGGGGAACGAAAATGCGTATTTTATTTGTTGGTGACGTGGTCGGAAACGTTGGGCAGGCCATGATTCACGAGTATTTGCCCCAATTGAAACGGGACTTAAAGCCCCAAGTGACCATCGTCAACGGCGAAAATTCCACACCGGTGGGCCGCGGAATCAGTTATAAAATTTATAAGCAATTATTGAAAGATGGCGCCGACGTGGTGACTATGGGGAACCACACCTGGGATAACGCGGAGTTGTTTGACTTTATCGATGATGCGAACCGGTTGGTCCGGCCCGCCAACTTCCCGGGTGAGACACCGGGACAGGGCTGGACCAAGGTCAAGGTCAACCAACAGTCGTTGGCCGTGGTCAACCTGCAAGGGCGCGTCTTCATGAACCAATTGGTCGATGACCCGTTTGCCAAAATGACGGCGCTGTTGCCACAATTGGACACGCCGTTTGTCTTCGTCGACTTCCACGGGGAGGTCACCAGTGAAAAGCGGGCCTTTGCCATGCGCTTTACCGGCAATGTGTCAGGTGTCGTCGGCACCCACACCCACGTGCAGACCAGTGACGCCCAGGTCCTGGACCACCAGACGGCCTTTTTGACCGAAGTGGGGATGACCGGTCCAGCCGACAGCATCTTAGGGATGCAGGCTGACAGTGTCATCACCAAGTTCGAGAATCAACGACCAGCCCGCTACACGGTCCAAGAACAGGGACCGGGGCTGTTATCGGGGTGTGTGATCGACCTCAACGACAAGACGGGCCACGCGACCGCCATTCGGGAGATTTTAATCAGTCCCGAGCATCCCTATCAAGGCTAGGACGACGGAAATGGAAGGATGACAGAATTTTCATGAGTACACCAAAGCTAACCCCGATGATGGTTCAATACCAAAAAATCAAGGATCAATATCCCGATGCCTTTTTATTCTACCGGCTCGGGGACTTTTACGAAATGTTTAATGACGACGCCGTTAAGGGGTCACAATTACTTGAATTAACGCTGACGACGAGAAGTCACAGCTCGAAGAACCCCATTCCGATGTGTGGGGTACCGCATAAGGCGGTCCAAAACTACGTGGACATCTTGGTCGACCAGGGCTACAAGGTCGCTATCTGTGAACAGATGGAGGATCCAAAATTGGCCAAAGGGATGGTCAAACGGGAAGTCATCCAACTGGTGACGCCTGGGACCCAGACCGATACGGGCGCAGCTGGGGCCAAACGGAACAACTATTTGACGGCCTTGATGATGCCGCAGGCCGACCAATATAACCTGGCTTACACGGACCTTTCGACCGGAGAGCTCAAGGCGGCCGCTATCGATAGCCGGACCACGGTCATGAATGAACTGATGAGTTTACAGACCAAAGAAGTCGTGGTGGACGACAGTGTGCCCACGGCCTTGACCAACCAATTGCAGAAGATGGGGATTTTAATCTCTAAGCAGGAGACCGTTGAACCTAGCGCTGAGGTCAGTTACGTCCAACAAGACCTGACCGATCCCCGCTTACAACAAGTCGTGGGCTTATTGGTGACCTACGTGACAGTGACCCAAAAACGCAGCTTAGCGCATTTGCAACGAGCAGTGGCCTACAAGCCCACGTCGTTCTTGAAGTTTGACCACTCGTCACAGGTAAACCTGGAACTGACCCAAAATCTGCGGACCAAAAAGAAGTCTGGGACCTTACTCTGGTTGCTGGACGAGACCAAGACGGCGATGGGGGGCCGACTGCTTAAGCAGTGGCTCGACCGCCCGTTAATCGATCGGCAGCAAATCGAGACCCGGCAGGCGCGGGTGGGTGCCTTACTGGACCACTATTTCGAGCGCAACAGTCTCCAAGATGAACTGGTCAAGGTCTATGATTTGGAACGCTTAGCCGGCCGGGTCGCCTTTGGTAGCGTCAACGGCCGGGACTTGATCCAACTCCAGACCTCACTAGAACAGGTGCCACAAATCAAGCACACCCTAGCGGAACTGGATGAAGCAGTTTTTGACCCGTTGCTGACGCAACTGGACCCGGTCGACGACGTGGCAGCGGCCATCAAGGCCGCTATCGTCCCCGAACCACCATTGTCGGTCACCGACGGGGGTCTCATTAAAGATGGGTACAACGACCAATTAGACACCTATCGCGACGCCATGCGTAATGGCAAACAGTGGTTGGCTGAGATGGAAGCCCACGAACGCGAAGTCACCGGAATCAACAACTTGAAGATTGGCTATAACCACGTTTTTGGCTATTACATCGAAGTGACCAAGGTCAATTTGGACAAGTTACCGGCGGACCGATACGAACGCAAGCAGACCTTAGCCAACGCAGAACGGTTCTCGACGCCTGAATTAAAGGATAAAGAACGCTTGATCCTGGAAGCGGAAGAAAAGTCGGTCGCTTTGGAATACAAGTTGTTCGTAGACTTACGCGAGCAGGTCAAGTCTGCTATCACGCGCCTTCAGAAATTAGCCGCAGCGATTGCGAGTCTCGATGTGTTACAGAGCTTTGCCGTGGTCAGCGAAAATTACCACTTTGTGAAACCGACTTTTACTACGGGGCACGTCTTGGATATCAAGCAGGGCCGGCACCCGGTCGTGGAGAAGGTGTTAGGGCGCCAGTCCTACGTGCCCAATGACGTCGAGATGCCCGACGACACCACCATCTTACTGATTACGGGGCCGAACATGTCCGGGAAGAGTACCTACATGCGGCAACTAGCGTTAACGGTCATCATCGCGCAGATGGGGTGCTTCGTCCCAGCGGAAAGCGCGCAGATGCCGATTTTTGACCAAATCTTCACGCGTATTGGGGCGGCCGACGACCTGATTTCGGGCCAGAGTACCTTCATGGTGGAAATGCAGGAAGCTAACCGAGCACTCAGCCAGGCCACCGAAAATAGCCTGATCCTCTTTGACGAAATCGGGCGGGGGACCGCAACCTACGATGGGATGGCGTTAGCCCAGGCCATCGTGGAGTTTGTGCACAACCATGTTCACGCGAAAACGCTGTTCTCGACTCACTACCATGAATTAACGGCCTTAGACACCGTGCTCCCTGCGTTACGTAACGTGCACGTGGGCGCGGTCGAACAAGATGGTGATTTGGTCTTCTTACACCAGGTCCAGCCTGGTCCTGCCGATAAGTCATATGGGATCCACGTGGCAAAACTGGCGGGGATGCCGGAGTCGTTACTCAAACGGGCCGACGTGATTTTAGGTGAGTTGGAACAACAAGCCGCCAGTGCACCGACCGTGGCCAAGGAACTGACGCATGATCACCCTAATGTGGCTTCTGCTGAGTCACAGTTTGCTACAACCAGTCCGGTCAGTGCCAGTACCAGTACTAGTACCGTTGCGGAACAATCCGTTTCGGCTGTGTCCGCGACGCCGGCAGCAACCAGCGATGCGGTGACACCCAAACCACAACCAACGGATGCCGACCAACAACTGTCCCTGTTTACGGATGAACCGGAGGTCGACCCCACTCAAGCCAAGGTTTTAGCCCAATTGAAGGACTTGAACTTAATGGGGATGACGCCGATGGCTATCATGAACCAGGTCTACCAGTGGCAGCAGAAATTGAACAAATAAGACAAGACGGCGGCCAAGATGCGCGCCGATAAAACTAAGCGAAAGGAAGGGTCACAATGGCGAAAATTCATGAACTAGCCTCGGTACTAGCCGACCAGATTGCGGCGGGTGAGGTGGTCGAACGCCCCGCTTCCGTGGTCAAGGAATTAGTGGAAAACGCCATTGACGCGCACAGTACCCAGGTGGACATCACCGTGGAGGAGTCTGGCTTGAAACGCATCTCGGTGGTCGATGACGGTGACGGTATCGCCGACGAAGACGTTGAGATGGCTTTTAAGCGCCACGCGACTAGCAAAATTACTGACCGGCGGGACCTCTTTAAGGTCAAATCACTGGGGTTTCGGGGTGAGGCTTTACCGAGTATTGCCTCGGTGGCCGACGTCACGTTGACCACGTCCACGGGCAGCGTTGGCACTATGATTCATAACGTGGGGGGCAAGATTGTGGCCCACGAGCCCGCGGCCGCCCGTAAGGGGACCGACGTCACGGTCAAAGACCTATTCGGCAACGTCCCGGCCCGGTTGAAGTATTTGAAATCACCGACGACCGAGTTGTCTAAAATTACGGACATCGTTAATCGTATCGCGTTGAGTTATCCCGACATCGCTTTTTCGCTGGTGCATAATGGCCGCGAATTAACGCGGACCAGTGGTCGTGGTGACCTCCAGCAGGTGATCGCCGGCATCTACGGGGTCCAAAGCGCTCGTAAGATGGTGGCTATCTCTGGTGAGACGCCCGACTTCAAGGTGAGTGGGTACGTGAGCCTACCAGAACTGACCCGGGCCAGCCGGCAATATATCTCGATACTGCTGAATGGTCGCTACATCCATAACTACCAGTTGAGTAAGGCCCTAGTCGCCGGTTACGGCTCGAAGTTGATGGTCGGCCGGTACCCGCTTGCGGTGCTGGCCATCACCATGGACCCGTTGCTGGTAGATGTGAACGTGCACCCGACCAAGCAAGAAGTCCGGATCAGTCAGGAAGCGGATCTGACCAAGTTGATTCAGACTACCGTCTTTCAACGCTTGTCTCAGGAGAACTTAATTCCGGATGTTTTCAGCGAGATGCCGAAAAAATCTCGGACCGAACCGGCCAGTGACCAGTTGACCATGGCGTTGAACCAGGTCTCCCAAAAACACGCGCCGACTAGTAGCTTAGCGGCCGCCCCGCACGCAAGGTCCGCGGCTTCGCTCACGGCTCAATCAGCCGCCACGGCACCGGAAACGGCTGCGACTGAAAGTGCCGACCGCCCAGTGGGACCCGCACCGATGACCACGCCGACGACTAACCCGGTCGAACCGGTGATGGTACAGTCGGCCGCCGAATTACAGTTGCCGGCGGTCCAGGCGTTTGATGCCAAGTACCAGCATGAGGGCAAGGTCTGGGCGTTAGGAGCACCGGACCCCGCACCACAAGTGGCCACGGCGCCAGCCCAGCCCACGTCGCCGCAACCTCGGTTCCCCCAACTGCGCTACTTGGGGCAGGTCCACGGGACTTATTTACTGGCGGAAGCGGACGATGGTTTGTACCTGATTGACCAACACGCCGCTCAAGAGCGAGTCAACTACGAGTATTACCGCCAGGCGATTGGCGAGGTCGGTGACGATGAACAGAAGTTGCTGGTGCCTATCGTCTTGGATTACCCGACTACGGACATCCTGGCATTGAACGACCATTTAGATACCTTAGCGAGTGTTGGGATTCACTTGGAGTCGTTTGGACCGAACAGTTTCATCGTCCACGAGCACCCGACCTGGTTCAAGGCTGGCCAGGAAACGGCGACCATCAAAGAAATGATCGACTGGGTCTTACGGGACGGTAAGTTGACCGTGGCTGCCTTTCGAGAGAAGACCGCCATCATGATGAGTTGTAAGCGAGCCATCAAGGCGAACCACCATCTGGATGGTCAACAGGCCCAAGCCCTCTTGGCCAAGCTAGCGACCGCCGAGAACCCGTTCAACTGTCCTCACGGCCGCCCGGTACTGGTTCACTTTACCGACCAAGATTTGGAACGCTTGTTTAAACGGATTCAAGATCCACACCATAGCGGGGATGATTGGGGCGAGTAGTTTCTCCGTAATTGTTGGTGCGAATATGGTACAATTTAAAAAAGCAAACGTATGTTTCTAAAAGGAGAATCAAGCGGCATGTATGAATACCTACGAGGGACCGTGGCGGCCATCAAACCCGACCATATCGTGGTCGATGTGCAGGGCGTTGGCTACTTGGTCAACACGGCCAATCCCTACCGCTACACCCAAGACCAAGAAGTCACGATTTACGTCTATCAGGCGGTCAGTGACTCGGCCCAGACCCTTTACGGGTTTGCAGACTATGCGGAAAAGCAATTGTTTTTGAAACTGATCAACGTGAGTGGAATCGGGCCCAAGAGTGCTTTGGCGATTCTGGCCAATCCAGACCACCAGGGACTGATGGTCGCCATCAAGACCAACGACATCAGCTTTTTGACTAAGTTTCCTGGTGTGGGCAAGAAGACCGCGGGCCAGTTGGTCTTAGATTTGCAAGGCAAGTTGGATGACTTAGCGGATAACGAGTCGCCGGACCTGTTCAAACCGGAGGCCGTTGCCACGGGCACGACCAACGCCCAGCTCGACGACGCGTTGGCGGCGTTGCAAGCTTTGGGCTACCGGGAAGCCGCCGTCAAAAAGATTACCCCGCAACTCAAGCAGTTAGCGGGTCAAGACACGAACGAATACTTGAGTGAGGGCTTACGGCTCTTGACCAAGTAATGGCAAATGAGAAAGGAGGGGTCGTGTATGGCAGATGACGACCGCATTGTGTCACCAGAACCGGAAGATGCGCGGGAAGACTCCGTAGAAAAATCCTTACGACCCCAGACATTGGGGCAGTACATCGGCCAGGCGCCCATCAAGCACGAATTAAATGTGTATATCAAAGCCGCTAAGCAACGCGAAGAGTCCTTGGACCACGTTCTGTTGTATGGGCCACCGGGACTCGGGAAAACCACGCTGGCTTGGGTGATTGCCAACGAAATGGGGGTGCAGATTCGCACGACCAGTGGCCCGGCTATCGAAAAACCGGGGGACTTGGTCGCGTTGCTCAATGAATTGCAGCCCGGTGATATCCTGTTTATCGATGAGATTCACCGGTTACCGAAAATCGTCGAAGAAATGTTGTACTCGGCAATGGAAGACTTTTACATCGATATCGTGGTGGGGCAGGGCCCAACTGCGCACCCGGTCCACTTCCCGTTACCGCCGTTCACGTTGATTGGGGCGACGACACGAGCCGGATTATTGTCGGCACCATTACGGGATCGCTTTGGCATCGTGGAACACATGGCGTATTACAACGCGCAGGACCTCGAAGAAATCGTCTTGCGGTCGGCCGACATTTTCCAGACACCGATTGCGACGGGCGGGGCCCACGCAATTGCGCTCCGGTCGCGGGGGACGCCGCGAATCGCTAACCGGCTGTTGAAGCGGGTCCGCGACTTTGCGGAAGTCTCCCCGGACCACGACACCATTGACCCGGAGATCGTCGACCACGCGCTGACGCTATTACGGGTCGATTCCGCCGGGTTAGACTCGACAGATATCAAGTTACTGACCACCATGATCGACTATTACGATGGCGGTCCGGTCGGGTTGAACACATTAGCCGCTAACATTGGTGAAGAGACCGAGACGGTAGCGGCGATGTATGAGCCGTACCTGTTACAACGAGGGTTTTTGAAGCGCACGGCGAAGGGCCGCGTGGTGACCGAAGCGGGTTACCAACACCTGGGCCGGCAGTTTAAACCCAAAGACTAAGGTTAAAGGGGGATGCTGACGATGACGACACTAGCGGATTACGATTACGAGTTGCCACCGGAGCTGATTGCGCAAACGCCAATCGAGCACCGGGATGCGTCGCGGTTATTGGTCTTGGACCACCGCACAGGCCAATTGACCGACAAGCACTTTTACGATATTTTGGCGGAGATTCACCCGGGGGACGCCATCGTCATGAACAATTCCCGGGTGATGCCCGCCCGATTGTATGGGGTCAAAGAAGATACCGGTGGTCACGTCGAAGTCTTACTGTTGCATAACGTGGCTGGTGATGTCTGGGAGACTTTGATGAAACCGGCCAAACGTTTACGAGTTGGCACCACCGTTAGCTTTGGGGCCGGTCAGTTAACGGCGACCGTGACTGAAGAACGTGAAGATGGGATTCGGCTGATCGAATTTCACTACCAGGGCATTTTTATGGAAATCCTGGAACAACTGGGTGAAACGCCGTTGCCGCCTTACATCAAAGAAAAGTTGGCTGATGCCGACCGTTACCAAACGGTTTACGCCAAGGAAAACGGCTCGGCGGCCGCCCCCACGGCAGGGTTACACTGGACTCAGGCGTTACTGGACCAGGCCGTGGCTAAGGGGGCCAAGCTGGTGTACCTGACGTTACACGTCGGGTTAGGTACCTTCCGGCCGGTCGAAGAAGAAAACGTGGACGACCACAAGATGCACAGCGAATTTTATCGGTTGGACGAAAAGTCCGCCGCGACCTTGAATCAGGTCCGGCAAAACGGGGGGCGAATCATTGCCACCGGGACCACGTCGATTCGCACCTTGGAGACCATTGGCACCAAGTTTCACGGTGAGATACGCGCCGACTCCGGCTGGACAGACATCTTCATTCGTCCGGGTTACCATTGGCAGGTCGTTGACGCGTTTATCACTAACTTTCACTTGCCTAAGTCGACCTTGATTATGCTGGTGGCCGCCTTTACGGGGCGCGAGCAGATTCTGGCCGCTTATCAGCACGCCATCGCTGAACGTTACCGTTTCTTTAGCTTTGGGGATGCAATGTTTATCAAATAATTGGAGGGACAGCATGGAACCCGCGATTAAGTATCGTTTGATCAAGACCGAAAAGCACACCGGAGCGCGGTTGGGTGAACTCATGACGCCCCACGGGACCTTTGCGACCCCGATGTTCATGCCGGTCGGGACTCAAGCGGCCATGAAGGGGGCCATCAGTCCCGAGGAACTGGACGAGATGGGCTCACAGGTCATTTTGGCCAATACTTATCACCTGTGGCTCCAACCGGGGGCAGACCTGATAGCCGAGGCGGGAGGCCTGCACCGGTTCATGAATTGGCCCAAAGGAATTTTGACCGATTCAGGGGGCTTTCAGGTCTTCTCGCTGGCGAAGAACCGGCGACTGACCGAGGAAGGCGTTCATTTCCGTAACGCGGTCAACGGTGACCGGTTGTTTTTGTCGCCGGAAAAGGCGATTCACATTCAAAACCAACTGGGGCCTGATATCATGATGAGTTTGGATGAATGCCCGCCGTTCTTTGAAAGTTACGATTATGTCAAACACTCGGTCGAGCGGACCTCGCGCTGGGCAGAACGGGGGTTAAAAGCCCACGCCCACCCCGATTACCAGGGGTTGTTTGGCATCGTACAGGGCGCCGGTTACGAAGACTTGCGACGTGAATCCGCCCGGGACTTGGTCAGCTTGGACTTTCCGGGTTATTCGATTGGGGGGCTTTCCGTGGGCGAATCCAAGGACGAGATGAACCGCATCTTAGCCTTGACGACCCCGCTCCTGCCAACGAGCAAACCCCGCTATCTGATGGGCGTCGGGACTGCTGATTCCCTGATTGACGGGGTGATTCGTGGCGTCGACATGTTCGACTGTGTTTTACCTACTCGGATTGCCCGGAAAGGGACTTGCATGACCACCCACGGTCGTTTGGTGGTCAAAAACGCCAAGTATGCCCGGGATTTTCGGCCCATTGACCCGGATTGCGATTGCTATACTTGCCAGCATTATAGTCGGGCCTACTTGCGGCATTTGTTCAAGGCGGACGAGGATTTTGGTCTCCGGTTAGCCAGTTACCATAATTTGTATTTCTTACACCACCTGATGAAACGGGTGCGCCAGGCAATCCAAAATGACAGTTTGTTGGACTTGCGGGCGGAGGTCTTCGACACGTATGGCTATAATGCCGAACATCCGAAGAACTTTTAGAAATAATTGGACGGATTCCTTGGAGTCTGGTAAAGTTGTTCATTAGATAGGATACGAAGGAGTGAACCAATGTGTTAAGTAATCTTGTAGTTGCCGCAGGCGGCCAGTACTCGACGTTAATTATTTTGGTCGTTTTCTTGGCCTTAATGTACTTCTTAATGTTGCGGCCGCAACAAAAGCAACAAAAGAAGCACCGGGACATGATGATCCAGTTGAAGAAGGGTGATCATGTCATCACGATTGGCCGGTTACACGGGGTCATCGATGAAATCAACCAAACCGACAAAACAGTCACCTTGGATTGTGACGGGATTTATTTGGTCTTTGACTTACGGGCGATTGCGCAAGTGACGTCCCAAGGCCCACAAGCGGTCACTGCACCGGCTGCTAAGCCAGCCGCGGCCGCACCCGCAAAGCCGGCGGACCAACCAGCCGACACGCAACAACCAACGGCAACTAAAACAGATGATCAAGCTGACGATGCACCGAAGTCTGACGACGATGCCAACGATAGTGCCAAGAAGTAAGCTTGATGACCCGGCGACTCCTTTTGGGGGTCGTTTTTTTTTAGCGCTAAGCGTGCAAGCAAACAAACGTTCTGGTATAATAATAATCAACGGGGAAGGGTGGTGTGTTCAATGATTGACGCAAAATTTACGCAACGCAAAATCATTCATGTCGACATGGATGCCTTTTACGCGTCTATTGAGGAACGGGACCACCCAGAATTCAAACGCCACCCGTTGATCATCGCCAAGGATCCCCGTAAGACCGGTGGGCGTGGCGTAGTGACCACCGCCAATTATCGGGCCAGAAAGCATGGTGTTCACTCGGCAATGAGTGCCAACGAAGCGTTGAAACTTTGCCCGCAAGCCATCTTTCAGACACCGAATTTTCCCCACTACCGGGAAATCTCTAACCAGATTCACCGCATTTTTCACGAGTACACAGATAAAATCGAACCGGTCGCCTTTGACGAAGCCTATCTGGATGTAACTGAAAATAAGCACCATCTGCATTCGGCCGTGCAGGTGGCCCACGAAATCCAAGCTGAAATCTATGATCAGACCCATTTGACTTGCTCGACGGGGATTTCTTACAGTAAATTTTTGGCCAAGGAAGCCTCGGATTTTCGCAAACCGGTCGGTGTCAGCGTGATTTTACCCGAAGACGCCCATGATTTTTTGATGGCACTGCCCATCGAGCGCTTCCGGGGCGTGGGTAAGAAGACCGTCCCCAAGATGCACGATTTGGGCATCCAGACCGGGGCTGACCTCTACCAGCGCTCGCAACTGGAATTGATTCACGACTTTGGGAAGTTCGGCTACGTCTTGTATCAGCGGGTCCGCGGCATCGACGAGCGGCCAGTGGCTTATCAACGGGAACGCAAGTCCATCGGTAAAGAACGGACGTATGGTCCGCCGTTAACTACTAGTGGTGAGGTGGAGAACCAGTTGCGTCACTTGGCCGAACTGGTGGCTCAGGCCGTGGCCCGTAAACAGCGGCACGGTAAAACGCTGGTCTTGAAGTTGCGGACCAGCGACTTTACCACGGTGACCAAGCGGGTGACTCAGGAAGATTTTTTGACCAACGAAGCAGAAAATTACTACGAGTTAGCGCTGGAGTTGTACCATGAGGTGGCGACGCCCGATGAACAGATTCGTTTGCTAGGCATCACCATCACCAGTCTGGCTGCACAGACTTTTGAAAACGTCCGCCTGCCTTTATGGGGGGATTAAGGCAGACTTTCTTTGAAATTACCCCCTAAAACTTGTATACTGAAACGCAGTATTGCGGCGGGAGCAACCCGCCAATCGGAAAGAACGGGTGAACAGCATGGCAATTCAAACCGCCATTTTAGAAGAAATCAAACGTTACCAGACCATTATTATCCACCGACACCAGCATCCAGACCCGGATTGTGTGGGCGCCCAACTAGGCTTACGAACCATTTTACGGGCTAGTTTTCCCGCTAAGACCATCTTAGCGGTAGGTAAGCACTATCCTGGTTTTGACTGGTTAGGCCAAGCCGACCAGAATGTCAGTGACGACCAATATAAAGACGCTTTAGTCATTGTGGTCGACACGGCCAATCAGCCGCGGGTCGACGATGCGCGTTGGGAAACGGGTAAGGCCGTGATTAAGATCGACCACCACCCTAACGACGACGCCTTTGGTGACCTCCAATGGGTCGACGATCAGGCGTCGAGTACCTCGGAATTACTAACGGACTTTTACACCGCCAACGAAGCGGAATTGACGTTGCCCCAAGAGGCCGCGCGGTTATTCTACGCCGGCATCGTCGGGGATACGGGCCGCTTCATGTACCCGGCTACCTCGGCGCATACCATGGCTGTGGCGGGGCAATTGATGACCACGGGCTTTTCCGCCAACGACGTCAACCAGGCCGAAGACGAAATTTCGCCAGCTATGGCGCGCTTATCGGCGTACGTTTATCAGAATTTGACCATCCTGCCAAGTGGGGCGGCTTATTTGAAGTTAAGCGATGCGGACTTAGAACCCTTCGAGTTAGCGGAGACCGATTCAACGTCAGCCGTGGTCCCGTTGCCTGGCAAGATCACCACGGTCAAGGCCTGGGCGTTCTTCGTCGAAGTTAAGGACCACACTTACCGCATTCGGTTGCGGTCGAAGGGTCCTTCGATCAACGGCTTAGCCAAGCAACACGGTGGCGGGGGCCACGCCTTGGCCAGTGGCGCAACGGCCCATGACCAAGCTGAAATTGACCAGGTCATCCAGGAATTGGATACCTTGGTCGCACAAGATAAAGGAGAGTAACATGACCGCAAATTTTAGCGAGTTTCACTTGCAGCCATATTTGATGACGGCCTTAAAAAAGATTGGCTTCAAACAGCCGACCGCCGTGCAGGAAAAATTGATTCCCATCATTGCTGCGGGCAAGGACGTCGTCGGCCAATCCCAGACCGGGAGCGGGAAAACCCACACGTTCTTACTGCCCATTTTTAACCAGCTGACCAGTGAGAACCAGGTCCAGGCCGTTATCACGACCCCCAGTCGGGAGTTGGCCTACCAGATCCACACGGCGGCTGAACAGTTAGCCGCCGAAGCCCCCTTTGAGATTCGGATTGGCAACTACGTCGGGGGGACTGACAAGCAGCGTCAGGTCAATAAATTGCACCATTTCCAACCACAATTGGTCATCGGGACCCCCGGCCGGGTCTTGGATCTGATTCAATCACAAGCCCTAGACGTGCATACGGCGCACCAATTCGTGGTGGACGAAGCCGACATGACCTTGGACCTCGGGTTCTTGGATCAGGTCGATAAGATTGCGGCCCGGATGCCGCACGACCTGCAGATGATGGTCTTTTCCGCGACCATCCCGCAACGGTTGAACCCGTTCTTACGCAAGTACATGAACCAACCGGTCATCGAAGAGATCCCAGTGACCTCGATTATCAGTGATACTATCGATAACTGGTTGATTTCGACTAAGGGGAAGAACCGTAACCAGTTGATTTACCAACTAATTACGATGGGAGAACCCTACCTGGTGCTGATTTTTGCCAACACCAAGAAGCGGGTGGAAGAACTCCACGATTACCTGAAGAACCAGGGACTGAAAGTCGCCATGATTCACGGCGACATCAAGCCGCGGGAACGTAAACGGGTGATGCGCGAAGTCAAGAACCTGCAATTCCAATACGTCGTGGCGACCGATTTGGCGGCTCGAGGAATTGACATTGAAGGGGTCTCGCACGTCATCAACGATGATATTCCGGAAGATCTCGACTTCTTCATTCACCGGGTCGGCCGGACGGGTCGTCAGGGGATGCCAGGAACGGCCATCACCCTGTACTCCCCAGGGGAAGAGGCCCAGGTTGCGGCCATCGAAGAACTCGGCGTGCACTTCAAACCTAAGCGCATCAGCAACGGTGAAGTCGTCGACTCTTACGACCGGAACCGGCGAAAGAAGCGCAATAAGTCCACCCAAAAGCTGGACCCAACGCTGATTGGCCTGGTCAAGAAGAAGAAAAAGAAGATTAAACCCGGCTACAAGCACCAGATCAAGCAAGCCATTCACCACAAGAAGGACCAGGAACGCCGGATCGAACAACGGGCTGCGGCCCGGGCCGAACGAAAACGGCGCAAACGCGAGTCCAATCGTTACCAATAGACTTGCGATTGACAAGTGCCAACCGGCCACCTATAATTTCAAGTGGACAATTAAATAAGCATAGAGGATATACCGGTGGGGCCCGACTTTCAGAAACGTTTTGGGTGCTGTGAAAAACGACTCGACCCCAATTGGTGCTCCCTCGCAGGCAACATCGCGACTCGGCGTTATGAGTTTAAGAGGTTAACGACTAAACATCGTTGCAAGTAAAGTGGTACCGCGCTTCGGCGTCTTTACGGGCAACGGTGTTTTTATCTTTTTTTGGAGGTATTTAAGAGATGAAAGAGCTAAGCAGTAGTCAGATTCGGCAGATGTATCTCGACTTCTTCAAGTCCAAGGGACACACCATTGAACCCAGCGCCTCGCTGGTGCCGAAGGATGACCCGTCCTTACTCTGGATCAATTCCGGAGTAGCAACCATGAAAAAGTATTTCAGTGGCCAAGTGGTTCCCGAAAACCCGCGGCTGACCAGTTCACAGAAGAGTATCCGGACCAACGATATCGAAAATGTCGGTCGGACCGCCCGGCACCACACGTTATTTGAAATGTTAGGGAACTTCTCGGTGGGTGATTACTTTAAAAAAGAAGCCATCACCTGGGCTTGGGAACTCTTAACGTCGCCCGACTGGTTCGGCTGGGACCCCGATAAGCTGTACATGACGGTCTACCCCAAGGATACGGTCGCTAAGGAAGACTGGGAAAAGGCCGGGGTCGCCCCCGACCACATCATCGCGGTGGAAGACAACTTTTGGGATATCGGTGAAGGGCCTTCGGGACCCGACTCCGAAATTTTCTATGACCGGGGCGAAGACTTCAACAACTTAGCACCGGACGACCCGGAAAACTACCCGGGTGGTGAAAATGAACGGTATCTGGAAGTTTGGAACATCGTCTTCTCCCAGTTCAACCACGAACCAGACGGCAGCTACAAGCCGTTACCGCGGAAGAACATTGATACGGGGATGGGGCTGGAACGGGTCGTCTCGATTTTCCAAAACGCCCGGACCAACTTTGAGACCGACTTGTTCATGCCGCTGATTGAAAAGACGCAAGCCTTAAGTGACAACAAGCATTACGGTGCTGACAAGGAAGATGACATCTCCTTTAAGGTCATTGCTGACCATGCGCGGGCCATCACTTTTGCCATCGGTGACGGGGCGTTGCCAAGTAACGAAGGCCGCGGCTATGTCATCCGGCGCTTGATTCGTCGGGCCGTTGTCAACGGGCAGAAGCTCGGGATTCAAGGCGCCTTCTTGGACCAATTAGTGCCCATCGTGGGGCAAATCATGCAGTCCTACTACCCAGAAGTCTTAAAGCAAAAGGACTACATCGCAAAGATTGTGCGCTCTGAAGAAGACCGGTTCGGCGAAACGCTGACCGGTGGCTTGGACCTCTTGAACGGTTTAATCGCCGATCTCAAGCAAACGGGGAAGAAGCAAATTAATGGGGCTGACGCCTTCAAATTGTACGATACCTACGGCTTCCCGGTTGAACTGACCCAGGAATACGCCATCGATCAGGGCGTCACGGTCGATCAAGACGGATTCAAGGTCGAGATGCAAAAGCAACGGGACCGGGCTCGTAATGCGCGCGGTAAGCAAAAGGCCATGGGCTTACAACACGACTTGTTGATCAACGTCAAAACCCCGAGTGAATACGTGGGGTACACGCAGCTGACGGCTAAGAGTGACTTGGTCGAATTAGTGGCTAACGACCAGTTGACCGACGAAGTCACCACTGGGACGGCCGAAGCCATGTTTGCTCAGACGCCGTTCTACGCCGAGATGGGGGGCCAAGTCGCCGACCACGGGGACATTTATGACTTGGATGGTCAGGTCGTGGCTCACGTGACGGACGTGCAACATGCCCCGAACGGCCAGAACCTGCACACCTTAGATGTCGTAGCGCCACTGAAAAAGGGCACCACGTACGAACTCAAGGTCGACCCAGTCTTCCACAGCAAGGTCGAAAAGAACCATACCGCAACGCATTTGTTGGACAAGGCGTTACGCGATGTCTTTGGCGAACACACTCAACAGGCCGGTTCCTTAGTTGAAGGCGACTACCTGCGGTTTGACTTTACCCACTTTGGCCAAGTCGACCCGGCTGATTTGGCGAAGGCCGAAGCCATCGTCAACCAAAAGATTTTTGACGAATTGCCGGTGAACACGGTCGTGACCGACATCGACAGTGCTAAGAAGATGGGCGCCATCGCGTTGTTCAGTGAAAAGTACGGCAAGACGGTCCGCGTGGTGAGCGCCGGCGATTACGTCACGGAATTCTGTGGCGGGAACCATGTCCGCAACACCAATGAAATCGGCTTGTTCAAGATTACCTCGGAATCCGGGGTCGGCGCCGGTGTGCGGCGAATCGAAGCCGTGACCTCGGCGGCCGCTTACCGTTACTTGAATGACCGGAGTAACGTCTTGGATCGGGTTGCGGGCGATTTGAAGGTCACCCAGACCAGCGAAGTTGAGATACGTCTGCAGGCCTTACAAGCCCAGGTCAAGGACTTACAACAGAAGCAGGCGACCTTGGAAGGCAAGTTGGCCGGTCAACAAGCTGGAGCGGTCTTTGACCACGTCGAAACGGCTGGTCAATATCGGTTGATTAGCGGGACCGTCCAAGTCTCCAAGATGGACCAGTTGCGAGCCTTAGCTGACACTTGGCGCGACAAGGCGTTATCCGACGTCTTGGTCTTGGGGGCCGAGGTCAACGGTAAGGCTAATCTGATTGTGGCGGTCAGTGCCGACAAGCAAAAGCAAGTCAAGGCCGGTGATTTGATTAAAGCCATTGCCCCGAAGATTAACGGTGGCGGTGGCGGCCGGCCGAACCTAGCTCAAGCCGGTGGCAAGAACCCAGCGGGCTTGCCGGATGCGATGCAGGCCGCTAATGATTGGTTAAGTGCCCAAGATTAACCGGTTACGAGACTGAAAATGGTAAGGACGGTGAGGACGCGTAACTAGTGGCCGCGCCGTCTTTGCGTTGGCACCCCAAAGTGGTTAAGAGTATTACGAAAACATTACATTGGAGGCCCGTCGTTGTAGTTTAACGGGCAATCGAGTAAAATTAAGACTAAGTGAGGAAGTACGGGGGTGTGATATAGTGAGTTCATTAGACAAAACGATGTATTTTGATTTTGGCGCCAACCAGCCAAAGGATGTTCATGAGACACTGGTAACGGTTTATCAGGCACTGGAAGAGAAGGGGTATAATCCCATTAATCAGATTGTCGGGTACCTGCTATCAGGCGATCCTGCGTACATCCCGCGAATCAATGATGCGCGGAATTTAATTCGCAAACACGAACGTGACGAGATTATTGAAGAACTCGTGCGTTTCTATCTTAATCAGAATGGACCGGTGAAACCTTCATGAAGTTAATGGGACTAGACGTCGGATCACGAACCGTGGGGGTCGCCGTGAGCGACGCCTTGGGCTGGACGGCTCAAGGGGTTGAGATCATTCCAATTGATGAAGATCAAGAGGTGTTTGGCTTGGACCGCGTGGCGGAACTGGTCAAGGCCCATGAAGTTGACGGTTTCGTGGTCGGATTACCTAAGAACATGAACAATACCTTAGGCCCGCGTGTGGCGGCTTCGCAACGTTACGGTCAAATGTTAACGGATCGGTTTCACTTACCGGTCGATTACGAAGACGAACGGTTGACAACGGTTGAAGCGGAGCGTATGTTAGTGGAACAAGCAGACACGTCACGGCGGAAACGCAAGCGTGTCATTGACAAATTAGCAGCTGGGTTGATTTTGCAGAATTATTTGGATCGTAAAGGCAAATTAACCCGAGAAAAGTGAGGTTTCCCATGAACGAAGACCAAGAACAAATTACATTAGTTGATGAAAATGGTAACGAAGAGTTATACGACGTGTTATTCACGTTTGAATCCGACGACTTTGGTAAATCTTACATTTTGATTTACCCGGCTGGTAAGAGTGACGACGAAGAAGTCGACATTCAGGCCTATGCCTTACCGGCTGACGATGACCCGGCTAATCCTTCCGGCGGCGATCTTCAATTGATCGAATCCGACGAAGAATGGGACATGGTCGAATCCGTTTTGAACACCTTCTTAGCGGATGGTACCATCGACCCGAACGCGGGCAAAAAGTAAAGCAAGCGGGCAATGAGGGGCGGATGACCGCCCTTTTTGTTTGGGCTCATTTTGGTGTGTGTCAAAACTAGGCCCAACTCCCAATTAATGGTAAAATTAAGGCATTGTGGAAAATAGGGGGATGATGAGATGACAGAACAGACCCACCGCTTTAAGGCGGTGATTGCGGGCAAGCCCTACACCATCGTGGGTCAAGCAACCGATGACCATATGCGTGCCGTAACCACTTTATTGAATGAACAATTCGACCAATTGAAAAAGGTATCTCCGGATATCAGTAAGGAAGATGCGGCAGTTTTAATGGCGTTTAACGCCATTTCGGATCAATTGAAGATGGCGGCCAAGGCTCAGAATCAGCAAAAAGCCCCCAATGCGCAGAAGACGTCCGCGGATACGGAGGACCACACTCCCCGACCGCACTCACCAGAAACGGGGGCTTAGGGTGTTACTCAGTCTCGGAATTTTAGTGATTTTAGCTTGGGGCTTTCACCGTGGTTATCGGCGCGGGTTCGTGATCCAAATTTTATTGACCGTGGGGTACCTCGTGGTCTGGGTGGCAGCTCGATTTGGCGCCCAGCCGGTGGCAACGGGCCTCAGTCAATTCGTGGGCAACTTGAATCTGAATAGTTCGGTCAGTGCGGTAACGGCTGGCCAAAGTAGCCACTTTTTCTTGAATGGGTTGGCTTTTTCCGCCATCCTGACCGTGGGCTACTTTATCGTGCGCCGTCGTTTGGGTTGAACCGGGCGACTAAGCTACCGGTCGTCCACCAAGTGAACGCCTTAGCTGGCGGTTTGATCAACTTAGTGATTCGTTATGTGGTTATCTTTTTAATTTTGAATTTATTGATTTTATTACCCATTACCGGGTTTCAAACGACCTACCAGGCGTCTCCTGCGGCGCAGTGGATCGTGAAACAGACCCCTGGCTTGTCTTATCAGATTTATGACTGGTGGTTGACCAAGTCCTAGGGAGCCCTTTGTGAGAGGAGTTACACATGAACCAAAAAACACTCAGCATCATGGAGTATGGGCGCATCAAGCAAGCTATCCAGCACTACTTGGTCTCGGCGGCTGGTCGCCGAGAACTCGATCACTTACAGCCCACGGCCGATAGTGAGCAGTTACAGCGTTGGTTAGATGAATCTCGTGACGGCGCGGATATTTACCGCTTAGAAAGTGGGATTCCGTTGCCGAAACTAGATGACATTCGCCCGCATTTGAAACGGTTGGCCTTAGAAGCCGTTTTAAACGGTCTGGAATTAGCGCAAATTAGTCGAATCCTGTGGACGACCAGTTCCGTGGTCCGGTTCTTTGAACAGTTGGCGGATAAAGAAGTTGACCTACGCGTACTAGACCAAGAAGTCCACGAATTAGTGACTTTACCAGACGTGACGCGGCGGTTACGCACGTCGTTAGAAGGAGACGGTCATCTAACTGACGACGCGTCACCGGAGTTACGCCAGATTCGCCAACACATCACCCAAACGGCGGCGGCCATTCGTCAAAGTATGGATCAGTACACCCGGGGCAAGGACGCCAAGTATTTAAGCGAGACCATCGTAACGATTCGCGACGACCGCTACGTGTTGCCGGTCCGTTCGGAATATAAGCAACACTTCGGGGGCATCGTCCACGACCAAAGTGCCAGTGGGCAGACCCTGTTTATTGAACCGCAAGCGGTGGTTAGTTTGAATAACCGTTTGCGGCAAAACCAGATGGACGAACGGCACGAAGAGCAGCGTCTGTTAGCGGAATTGACCGCCTTACTGACGCCGTACCAACAAGAAATCTTACGTAACGCTGAAATTTTAGGGCACTTTGACTTTATCAACGCCAAGGCCCAGTACGCGCATCACTTGCACGCCACAGAACCCAAATTGTCGACGACTAATCAGGTGAACCTGCGCCAAGCGCGGCACCCGTTGATCGACCAAAAAAAGGTTGTGGCTAACGACATCGCAATCGGTCAGGATTACAAGACCATCATCGTCACTGGGCCCAACACTGGTGGGAAGACCATCACCTTGAAAACCCTGGCGTTGGTCCAGTTGATGGGTCAGTCCGGTCTTTTTATTCCAGCCAACGAGAACAGTGTGATTGGCGTCTTCGACGATATTTTTGCCGATATTGGAGACGAACAATCCATCGAACAAAGCCTAAGTACCTTCTCGGGGCACATGGAAAACATCGTCGGCATCTTGAAACAGGCCGATGAAAATAGCCTGATTGTTATCGACGAACTGGGTGCTGGGACCGACCCTCAAGAAGGGGCCGCACTGGCGATTGCCATTTTGGACCAGATTGGGACTTTGGGCAGTTACGTGATGGTGTCGACCCACTACCCGGAACTCAAGGCTTACGGGTATAACCGGCCGGAGACCATCAACGCCAGCATGGAGTTCGACGCCGAAAGTTTGCAACCGACTTATCGGTTGTTGATTGGGATTCCGGGGCGCAGTAACGCGTTAGATATCGCGGCCCGTTTAGGAATGCCTAGCCAAGTCGTGGCGGCGGCGCGGGGCTTGACCGACCAGGATAGCCAAGACTTGAACGCCATGATCAGTGACTTGACCGAGCAAAAACGCGTGGCTGATAGCCATGCGGCCGAATTGGCCACGCAACTGAAGGAAGCCACGGAACTGCACCACGAGTTGCAACACCAATTTGACCAGTATCAGCAGCAAAAAGACCACCTGATGACGACGGCCAAACAGGAGGCCAACCGATTAGTGGACGAGTCACGTAAGCGGGCCAACAAGATCATTTCTGACCTGCGAAAGAAACAACTCGATGCGGGGCGCAGTGTGGTCAAAGAAGATGAGTTGATTGCCGCGCAAGGCGCGTTGAACGCCATCCAACAAGATACGGGCCTGAAGAAAAACAAGGTTCTCCGCCGGGAAAAGGCGAAGCATACCTTCAAGAAGGGTGATAACGTGCTGGTCAAGTCGTACGGCCAACAAGGCGTCTTGATGCAACAACTCGACGACGACCACTGGGAAGTTCAATTGGGCATCTTGAAGATGAAGATTGCCACGTCGGACCTTGAAAAGGGTGCCGATCCCGCTAAATCAAAGAAGCAACCCCGAGCATCGGTACGCCGGACTGGGTCGAGCGGGATGTCACCAACTTTGGATCTGCGGGGGCACCGCTACGACGAGGCGATGGCCGAAGTCGACCGCTACATCGATGCCGCGTTACTCGCGGGTTACCCGACCGTGACGATTATTCACGGCAAGGGGACCGGGGCATTGCGTAAGGGGGTGACCGACTACTTGAAACGTAATAAGCGCGTCAAGAGTTTCGGTTTCTCGCCCGCTAATGCTGGTGGCGACGGGTCGACCGTCGTTCGCTTCTAACAAAATTAAGTTGTAAGCAATTTAGTTGTCATTTCGCGTCAATCTGTTAGACTAATCAATGTAGATGATTAACAGCTACTGGTAGTTCATAACGAATTAGGGAGGCAATAAGATGGTTACAGAAACAACGGATAAAACCTTCGAAGAAGACACAGCTAAGGGCGTCACGCTGACCGATTTTTGGGCAACGTGGTGCGGCCCGTGCCGGATGCAATCACCAGTGGTGGAACAGTTGTCTGAAGAAATGGGTGATCAAGTCACGTTCACTAAGATGGACGTAGACGCTAACCCAAATACGCCCCAAAACTTCGGCATCATGAGTATTCCAACGCTGTTAGTAAAAAAGGACGGCGAAGCGGTCGACTCCATCGTGGGTTACCACTCCAAGGAACAATTAAAGAAGATTTTAGACCAATACGTTGAAGCTTAAGTACGCTCCACGTTATCTAGAATGAAGCGGCGCTTATTCGTCGCATTTGAGGGGCCAGAAGAGATTCTGACTCCTTTTTTGATTGATCATAAAAAACGTGCCTCACAAGGGTCACGTTAGCTAGAGCTAGCGCGCCGTTATGGGACACGTTTCGAAAAATTAAATTATTGGTCCTGGTCGGCGTCAGTCGTTGGTGTGATTAACTTAAGCGGCTGGGGAGCGTCATAATCGGGAATGACGTCGTTGGGGTCCGTATAAACGTTGAAGGTGACTACGTGGTCGCGTAATTTGCGCGTCGTCTCGGTCATTTCGGCCTCGGCATTAACTCCGAGTTGTTGGGCCATCATTTCGGCTAAGAAGCCGGCTTCTAAAGTAAAATCGTTGTCGGCTTTGACTTGCTTGCGTAGCTTAACGGGTTCCCCGCTTAGTTGCCAACTGGTCATCTCGGCCGTTTGGTTGAGCAATGTTAGGTCGCCAAACCCAACTTGTTGGAAGAAGGTGGCCGCGTCCGTTGGGTTGCCTAGGGGGAACTTACGGGCGAGGGATTTACCTGCCCAGTAGCCGATGGCCCCCCGGTCATCCCCTAACAGTTCTGGTATGAGCGCGTCACGCAAAATCAACTGGGGCAAATAAGGTGCGCCGGCAGCGTCGTGCATGACGGTTTGGTATAAATTCTTCAAAATTATTGACTCCTTCGTCCGATTAGTGGTCTGTTTTGTTACCATATTGTTATTATACCGTAAAATAAGAGGGGAACTGGATTTTACGATAACTTTAGACTTTTTTTAGGACCGGGGGTCATGGCATCTGACTTGAAACCGGTTCAATAAAGGATGATAATATAAGTTCAACTAATAAGCTGTGAGGAGGCGTTGAGTGATGCGCAATGATCCGATTGGATTGATAGATTCGGGAGTGGGCGGATTGACAGTATTGAAGGCGATTCACCGGCGATTGCCGGCGGAAGCCACGGTGTATTTTGGGGACCAGCAACGGTTACCATATGGCCCCCGCACCAAACAGGAGGTCCGCACGTTTGTCCGGCAAATTGCGACGTTTTTGCGGCGGACCGATCGAATTAAACTACTGGTGATTGCCTGTAACACGGCGACTGCGGCGGCCTTGCCAGCCTTACACCAAGAACTCCCCATTCCGGTCGTCGGCGTGATTGCCCCGGGCGCAAAAGCCGCGGCTAAGGTGACGCAGACGCATCGCATTGGAGTCATCGCCACGGCCGGAACGGTCAACAGCCGCAGTTACGACCGGTTGGTCCGTAAACAGGACCTGCAAAATCAGGTCACCAGTCTGGCTTGTCCGGAGTTCGTGACCTTGGCGGAAGCTAACGACCTGACCTCGCCTCACGCCCAACAAGTCGTGACCGCCAAGCTTCAGCCGTTACGCGCGGCACATTTGGACACGTTGATTTTGGGGTGTACCCACTTTCCCCTTTTACAACCGGTGATTCACCGCGCGATGGGGCCGACCGTTCACTTGGTGGACCCCGGCGTCGCGACGGCCCAACGGGTGGCCACCGTGTTGACGGAGCACCAGCTAACACGGTTAAAAACAACGCCACCCACCGCGAGATATTACACGACCGGGGATGGGGCGAGTTTCGAACGGGTGGCGCAGCAATGGTTATCGACAGCTGTCCACGTGCAGACCGTTCCACTGACCGATTTAACGCAATTAGACACATTGGAGGCTAAATAAACTATGACAGAAACACTAGTCGTTGCAACGACCAATGCCGGGAAGGCCCGTGAATTTCGGACGATTTTTGAACCGAAGGGCATCACGGTCAAGACCCTGGCAGATTTTCCAGCTTTACCCCCGATCAACGAAACGGGGCATACGTTCACCGAAAACGCGGTATTGAAGGCGACCACCGTGGATCACGCAACCCAGTTGCCGGTGTTAGCCGACGATTCGGGGTTGATGGTCGACGCCCTAGACGGAGCGCCCGGCATCTACTCCGCCCGGTATGCCGGGGACCACGATGACGCAAAGAACAAGTCCAAACTCTTGGCACAACTGCGGGGGACGGCGCCGGCTCAACGGACGGCGACCTTTCATACCTCGTTGGTGCTGGTAAAGCCTAACGGTCAACAATTGGTGACCGTGGGTGAGGTGGCCGGAACCATCTTAACGGCTCCACGGGGAACGGATGGCTTCGGGTACGACCCGTTGTTTTATGTCCCGGAAGAACACCAGACTTTCGCGGAGATGCCGCTGGCCAAGAAGAACCGGCTCAGTCACCGGGCTAAAGCCACGGCGGCGATGCTGGCAAAATTTGACGAATGGTGGGGGGCCTAGCGATGGCACGATGGTTAGTCATTAGTGATAATCACGGCGACCGGACGATTCTCGAACAATTGCGGCATCAGTTAGCCCCCGACCGCGTCTTTCACTGTGGCGATTCTGAAATGACGGTCGATGATCCCTGGTTTCAGAATACCTGGGTGGTCCGGGGCAACATGGATCGTGACCAACGGTTCCCGTTGACGGCGACTCCCAAAGTTGATGGCAGTCAGGTTCTACTAGTTCACGGACATCACGATGCGGTCAACTGGGACCTCACGCAATTAGCTTTACACGCCCAAGCCGAACAAGCCCAGGCGGTTTTCTTTGGCCACACCCACGAGTTAGCCGTGGAATTGGTCCACGGCTGCTTGTTCTTGAACCCGGGTAGTATCAGTCAACCCCGCGGGGAGTTTCGCACCTTAGGGGGCACCTGTGCGTTAGTCACGGTTACTGCTAAAAACTGGCAGGTCCAGTACTACACGCGCGACGGGCAACCCGTGCGCAAGTTGAACTTTACGTTTCCCCGTGCCACGCAGAAAGGATGACGGTATGTTAGACCCTGCAGTTGCCGACCTATTGCGGCAGACGCCCAAGAGCTATGTGATTCCGGCTGACCGGGTCGCCAACGTGACAGCCACCAATAATTTGGAGCACGCTTTGATGGTGCTGTCGAAAGTCGGCTACACGCGAATCCCCGTTTTGGCGCCCAACGACCAGCTTCAAGGATTATTGACGCTATCTTCGGTCACGGACCGTTTGTTACGAGTTAAGGGGGCGGCCGTGGAACAACTGCGGACGGTTCAAGTCGCCGACGTGATGTTGCCGGTGACCCACTGGGTCGATGATCCTGCTAAATTAGAACTGATTTTGAACCTGTTGGTGGATGAACCGTTCGTCCCTTTGGTGGGAGAACAAATGATTTTTCGGGGCATCATTACCCGTCGGGAGATTCTAAAACGCGTTAACTACTTAGCCCATAACTTGGACAACCAGTATCAGGTCATCCCCAAACAGACTGAGCAGACACTGAGTCAAGATTCTTGGCCTAAATCATAAACACGTTACTAAAAAACGCGCATTACATAACCGGAGAAGCTGGTTATGCGATGCGCGTTTGGTTATTTGACGATTAAGCTTGATGGGATGTGGAGGTATGGGTCGGCAGGTGAATGCCCGCTTGCCGAATAGCCTTCAAGTAGGCCGTGAGAAAGATGGCCTGTAGGTTGAACTGACTCCCGTTTTTAGTCATGAGAATGACTTGGTAGACCAATTCACCGGTCGGCAAAGTCACGACGCCCATGATGACGGGGTCCTCGATGATGCTCGGGTGCTGCGGGACCAACTGGTCGTTGACCGTGTCGATGATGGGCCGCAATTCCTCGATCGGCGTCGTCGTCGCAATGGGGATGTTGACCAAAGCCCGCATGTTATTGCGCGACCGGTTGGAGACGATGGTGATGTTGCGGTTGGGAATGAAGTTGACCGTCCCGTCGACACCGGTGACCTGGGTGGTACGTAACCCAATGGCAGTGACGATACCTTCGATGGTCCCAATCTTGACCGCGTCACCCACATCGAGCTGTTGTTCCAGGAGGATGGAAATCCCGGTAACCAAGTCACTGACGAAACCTTGAGCACCCAGCCCTAAAGCCAGACTGAAGATTCCGGCCCCAGCGACCAAAGTGCCCACCGGAACGCCTAATGTGGATAGAATGGCGTAAAGCCAAAAGAATAGAATGGTGTAATGGAACAGGTTCATGGTCAGCATGCTGATGGTCTGCAGGCGATTGGTCGACTGCTGGGTCTTAGATTTACCCTGTAAGTAACGCTTGAAGCTGTGGTTCAAGATGGCCTTACCAATGAGGTTAATCAAAAAGAAGAGCACGGTCAGTGCCAGTAAGGCGAAGAAGCGGCTGGTGACCAGGTGGAGAAAGGACTCCCAGTCAAATGATTTAAGGTAATTTTTGAACCACGAACTCGATTTGAGAGAAGTGGTGACGGCTGTTTGGATCGTCAAGCGACGAACCTCCTTTATAAAGAATGGGGCCCGGTCAACTGAAAGTCATGGTTGACGGCGAGCCAAGTGGTCAATCTGCCAAGCTCTAGTTTAGCAGATTTCCGGGCTGACGCCTATGATTAGACCGGAAATTGCGAAATTGGGGTGGGGTTTTAATTGCACCCCCGGCGTGACAATGCTATTCTATGGGTAAGTCATTAAGTATGCATAAGGAGGGGTTGTCATGACCGGGGGACAGATAGCAGGCTTGATTGCAGCAATTGCGTTGTTGATCTTGGTGCTCTTCATTGGGATGTTCTTAGTCAAATTAAACAAAACGTTAACCGAGGTTAATCGTTCGATGAAAACCGTGACCGATGATGTCGATACGTTGAGCAAGCAAACGGAAAACATCATGGCTAACGCTAACGAATTATTGAAGGACGTGAACCAGAAGGTCGCTACGATCGACCCGGTTTTCCAAGCTGCGGCGGACTTGGGTGAAAGCGTCTCCGATTTGAACACGGCGACGCGTAAATTGACCGACCGGGTCGGCGTCACGGCGACCCGTAAGTCGTCAGTGGCGGCGCGCATGAGTAAGACGGCATTTGATCTGTACCGGAATCGGCGCCATAAGCACAAGCAGACGACAGTCGACTAATACGGAAGGGAAGTCATCAGAATGGCAAAGCACAAGTTATTAGCAGGATTAATTTTAGGCGGTGCAGCCTACGCGGCCTACCAAGCTTTGGATTTGGAAAAACGTGAGGCCTTGAAAGATATGGTGCGTAAACAAGGGGATGCCTTGAAGGATCGCGCCGTGGACTATGCCTTTTACGCGGCTGATGCCTTAGACGACTTTAAGGAAAACCTTCACGATCACTTGGACACTGATGAAGACGATGACGAGCCAGAAGATTGGCGGACGGCGAGTGATGAAAGCGCTGAAGCGACCGATGACGACATCGTGTTGAGTAGTGACCAAGTTTCCAGTATGGACAGTGAGACGGCGACTGAATCAGAGACCGACTCTTCTGAAAGTACGGCCGCGACCGATACGGCAAGTGAAGCCTCCACGTCGGCGACGACTCAACCAGGTACACCGGCTTAACGGTTGCCATAACCTAAAGTAAAGATCGGTGTTCAAGTGACCCTCCAAGATTGGAGATTAAAGCCAATCCTGGGGGGTCACTGTGTTTCCCCTTTTTGAGTATCGCGAGTGGGGGAAGTGATGCCCCTTTGCAAGAAATTTTATGATACATTGGTGTCCAAGTCTGGTAAAATGATGATAGCTCATAGCGGGGACGTCTTTGCTTTTCGTGGTTGTTAGGTGATTAAACCCGCTATGGGTCTTTTTAGTGATTTGGTGTCTGTCAACGTAAGGCAGCACAACATAAAACCCCTAGGGTGGCTTTTAAGGGCCAACCTGGGGGTGTTTTTAATTTCGATGATTTTTTAAGCTATTGGGTGCAACTTAACCGACGTAAGTGAGTTCCTTTGACGTGTGGGTGAAGGGGAGACTGCCGTCAGCGGTGACGTGGACGCAGTCTTCGATACGAACACCCGCCACACCAGGGATGTAGATACCGGGCTCAATGGAGAAGCACATGCCGGGTTCTAAGACCAGGTCGTTGCCCGCCATGATGGACGGAAATTCGTGGTCGCTCATGCCCATGCCGTGGCCTAACCGATGAATGAAGTATTCGCCATAACCGGCCTTAGTGATGATGTCGCGGGCAATCTTGTCGAGTTGGGCGGCCGTGATACCAGGCTTAACGGCAGCTTGGGCCGTTAACTGGGCTTCTAAGCAAACGTCATAGATTTCCTTTTGCTTGGCGGTTGGCGTACCCAAGGCAACGGTCCGGGAAGCATCCGAAATGTAGCCTTGGTAGACGGTCCCGAGGTCGAACAAGACTAATTCGTTAGTGGCAAATTTGGTATCGTTGGTTGCCCCGTGGGGTTCCGCGGCGTGGGCGCCAGCTTGGACCAGACTGCCGAAGGACATCTCCATGATGCCTTCCTTCATTAAAGCGTACTGCAGTTCGGCAACAGCGGATTGTTCCGTGCGACCGGCTTTCACGGCGGCAAAGCCATGTTCAAAGGCGAAATCGTCCCACTTTCCAGCGATTTCCAGCTTCTTGATTTCGTCGGCGGACTTGATCAGGCGCATGTGGTCGATGAAGCTGGTGATATCGATATCGAAGGTCGGGTGGTTCAACTGAGCGCCTAAGGCTTCCATGCGGGCCACCTGTAGTTGTCCCTTTTCCAGGGCGATGTGCGTGGGGGCAACGTGGCGTGCCTTGACTTGGTCGGCGATTAACGCCCAGGGATTTTCGTGATCTAGGTAACCGATGACTGGGAAGGCCCAACCAGTGGCTTTGATAACTTCCACTTCTAGCGCGGGAGCGAAGATAAAGGGATCTTGGTCGGGAAAGACGACTAAAGCGAGGACCCGTTCGATGGGGTCACTGCCAAAACCAGTTAAATATTGGATGGTTTTGGGATTGCTGAGGTAAGTCATATCCGCGTGGTGTTCCGCGGTCCATTGCTGGATCTGTTCGAGTTTTGTCATGTCATCACCCTTTCAAAAGTTAGCCTCATTATAGCATAGCCAGGCTCTTAGCTTGAAAATTCAGTGAAATTAGGGTATTCTTTGGGATGAAAGCGTTTTCAGTTCTTGCACGCCAAACTAACTTTTTGTATACTAGTTCAAGTCGCATGAAAACGGATGAAAACAACTTAAAACAGAAAAGAAAGGGCTATCGTTATTATGGAAAAGCAGACAGTAACAATTTACGATGTGGCGCGTGAAGCGGCAGTTTCCATGGCCACCGTCTCCCGGGTGGTCAATGGCAATCCGAACGTTAAACCAGCAACTCGGAAGAAAGTATTGGAGGTCATTGATCGTCTGGACTACCGGCCAAACGCCGTCGCTCGTGGCTTAGCTAGTAAGAAGACCACCACGGTCGGGGTTATCATTCCGGACGTCACCAACGTGTACTTTGCCTCGTTAGCACGAGGAATCGATGACATTGCGATGATGTACAAGTATAACATCATTTTGACCAACTCCGATGAAAATGGGGGCAAAGAGGTTCAGGTGCTGAACACTCTGATGGCTAAACAGGTCGACGGAATTATTTTCATGGGTAACCAAGTAACCCCCGAACTCCGCGATGAGTTTAAACGGTCAAAGGCGCCAATCGTTTTGGCGGGTTCAGTGGACGAAGAACAGAACCAACCGAGCGTCAACATTGACTACGTGGCTGCAGTGGCAGAAGCTGTTAAGAATTTGATTGATCACGGGAACCGCAAGATTGCCTTTGTGTCCGGGTCGATGGATGAGGCCATTAACCATGATTACCGCTTGAAAGGCTACAAGAAAGCCTTGAAAGATGCGGGGATCGCTTACGATGACAAGCTGATTTTTGAAACGGATTACACTTACAAGGCGGGGCAAGCTTTGGAGCCCGCGTTGATGTCGACGGGAGCTACGGCGGCCTTTGTTGGCGACGACGAACTGGCAGCTGGGGTGATGAACGGTTTGACCGATGCCCAAGTCGCTGTCCCAGATGACTTTGAAGTCATCACCAGTAACGATACCAAGTTAACGGAATTGGTTCGGCCAAAGATGAGTTCTATCACGCAACCGTTGTACGATATTGGTGCCGTTGCGATGCGGTTGTTAACTAAATTAATGAACAACGAAACGGTCGACGACAAAACGGTCATCTTACCTTATGGGCTGATGAAGCGGAGTTCGACCAAGTAAGCAATCCGGATTGGGCCACAAGAAAAGCGGCTCTCAACCTGGTTTGTGTGAGGGCCGGGACGGTTTGGCGTTCCGGCCTTTTTCACCTTAAGCCCCCCTTAACCTTTTAACCATTAAGATGTGCTACAATAAGTAACAATAAATTTCTAGTCATGGAGGTGGCTGGTGTGAGTGAAAACACTCGAATGGCCCGTTACCATCCCACAGAACCTAAACAGGCCCCGGACCCCCAACCACAGGCCACTTATCAGCGGCGCCCCGCGTTAGGGCGTTGGTTGGCCGTTTTGGTTCTTCTGTTAACGGTAACGGTTGGCCTTAAACTGACCGTTTTTAACGCGACGTATACGGCCGGTGTAGTCTCCCGGTCGACGGTGGGGGAACGTGTCATCAACCGGTTGAATAATAAACTTAGTGATTTAGGCGTGACGGGAAATCCGGTGACTGCGAGCGTTGCGCAACCTTATCTGGCGATGGGGGTGGCCCAGTTGTATGGTCAATCGGCTAATTCCGTTGATGCAACCGAATTGACCAGTGCGATTGAGACACAGGCCTCGACAGATGGCGTGTCCGCTAGTACCTCGTTGACCAAAAGCATTGCCCAACGAGCAGAGAAGCTTGTGACGAAGACCTTTAACACGACGGCCATGCAGACAGCGGCTAGTCAGTTACAATGGGCTCGGCAGCTGAACTTCTACGTGCTGGTCGCGGCGTTACTCTTAACTGCGGTGACAGTGGGGTACGCGTTAAGCGTCCACCATTTCTGGGCCGGTTTGGGACCTGGTTTGACGTTGGGGGGCTTGTTAGCTGTGATTGTCGGCGTGGTGGGCTGGTTCATATTGCCAGTTATGTTGCCCAACACGACCACCACGGTGACCCACTTATTAACCTCGATTGGCCATAGTGGCCTGGGCGTCTTGATCTTTGTTGGCGGGGGTGAAATTGTCTTAGGCCTCCTCGCCTTACTCGGTCACCGCACGTTTCGGTCCGCGTAACTAATTGAATGTTAAAACAGTGTCATTAGCTCGGGAGAGACTCCCGGGCTTTTTTGTTGTTTCAACAAGTATGGGTGGGGAAAGTGGCAACGTGCGAATAATTAATTACCCACTCAACCTATAAAAGGATAATGGACTAACTAAAGCTGGTAAAAAACTACCACTGGGTAAGCGTCCGCTTTATGATGTAAACGGATTTGAAACCAGCTATCTGATGGGATTACGAGCTGGTCGGGGTACTTAATGCAACCCATAATTAATAGTTGCAATTAATAGATAATCGCTTAATATATTTGGCAGAGCCTCATTTTAATCAGAGTGGGCGACAGAATCTTGGGGGGATCAACATGCCAGTGAAACAAGGGACCACAAAACAAATTTTGACACAGCGTTGGGCCATTACGGCAGCCACTGTAGCGGCGATTGGAATCGGCGTCACCACTGTGCCTGGGCACGCGGACGAAACTTCGGCAGCGGCTAGTTCAGCACAAGCGACAGTGAGTGCGGCTCAGACCACCACAACGAGTCAAGCGACGTTAAGTTCGTCTTCAGCGGTAAGCTCGGCGGCGAGTTCAGAAGCGACGCCAAACCGGAGCGCAACTGCTAGTTCGGCCACAAGTAGTGCTGTGACAAAAGCACTGAGTTCCGCTGAAACGCCAGTTAGTTCTGGGGCGGTGACGAGCACGGCACAACCAGGTAGTTTAGCCGCCAATTCAACAGCGACTGTGAGTTCAAGTGCGGCAGCAGGGAGTGGTCATTTGGCGGCTAGTTCTGTGGCTGCATCAGTAGCGGCGACCATTACCAATGATGCGCAGGGGACGGGGCAAGGCACAGCTTCAGCCGGCAAGGCAACGGTCGCCCAAGCCGCGCAGCAAGCTACGGCTACCAGTTTACAAATTCCGGTCGTACCAACCGTTACGGCCGCAGCCACGGCGGCTAAGACGCCCGCTTATGCGGACAGTAGCGTGTTTGATTGGCAATTGAACGCCGATGGCACTGCGACGATTACGGGAGTCACCCAGCAAGTGACCGGAACGTTGAATTTACCCCCGACTTATACAGTCAATGGGCAGACTTATACGGTCACGGGAATTGGTGCGGCAGCCTTTGCATCGCAAACCGGGTTGACGGATGGATTGACCGGCGCGGTCTTTGCCAACGGACTGATCACGATTGGGGATTCCGCGTTTGCGTATTTACCGAATCTCCAGCTGGTCGATTTTTCGGCTAACCAGACGCTCCAGACGATTGGGCGGGAAGCCTTCGTTGCCGATGGGCTGACGCAACTGGTCTTACCTGCTAGTGTGACTAGCATTGGTGAAGCAGCGTTCACCTATAATAATACGTTGACCACGGTGACGCTGCCTGCCGCGTTGACGTCACTGGGCGACACGGCCTTTGCGAGTTGCGCCCAGTTGACTAGTGTTGATTTGACACCGGCTACGGGGCTGACCACAATTACCGCGCACGCCTTTGAAAACGACCCGCTGACGACTTTAGTGATTCCCGCCAACATCCAAACGATTGGTGAAGCAGCGTTTGCCAATAACGTGCACCTGACCACGTTGACCTTTGCGCCGGCTAGCCAATTGACCACGATTGAAAAAGATGCGTTTATCTATGATTGTGAGTTGACTGATCTGGTCTTACCAGATGCTGTGACGACGATTGGCGACCAGGCTTTCTTGGCGAATGCCAAACTAGCAACGTTAACGTTAGGAGCGGGCCTACAAACGATTGGGGTCAATGCGTTCACCTACGATAATGCACTGACCACGGTCGATTGGGCGCCGGCTCAACAGCTCCAAACGATTGGCGCCGGCGCCTTTGAATATGACAGTATCATGGGTGACTTGCCGGTGTTGGCGAGCCTCACCACGATTGGTGAGGCGGCGCTAGCAGGCAACCAACTGAATAGTGTGGTCTTCGGCGATCAACTGGTGACTATCGGGGACGCGGCGTTTAGCTTTAACCACTTGACGGGGAGCCTCGTGGTTCCCGAAACGGTTACCAGCGTGGGTGAACGGGCGTTTTACGGTAACGAATTAACTGCGGCTACTGTGGGCGATGCGACCACCTTAGGAGTGGACGCGCTGTCTTATAACCGTTTGACCACGTTACACGGGCCAACGGTCAGTGATATCGTGGCTGATGAGCAACTGGTGACCACCTTTAAGATGGCCCCGGACACATTACCGTTGACCGATTTATTCGATTTGAATCTCGGCGGCCAAACGACGGCGGATCTCACCCTCAGTAATCTCACCAATGGCGTCACATTAGTAAATGGTCAATTGATAATCCCGCAGGGGACGGATCGGTTCACCTTCGACTGGGCCTTGCCGCTGACGACGGGGGCGACCGCTTACTCTGGAACTTATACGGTCATCTTGGACAATCCGGATATCAAAGTCACGGATTCGACCATTTTCGCGGGAAGCACTTGGACGCCGAGTGATAACTTCGTCAGTGCGGTCACACCACAGGGCGACGATTTGACACTGGACCAATTGACGACGGTCGGTAACGTGGACACGACTCAGGCGGGAACCTATCAGGTGACTTACCAGTACCTGGCGAACGGGGCCGTGGTTTCGGCGCAGACCGCTACCGTGACGGTGCTCAAGCGAACCGCCACGTACCGCTTGACCGGAAGTTCGACCACGACTTATACGGGGCAGACTCCCACGTTAGACGGCAGTGGTTACCGGATTGTGTTGCCCGATGGGACCATTTGTGAGTTGACCACGGGTGATCTCGATTTCACGGGAACTGCGACCGCCCCCACCGCGGTTGGAACTTATGCAGTGGGGCTCTCAGCAGCGGGTCAAGCGAAACTAGCCGCTCAGCCAGCCTCGCAAATGTACGATTGGGTCGCAAACACTACTGGGGCCACGGCGACCATTACACCCGCACCGGTGACCATCACCCCTAATAACGTTGTGGTCTATGTGGGCGAGACGCCGACGTTGACTGCGACCGTCAGTGGCCAGCCAGTTGATGGGGTGCCGGTTGACTATACTTTTGCACCGGTGACCACCACGACGGCGGGGTATCAAGATATCCAGGTGATTTTGGGCGCTAACCCGAACTATACGGTGACCCTCCAGCCGGGACGGTTGACCGTGTTGGCTTCTCAGCAGACCTTATTGGGAACGGATTACACCTGGACGATTGGCGACCCAACGCCCACGGCTGCCGACTTCAATGCCAGTGCCACGGATAAAACGGGGGCGGCGATTCTCGTGACGGTCGATTTGAGTCAAGCCGAATTGACACAGGCAGGGGATTATCCGGTCACGCTCACCACGAGTGACGGACAAACCAAGACCGTGACGTTACACGTCGTGGCCGCGACCACGGGTGGTGACACCGGCGGCGGGAATGGGGCGGTGACGCCAGGGGAGGATCCGGACCAGGGCGTCGACCCTGACACGCCAAGTAGTCCGGACCCAACACCAGTCGTACCGGACCCAGCACCCACGCCAACGACACCAGGAAGTAATCTGCCGGCGGATAAGTCAACGGACGGCGAAACGCACCGTGTGATTGGGGATGCCGCCGTCCCTAAGACGGTCACCGGGAGCGCACTGGTGCGGTCGTTAAAGACGAATCCGCGTTTGCGGGTTCCAGGTTCAACGGGCACTTCAACGACTTCTACTCGGCAAGCAAATGGGTATCGGGGGCACGGCGTTCAATCGCTAGCGACGAGTCACGGTAAAACGACGCAACTTGCCAAAAGCAAAACCAACCCAACGACGCCAAGGTCAACCATTAAGGTGGCTCAAGCAACGGTCTTGCCACAAACCAATGAAAACCCACTTCACGGTCGGTTGTGGGCCGCGATAGGGCTGATTCTCGGTGCGCTGGGGTTGAAACGGTTCCGCCGGCACACGGATGAGTAATTGAATTTAATATGAATAAGTAAGATAAGTAAAAGTGCGTCCCCAAGAAATCATCATCTCTTGGGGACGCACTTTTAAGTCGTTTGTGAGGTTACATTAAGATTTTAGAGAGGAAGTCCTTGGCCCGGTCGGTCTTGGGGTGGGCGAAGAAATCCGCCGGGGTACTGTTTTCTTGGATGTACCCGTCGTCCATGAACCAGACCCGGTCGGCCACGGACTTCGCAAAGCCCATTTCGTGGGTCACGACGACCATGGTCATTCCCTGAGCGGCTAAGTCTTGCATAACGTTGAGGACTTCACCGACCATTTCGGGGTCTAGGGCCGACGTGGGTTCGTCAAAGAGCATGACCTTGGGGTTCATAGCCAGGGCCCGGGCGATAGCGACCCGTTGAGCTTGCCCCCCGGAAAGACTGGTTGGGAAAGCATCGGCGTGGTCGTCCAAGTTGACCTGTTGGAGTAACTGGTGGGCTAACTTGGTGGCTTCATCGTTACCCATGCCCTTGACCTTCATTGGGGCCAACTTGATGTTTTCTAGCACGGACATGTTCGGGAAGAGGTTAAAGCTTTGAAATACCATTCCCATTTCTTCTCGCAAGGCGTTGACCCGTTTGGTGTCTAGCGTGGTCAGGTCTTGGCCATCAAAGGAGACTTGGCCACTGGTCGGGGTCTCGAGTAAGTTCAAGCACCGCAGAAAGGTACTCTTCCCACTCCCGGAAGGGCCGATGACGACCACGACTTGACCGGGGTCGACCTGTTCAGTGATGTCTTTAAGCACCACGTTTTTGTCGAAATTCTTGGCGAGGTTCTTGACCTCAATGATCGGTTTAGTCATGTTGCATTCTCCTTTCGAAGTAGTTCAAAATCCGCGAGGCGGTAAAGGTCATGATAAAGTATAGCACCATGATGACCGCAATGGGAGCCACGCCCCGGTAGGTATCAGACCGCACGATGTTGCTTTGGAAAATCAGTTCGGAGACCCCGATGATCGAGACGATGGAACTATCCTTGATTAAGGTGATAAATTCGTTTCCAAGTGATGGCCAGATGTTCTTTAACGCTTGAGGGAGCACCACGTAACGTAACGTTGAGGCGCTGGTTAACCCTAGGCTCCGAGCGGCTTCGGTTTGGCCTTCGTCTACGGAGTTAATCCCACCCCGAATGTATTCGGCGATGTACGCCCCGGAGTTCAACGAAATGGCGATAATCCCGGAAGTCAAAGCGGGGAGGTTCACGATGAGGCCTAATCCGAAGTAGACGAACATAACCTGGACCATCATTGGTGTCCCCCGAATGAATTCGACGTAGGCTGTAGCTAACCACCGCAAACCGGTCTTGAGGACGCCACCGTGTGCCATCCGGGCCAGCGACAAGATAACCCCTAAGATGAACCCGAAGAACACGGAGCAGACCGTGATGATCAAGGTGTATTTGACCCCGGTCAAGAAGGCTTTCCAGTAGTGCCACATGCTGGTGTTAACGGTGTTGGTCTTCAAATGCTTCCCGGCAGCGGGTAAGTACTTTTTGTTGACCAAGTTTTGTTTGCGAATCTGGTCGACAGACTTGTTGGCGGCGTTGACCAAGGAAGTCGAGCCCTTCTTAAAGGCCACGGCCGCACTAGTATCGGAAGAACTTAGATCAAAGTGGCTGGGAATCATGGCCAGTTGCTTGTTGTTCGCTACGTAGGCTTGTGCGGATGGCTTTTCCATCGCGACCCCATCGATTTTATGGCTTTGCAGGGCCAAAATCAGGTCGGACACGGAGGTCATCCCCTTGACCTTGGTGCCGGTCGTTTGCTTCTTGGTTTCGTTAAACATGGTCGACCCCGTTTGGGCACCAATCGTCTTCCCCTTGAAGGAATCCTTGTCCTTGTACAGGCCCTTTTCGCTCTTGTTGACCACGATGCTGTAACCACCTTGGTAGTACAGGTGGGTGAAGTCAACGTTCTTCTTCCGCGCGGGGGTCGGGTTCATCCCGGAGATGACCATGTCGACCTTACCAGTCTGCAAGGCGACCAGTAAGGAATCGAACGACATTGACTTGACGACTAGCTTGACGCCTAAGTCCTTGGCAATTTTTTGGCCGACCGCGACGTCCATGCCGACGATTTTGCTTTTGCCGTGGACCGTGGCTTGGAATTCATAGGGCGGGTAGTCGGGGGACGTCCCCATGACCAGCTTGCCCTTCTTTTGCACCTGGCTCAATGAGTCATCGGTGGCAGCTTGTGCCGTCGTGGGGGTCAGGGCTCCCCAACCGATGAACAGAGCGAAGGCAAGAGCGAAAATAAATGCTAATTTTTTCTTCATACCGAATTAATGCTCCTCTTTTATTGAATGATTGACCCTTATTATAGCGACAAATGTTTATTTATACAAGACATAGTTTCTAAAAACACATTTTATACATAAATTATTCTTATACGCAGGTTAAAAACGCACTGTATAGCTGTTTTTAAAATGTATATTATTTGATAATTTATGTATAGTTTAGGGGGCTGATTTGAAGTAGGCCTTACTAATGAAGAAAGGGCCCCATCATAAGGCGCTATGGTGGCCCCAAAATGGGTTGCGGACAGATGGGTTGGTAAAGCCAGCTAGGGGGCGCCATGGCGGGATGGACGTTTATCTTGAAAAGGGCCCAAAGTGGTGCTAAAATTAGCATTGTCTGTTTTATATGGATATATAAATTTATTAGAAAAGAGGAGTTACGAGATGTCAGGACACTCTAAATGGCATAACATTCAAGGGCGTAAAAACGCCCAGGATGCAAAACGTGGAAAAATTTTCCAAAAGATCTCACGTGATTTGTACCAAGCTGCAAAAGCAGGTGGTGTTGATCCCGACGGTAACCCTCAACTTCGTTTGGAAATGGACAAGGCCCGGGCAGCTAACATGCCGAAGGACAACATCAAGCGTGCGCTTGACAAGGCTTCCGGTGTTGGCGGTGCCAAGTTCGAAGAAATCACCTACGAAGGTTACGGTCCTGGCGGGACGGCAATCATGGTGGCAGCGTTAACGGATAACAAGAACCGGACGGCTGCGGCTGTACGGTCGGCGTTCACGCACCATGGTGGCTCATTAGGCGCTGCTGGTTCCGTTTCCTACATGTTCGACCGTAAGGGTTACATTGTAATCTTACGTGACGGCTTGGACACGGATGAAGATACGATGTTGATGGATGCTTTAGATGCCGGTGCGGACGACATGGAAACGACCGATGATGAATTCACCATCTGGACGGATCCTTCACAAGAAACGGCTGTCCGTGACGCGTTACAGGACAAGGGCTACAAGTTAGACACTTCCGAAGTACGGATGTTCCCGCAGAACACCACTGAAGTACCAGAAGCCAAAGTTTCCCAGTACCAAGGCTTGATCGACGAACTGGAAAACAACGACGATATTTCGGATATTTACGAAGCCGCCGTTTTGCCTGAAGGCGTGGAATAACAACACAAGATGAGAAGGCCGCGGGCAACTTGCCGGTGGCCTTTTTTGTGGGCTGAAAACGCGATGATTAGAACTGCAAAGTGGCGCGCCAAGATGACTTGTCTTGGCGCGCCACTTTTTGTCCGGTTCGGGAATGACGTTTATTTTAAGCTTTTCAAACTTTAAGGCTCAGTTTGCGAAACTACAGAGTACAAACGTTACGGGAGGTGACGGGGATGCCAATCAAATCCCTAATTGACGAACTCTTAGCTGCTGCGGTCCAGGACAAAAGCAGCGACATTTACGTGTTACCCAGGGCACAAGCCTACTATATTCATTTACGACAAACGCAAACCGTACGATTATGGCGGGAGGTGACTACTGACGTGGGCCAGCAATTGCTGACCTACTTTAAGTTTCATGCCGACATGGCCGTGAGTGAGCACCGACGTCCCCAAGTGGGGGCGTTGACCTGGCCGACGGTAACGGGGCATTTAGAACTGCGGTTTTCGACGGTCGGTGACTACGCCGGTCGCGAGTCACTGGTCATTCGGGTGATTTACCCTTATCAGACGCTTCAGTTAGATTACTTGGAAACCGGTCAACGACAACAATTGGGTGATTTGGCCCAACAACGGGGGCTCATGCTCTTTGCCGGGCCCACTGGTGCGGGTAAGACCACGACCATGTACACTACGGCGCGGCATCTGACCGCGAAAGCCGTAGTGTTGAGTATCGAAGACCCGGTCGAAATCAAGGAGCCTCATTTTATTCAGCTTCAGGTCAATGCCTCTGCGGGGATGACCTATGACGAGTTGATCAAGGTTGGCTTACGGCACCGGCCGGATGCCTTTATCATTGGCGAGATTCGCGACGCGTTGACGGCCCAAGCCGCAATCCGGGCAGCCCTCAGTGGTCACTTAGTGTTGAGTACGGTTCATGCGCGCAGTGCAGCGGGAACTATCAGCCGTCTATTGGACCTTGGTGTGGCGCAGACGCAGCTACGCCAAGTCCTGACGGCGGCCTGTTACCAACGGCTAATTCCCCGGCAACAGCAGGGATCAGCCGTGTTATTGGAGATTTTAGCCGGGGCGGCTTTGTGGTCCCCGACGACTAACCCACGAGAAAGGTGGCGGCACAGTCTTGAACAAGCACGAATGGCGGGAACGATTAGCCAGCAGACTTACCAGACGTATGCGGCCGGGTAAGTGGTCGTTAGCCCAGCAGGCCCGGGTCTGTCAATTGTTGGCGGACCAATTGCAAAGTGGCTTTTCGTTGCAGCAGGCGTTGACCTTTATGCGCACGACGGATAGTCGTTTGCCAGCAGAGTTGCAACAGATTGAAGCGCAATTAGTCGCCGGAGTGGGGTTAGTGGTGGGCCTCAAGCCGTACCTCCAAGAAAACATTTACTTCCAGTTGCGTCTGACCAGCCATTACGGGGACTTAGGACCCGCGTTAGCCCGTTCGGCGACGTTATTGACCTTGATGGCCACTCAACGCCAACGACTACGGCAACTCTTAGACTACCCAGTGGGGTTACTGGGGGGCATGGGCCTGCTCTTTGCCACGCTCCAATACGGGGTGATGCCGCAGTTACAAACCAGTCTGGCTCCGACCACGACCGGCCCCCGGTTGACCTGGCCGGCGTACGTTGCCATTGTAGCCATTATCGGGTTTGGCATCACGGGGGTGGCCGTGGCTCGGTGGTGGTGGCACCAACCAACGCTTTCTCGAGTCCGGGGCTACTTACGTTGGCCATTGGTGGGGCGGATTTTTCAGGCTTACTACGGCTATTACTTAACGGAAAACCTCAGTCAACTGGTTCAAAGCGGGCTGAGCGTCAAACAAATGATTCAGACCCTCCAACGATTGCCAGAACGGGCATTGTTGCACCAACTGGCCGTGGTGTTGGCCCAACTTTTGGATCAAGGCACGTCACCGATGGGCTGGCTTTCCCGGCAACCCTACATCCCCAGCCAATTGGTGGTGTTACTCCAGCAGGGTAACACGCCAGAACAACTGGCCCGAGAACTAACGGCTTACAGTCGGTTACAGTACCAGCGATTGGTCCAACGTAGCGAACGGGGCTTAGCCTGGGTGCAACCGATTTTATTTACCCTGGTGGCAGGCCTCATCGTCATGGCGTATTTACGGTTGTTACTACCGCTCTACCATAATTTACAGGGGGTCTACTAATGACACGTGTGCGGCGGGGATTCACTCTGGTCGAAATGACCATCGTCCTCTTTATTATTTCCCTATTGATTTTAATTATTCTACCGAATTTAAACGGTCAGCGCAGCCGCGCCCAAAAGATTCATCGTGACGCCATGGTGACCATGGTCCAGGGACAAGCGACTGCCTATTTAGATGAGAACCCGACCGCTAAGACGGTTACCATCGAGGAACTGGGCAAACAGGGCTATTTGACCGCGCAACAGGTGGAACGGGCTGGAAAGGAAGGGTTGGTGATCCATGATGGCCAGGTTGAACGTCCGGCGAAGAAGTAGGGGCTTTACCGTGTACGAAGTGTTACTGGTCTTGATGATGACGACCGGCTTGGCCGTGGTGGTGGCACGGCCAACGACGAGTGCCCCTAAACTGGTGGCGGAACGCGCCTTTTGGCCCGCCTATCAGCGCCTGTGGACGGCAACGCGACAACTCGCCGTCCGCCGTCGCGCCAGATACGTCGTGCACATCGACAGTGACCACCACCAAGTCGAAGTCTTGACCACGACGACCCCGGCTCGGCAGGTGAGCAGGTTACCGATTCCCCGGTCGTTGACGTTGGCCGATGAGCGGGCCCCCATTTGGGACCTTAAAATTTATGAGTCGGGCTGGGCGCAGGGAACGACCGTTGAATGGTACAGTCAGGCCAATCACCGGTGGTGGTACCAGGCCTTTCAACTGAGAGGAGCGATGATTCATGTTACGTCCGAGACGACGCGTCGGCCACCTAAAGCCAAAGCGGCGTAATCGCGGCTGGTTGTTGCCCGACGCGTTGCTGGCGTTAAGTATTGTTGCGCTAACTTTGGTCATGTCCTATCAGGCCTTGCAAGTCACCCAGCACGTGGAACGGGTCCGTGAAGCACGGTTAGCCAGTGCTCGGTTGGCTCACGACCGGGCCTTAGAAAAGGAGTTGGCGGGCTCATGAGGTCACATCAAGGATTTACCTTAATCGAGGCCGTTTTAGCCCTCGGTATCGCAGCGTTATTGGTGGGTTTGACCACCGGCTGGGCGCGCGCTTTGAGTTTTCCGTTGCAGACCGATGCAACGGAGTTCTACGAGATGCTGGCAGTCTTAGAGGTACCGCAACGGTATTCGGTCGACAAGGTGAGCGCGACGGAACTCACATTAAAGGATTGGACCGAAAAGCAAAAAATCGTGACCTTGAGTGTGGATCATGATGGAATGTTGAAACTGAGTAGTCAGACGGGTCAAGGGTATTTGCCCTTGTTAGCGCATGTGACGAAGCTGAACTGGCAAAAAACGACTTCACCAGACCTAGTGCGTTTAAATTTAAAACAGGAGGGCTTGCCATGGCGCCACACCATCGTCGACTTTCGCGGGGGTTCTTAACCTTATGGGCGCTGGGCTTTTTGGTAGTCGTCAGCACCTTATTGATGATTGTCTTGGCCGGACAACTCGCCCGAATTCGGACCACTGATGAGCTCCTAGCTCGCTACCAACGCCCGGTTAACCCGCAGCAGTCCCCAGTTAAACCCGTGACACCAAACGCCCCGTCATCATGAGGGGCGTTTCAATGTTCTCACTAAAGATTGCTTGAATAAGTCCATAAAAATCGGTAGTATAGAGAACGGATACACGATGTTATGGAATCTGCATAAGGAGGCGAAACGTACTGTCACAAGAACAGACAGAGACGCTCTTTAAGGTCTTAGATGAGTCAACAACGACCTTACAAGCAGCGCTCGCGACATCTTATTTAGATGCCTTTATTGAAACGGGAGATAATCTCCTGAATGATGACGTTCAAGTGGAAGACGGTCGCCCGGATGCTGCGACGGTGAAGCGTTTGACGGCGCTTTACCAGCAAGCCGCTTGGCAACAGTATGATGCCGAGACGGTGCGCCGGGCAATTCAACTGGCGATGTTAAAGGCGATTCGGGTCGACGAGATTCAGGCCAATCACCAGTTGACGCCGGATACGATTGCCTACATCATGGGCTACCTCGTGACCCGATTAGAACGGGGCAAGGATGAGTTGACTTTGCTGGATCTGACCGTCGGCACGGGTAACCTGTTGACAGCAGTCGTCACCCAGTTACAGGCCGTGGTGGGCAAGATTGACGCTTACGGCGTGGACAACGACGACACCATGTTGGCCATTGCACAGTTGTCGAGTAACCTGCAACAAATGTCGCTCAACCTAGTGCACCAAGATGCGTTGGACCCGTTATTGGTCCCGGCCAGTGACTTGGTCGTGGCGGATTTACCGATTGGGTATTATCCGGTCGACGACAACGCCGCGGGCTATGCGACGCACGCCAAGACGGGCCACTCCTTCGTGCATCATTTGTTGTTGGAACAAGCCATTCACCAGTTGAAACCCGGTGGCATCGGTGTCTTTTTGGTGCCATCTCAGCTGTTTCAAACGGCTGAAGCCAAGGGCCTGCTCAAATGGTTGCCCCACAACGCCTATTTACAAGGTCTCTTGAACCTGCCGAGCGAGTTGTTTGCGAACACCAACGCTCAGAAGGCCATTTTGATTTTGCAAAAGCCGGGGGCTAACGCCAAGCAAGTTAAGCAAGTGATGTTGGGTGAGTTTCCATCATTCAAGGATCAATCAGCGTTTCAAAAGTTTGTCGCGGAAATCGTCCAATGGGAAGAACAGAATCTCATGACGGATCGCGCGTAAAAGGAGAAAAAGACCACATGGGAAAATCTATTGCAATTAACGCCGGAAGTTCAACGTTGAAGTTCAAGCTGTTCCAAATGCCAGAAGAAGCGGTGATCGCTGAAGGCGCCATCGACCGGATTGGTTTGGGCAACTCGTTAGTCGAAATCAAGTACGGTGACGGCCAGAAATACGAAGCCCACCAAGACGTCAATGATCATCGGGAAGCCATCCAATTAATGTTGGACCAACTGACCGAACTCAAGATCATCACGAACTTTGACGAAATCACCGGTGTTGGTCACCGGGTCGTAGCCGGTGGGGAAGAGTTCAAGGACTCCGCCGTCATCGATGACGATGTGTTGAAGAAAATCGAAGACTTAGCCGAATACGCACCGCTGCATAACCCAGCGGCTGCCATGGGCATTCGGGCCTTCAAGAAGATTTTGCCAAACGTCTTGAGTGTGGCGGTCTTTGATACGTCCTTCCACCAATCTATGCCAGAAGTCAACTACATGTACGGGATTCCTTACGAGTACTACCAGAAGTTTGGGGCCCGGAAGTACGGGGCTCACGGGACCAGTCACCGCTATGTCGCTGGTCGGGCGGCTGCGATGTTAGGCAAGCCGTTGGAAGACTTAAAGTTGATTACCATGCACTTAGGGGCTGGTGGCTCGATTACCGCCATCAAGAACGGTAAATCCTACGACACGTCCATGGGCTTCACGCCTTTGGCCGGAATCGAAATGGCCACCCGTTCTGGGGACATCGACGCCTCGTTGGTCGCTTATTTGATGGAAAAACTCAACATCGACAAGCCTAACGACATGATCAATATCTTGAACAAGAAGTCTGGTTTGCTGGGTGTTTCTGGCGTGTCTGCCGACATGCGGGACCTCGAAAAAGTTCAGGCTGAAAATCACCGGGCAAAGTTAGCTCGTGACATGTTCATCAACCGGATTGTCCGTTACGTGGGGGCATACTTAGCCGAATTAGGCGGTGCGGACGCCATCGTTTACACGGCCGGGGTTGGTGAAAACGATATTATGATTCGTCAAGAAGTGGCCGACAAGTTAGGCTACTTCGGAATCGGCGTTGATCCCGAAAAGAACAACATTCGGGGCGAAGAACGTGACTTGAGTAAGGCCGGGTCCAAGATTAAGACCTTGTTGATCCCAACGGATGAAGAATTAATGATTGTTCGCGATATCGAACGGTTACGTAAATAAGCTTTGATTTAAGCGACTCGGGTCGGCTAAATGCCGGTCCGAGCCGCTTTTTCACACATAGTTGAATTAATTTCATGTAATATTGATAAAAGTGAAATGAATGCGGCAACGGTGGGCTGGAGACTTGCTTTAGGCCACTGAACTTACCAGCAGTGTTGCTGGTATTGGGGTCAAGCACGTGTATAATGTATTTCAACAAGGGGGCATAAAGATGAAAAATACTCAATCAAATGACGGGCAAAGCTTTTCCCGTGAGCTGAAGAGTCGTCACGTGCAGTTGATCGCTTTGGGGGGAACGATTGGCACGGGGCTGTTCTTGGGGTCCGGGCAGGGGATTCACTTAGCGGGATCTTCCATTATCTTCGCCTACTTAATCACTGGAATCATGTGTTTCTTACTGATGCGTGCGCTCGGAGAGTTGTTGCTTTCCGACTTGAACGTGCATTCTTACATTGACTTCATCCATCGTTACTTAGGCGAGAACATGAGCTTCGTGGCGGGGTGGACCTACTGGATCTGCTGGATCACGATTGCGATGGCCGAAATCACGGCGGCCGGACAGTACATGCAGTACTGGTTCCCGGGGCTGCCGCAGTGGGTCACCGGTTTGGTCTTGCTCGGGGTGTTACTCCTATTGAACTCCGTGACCGTCAAGGCATTTGGGGAAACGGAATTCTGGTTTGCCATTATCAAGATTGTAGCGATTGTGGCCTTGATTATCGCCGGTATCTACATGGTGGCTGTACACTTTGCCACCCCCGTTGGCCATGCCAGTGTGGCGAACTTGAGCAATGGTGGGTTCTTCGCCGATGGGTGGAAGGGCTTCTTCCTCTCCTTCCAGATGGTGCTCTTTAGCTTCGTCGGAATCGAAATGGTGGGGATGACCGCTTCCGAAACGGCCGACCCGAAAAAAGTCATTCCCAAGGCCATCAACGAGATTCCCATGCGGATTATCCTGTTCTATGTTGGTTCACTGTTGGCTTTGATGTGCATCTACCCGTGGCAATCGATTTCCGCCACTAGTAGTCCGTTCGTCCAGGTCTTCAAGAACGCTGGGGTCCAAGCCGCGGCTTCCGTCATCAACTTCGTGGTGTTGACTGCAGCGGCTTCAGCCTGCAACAGCTCGCTGTTTACGACCGGGCGGATGCTCTTCTCCCTAACTTACAAGGGCAAGAGCCGTTTCGCCAAGCGCATGGGCACCCTGTCGAAAGCCCAGGTACCGGTCCACGCCTTACGATTCTCCACGGTCATCATTGCGATCTCCGTCTTCTTGAACCTGATTATTCCAGGCCACGTATTCTCCTTCGTTTCCAGTGTGGCCACCACTTGCTTCCTGTTCATCTGGGGAGCCATCGTGGTTGCTCACATCAAGTACCGGCGCCAGTTAGACGCTAAGCAAGGGACAAGCAGCTTCAAGATGCCACTCTTTCCTGTCAGTGACTACCTCATCCTGCTTTTCTTGGGGATGGTGGCCGTCGTCTTACTGTTCCAAGTCGACACCTTGATTGCGTTAGTTGGTTCCATCGTCTGGTTGCTCGGTTTATGGTTGAGCAAAAGGTTTGCGGACCGCGAACACCTAACGAGTCTAGCTGGCTCCGATGACTCCTCCCGGGACTAAGTCTTAGCCCCCCTTGATTTAGACCTAACTTAAACGAAAGCCCGACACCATTAGCTGGTCGTCGGGCTTTTTTGTTGCCATTAATAGGGTGACAATTGGTCTTGCGAAGCGAACCAGCTGAGAAGACATCTGCCGGGGGCGGCGTAATTAATCGTAAAGTGCTAGGATAAAGAAGGATAACCGATGCCGTTGGGGGTGACTGAACCCCCCAAAAGCGTCATTTAGGAGGAATTCATGATGAAAACCGTAACGTTAGCGGGCCGGACTGTCCCGGCCATTGGGATTGGGACTTGGCACATGGGCGATGAGCCGAAGCAACGGGCCGCAGAGATTGCCACGATTCAAGCGGGAATCGCTGCGGGCGCGCAAGTGATTGACACCGCCGAAATGTACGGTGCCGGTCGAGCCGAATCCTTGGTGGGTGAAGCCATCCAGGATGTTGACCGGCAAAAATTGTTCTTGATTTCCAAGGTCTTACCCGAAAATGCCTCCAAAGCGCGCATGGAACAGAGCTTGAAGGCCAGTCTAAAGCGCCTGGGGACCGACTACGTGGATTTGTACCTGTACCATTGGCGCGGCAGTGTCCCGCTAGCCGAAACGGTCGCCGAATTGAACCGGCTACAAGACACGGGACTCATCAAGGCGTGGGGCGTGTCGAATTTTGATATTGACGATTTAAAGGAACTCTGGGGCTTGCCGCAGGGCGACCAGGCGCAAGCCAACGAAGACCTGTACCATTTGGGTAGTCGGGGCGTCGATTATGCGGTCTTACCATGGCAACGAACACATCAGTTACCGTTGATTGCTTACTCGCCGGTCGCTCAGGGGGACTCGTGGGGCCAACATTTGACCACCAATCCGGTCGTTCAAGAGATTGCGACCCAGCACCAAGCCAGCATTTATCAGGTGCTCTTAGCGTGGGTCATTCGCCAGCCGCAGGTCTTGGCGATTCCGCAGACCAGTTCGGTGGAACATATGCGGCAAAATCTGGCGGCCGGCGATTTAGTTTTGACTGCCGAAGACTTAGCAGCGCTCGATGGTCAATTTCCGGCGCCGACCCACAAACAACCGTTAGACATTATTTAGGAGGCGTTGTGACGCATGCAATACTTTACGGCGGATACGCATTTTTTTCATAAGGATTTACTGGGGATGAGTGACTTTGCGCCCCGGCCATTCCCCGATGTGGCGACCATGAATCAGACCATCATCGATAATTGGAACGCGCGGGTGGCGCCAACCGATACCGTGTACCACCTAGGCGATATTGCGTTATACTTCACTCATCCCGCTAACAAATCAAATGAGGCGGTTGGGGATGTCTTGTCCCAACTGAATGGTCACTTGGAACTCATTAAGGGGAACCATGACAGCCGAGCGTTGTTTAAATATCTGGCGGCCAATAATCCCATCGACCACGGGCGGCCAAAGTACGCGTTTCACGACGTCGGGGTCTTGATCAAGTATGACCACCGGCAGTATTACTTGACGCATTACCCGATGATGTTGGGTATCGTCAAACAGATCATCAACCTGCACGGGCATATTCACCACTATGCCGTACCGGTCAAGGAGAACCTGAACGTGGGGGTCGACACGCCGGAACAGCGCTACCTCGACCAGCCATTACCGTTTGGGACGCCATTTTCGACCGCGGAAGTCGAGCAGATAGTCCTGGGCAAGGCCCAAGAGTTTCAACAGAAACAATAGCTTGACCGGCATGGGGGGATGCCGTACGATTAAATTCAGTGTTGAGGGGAGATTAGATGATGGAACAACTCACCATTTTGCACACCAACGATTTGCATTCGCACTTCGAAAATTGGCCCCGCATTCGACGTTATTTATTGGCCACACAGGAAGCCGAACGAGCCGCTAATCACGCAGTATTGACCTTTGATCTGGGGGACAACGTCGATACGATGCACCCCGCAAGCGAGGCGACGGCCGGACAAAAGAACGTGCAACTGATGAATCAGGCCGGGTACGACGGAGTCACGATTGGCAATAACGAGGGGCTGGGGTTTATGCGCGCCCAGTTGGACCAATTGTACACGCACGCGAATTTTCCGGTCATTCTAGGTAACCTCAAGAAGCCGGAGAATCACCAACAACCCGATTGGGCCATTGACCATAAAATTTACGTGACGGCGGGCGGTACCCGAGTCTTAGTACTGGGGTTGACCGCCCCGTATGAGTTGACCTACCCGTTAGCGGGCTGGGACCCAATCCAAGCGGTGCCCGCGTTAACGACATTACTGCGTCGCTATGCTGCGCAAGCCGATGTTTGTGTGCTATTATCACACCTAGGGTATAATGTGGACCAGAAATTGGCGCGGCGGTTCCCCCAACTAGACGTGATTATTGGGAGCCACACGCACCACTTGCTGATCCATGGGGAACACGACCGGAATAGTCTGTTGGCCGCGGCCGGTAAATATGGCCAGTATATTGGCCGGATCACGTTGATGCTGGATGCTGACCACCACTTACAGACCGCTCAAGCGGCGGTGGTCCGGACAGATACGTTACCACCGCTATCGACGGATGCCGCGGAGATTCGGCAATTGCAGGATCTAGGTGAAGCCATCTTAAGCGAACAACGGGTCGCCAAATTACCGGTCACCTTGGAAGCGGACCAGACGGGACACCCCCAACTGGTCCGCGAAGGGCTCCACGCGATTGCAGAATACGCGGGGACTCAAGCAGCGGTGTTGAACGCGGGGTTATTCTTACACGACTTGCCGCGGGGCATTGTGACGCAAAACCAGATTCACCAATTGTTGCCCCATAGTATGCGGGTGATGACGGTGACTTTAGATGGGTATAATTTGTGGCGGTTAGTTCAGGAGTTTGAAAAGGCCCGGCTGTTCTTGCGGCGCTTCCCCCAAAAGGGGATGGGCTTTCGGGGCAAAATCTTTGGGGAATTGAATTACCTGGGGATTGCCTACAATGACCGGACTCACCAGGTGACCTGGCGCGGCGAACCATTATCGCCGTTCAAACGGTATAAACTGGCCGTCGTGGACCATTACCTGTTTATCCCTTTTTTCCCTACGATTGCCATTGTGGGGGAAAATCAGATTTTATACCATGACTTATTACGGGAAGTCTTTGCTCAGTACCTGAGCAAGCACTACCCGTTAACTTAACGTAACAGAGAGGATGAAAACGGTGGATCGAAAAGGTTTAGAGGCGTTAGTCGCCGAACAACGAGAAAAGCGGGAGCCGAGTGCCGAAGTGTTCCGGGTCGACGAGACCCACCTGAAAATCAATGGGCACGCCTATGAACTAGTGACGAACGTCCGGGACGGCTTTGACGTTGAGGAATTTGCCCAACGTTACAGCACGATTCTCAGTAAGTACGACTATATCGTAGGGGACTGGGGCTTCGAACAGCTCCGGTTGAAGGGCTTTTACGCCAACGACCGGGCTGGTGCCAAGCAAAATCAGATTGGGGCGGTCCAGGACTACCTGTACGAATCCTGTAACTTTGGCTGTGCCTACTTTATTTTGCATAACTTAGATGTCAAACCCGTTCCGCGGCCCCGACGCAACCGGACGCGCCGCCGAAACAGTGGCAACCATAACGGTAACGCCACAACAAACGCGAAGCAGTCCACATCAGCTAAGGCGTCCCCAACGGAAAAACCTGCAAACTCGCACCGACGTCGCCGTCGGTCACGGCGGCATCATGGTGGTCGTAACCGCCAATTTACGGAAGAGCAACGCCAACCCGCTAAAGCCACTACCCCCACGAAAACGGTGACGGTGGCTTCTGGCGGTCAGGGTCGGCGAAGCTTTACCATTCGACAGAAAAAAGAAGAATAGGAGCGTGCTCAGTGAAAGCTTATCAAGCATACATGATTGACCTTGACGGGACGGTCTATGCCGGCAGTCAGCGTTATCCGGCGGCCAAACGGTTCGTTGAACGCCTGCAGGCGGCCCAGATTCCCTTTAAATTTGTGACTAATAACACCACGAAACTGCCCGAAGACGTGGTCAAGAATCTAGCAGATAACCACGATATCCATGTAACGCCGGCAAACGTGTACACGGCTGGGTTAGCCACGGCGGATTATTTGGACCAACGCGCAGGGGCCACTGGCCGCCGGACCGTCTACGTCGTGGGTGAGATTGGCCTGCGCCAGGCGTTAGCTGCAAAAGGGTTCACCGTCGACGAGGAGCACCCGGAATACGTGGTGGTCGGTTTGGACAGTGACGTGACCTACGAGAAGTTCGCTAAGGCCATTTTAGCCATCAAGAGTGGATCGACGTTTATCGGGACCAACTCGGACTCCAACATTCCCAAGGCGCGTGGGTTGATGCCCGGAGCGGGTGCACTGGTTGACCTGGTGCGGTACGCCACCCAAACGGACCCCATCTTTGTCGGGAAACCAGAACCCATCATTTTGAACAATTCCTTGGCTCAATTAGGCGTTTCGGCCGATCAAGCGTTGATGGTGGGGGATAACTACCACACTGATATCGAGGCGGGCATCCATGCCGGGGTCGACACTTTACTGGTGTACACTGGGGTGTCCACTCCCGACCAAGTCGCCCACGAGGCCATTCAGCCGACCTATACGGTGCCATCTTTAGACCAGTGGGACTTGCAGGCGGGGCCGCGTGACTGAACGGCTTAAACGGTGGGGCGGGTTAACGGCCGTCATCCTATTGTTGCTCAGCTTGAGTATCACGCTGACCATCAACGGGGTGTGGCTGTACCGGCTGGATATCAACTGGCTCCACATCGAACATACGGTCAACTTGTCGGCGCATACGTTGATGCACAATTACGGGCAACTCTTGGCCTACCTAGAATTGCCCTGGGTCACAGATCTCAATATGAGCAATTTTCCCACCTCGTTTACGGGGATGATTCATTTTGAGGACGTCAAACGCCTCTTTTTGATTAATCACGTGGTGCTACTGCTGAGTCTTTGGCCAGCGGGGTGGTACCTGCGGCAATTGAGCAAACGCGCGACGCAATGGCGGTTATTGCGGCCCATGCAGATTGTAGCGGTCGTGCCCGTTGCGTTAGCCGTGTGTCTAGTGGTCAACTTCAACGGGTTCTTCGTGACGTTTCACGAGATTTTGTTTCGGAATAACGATTGGTTGTTTGATCCGGACTTAGACCCGGTGATTCTCGCGTTACCGGATACGTTTTTCCTCCATTGTTTCATCTTGGCGTTCGGTTTGTTTGAACTGGGCGTTTTAGGACTGTATTGGTGGGCGAAACGGGCCGTTAAACGGGCAATCTAAAAAAGGCTTCGAGAAAGTCGGGGAAATCTTCCCGAATTTTCTCGAAGCCTTTTAAATTGGTGCAGTTAGTTATCTTCCGAAGCATCGTCGGGGCGTTGGGCCGACGTCGGTGTGGCAGTGGCCGGGGTATGACGGCGACCACGCCACCAGCCGACGAGGGCGGGAATCAGTGAAATTACGATGATGCCCAAGACGACCGCGGAAAAGTGTTCTTTAACGAAGGGAATGTTACCGAAGAAATAACCCCCACCGTAGCAAATCAAAATCCAAGTGATAGCGGCGCTCACGTTGTAGATCAAGAAGCGTCGGTAAGGAAATTGTGACCCAGCTGCCGTGAAAGGGACGAAGGTCCGAATGATAGGCATGAACCGTCCCAGGAAAATAGCGACGGGACCGTGGCGTCGAAAGAAGCGTTCGGACTGTGCTAACTTATCCTTGTTGATTAGCCGCCCGAACCAAGAGTGGTTGGACAACGCGGCCCCGATGCGGTGGCCTAAGTAGAAGTTGAGACTGTCACCACCGATGGCCGCCAGTAAGAAGAGGGCCACGAATAACCAGATGTTCAAGCCGTAAGCTGGGTTAGCCGCCAGGGCCGCCGCAGCGAACAGCAGTGAATCTCCCGGTAGAAATGGCAAGATGACCGCCCCGGTCTCCACGAAGACAATGGCAAAAAGGATGAGGTAAGTGGAGTTGCCAAAGGTGTTCACCAGGTTGACCAGGTGATTATCAATGTGTAAGACGAAATCGATTAAATAACCCATTAAGGTGCTCCTTAGATTAAGATTTGTAGCCGCTAATATTATAGTGGGTTTTGACCCCATTGTCAGCTGGTCTAGGAAAATTTAAAGAAATCATGACCTTTACTAATCAAAAGGGGTGTCTTGTTCGCCCTGGTCATCGTGGGCCAACCGGGCAGCGGCGGCCGCGGCTACGGCCCCAACGAGGTCGTCTAAAAAGGTGTTGATTTTGCCGGGTTCGTGGGCGTTGAGGACTTGGAGGATACCCGGTTTGACCCGGTCAATATAGCCGTAGTTCGTAAAGCCGATGGAGCCGTACAGGTCAACGATGGATAGTGCCATGGTCTCGTCGACGCCATACAGGCCTTCGTCGCGTTCAACGATGGTCTGTAGTGGATCAAGCAAGGCGTGTTGTTCGGCAGCTAAGTCGAGTTGGATACCCGTAATTACCGCATTTTGGACTTCTCGCTTACGTAAAACAGTCCGGACGCTTTGGCGTGCCATGGCCAACGTCAAATCTTTAATGTAATCTTTTTGCAAAAAAATGACCAGGTTGGCAATGGCTTCCAGCGAGACACCGCGCTGTTCTAATAGATCGATGGTTCGCCGGTTTAGCGAAGTCACAGGTTTAGTCATAATGATTCCCCCTTAAGGTTTTGGAATGCCCCTAGTATAGCACTGAGTGTTCAGTTGCATTTTTACCAGTTGGCGGCGATAATAGTTAAAAGAAGTGTTTTGAAAAGATATGGAGGATAATTATGACAAAGTTTCCACAAATTGATTTGGCGAATGCCAAGGGCCCGCAAGTGACGTTAGAGACGTCCATGGGTACAATTTTACTGCAGCTCTTCCCCGAACAAGCCCCGAAAACGGTTGAAAACTTTGTAACGCATGCTAAAGCTGGTTACTATGACGGTCTGACTTTTCATCGGGTAATCCCTAATTTCATGATCCAGGGGGGTGACCCGACCGGAACTGGCATGGGTGGCGAAAGCATCTGGGTCCAACCCTTTGAAGATGAGTTCTCACCAGAGCTTTATAATCTACGGGGAGCCTTGTCAATGGCTAACGCGGGACCGAACACCAATGGCAGTCAGTTCTTTATCGTGCAAGACAAGGATATGACGGACCAGATGCAAAGTCAGATGAAGGATGCTGGTTTCCCGGAAGAAATCGTCAAAGCTTACCAAAATGGGGGGACGCCATGGTTAGACTTCCGCCACACTGTTTTTGGTCAAGTGGTCAAGGGGATGGATGTCGTAGACGCCATCGCCCAAGTCAAAACGGATTCTAGCGACCAACCAGCCACCCCAGTCACGATGGATAAAGTGGTCGTTTCTGAGTAATGTTTAGTCTAGTAGTAGAGATAAGGAGGAATTTTGATGACCTTTCATATTGGTCAGCGAGTTTCGGGGCGGGTGACCGGGATTCAACCCTATGGGGCATTTGTCAGCTTAGGTGGTCACCGCCAGGGACTGATCCACATCTCCGAGTGCCATTGCGGGTACGTGCAAGACATTCATGATTACTTGAAGGTGAATGAAGAAGTGGATGTGGTGATTTTGGGCATCGATGAATTCACAGGAAAAATCAGTTTATCTTTGCGGTGCTTAGAGCGGTTAGACTTAACGAGTCAGCCCAATGGCCATCAGCGACACCATTACTGGACGAACTATCACGTCAACATCGGGTTCAAGCCAATTGCCGACCGCCTAGAAGGGTGGAAAGCCGAGGCAACTCAACAATTAAACCAACAGCAGGCGTCTTCATAATTGAAGGGCCTGTTTTTTTTATAAATTCCGCTTGACCTGATTGATGATGATTGGTATGATATTACCTGTTGTCATCAGGACACGCAGGTGCATAAAAATCAGATTTATGGATAGAAATACAAATTTGAAATTAAACCTTGACGTTGATAAAAACTACTGATACAATGATTTATGTTGTCGATAACCGGTAACGGCCGACAGCTTCAAAATTTAATTTTGAATATATATTCAAAATTAAATGAAAAAAGTTGTTGACAAGGTTTTGACAACATGCTATACTTTAAGAGTTATCACGAAGCAATCGCTTCATTAGACAACTTGGTAGACCTTTGAAAACTGAACATTGTTTCGACAAACCAAATATGTGTAGGGCGGTTTGAATTTATTTAAACCCAAACAATATTTGCGAAGTCAATTCGCTTTTAAAATGTAACAACAATCGATGAGCTATTCGAGCTTATCATCTTTAAGATGAGAGTTTGATCCTGGCTCAGGACGAACGCTGGCGGCATGCCTAATACATGCAAGTCGAACGAGCTTTGGTTGATTGACGTGCTTGCACTGATTTCTTCTTAAAGCGAGTGGCGAACTGGTGAGTAACACGTGGAAAACCTGCCCAGAAGCAGGGGATAACACTTGGAAACAGGTGCTAATACCGTATAACAACAAAAACCGCATGGTTTTTGTTTGAAAGATGGTTTCGGCTAGCACTTCTGGATGGTTCCGCGGCGCATTAGCTTGTTGGTGAGGTAACGGCCCACCAAGGCGATGATGCGTAGCCGACCTGAGAGGGTAATCGGCCACATCGGGACTGAGACACGGCCCAGACTCCTACGGGAGGCAGCAGTAGGGAATCTTCCACAATGGACGCAAGTCTGATGGAGCAATGCCGCGTGAGTGAAGAAGGGTTTCGGCTCGTAAAACTC
>NZ_QXIL01000029.1 GCF_004115745.1 Levilactobacillus suantsaii | reverse complement strand
GCGAGGTTCCAATGAATATTTTAATAGACGGTTACGCTGGTTCTTCCCGAAAAAGACCAATTTTAGCCAAGTAACGACTGATGAGATCCTAGCAGCACTTGAACTAATTAATCAACGACAATTAAAAATACATCATCAACAGACTGCCATTGAAAGATTCCGGGCTTGTTCGGATTAAACTTGTAATTTGCCAGACCGATAAGTTTTGCACTTAAGGAATTTTTTGAATATCTTGGATCTACTTTTCCATATGTTTTAATTTACATGTTATTCTTTGCTTTTACAATTGGCATACACGACCTATTTTTCCTGATACTAAGTTTAGTTTTAATTGTCAGTGTTTACATTATGTTTTTCCTCCTAGTAGCATCTATTAGTCTGTGCAGTTTTTGGCTAATTCAAGTTTGGCCATTACGACCAGTTATAACCGCCGCTTTTTTATTGCTCGGTGGGCAGTCCTTTCCCCTGCAAGTTTTACCATACAGTCTCCAATGGTTAATTTATAACCCGTTCTCCCTTGCAGGGAATCAACTAACTTTACTTGTACTAAAAAGGCTAACTCACAAGGATGTACTACTCGATATTGCATTATCTTGCATTTGGAGTTTCATTTTAATAATAACGATGAAATTAACATGGACTAAAGGATTAAAGTCTTATGAGGGGGTCGGTGGATAATGATCAAACTTTATAGGATTTTACTATCTCAGAGTCTAGGGGAATCCTTAGTCTATCGCGGTACATCTATTCTAACAGCTATTTTTGGGATTATGTTTTACTTAATTGCTTTAGTTACTGGAACGGTATATTTCTCATTTTCAAAATCTATTTTTGGCTGGGACTTTCTAAACTATTTAAACCTGATTACTACAGCAAACCTTATTAGTTATTTATACCAGTTCTTGTTTGTATCTGGCCATGAACATCTAACAGAGCAAATACTTGATGGAACCCTAGATTACTCGTTAGTCCGTCCAGTTAATAGCTATTACTTTCACATGATATTTAGAGCTGACTTCCCATCTCTAATTCCAGTATTCGTATCGGGCGTTATCGAGGCTTTATTACTAGTTAAGCTTGGAACTTCAATTCTGTCACTAATTAGCTATATTCTTGCTATATTGGCGGGTGTTATTTTCGTCTTTGCCATCAACCAAATTATCGTGACTATTTCCTTCTGGATTGATGGTCTAAGTGCCTTAGCGGGTGTACCTGAGTATATTATGGATGCCTCTGCGTATCCGGCGAGTATTTATCCGCGAATCATTCAGAATATCTTTCTTTGGATTTTCCCATCTCTTACGGTAACTAACCTACCAGCTAATATTATTCGTGGCAAATACGCTACATTTTCACTAATTTGGCTTTTTTTCATAGACGTATTGCTTATATATACATTTCTATTTTAGAATGGCGCCAGGGATTACGTCATTACGCTTCAGCAGACTAATTATCACACTGAAAGGAGGTGATAGCATGGGACACACTCGTACTGAAGTACATGCACCAGTTCAAGGCATCATTGCAATTGACCCAGATGAAGAAAGCTTCATTGTTGGGATACCAAAATTCTTTGTAATAGTGTATTCGATTTTCGGAATCGTGGGATTCATCTACTTTGATAACTATGAAAAAAGAAGGGATATGGATATACTCCTCTTTGGGTAGACAAGCAAATAATCAAAGCTTGCCTACCTAAGGAGGAGTTTTTGCATGGGCAGAAAAAGCTCACGCTACACCATTGATAAAAAGTTGTTCTATATTGGTCTAGTTAATCAAGGAACCAGCCCTAATGCTGTTCAGAGAGATTACGGAGTCAAGGATGATCAGATACGTCAATGGATAAAGCGATATAACCTTGAAGGAATCGATGGCCTACGGTATCGACCCATAGGAAAATATCCAAGCAATTTGAAACTGAAAATAGTTCTGAAGTACCTAGAAGGAAACACTTCTTATCCTCGATTGTGCGATAAATATAATATTCCTAATGTTAGTACCATCTATCAATGGGTTCATCAGTATACTAGTGGTAAACAACTCATTACTAGGAGCGTGAAACCAGTGAAAAATGGTCGAAAAACAACATAACTGGAGCGTTTGATAAGGCATTAGCAATAAGCAACGGTTTTACACTCAAATCAAGGATCAAGCTACACATCTGGGGTATTTAACGACCGTTTGGCTAGCAATGGGGTTAAGCACAGTATGTCACGTCCAGGAACTCCCGGAGATAACAGTCCTCTGGAAAGTTTCTGGGGTCATATGAAGACAGAGTTTTTCAATTTTTACCATGCATTAAATCGAAAAGAAATGGTTCAACTTATCGAAAAATGCATCAACTGGTATAACTATAACCGCCGCCAAAAAACACTAAATGGCATGACCCCGAAAGAATTTCGGAATCATGCCATTCAAAAAACTGCATAGCTATTTTAATTATTTGAACTGTCTACTTGACTCGGAGCAGTCCCGCAGTCCCGAATCGGCTTTTCTTTTTGTCATAAAAATCAATTAGTCGTTAAATTTAGCGGCAAAATCATATCCAGATGCGGAATCCCCGTATCTAAATATTCGTCACTGACAGCCTGAAAACCCAATGAGCGGTAAAATTCCTGGAGGTAGGCCTGAGCTTCGATGTCAATTTGACGGGTCTGCGGCCAAGTTTTCCGAATAGCCGCAATCGCTTCTTGAACTAATTGCCGGCCCAAACCACCCTTTCGCGCTGACGGTGCCACTACGACCCGCCCAATCTGGACGTGGTCGGACGCGGCAGGAATCAACCGGGCATAAGCAACCAATTTACCAGTTGCATCCAGTCCGAGGAGATGTACCGCAATCTGATCGTCCGTGTCGACTTCTTGATAAGCACAGTGTTGTTCCACCACGAAGACCGCCGTCCGCAAGTGGTAGATGGCCCATAGTTCAGCGGTCGTCAATTGTGCAAATGATCGTAGCTGAAACTTCATTTTGCCCCCTCCTCGAAGTTAGTTCATGTTCGCAATATGGACCTGGTGATCCAACGGAAATTCTTTGGGCGTGGTCTCGGCCAAGAGTTCTGGCGTTAAGACGACCCGTTGAAGTTCCTGGTTATCGTAGGGTTCCATGTAATAAGCCTGGTCGTCCAAGCTCATGTACCCGCGGTATTGCGTGTAGTCGCTGGTACCATCGGCCTTTAGTTTCACGCCCTTAGGAATCGTGACGTTGTCCAATAGGTGTTGTAAAAGGTTCAAGGTGCTGGGCGTGTCGGCCATGGGCTGGCTGAAGTGCTTGGCAAAAACGGTCCGTACGAACCGCGATGGCGACGTGTAGTCTCCGGGTAAGCCCAACGCCCCGGTCCCTGGACCCTGGGTCTTGGACGTGTAGCCCAGATAATTGTTCAATGGCCGCTCTTGGGCGGTCAGAGTCCCGTAGGTGCTGAGGTTCTGCAAATGCCACCCGAATTCAGGCGCATTGGTCATGACACCGACCGGGTTATCAATCAGGTGTAACTCGGGGCCGGTGGCTTCTAAGATTGCCGTTTTCCCCGTGGTATCGCTAATGATAAAGTGCAACGGCGGTGTCAACTGAAGTAAGGCCACCGGCACGTCAACGAGTTGCACGTGGGGCACTAACTTAGCAAGTTCCGCCACGCTCCCGGCGTTGCCTAACGCCCAGGCCGTAAAGTCGTGGGGTGCGAGGCCTAATTTTCCTTCAGTGGCGTGGGCTTCGTAGTGCGCGTTACCCGGGAAGTACAAAGCGGCGACCCCCAGGCCTTTTTCGTTGACGCCATCTACTACCATCTCGTGGCCTAACTTGCGGCCGGCACCGACGAAGCCATACTTGGTCGTAAACTCACCCGCATCCCCCGCAACGGTCCAATTTCGGGGCATAAACAGTGGTCGGCCATCCAATTCAAAGGCAAAGTCCATGGTCCGGGCCAAAAAGTGGTCCCCGCGACTATTCTGATAAGTTAAACTGGTACACATTCTGGTCATCTCATTTCTGCAGTCATTATCCTTCCCATTCTAACCCCACCCCACAAGTTTTGCACGGATAATCGGTAATAGGATGCACAATAACGCAAAAAGGCGTTGAAATGCTGTCAAACCGCCCGTTAACGGTTTACGGGCAGTGCAATCATTTCGCCCTAATCGAGGCCTTTACCGGTCAGTTTGCCCGCTGATTTTCCGGCGCCCAATCACAGCTGATCAGGTGGTCATTGACCAACCCGGCTGCCTGCAGAAACGAGTAGACTGTGGTTGGGCCCACAAACTTGAACCCACGCTTCTTCATTTCCCGGGAAATGTGCTGGGCCAGATCCGTCGTGGGTGGAATCTGGTCGGTCTGCGTCCAGTGATGCCGAATCGGTCGGCCACCGACGAAGGCCCACAACCAGGTACTAAAGTCGCTTCCGGCTGGCCAGTGCAAGATGACTTGCGCGTTGGTCACCGTTGCCGCCAATTTCAGCCGGTTACGGATGATGCTTTCATCGTGGCGCAACCGTTCTAAATCAGTGGGCGTCATCACCGCGACCTGGGCCAAATCATAATCGGCAAAGGCCCGGTGAAACGCCGCCCGCTTGTTCAGGACCGTCTGCCAGCTGAGCCCCGCTTGATAAGTTTCCATACATAACAATTCAAATAATTGGCGGTTATCGTGCACCGGCCGCCCCCATTCAGTATCATGATAGTGTTGTAAGCTGGGCGAGCCGTTCGCCCAGGAGCATCGAGTAACCATACTAAGATTCCCCCTTCGATAATAATATCTATTTTACCAAATCTGATTGGTTGACGTGTTATTCCGCTTGAGTGGTAAACTGAAGTTGAAGCCGCAGCCAAGTCTGCTAAATAGGAACTATGATCGGTTGAAATTGGTGTCGGCTTTGCTTGACCCACTCAAGTGAAAGTCCTATGCTATTAGAAACAACAACTGTTTTGGGGGATTTAAGGAGGTACCATATCATGCGTAACGCACAACGATTGAAAGCCCACCCCGTGCTGGTTGCGGCCGCGGCCGCCCTACTGGTGATGCCCATTACTGCGACTAGTACGGTGACGGCTCAGGCCGCCAGCGTTAAGCCATCGGCTAGCGTCCTCAAGAAGAGTAACAGCTACTATCGTAAACACGCTGAGAAGTTGGGAAAGAAATACAAGCTGGTCTACGACGCCCAAACGGGATTGAAGAAAAATGGGAAAGCCACGGTGTGGGTCAAGACATCCGACAAGAACTTGAAGAAGAGCGTCCAGTTAGCCATGGACTACTGGAACCACAAGTTAGGCAAGAAGGAGTTCACCAAAGGCTCCAAGAAGCACCATACCTTCACCTTCTCCGTCTCCCACGCCAAGGCTTCAAAGAGTGATAACAGCGATGCTTGGTGGACCCCTGCAACTAAGAAAGTCCAGATTCGCTGGTCCTATTACAAGGCTGCCAAACAAAACATCGCGCAACGAATGAGTTCATCTTTACAGACGGCTTTCGACAAGAAGTACAGTGATACCATCGTCAATACCGCCAAGAAGAACCTGGCGAAGGAAAACATCAGTCCCAGCTCAAACGCCTACTCTGACGAATTAGATCAAGAAGAGGCCAAGGTGGCCCACAATATGAGTGCGTTTAAGACTGTCAGTCAAAAGCTGACCGCCATCGACAAATCCGTTGCGGCGCAGGGCCGGATGTACGAGTACGCCAGCACCGTGGCCCACGAATTCGGCCATACTATGGGACTGGACCACTCGCCGAGCACCAAGGATTTGATGTACTACCAAAGTGGGACTAACAAGGTCTACAGCTACAAGCAAGTCACCAAGAACATGAAGAAATACAACCCCGTGACCGCCACCGATAAGGCCCGCGCTAAGCTCGCCTTGAAGATCTACGTGGCCGCACGGTAACTTTAATTCCGAAAAACCATTAACCGTTTTTGCGGGTAATGGTTTTTTTCTGCAATAAAATTGTAAATAAATGTTAATAATTGGTAACCTATGGCAATTTATCACCGTGTACAATAGCCTTAAAGAATGAGGAGGATTATCTTATGCGAAATAAGTTACGTCGTTTGGGTATTGGATTCGCTGCCATGGCGGCCGCAGTGGCTATCGGGGTTAGCTTAAACACGACCACCGCTAACGCAGCTGGCAAGAAAATCGCTGATATTTCCCAATACCAGGGGAACATTAATTGGAACAAAGCATCGAAGGATTTAAAGTACGCGTTGATTCGGGTCCAACATGGTAGCAAGGGCGACACCGGCTACATGATCGATTCGAAGCGCAACGTCAACGCTAATGGGGCCTACAAGGCCGGCGTACCGTTCGGCCAATATATGTTTGCGGAGTTCACTAGCGTTAAGGACGCCCAGCAGGAAGCCAAAGACTTCTACAAGCGCAGTAACAAGCACACCAAGTTCTTTGCTTTAGACGAAGAACAACGGATGGGCTCAGCTAAGAAGTCCGAACAAACCTACGTCAACGCTTGGTTAAAAACCATGCGGAAACTGACCAACAAACCGTTGATCCTGTACTCCGGGGAATACTACGCCACGGCCCACAAGTTGAACTTCTCGAAGTTTGACGGGGCCTGGATCGCCAAGTACAGTTCCGTGAAGCCTAACGTTCCTGGTGTCAAGGCTGATCTCTGGCAATACACCAGCAAAGGGCGGGTCTCCGGCATTAGCGGTAACGTTGACTTGATCAAGGCCCTACGCAGTTCCGTGGTCAAGAGTTGGTTCAACGGCAGCGCCACCCATCAGGCCGCACCTAGCTACTACAAGTCGGTCAAAAACGTGACGGGCATCAAGACCAAGAAGACCGTTTACAAGTACTCCGGCACCAGTTTCACCAAGGCACACCGGAACAGTAAGGTCAAGGTCGGCACCAAGCTGGCCGTCAAAGCCATCACCAAGAACAGTAAGAACGCCTACCGTTTCCAATTAACGAACGGTCAGTACGTCACGGCCAACAAGGCTTACGTGTCAACTTACTAAACCTTAATTAAATTGCATCTCGAGGAGTCGGCTACGGGCCGGCTCCTTTTTTTGTGGTCGCACAAAAAGCGCCGCCCACCGGGATTTTCCGGTTGGCGGCGTTACTTAGTTATTGTAAAGCGGTGAGGACTTGAATCGTCGCCCCGAAGTAACTCTTCTTTTGAATCTTGGTGGGCAATTGGCGACTCAACTTACGCTTGAGGCTAGTCTGTTTGAGGACCTGGGCCCCGTACTTGGCCGGTGCGGTGAACGCCGGATTGGTGTAATTGTTGACGGCTTTACCGCCCAACGTATACCCCGCGGTCAGCCGTTGCTTCCGGTTGAAGAACTTCAACTGTTTCTTGAGGGCTTTCTTGGTGGTCCCGTCCTTGGTCAGCTTATAAGTCTGGGCCAAGCGCCACGGGACCCGGCAGGCGTTATAACCGTACTGGTTATCGGTGGCGGATTCAATCTGGTAAGCGCGGACCGTGGTCAACTTTAATTTTGCGCCCGTGACCCGGATGAAATCGGGGAACAAGCCCGTCTTATGCCGCGCACTGAGCTTCTTAACCAGCTTTTGGCTGCGCTTAGCCACGGTATTCCAACTCTTATCGCCCGTAAATTTGGCGAAGGTCTTGAAGTAGCCGGTCATCAAATCTGACGTCCGGAGCTTACTGCGGTCGTAACTGTTGGTGGCCCAGTTCCCCATCAACGGCAACTTAGTCGTTGAATTGATTTCGGACTTCTTGATGGCCTTCAAAATGGCCCGGGCCCCCGCTTTGTAATTGGTCTTTTTGCTCCCCCACTGCCGGTCGGCTAAAATCAAGGCGTAGGCAATGTCCAAATCGCCGTCCGTGGCGCTGTTGCGTTGTGACCCCACGCTGGTGAGCTTGCCGTTCTTTTTAGTCTGTTGCCAACACATCAGCGGATTTTGCTTGGAGATGCGGTGGGCTCGGTAGTAGCGGTAAAACTGGTTGAAGGTCGTGTGCGACTTAACGCCCTTCTTCGCAGCCAGCACCGCGGCCAACATGCCGTAGCCCTGACTCTCCGAGACCACCGTGGTGGCCCCGTTACCGTCGTTCATTCGCACGTACTTCTGCGTTTTCCCACCGACGTAGGCTTTCTGCCACTGCCGGTACCAGGTCACGGCTTGACTGGTCTTGGCCTGGGCGGGCGTTGGTCGTAGCGCACTCAACCCCAAAATAACCCCAATCGTCAAACCTAACGCAATCAAGCGACCGAGTAACTGTCGTCGACGCATGATGGATAACCCCTTTCTTTACGGGTTCAACTTAGCCACGAATCTAATTCAAACTTTCGCATGGTGATGCGATGGGCCGCCATGGCAGTCAGCGCGTGAACCGTCGCGTATTCCGGTCCCCGAACCAACTGGGCTGGGACCGTAGCGCTTAGGTCTGCTGGCAAGATCCACTTGAGGGCGTCCAACTGCTCAAAAATCGTGAGGAGTTCTCGGTGCGTTGCCGTCAGCGTTTGAGCCCGCAATTCCTGAGTGAGGGTCGTCAGTAACGCTTGTTTGCCCGCCTTAGTCGGGACGTAAATCGTATGCGGCAACAAGTTATTTTGAAAGGTCACGGCTTCGACCTGGTCACGCTGCGTCAGTTGCGGGCCAATCGTATCGTACAGTGCGTTGGCCAAATTCCAACTGACCAGAAGCTTGAAAACGTCCACCGTGGCGGGGCTCTGGTTGAGCGCCGCTTGCAAACGCTGGGAAATCGATTGAAGACTATCCGGTAGCGCCGCCTCTAACCGCGGTACGCTTGGAATCGTAACGCGGTCACTGTCTAAAGTGATCAGTTGTGCCTCCCGGAGATCTAAAAACGCAGCTAATACTAGGTAGGCCTGCGTGGTAACCCGGGTCCGGAGCTGCGGTCGGTCCGTGATCTTCTCCGTTAATAATAGGTAATCTTGCGCAATGGGCCATTCCATCGCTAACCCCTCCTCACAATTATGGTTCACTTGCTGGTTCTATTATAGGCTATTTTATCGTCCGAAAACACCGCCACGCTTAGTGAAAATTGGATAATTATTACCCAGCGAAAACGGTCACTGACCCCCAAAATTCATGCTAAACTATCAGTAATGACTTAATCAGATGACCAAATTTCACTGGGGCTTTTCGAGGAGGTGGGAGACGATGTACCGTATCGGAATTTTAGGCCACACGACGGCGTTAAAGGACCGGGTGGCGTTTCTGGTCAATCAACAGGCCAATTGCACCGTCACCACCCAACTCACCGAGTGGACGGAATTACGCCCCGCTTTGGCGACCCTCGACGTGTTGCTGGTCCTGACCAGTGACTACCCCGAGGACCTGCCAACGCTGGCCCACACCTATTTGGCCCCACCAACTGCGACCCCCAAGATTATTGCCTTTGGGCCGCTTTGTTCGAAACACCTGGCCGAAAATTTTCTGCACCAAGGATTGGCTGCGTACCTGTTGACCGATTCGCCGAACCACGAAATCGTTTGGGCACTTCGAAGTGTCCTCGCTGACCAGGCCTACCTGGACGCACAGCTTGACCCTTGCCCGACCCGTAAACAGCTGGTGACCAACAATCGGTACACCTGCCTGTCGAAACGTGAGATTGAGGTCTTTCCGCTGATGGTCCTGGGGTACGCCAATAAGGAAATTGCGGCGAAGCTCTTTATTTCCCCCAAAACCGTCGAAGCGCACAAGGCCAGCATCATGCACAAACTCAAAATGCACTCGCGCCCCGAACTGGTGCGCTACGCGTTGCAAAATAATTTAATCACCACCTAAAAGCACCGATTAACGACAGTTTTCGCTAACCGGTGCTTAATTTTACAGTCTTGTTGGCGGTCACCCAGGATGAGAAACTAAAAGCAGTGACGCCCGTCAAAATAGGTATCACTGCCACTAAATTTTCACTTAAACTTTCACCGTTTTATCAGTCTTATCTCGGGCTAACGCGTCCTTGGCGCGAATCTCGGCCACCGTGTGAATCTTGAACTTACGGAAGGCCCAACTGCCAATATACGCCCACAGGGTACTGTTGATCAGAATGATGCCCACGGCCAATAAGACCTTCGTTAACGGGTTCATCCCAAAGACCACGATCAAGCCTGCCCACGGGGTGGCCATCCCCGTCACGTTCACCACTAATCCTAGTGCTGTGATGACCATGCCGTTGATGGCACCGGCAATTGCGTTAGTGGTAAAGATGGGTACGGGATTGGTCGAAATAATATCAATCTGCGTCAGGGGTTCGATGGTCACGGCTAAAGTCGTGGCGCGGTCCCCGAACTTCATTTTACGAAAGAAGCTGAAGTTCAATAGCGAGCTGCCGGTACAAGCCAGCGCCCCGACAGCCATGGGAACCCCCACCAAGCTGATCAAACTGGTCAAAACCATGGAGGACAACGGTGTCATCCCCACTAACGGGATAATCGCGCCTAACACAGCTCCCATAACTAGCGGGTTGCCAGTTTCAGCGGAGACGATGGTGTTCCCAATCAAGTGGAGGACGGCCATGATCCCCGGCGACGTCACCGCCGCAATCAGGTTGACCAAGATTGGCCCCACCAGCACGATGATGATCAGGTTTACCCCGTCTGGGAAACGTTTTTGAATCTCCTTGACCAGAAATGAGACCAGGTAGGCTGCCACAAAGGCCGTTAGTAATTTAAATTTTAGGAGGGACACCCCCAGCAAAACGGCAAACACCGGACTGATACCAAACGCTAGCGGGACCAACGCCCCAACGGCTAGGCCCCCCATCGATCCCATGGTGTCCCCAATTTGTTTGACAAAATCAATGTGGAAAACGCCCCCGATGGCGTAGCTAAGAAAGGCTTGGGGCAGAAACGTGGCACAAGCGGCGTTCGATAAGGCACTCATCGCTCGCTGGCCTTTAGGTGCTCTAAATGTAAACAGGGGCATCACAACGATAACGGCCAGTAAGACCAACACCCCGAATATAATTTTCATGATAATGCCTCCTAGATGGGATGTACAACGTCGGCTGGATGAGCCCGACTTTTTGAATCAGGTCGTCAAGTCGTCTTTTCCCCCGTCTCCTCAACCTCCCCCGCGAGATTCCCGGTGCAAGTTTCATGATGACGGCATTAAAAAAGAGTGGCGAAATGATTATGAGTAATCATTTTACCACTCTTTGGCGTTTTATTGGAGGGGCAACTGTCCCGCCATACCGGGTCAATGGTCCGTCCCAGTAACTAATTTAACGTCTCGATTGATTTCCTATTTAATTACCGTCAGACCACCCAGGTAGGGCTGGAGAACCTCCGGCACCTTGACCGTACCATCGGCTTGTTGATAATTCTCTAAGATGGCCGCGACTGTCCGCCCAACGGCTAATCCGGACCCGTTCAACGTGTGGACGTACGCCACGGTACCATCGGCTTTACGGTAGCGAATCATCGCTCGCCGGGCTTGGAAGTCCAGGCAATTGGAGCAAGAACTGATTTCGCGGTAAACATTTTGCTGCGGCATCCAGACCTCCACGTCATAAGTCTTGGCGGAGGAGAAGCCGAGGTCGCCGGTGGATAACGTGATGACGTGGTACGGGAGCTTCAATTCTCGCAACACCTCTTCGGCGTTATCGGTCAACGTCTCTAGTTCCGCATAAGAATTCTCAGGCTTACAGAACTTCACCATCTCGACCTTGTGGAACTGGTGCATCCGAATCAAGCCCCGAGTGTCCCGGCCGGCACTACCGGCTTCAGACCGGAAGCACGGCGTCATGGCAGTGAAGTAAGTTGGTAACTGATCCTCATCTAAGATTTCGTTGGCGTAGTAGTTGGTCAACGGGACTTCGGCGGTTGGAATCAGCGTCTCGCCGGTCGTTTCCACCGTGTAGACATCTTCCTTGAACTTCGGGAATTGGCCGGTCCCAAACATGGTCTTGCCGTTGACTAAATATGGCGGAATAATCTCGTGATATCCTTGTTTTTGGGTGTGCAAATCTAGCATGAAGCAGTAGACCGCCCGTTCCAACTTGGCCCCGGCGTCCTTGTAGTAGACGAACCGGGCCCCGGAGACCTTCGCCGCCCGCTCAAAGTCGAGAATACCCAGGTTTTCGCCAAGTTCCCAGTGGGCCTTGGGTTCGAAGTCAAAAGTCGGGATGGTCCCCCACTTGCGGTCTTCGACATCACTGTTCTCATCGGGGCCCACGGGAAGACCATCAGCAGGCAGATTCGGGAAGCGGACCGCTAAATAGTGCAACCGTTCCGCAACTTCTTCTTGGGCTGCTTCGGTGCTCTTGATGTCCCCATTGAACGTCTTGACCTGTTGAATCAGAGCTTGACCCGCGTCAGACTTCGGGTCAGCTTGACTGATCTGCCGGCTCAACTCGTTTTTTTGGTTCTTCAACGTTTCGGCTTTCGTAATGGCATCCCGATTTTGTTGGTCCAACGCCAAATACTCGTCGATTTCGTTAGGATCGACGCCCCGCGTCTGCAATTTAGTTTTCACGATATCGGCATGGTTGCGGACATATTTCGGATCTAGCATAGACAAGAACTCCCTTTCTAACTGCTGAAATTAAAAACGTCCCATGACTTGCAATTCTACAAGTCATGGGACGTCTACTTAACGAGTTAACGTGGTACCACCCAACTTTGCATCCAAATGAAGATGCACTCAACGAGTATAACGTCTCACCGTGGTTCCTTCATTCGGAACCAGGCGCTTAGGTCGTGGATTCGATCCCGCTGCTTCGCCAATTTCCAGCAACCGTTGGCTCTCTATGCAAGCAACTAAAATTTACTAGTGACCATGTTCGCGCTTTCAATTTACACATCTAATGTACCGCCTCTTGTCAGAGGTGTCAATCACCTGACCAGCTGAAGTATAGTCACCAGCCAATTTTGTTACCGTGGTTGTTTTAGCTAAAAGGGGCTGCTTAACGCTTGGGCCCCTAAGCTGAACGCCTCGTTACTGCGACGCCATTGCCCTTGAAAGAATGTGATGTTTTTTTCAAAAAATATTTTAGGCAGCGGACTTTTCCCCACTTTCAAATGCTTTCTCACCGAGTCATCAAAAAAGTCGACTAAACACGTCGACTTTTTTAGCGCTATTCGATTAATCCAGCTTAATCATTGACTGAAGCACTGGAGTACCCATCACTCGGTGTAGCGGCTGGTGCGGGCTTGGCTGCGGGCTTTTCTTCAGCGCCGTCATCCACGGAAGCGCTAGAAGACGCATCAGCGACTGGTGCGGGTTCCTCAGCCTTGACGGACGCACTGGTCGTCGCATCTGGGTTACCTTCCAGCTTTTGACCGGTCTGCTTCAGATACCATTTGATCATCGGCATGATATCGACCACGTTTTCGTTGACCCCCATGTAGTTGCCATCCGGATCATGCATGGCCCGATAGTTGTGGACCACGTACTTGTCGGCTGTGTTGCCTGGAACGGGCATGCGGACTTCCTGGGAAGCACCGGTCCGTAAGGCGTGGATAACTTGCTTGACATGCTTGATGACCCGGGCCTTCATTGGGTGGACCGTTGACAACGGATCACCGGCTTGGTCTGGCGTCCGCCGGGCCAACATGTCTTCTGCCGGTCCCATCTTGTTGTAGTAGATGAACTGGTTGCTGTTGTCGGCGTAAGTCAATTCCAACGGCATCGAGTTCAGAAAGGCGTTCAATTGGTCAACGGTCAATAGTCCGCGGTCTAACTTGACGTAGTCGTTACCTTCAGCGGCGTTAGTCTTCTTGGCGGCTTGTTCGACCCAATCAGGGGCGTTCATGTCGATACCTTCAACGGTCGTTGAAATCTTGCCCGTAGCGCCTAAGTCTTCACTATCGGCGCCATCATCGTCTTTCGGGGCACTCTTTTCCATTGAATTGATTACAGTGACAAACTTCACAAATTTTTGCATGGTGGATTGAAGGAAGTTGATGGTCCCCTCGTCCTTCAGGTTGTCATCCGCATCAAAAGCTTCCTTGACGTTTCCTAAGAGGAACTCGTGGCCGGGTAAGACGACCGCGTTAACGCCAGGCGCTTCCAAAATCTGGCGCAAGTTCAACTGTGCGCGAGACGACCCTTGGTTGTAATAGGAAGCCCCGACGATCATAACGGGCTTACCATCTAGTGGGTGAATCTTGTAGGACAACCATTCGATGACGCTCTTTAAACTCGCCGTAATGGTGTGGTTATGTTCTGGCGTGGCGATGATGACCCCGTCAGCGGCTTCAATCTTGTGCTTTAAGTACTGGACCGCATCACTATTGGTCTGGTCATCGCTTTCATTAAACAGCGGGACGTCTTTGATATCGAGCATTTCAATGTCCGCCAGGTCACTAAAGTGGGTCGTCATATACTTCAACAACATCCGGTTATACGACTTATCGGCTACTGAACCGGCAATTCCAACTAACTTCATAACTTATACGCTCCTTTATGGGTTATTCTAAGGTACTCCAATCGAAATCTTTGGCTTCTTTTTTATTGAGGCCCGTGGCGTTGTTCAGCTCACCGGAGAACTTCACGAAGGTTAGGAAGTCCTTGAATAAGCCGTCCAACTTCTTCGCATCTTTGGCATCCGTCAGGTTACCCTTGTCATCGAAGGCTTGCAGAGAATGTCCTAACAAGTATTCGGAACTTGGCATGATGCGAGCCCGCAGTTCTGGGGAATCCAGAATCTGCCGGAGATGGGCTTGGGCCCGCGACGAACCCAATGACCCGTACGACGCACCCACAATCATGACCGGTTTGTCGACAAACGGGTGGACCCGGTGAGATAACCACTCAAGGGCGTTCATCAGCGCTGCCGGGGCCGAATGGTCGTATTCCGGCGTGGCGATGATCACCCCATCAGCGTCATCGATGGCCGTAGCCATGGTCACGACTTGCGGTGGAATCGGGCTGTTTTCAGGTTTATTAAATAAGGGAAGATCAGTGATTTCCATCAGCTGAAGTTCGGCTTGGTCGGCAAAATGCCGCTTCATGTACTGGAGTAGCGTTCGGTTGGTGGAGGTCTTAGCATTGGTCCCCACCATTGCAACAAATTTATCCATTATTGACCGCTCCTTTAAGCTTGGGGGAATTCGCGGTAAACTACCGCTCACCCGTTATTATATTCGGTTTTATATACTATAGCAATATTTTCACAAAAATGAGGAATAAAGTTGTCCCTCGTGGGTAATAATGACCCCTTCAATCCCCGCTGTCCGTTGCAGTAACGCTAATGCGTCTTGAACCGACTGGCCGAATAATTTGGTTGTCCATAGTTCACCAGTGATCGATTTCGCCGAGATAACGGTTACACTGGCAATGTCGGTCGGCATCGGGTAGCCGGTTTGTGGATCCAACACGTGATGATACGTGTGACCGGCCGTTTTCAACTGGCGTTCGTAAATCCCCGAAGTCACCACGGACTTGTCGCGGACCTTAAGGACCAGCCGGTTCTGACCGCGGGGCTTTTGCGGGTCCTGAATCCCGATGCGCCATTGGTTATCGGCGTGCCGGGCTTGCGGCCCAAAGACCACGACGTTCCCGCCCAGGTTGATTAACCCTGCCGTGACGTCCAGATCAACAAAGTAATCGTGCAACAAATCAGCAATGTAACCTTTGGCGATGGCGCCGAGGTCCAAGGTCATCCCCGATTGCTTTAGATAGACCGTTAAGTGTCGTGGGTCTAACACGATAGCCTGCGGGTCGGTCAACTTCAACGCGGCCTGAATCTCGGCGTCACTGGGTTTGCGAGCGTCGTCAAACCCGATACGCCAGGTCTGGACCAGTGGCCCGATGGCGATGTTCAAATGTTCCGCCGTTTTCGCACTATGTGCCTGGCCAATCCGGATCAGATCAAAGAGCTCCGGGTCGACTTGTACCGGCTGTTTGCCAGCCTGATGCGCAATTTCCATCAGTTCTGAGGTATCGTCGTTGGCACTAAACCGATGTTCATACACGGCGAGACGCCGCACGGCCTCGGTCAAAATGGGGTCGGGGTTGGGGTGAGTAATGGTGAGGGTTATCACAGTCCCCATCATATGGACCACCCGGGTTGCTTGCGGCATATCAAACCACCTTCCTTTCTTCGTTATCGTACCTGAATTCACCCTAAAATTAAAGCCGATTCGGACAAATAACAATTTTTTCACAATCTAAGTATAGCATGATGGGCCCCCAAGTTGACGGGCCTGACCGGATAGCTTAATCTTAGACTTAACGATTGGTTTAGACGTCCCCCTGAGGGACTATTTTATTGAAGGAGTTCATCATGGAAAAACTACATCTTTCCCGCTTTACCACCCGGATTCTGTTGGGGTGGTGTCTGCTCTTAGCCGTGATTCTCGTGGTCCTCGGGTCGTTACACGCGATGCAACCTCACCTGATCACGCTCCACGCTCTCACCCTGGACGGTTTTCTGGCCAGCGCACTGATGGGCTTGCGCTTGGTTGTCCTGTTCTTGGTCTTTTCGACCATCCCCATGCGCTGGCCCGTCACGCTGCTCAGTTTTCTGAGTTTGACCATCGGCATCGTCGCACTCTACCAACTCATCCCCGTGATGTTTCGCGGCCCGGCCTTATTGGCCCTGGTGTACCTGGCCTTCGTGGCGTCCATGCTAGGCTTGCTGTTCACGGCCATCCTGACCACTAGCGAGACTATCACCCGTAACGACTGGGCGAAAGGTGACAGCTACTTCAAGCACTGGGGGCTGGCACTACTTAGTAGCATTCGCGACTACAGTCTGCCCCTGCTGGTCAGCCTCATCGTCTTCAGTCTAAGCTTGGCGTTGACCAACTCCGTCACTTTCTAACGTCCCCGACCACCCCTGGCCGACCAGAATTAACCTTCTGGCCGGTCATTTTTGCGTGTCGCGTAACCACCAAAATCCCGTTAGATCAACGTCCGTTGTTCCTCCGATTTTCTTTAGCGGTCAAGCGGATTGCATCGAACGCGCTTTCGTGATATAAATGAATTAACATATGAGCATACATAGATATTAAAAAGGAGGATTTTCCATGTCGACCCAAACGCGTGCCGTCACCGCTTATTTGACGGGCCTCACCCTCTTTATCGTGAGCTACTTGCTCCCCGGTTGGCTGAGTGCTGCTGGCTGCTTACTGGCGACCGGTCTGGCCGGTTACCACATTGTCGTCGAAGGCGTCACGGAAACCATCACGGATTCAGCCACTCAGCATAAATTCGCCCCCAACATTCATCTTCTGATGTTCCTGGCGGCACTGGGGGCCATCGCAATCGGTAGTTTTGAGGAAGCCGCCCTGCTGATTCTAATCTTTGCCGGCGCCCACTTTCTTGAAGAGTACGCCGAGGGCAAGAGTCAACGTGAAATCACCGCGTTACTTGATTTGAACCCCGTTGAAGCCCGGCGGCTCACTTCCGACGGGGCCGTGGAAGTGGTCACCGTCGACCAACTGGCCGTGGGTGACCACTTACAGGTCCTAAATGGCGGTCAGGTCCCCATCGATGGGACCATCACTAAGGGGACCGCCACCCTTGATGAAGCCGCTATCACCGGTGAAAGTCTCCCCAAGGAAAAGGTCGTGGGTGACACCGTCTTCGGCAGTACCATCAACGGCGACTCGACCTTTACCATGGTGGTCACGGCCAGCAGTGCCGACACCGTCTTCGCCAAGATTTTACAGTTGGTCCAGGATTCGCAACAATCTTTAGGGAAAACGGCGACGAAAATCAAACGCTTCGAACCCCTGTACGTCACGACCGTCTTAGCCCTGCTTCCCGTCGTTTTTTTACTGGGCTACTTCGGTATCCACTGGTCCTTGACCACTAGCCTGTACCGGACCATCGTCTTTCTGGTCTCGGCGTCGCCGTGCGCACTGGCCGCGGCCGCCGTCCCGGCCACCCTTTCCGGACTCTCCAATCTCGCTCGTCACGGGATCCTTTTCAAGGGTGGTGCCTACTTGACCCGATTGGCTGAACTTCAGGCCATCGCCTTTGACAAGACGGGGACACTCACCGCGGGTAAACCCACGGTCACCGACGTCAGTTTCCTGCCGACCGTCGACCAACCAGCCCTAATCAATCAGCTGGTGGCCATGGAACGCCAAAGCAACCACCCGCTAGCTACCGCCATCGTGGCCCACTTCACCCCCACGGCCACTCTCGACGTGACCGTGACCAACCAGTTGGGCCGCGGCCTGGAAAGCATCATTGACGGTCATACCATTCGCATCGGTAAACCGGTCAGTTTCACCCAAGTCCCCACCAGTTTAGCCGCCCAAACGGACGCCTTGGCCGCCGCAGGCAAGACCGTGATTTACGTGGTCCAAGACGACCAGGTCCAAGGCTTACTGGCCTTAATGGACGTCCCGAACCCAGCCGCTAAAGATGCCATCGCCTACTTCAAAGCGCAACAGATTCACACCCACATGCTCACCGGTGACGCCCAATTGACGGGCCAAGCCGTGGGGCAAGCCTTAGGCGTCGATGCCGTGACCGCTGACGTCCTGCCGGAAAACAAGGCCACCATCATCGGCGAGCAACAACAGCGTTACACCACCGTCGCCATGGTCGGTGACGGGGTCAACGACGCTCCTGCCCTTGCCACGGCCGATATCGGCGTTGCCATGGGAGACGGGACCGACGTGGCCATCGACGTCGCCGACACGGTTCTGATGCAAAACGACCTGGCCAAACTGATCTACGCCCACCGCTTGGCTAAGCGCCTCAACCGGGTCATCTGGGGAAACCTTATCTTTGCGTTAGCAATCGTGGTATTATTAATTGTGCTGAACTTTTTAAGCCTGACTAATATTGCTTGGGGCGTAGTGGTCCACGAAGGAAGTACCTTGTTGGTGATTCTCAACGGTCTGCGTCTCTTGGCTTTCAAATAGTCAGCCAATTCTAAAACCACTGGGGGTTGCCTCATGACCAACGATTCGTCGACCACCGGCTCTTCACTGCCCAGTGACAGTGAACTTCGCCCGGTTCTTTCTATTTTTAAAGCAATCAGTGATCCCTCCAAAATGCGGATTATCCTGCTCATTGCCCACCAAGCGCTCAGCGTCAGCGACATCACCGCGCAACTCAGCATTAGCCAGTCCGCCGTGTCGCACCACTTACAGACCCTGCGCCAACTGAATTTAGTCACCAATGTCCGGGTTGGTCGTGAGATGCATTACCAGGTCACCGACCAGCACGTCTTGCAGATTTTTGAACTGACCCGTAAACATGTGCGCGAAGAAAATTAATCGTGAGTTGAAAACGCCCCGTCACACCGCCATCATCGTTGAGATGGTGCTGGTGTGACGGGGCGTTTTGTGGCTTTGATTTAGGCCAGGATTCGAATCAAGTGTCGGTTAGCGGTCACGTAACCGCCGACAACGCGGTAACGTAACGTGCCGTCGGGTGAGTAATCCCAACCGACAACTCGCACGGTCCGGTGCGCGGCTAACCAGCGGCGACCACGAGTCAACTGAACGTTACGGTACCGACCAATCTTGTGTTTGGTTTGGATTCGGTGCACCACCGGGATACGACCCGCTTGGACCAATTGCCGGTTGGCCGTTAGGTAACGTCCATTCGGCAGTTGCGCACGCGTAGTCAAATGGTAATGAACCAGGCGTTTGATGGTAATCCGAGCCCCTTGACGGTAGTGCCGGACCTGACCGGTCAACTGCCGGTGCCGATACCCATTCACCCCTTGAGGATTAATCACGGTCAAAACTTGATGTTTCGATGCCCGCTGATAGTATGTCGGCCGGACCCAGGCCGCTCTGGCGGTCACGTATCCGACGCGCCCCGCTGTAGCCGTGTGGTGGTTCACATCGCGAACTTGATACCGTAAGACCACGAACTGGGGCTGGTGCATCTGGGGCTAACGCCGGTACCAGTTGAGACGATTGGCCGCAGTCAACGTTGGGTGGCGGTATAATCCGAGTTTGCGAACCGCCGTCAAACTCATCCGCGTTTTCACGATGGTATCGGCACTGCTCCCCGTTTTGAGCTGCGGCCGTTGAATCGGAAAGGTTGGTGTAGGCGTCGCTGGTGTGGGTTGCGGCAAGTTGGGTTCTTGGGGAAGCGGCGTTATTGGGGTTGGGTTCGGTTCCGGACTTGGTTCTGGAGCTGGATTCGGTGTTGGTGTGGGCGTTGGTGCTGGATTCGGTGTTGGTGCTGGTTCTGGTGCTGGGGTCGGGGTCGGCGTTGAAATCGTTTGGCCCTCAAAAGTTACTGGAAATGCTGGAGTGTGACCACTATACAAGTCCACCAATTCATGACTTGTATAGGTAGGTCGTAATTTTTGGGCAGTTTCTCCGACTGGAATCCATCGCCCCGTATTTGGTGCCGTTGTTGGCAATTCAGGGAGTTGTGGGTTCTGTTTGAATTTGACTCCGGGGCCCAGACGAAGGTGTCGTAACCCGGTCTCCGCGAGCATATTATCTGTATATCGGCAATTTTTCATATTAAAATTGGTGAGATCTAAGTGGGTCAAGTTGGCATCCTCATCAAACATGTCGCCCATGTCCGTCGTATGGGTGGTGTCAAACGTTGACAAATCGACATCTTGTAAGACTTTATTATCTACAAACATATTATGCATTGTGACCACCTGACGCGTGTCAAAGCCCTTTAAGTTAATCCATTTCAAAAATTCAGACCCACTGAACATGGCTCCCATTTGTTGAACGTGACCGGTATCCCAATGGCTCAAATCTAAACTAGTCAATCCGGTATCCACGAACATTTGATTCATGTTCGTCACTTGTCCAGTTTGCAGGTGCGCTAGATCTATGCTAGTCAATCCCAAACAATACGAAAACATACCAGTCATATTTTGGACCCGTCGTGTATCCAACGCACTCACGTCCAATTTGGTCAACCGCGTATTGAAGCGAAACATATCCGTCATGTCTGTGACTTGACTCGTCTGCAAATGTGACAGGTCAAGCGATCTAAATCCATAAACTTTACTCTCATCATTTTCAAACATCCCGGCCATATCAACCGTTGCTGAAGTATCTAAACTGGATAAATTATGGATAGTAGTGATTTCGGAAAAATTAGAAAATAAGCGGTACGCATCCCGGTTAGTCTTAACTGGGTGTTGGGAATCAATTGTCAGATTGTAAATTTTCCGAAATCCAAATGCTGGATCACTATGATAAAGATCCATAGGTAGTTGGCTTCCCATCAGATGACCATCCTGTTCAGCATAATTAGGCAGCATCCCCCCGCTTAACGTCAAATTACCGTTTTCAAATTTCCAGTGACACCCCTGGCCAATCACGCCATGAAAAATCTCGGTTGCTGGTGCTTGAGCCTGCGCTTTTACCGGCCGTGTAGGCCCTACCGACAAACCGCCAAAGACGCCTAAACCCATGACTAATTCAACCAATCCAATTAAAACCCGCCACCGCATCGTTTTGCCTCCTAATAAGTTAACGTTAACAAGAATAGTTGCGGGCTCGTTTCTTGCCATTTTACGTAAGTCTCTTAGCTGATGATTGTGATGTTCTAACCAATAGTCACAATCATCAGCAATAAATATGGTTTACTTTATGACCCATTATAGTCACTACATCTCAAAGCGATAGTTTAACGACTCGTCATTTTGCCTTTCCGGTTATCTCAATTGGGTCTAAAAAAGGCACCCCGACCAGACACGCAGTCTTGCCAAAGCACCTTACATACCGTTGATTAAGCTAAATGCCGCCGTAAGTCCAGACCGCCAAGCAGTCCGAGTAAGACTGCCCCGCTCACGATAGCTACTACCCAGGCGTGGTCACTCGTTTGTGGTAATCGACTTACTTGCTGGCCATGCCGTCCAACCGTATAAACGGGTGCAGTCTTGGCTCCAGTTGCTGGTTGCATCGCAGTTGACGAGTTTGCCGTAGCTGCTTGCGTGCCTGCAGTCGTCGAAGAACTTGTGCCCGCCGCACCACCAGCATTCGCCGCTGGTTGTTGTGCCGGCTGTTCCGCTGGTGATGTTGCTGGTTGCGTTCCCGGCGTTTGCCCTGGTTGATTGCTCGGGGTAGTTCCCGGAACCGTCACGTTACTGCCACCCGTCGTTGGAATTTGCCCCGGTGTTACCGGCGTGATCTCAGGAACCGTCACTGAAGGCGTGGTTCCGCCGACCGGATTATCATTCGACCCACCTAACGCAGGCGGTGTCGTTGGGTGCTGACCTTCTGGAACCGTTGGCGTTGTGCCCGGCGTTTCGGGTTCGGTAGTTCCTGGCGTTTCAGGGCCCGTAATACCGGGATTCTCTGGCGTCGTAGTGCCAGGATTCTCTGGTTCTGTAGTCCCGGGATTTTCCGGTGTTATGGTGCCAGGGTTCTCTGGCTCTGTTGTCCCCGGATTTTCTGGTTCCGTAGTCCCTGGATTCTCCGGTTCTGTGGTCCCAGGTTCTTCTGGTTCCGTCGCATCAGGGATCTCCGGATCGGTCACTTCGGGGAACTGTTCTGGCGTTGTCGTTTCCGGCTCATCTTCTTCGTCGATTCCCGGTTCAGTTTCACCCGCCACGGGCGTCGCGCCACGGACAATCAAGTGAATATAGCCCTTTCGAAAAAAGTTCGTGTCAGCCATCGTCTGGTTAAACGTGACCGTTCCGACATAGGCTCCGGCTGGCATGTAAAACGAGCCAATAACGTTCCCACCGAAATAGCCGGTGTTGGTCATTGGAAACGACATGGTTCGATAAGCCCGGACGTTAGTGGGGATTGTCACTGGCATCGTGTCCCCCACCGAAATTTTAAGAAGAGGGTAAAGCCGCCAAATATAATTCAAGTGATACGTTTGATTTGCGGGTAATTCCGCCGTATGCGACATCACGTGACCGTCAACATCGGTAATCTTCGCGCTATCTGCGTTCAACGTTGACACTTTCCACGTCTTAGCTTCGCCCGTCACCGGTGGACCAATTAAAATCCGGGACCTTTCTCAAACGCTATAAGATAATTAAATTAGGATTGACGCCGACGGCGTAACCACCAACCGCCTACGCTTAGTCCTAACAAGAGACCTAAGCCAACTAATGACAGTTGCTTGTTTTGGCGGTCACCAGTTTGGGGCAGGGCTTTATCGGCCGAACTTCCCTGGCTTGCCACCACGGGCGTTGGGAAACTGATGTGATCCGTAGTTGGGGCTGGTTGGTCAGCCGCCGTTTGGCTCGTGATAAACGTTAACGGCG
>NZ_QXIL01000028.1 GCF_004115745.1 Levilactobacillus suantsaii | reverse complement strand
TCTTTGTTAAACTGATTCATAGGGGAAGACCTCCGTTGATTTGGTTTAGACGCTTATAATCATACGGGGAAGGTCTTCCCTTTTTCAATACTCATTTACACAAAATATTTTACACTCTCAAAACTCGTTCCAGCCAGGTAACGCCGGAACGAGTTTTTTCGTGGTTTCAATTTTTAGTGGTCAGTCAAGGATAAACCGATGTAACGCTTCCGCCACACCCGATTCATAGTCGTGCGTGGTTACGTATTTGGCCACGGCCTTGACCGCTGGGACGCCGTTAGCCACGGCGATGGGCAAGCCCACGGTGTGTAACATCGCCAAATCATTGACGTTATCACCCAAGCCGATGACGTTTTTAATCGGGATCTGCAAGCGTCGGCATAACGCCAAGGTCGCCTGCCCCTTGTCGACGCCCAGGTGGTTGACCTCCACGTAGATGCCCGACGATAGCGAACAGTTGATTTGGTGGTCAAACGTCGCTTCGATGTGGGTCTGCAACGTCTGTTGGACCTGCGCATCCGGGTGCATGGCAATGACCTTCATGATCTGCATGTCCTTGAATTGGGCGAAGTCCGCTCGGTCAGCCAGCGGGTGAAACGCCACCCCACGGGTCTTTAGATAGGCCTCATCGTCGGCACGCGGTCGGTAGATGTAGAGGTCGTCTAACGTGTAGATGTGCACGTCGGTGTCCGGGACGCTCGCCAAAACATCGAAGGCGCGCTTGGCCTCCGCAAACGGCATCGCGTTAGCCAAAACGACTCGATTCCCCTGGTTTTCGACCACCGCCGCTCCGTTATAAGAAACCACGTACTGGTCGGCCAAACCGGCTAGCCCAAATTTTTCCAATAAGGGTTGAATCGAGGTAAAACTACGCCCCGTATTGGGAACGAACTTCACACCGCGCGCCACTACAGCCTTGATGGCGGCCACGTTTTCCGCCGACACGGACCCGTCCGCTCGTAAGAGGGTCTCGTCTAAATCACTCGCTACCAGTTGATACATTGCCATAGCACTTCCTTTAGCGTTTAGGGGTAGTATCGCACACTTTGCTCACGCGACCAAATCCCTGACGTCTTGGACGCAAACTTCAAAAAACCAGCCGCCTACAGGTCATTTTCCCCGTAGAAAGCTGGTTTTCGTTTACACTCAGTCGGTTCAATCTTTAAATTTTATCGCCGGAAACTGGCTTGGCCTCCCGGTCTGCCGTTGGCGTAACCTTGACCTGAACCTTGGTGTGCACCTTGGCTGTCAGGGTCTGCAAGCTCCCGTTCACGTCGACGCGAATCGTCGGACCTTCGATCAAGGTGACCTGCGTTTCTTGGGCGTTCAACACGATTTCCAAGATACTGTCGCCCACGCGCAAGCGGTAAGTCAACTGGTTGAGTTCGGCGGGCAAGTGGTTGGCCACATGCGCCACGCCATCAGCCAAATAGAAGCCGGAAAATCCGGAAACTAAGGCTAACCAGCTACCGCCGAGGTTGGCCAAATGTAGGCCGTCCGCGGTGTTCTTTTGTAGGTTGACCAAATCCATTCTGGCCGTGTCCATGAAGTAACGGTAGGCCTTTTCGGATTCGCCCATCCGAGCCGCTAAGATGCTAAAGATCGACCGGGATAACGACGAATCGTGAGTCGTGACCCCTTCATAGTACTTGTGTTCACGTTTCAACTGGACCGCGGAGATATCCCGTGGGAACAGGTACTCGGCCAGTAAGGTGTCAGCCTGTTTCGCCACCTGGTAGCGGTAAATCGTCAGCGGATGGTAGTGTAGCAATAATGGGAAATGTTCCGGCGTCAACCGGTCGCTCGGCCAGCGCGGCTTGCTCAAGAAACTGTCGTCTTGTTCATTAATCTGTTGATCCTCACTATATGGCAAGTAGACGTGAGCCGCCAATTGAGTGAAGTGGGCCAAATCAGCCGTGGTCACGCCGTAGCTGGCCAACAGGTTCGGATCATCGTCCATGATGCGGTGGGCCAACTGAACCACCAACTCGAAGTTATGCTTCGCTAACCGGTTGGTGTAGTAGTTATTGTTGACCAAGGCCGTGTATTCATCGGGTCCGGTCACGGTCAAAAATTCGAAGCGCGCTTGGTCCCCGATTTGTCGCCAGGTTCCAAAATCCGCCCAGAACTTCGCCGTTTCCAACACGATTGCAAACCCGCACTGCTCGATGAAGTCCAGGTCCTTGGTCGTTTCGTAGTACTTGCCCACGGCGTAAGCGATGTCAGCGTCGATATGGTACTGCGCCGTCCCGGCCGGGAAGAATGGCGAAGCTTCCTGGCCGTTGATGGTCCGCCAAGCGTACAGCGCACCGTGTTCCACGCCCATGTCGCGCGCCCGTTGCTTGGCTTGCGGCAACGTCTGGTACCGGTACAACAAGAGTTGTCGAGCCATCGCCGGGTTGGTATAAGTGAAGTACGGCAACATGTACATTTCGGTATCCCAGAAGTAGTGGCCTTCGTAACCGGACCCACTCAAGCCCTTGGCCGGAATGGCAGTTCGCCCGTCACGCCCGGCCCCCTGGTTGAGCTGAAAGAGATTGTAGTGGATGGCCAGATCCAATTCTTTGTGGCCATCGACCATGATTTCACTTTGCGCCCAAATCTGTTGCCAGAAGTGCTGACTGTCGAGTTTTAACGTCTGCATCGAATTATCCAACGTTGGCACCAGTGGATCGATGGTGTTGTGGTCGTCCACGTTACCTACATAGACCTGGTAGGATAGCGTGTGGGCACTGTCATCACTGAGATCCATGCGGTACCGGAGTAACGTCCCCTGTGCCGGGGCAGTCATGGCCAGATACATGGTCACGGACAATTTCGACTGCTTGGTCTGAATGTGGTAGCGTTGGACGTTCGGTGACGGGAAATCGGTCTTGCAGATGGGCATCCCCGCCATTCGGGTCTTGCGTGGGTCGGCTGAAGCAATCGCCTCGGCTGCGGCCGGCACGGCGATGGACTTGCTCACGACCAACGGTCCCGCGTAATTGCCTGCCGTAAAGGTATAGGTCACGCCCCAGTAATTGTTCAAATTTTGACCCATGACGGATTCGACCGCGATACCGATAGTCTCGCCCTGTTGCGAAGAGGCCTGGTACTGTTCCGTCAAGACCCCGGTCCGTAGATCGAGATCCGCACTAGTTCGGTGACTAGTGGTGAACGGATGACCGGACACGGTCATCACGTTCAAATGCCGCAGGTCAGGTAAGTTCAAGATCGTTTGCCGCTGTTTCGCGTAGCCAACTGCCGCTTCCCCATAAATAATGGGGGCCACTTCGTAGAACCCGTTGATGAGGGTCCCGGTGATGGGGTTACTGCTAATCGGGTCGTTCGCCCGGACGCCGAAGTGTCCGTTGGCCAACGAAAAGACGGTTTCCAGATATTCTGGATTGTCGTTTGCAACGTCATTTAATGTGAGATGATAAGCACGTAAGGTCAACATAACTCCCCCTAAAAAATAAGATTCCGTATCCCGGTTGTCTAGCGCTCCCCAGTTGTTTCAGCTAGTCAACCATTAATCCCCAGGACACGATAAACGGCAGGCACCGCCCAGTGGCCTGTCAAGGTCTGGCATACTGGGCGGTGTCCCGTCACTATTAAACTAATTTAGCCGCCATTTGAATGGCGTCTTGAACCGCCGGAACGTTTCCGGTGAAGTTCAGAAAGGCGTGGCTGATGCCGCCGTAACGGATATAATTGGCATCCCCATTGGCTAGCCCCACCTGCTTGATGAAGGCTTCCGATTGTAAGCGGAAGGGGTCGAATTCCCCAATCAAGACCGTGGTGCGTTTGAACGACCGCGGATCCGCTAATAATGGTGACAACAACGGTGCCGTCAAATCCAGCGGTTGCTGGTCAACGTAATAGTCAGTCATGATTTTATCCAACTGTTCAAAGAGCTGGTAGAACCGGTGCAACGCTGGCCGCTGTTCGTCCACGATATCGATACTCTGGTCGTTCCACAACTCACCGTTGTAGTCCGAGCCTTGCATCAGTGTCGGGTAGAACAACAAGTGGCTTTCGATGGTGCAGATGCCCATTGACCGGCAGAGCTGACTAACGGCTAAGGCAATCGATGCCCCCGCTGAGTCCCCACTCAACGAGATCTTATCGTAGTCGGGCTTCAAAGCCGCCACGACGGCTAACCCATCGAGAATTCCGGCTGGATACGGCTGTTCAGGTGCCAAGGCATAGTCGACGTTATAGACCACACAGTTGGATTGTTCTGCTAGGTACCGCATGGCGACCAACACGTCCTCTGGGGTTCCACCATAATACGCGCCGCCATGAAAGTACAGAATTGCTTGCGCTGAATCCAAATGGTCAAGGCGGGCAACGCGGATGACCCGGACTCGCCGGTTCATCGCCACGATTTGGCGCATCTCCACTTTCATCTCGTGGGTGGTCAGATCCCGTTGCCCCGCGGTCTCGGTCCCCTGCCGTAGACTGAAGAGGTCACTGTCCAATTGCGGGTTCTCCGGAATGCCGGCCACGGTCTCCCACACTAAGGGCTCATAGGTGTGCAGCACCGCAGCGGGCCGCTCCTTGATCCAACTGGTGACGCCGTTATTCTCGTTAGCCACCTTCAATTTACGTAATCGGTTCAATTCATCTTGATAGCCTAATGACCGTTCCGTCGTCGTATCATTCAACATGGTAAATTCCTCCCCTTATTGTTCGCGCCAAAAGGCGTCCAGTCGCCAGAGACGCGCCAACCAAGCTAGTTCGTCCGTCAACCACTGCGCCACGTCGGCCCGACAATAACGTTCCCCCCATGTCGGGTCCGTGGGCCGAAAACTTACGGGAAAAGCGGTCTGGCTGCGCGCTAACGCCAACCCGTGGGGGCCGCTTTCATAAATCTGCGCCCGCGTCGCAATTTTGTGTTGCGTCAAGGCCGTGAGGTAGGCCAAGGTGTTTTGGACAGGGACCGTTTCGTCGGTCTGCGTCGCCCAAATGAAGGTCGGTGGGTTCTGTGATGTGACCAATTGGTCGGCCTCATGCCGCGTAAAATCACCGTGAATGGCGCGGCTTTTCGCAGCTAATTTTGGCCAGCCCAACCGTAACCCGATCACTGGATAGGCCAACGCTAACGCACTCACCTGGCGCTTAGCTACCGGTAAGATTTGTGGCGTCGCTAGCGCCGGGTCGGCCCACAAATCGGCGTACAATGCCGCCAAATACCCACCCGCTGAGAAACCGGCCAAAATGATGTGGTCGCTAGCCAGGTGTAACTCGGCGGCGTGGTCGTGGTAGTAGGCCACCACCGTGGCAATCTGCCACAACGCGACCGGCAACACGGGACCCGCCGCCGTTAAGCGGTAGGCCACGGTTACGGCGGCAAAGCCTTGCGCGGCATACGCCAGCGCCATCGGTTCACTTTCGCGTTGTGAGTGGAAGTCAAAGCCCCCACCCGGTAAGATGATTGCTAGTGGCCGCATCTGCGGGTGCTGGAAATCTGCGATGGCATCCGGTAAATACAGGGTCACGGTCACTTGCGTAGGCCCCGTGCCCAGTGTTTGCGTGGTGACTTGCATGGTTAATCCGTTTCGACTTTCTTCGCGTCCTTAGCAGCTGTTTGTTTTGCGGCTTCAGCCCGCACCGCCGACGTGACTTCTTTTTCGTCCAACTTGTAGAACTGTAAGATAAGCACGATGGCAATGGCTAAGGCAACCGATAACCAGATGAAGCTGGTACTGATGGCCATAACGGCCTTGGCGCCTTGAATCTTAGCGGCCGCTTCGAAGCCACCCCAGGACAGGATCCAGCCGGCTAAGGCACCGCCTAAGCCCATCCCTAACTTCGCACCTACGATCGGGACGGAAGACAGGATGCCGGGTTCATCAATGTGCAGTTCGGACCGGGAATATTCCACCGTGTCCGCAATCATGACGAAGGCAATCGAGAAAGCGGCCCCCATGGCGACCGTAGCAATCACGGTCCCGGTGAACAACAGTACCACGCCAAACGGCATGATGGCTTCCCCAATGGCGAAGGTGATCATCGAGACGATCATCACGTTCCGGTGCTTCAAGAATTTACTCAAGAATGGCACGGACAAGTTCCCGATAACGGCGACGATGATCAACCCGTTGAACGCCCCGACCAAATCGGCCCGGCGGTAAACGTAGGTCAGGTAGTAGACCGCCGTTTGCATCCGAATGACCCAGAAAGTCTGTAACAGAATGAAACTGATACTCAAAACGACCCACGGCTTATTGTGCAAGGCGCCCTTCAAGGAATCCTTCACGGACAGGTGACCTTTGATTTCGGGTGCATCGGCACCCTCCGCTTCTTCCGCCAGACTGTCATTTTCTTTCAAATTCCAAAAGGCCAACGTGAACAGACCCATGATGACTAAACCAATGATGACGGCCCAAACGGTCCAGCCCAACTTCGAGTTGCCACCGCCTAATTTAGCGACCATCGGCAGTGAAATCGCCCCGATAACGGCGGTCCCGATGTTGGTCATGACCATCCGCGCACTGGCTAAGTTGGTCTGTTCGTCCGGATCATTAGTCAAGGCCGGTAAGATGGCGGTAATCGGCGTGTTGGCCCCGGAGTAAACCAGGCTGAACAGCGTGTAAACGATGGAAATCCAGGCCAACTGGAAGACCTTACTGCCCCCAAACGAGGGGTTGAAGAACAGCAGCATGGTCAAAATCCCTAATGGAATCCCGAACCATAAGAAGTAGGGCCGTGATTTCCCGTACTTCGAGTGCGTGTGGTCGATCAAGAAACCGAAGAACATCCCGTCAAACGCATCGATGACCCGCACGACTAAGAACAAGGTCCCCACGAAGGCTGGTGAGATTCCCAACACCGTGGTGTAGTAGAACAGTAGATACAGTCCCACGATTTGCCAAATCAGGTTCCCGGCCATGTCGGTGGCCCCATAGGACACCCGTTGTTTCCATAAATGCCAATTTTTCATGCGATACAACCTCCCCCAAATAATATCAAATCCCCATGATTATAAAAATCTATGTGTAACCGCTTTCATGGATTAAGCATACTCAGAACAGCTAAGCTGGGTAATCCCACTTTTTGACCACCCACTTACCTTTTCCAACTTTCCCTCAATTTAATCGATAATTAGTTGCGCCGCAAACCTTGCGCCCCCAAACACCGTTTAATGGTTAATTTCCAAACCAACCACTAAGTCGCAGAACCGAGGGACCCCCAGTCGGAGAAACCACGACTTCTCGTAACGCCCACTGACAGGTGGGTAACCCTAGTCACCGACAAAACTGAAATAACCGGTGACCCCCACACCCGTTGCGGGCCAATTCAGACTAGTTTAACCTTTCTTGACCTCTAAGTTAATAATTTTGTTTCCCCATGGTTTAGTCATTGTGCCGACCGCATTGGGGCCCCCGCAAAAGCCACGCTAAAAAAGCCCCGGAACTCAGCCCGCGACTCTTTTTAGTGCCTAATTTATTACCCTTACCGAATCGCGCCGTGATAGGCGAATTCATCGGACGTGGGATCTTGCAAGAACGCCTTGGCTTGGTCTAAATTCTGCAAGACGGCCTTGCCGGACTTGGCCAACATGACGTTAAAGGTCTGTTCAGTCTGCAAGGTCTCGGCGTAGTACGCCACCGGGATCAGGCGCCCAAAGGCCATTCCCGTTTCCCAGATAGTGCCGGTATCGAAATCGTCGACCACCGCTAAAACCAGTTGGGCGGATTCTAAGTGTTGGGTATTGTCGGCAAACACCGCGTTGCGGTCGGCGTCCGTGGCGTCGGGCGTTAAGTCGATACCGTCTAAGCGGGGCGAATAGTAGCTGATACCCAGCTCATCCATCAGATGTTCTAAGTTGGCTAAGCGTTCCGGTTCCCCGGCGCTAAACCAGGGGCCCGCCAAATAAACTTGTGGGTGATCCGTTGTGACTCGTGTCGTCATTTTATTCCACTCCTTTATGCTTAGTCTGAGTGTACCGGAGATTGAACGGCTTGCCTAGTCTCAACTCTGTAAAAGTGGGTCATGCTTCTGCGACCGCCCCCCCTAAGCGGCCTTGCACAGGTTCTTTGTATTTCTCGGGCCCCGCGGGTAAACTGAAAGTAACTTTAAGAAAGGTTGTGAGTCACGATGGCAAATTATATTCGCGAAATTCGGGACTTGGTCGGCCATAAGCCCATTATTTTAAACGCCGCGGCGGGTATCTTACTAAACGACCGGCACCAAGTCCTCTTGAATCTGCGGACCGACACGCATAATTGGAGCCTGCCGGGCGGTTACTTAGAATACGGCGAGACCTTCGCGCAGGCCTGTGTTCGGGAATACCAGGAAGATAGCGGGCTACGTGTCAGCATCGTCCGCCCCCTCGGCCTCTTCGATCGAGGCCAAACCGTTTATCCCAATGGCGACGTGACTCAAATCATCTCCCGCTTGTTTCTGGTCACCCAAACTGGCGGCCACACGCTTCAGCAGGCCACCGCTGAGACGCTTAAACTCGACTATTTCGATTTGACCGACCTCCCGCCGTTGCTCAACGACCAAACGACGGCGATGTTAGCCGCGGCCCAACACCAATTGTCGTAGCGCTCCCTAAAATTACGCCGCGAATCCCGCCAGACGTGGTAGGCTAAAAGTAACCAATTGATTAGGAGGGATTTACTCTATGAGTTTAACCTATAGTCGCCGGGCGACCCCCAGCGAGCTCCCGGCCATCATGGCCATCATCGACCACGCCAAGGCCATGCTAAAAGCGGACGGCAGCCCGCAATGGCAGGACGGGTATCCGGACCAGGCCACGTTAAAACGCGACATTGCCGCACAGACTTGCTGGTTGTTACTGGTCGACGGCCAAGTGGCGGCCACCGCGACAGCCATCGTTGCCGACGACCCCAACTACCACGAGATTACCCAGGGCCACTGGGCCAACCCGGTCGACCCCTACATGACGATTCACCGCATTGCTATTGGGGCCGACTTTGCCGGCCAGCACTTGAGCCGCCTGTTTTTGTCCAACCTGATCAGTCACTTCTACCAACAAGGAATTCGCAACTTTCGCCTCGACACCCACGCATTGAATCAGCGGATGCAGGGACTGGCCGAAAGCTTCGGCTACCAGCACCGCGGGAAAATCTACGTTGACGAACCGGCCGCTAACCACGAAGACAATGCCCGGTTAGCCTACGAACTAAACCTCTAAGCGCCGATAAGAGCGTTCACACAGGTTAATTAGTGACAATTTAATTAAATTGGTCGTTAAAATATTTAGCCGATATGTGCCAGCTGGCGTATAATTGGCGCTATCTTATTTTTGCTTCCGTAAAGGAGATCTGATTGCGATGTATCGCTTTTTTGTTCAACCACAAGTTAATACCATGACCCAACGGCTCATGGGGTACGAACTTCTTTTGCGCGCGCACCAGCAAGATTACTGGGTAACGCCGACCGACTTTACGGCCATCCCCATCGATCAACAGATGACCCTGTCCTACCAAGAAATCGTGCGGATTTTGCGGGACCATCAAGACCACCCCGCTATTTCGCTCAACTTAAACCGGCAACAATTCACTAACGACCTGACCATCGGTAACCTGATTGGCCTGACCAAGGCCGTGCCGGGGCTTGATCTGACCATCGAACTGACCGAGGCACCCCAACTGACGGAGCTGCAACGGTTCGTGGCCATCTACCGGGCTTTCGGCATCCACCTCAGTCTCGACGACGTGGGGACCGACAATCCTTGGGGCACCCGAACGCAGGAAATCATGCCCTTCATGGACAGCATCAAGTTCGCCCTACAGAACTTCCGGGCCCAGAACCGGCAAGCCGACTTGCTCGCCAGCCTCAAAACTTGGCGCAAGATTGCCGATATCTACCACCTGGATCTCATCGTTGAGGGCGTCGAGAGCAAGCAAGACGAGTTGCTGGCCCAAAAGTATAACGCCGCCATGACCCAGGGCTACTACTACAGTAAGCCCGTGCCCTACGTGGAAAACGTCGACTAACTTTTAGGGCCTTACTGCCTGCTAATCATCCGAGGCGCAGGTGGTTTGGGGAATGGAAGATTTCTTCAAAAATTTACTATCACCGCACCGTGGTCGCTTCCGCTGACCCGGTGCTTTTTTGTATAGTTTCACCCGGTCATCAGTCTGAACTTTGCCTAACCATTCTGTGACCCCTGTGGCAAAATCGATGGGCAAGTTCTGTAAAATGGACTACCATATCTAGTATTAGGTGCTCATGAACCCACGACAATTTGTGGGGACGTGACCATTTTGGACAGAAAAGTGGGGATTGTATGCAGATGACGACAACGGATGTTTTGGACCAACTTCGTGCCTTACCGGTCACTAAACGGGGAGGCGCCCGGACCAAATTTCATCCCTATAAATTAAATTTTGTGCTGACTAAATTGGTACCCGATGTCGACCAACGCCACGCCTTGAAACAGGCGTTAGTCGACCATTACCGCTCGGCCACCAATCTGGACACCCGCGACTTACGAGCCACGTTGATGGCGTTGTTCGACCAGTTCAACTTGCCCCAAGCGGCGCAACAATACCGCGACCATTTCACGGCGGCGCAACAGCGCTTTGCCGCGGCGACCAACGTCCAGGCACGGATTGAAAAACTCTTCAATCGCGATGCCAACGTGATTCACGAAAATGCGAACAAGGACAGCAACGTCTTCAACACCCAACGTGATTTGGAAGCTGGTGCAGCTAACCGCGCCTTGGGCCTCCAAATGCTCCCCGACCTGGTAGCCAAGGCTCATTTACGCGGCGATATCCACTGGCACGACTTGGACTACTCCCCGGTCACCCCGGAAACTAACTGTTGTCTGATCGATTTCGATGGCATGTTTGCCAACGGCTACAAGATTGGCAACGCCGAGGTCGAAACGCCCAACTCGATTCAGACCGCCACGGCGCAGATGTCGCAGATCATCGCCAACGTGGCGTCGTTACAGTACGGCGGCTGTTCGGCTAACCGGGTCGACCAATTGCTGGCCCCCTACGCCGAAAAGAACTACCACAAACACCTTAAGGACGCCGACGAGTGGGTCGCGCCGGACCGCCAAAAGGCATACGCCAAGGCCAAGACCAAAAAAGACATCTACGACGCCATGCAGGCGCTCGAATACGAAATCAACACCCTGTATTCATCGCAGGGCCAGACGCCGTTCACCACGGTCAACTTCGGTCTGGGCACCAGCTGGATTGAACGCGAAATTCAAACCGCTATCCTAAGGATTCGCATCGCCGGTTTGGGCCGCGAACACCGGACCGCCATTTTCCCCAAGCTGATTTTTACGTTGAAACGCGGGCTGAACCTGGCCCCTACCGACCCCAACTACGACATCAAGGAACTGGCGCTAGAATGTTCGACCAAGCGGATGTACCCAGACCTGTTGATGTACGACAAAATCAAAGCCCTGACGGGGAGCTTCAAGACACCGATGGGTTGTCGCTCGTTTCTGCAGGGTTGGCACGACGCTAACGGCCACGAGGTCAACTCCGGACGGATGAACTTGGGCGTGGTCACCATCAATCTGCCACGCATCGCGTTAGCGGCCCACGGTGATTCCGACCTCTTCTGGGAAATCTTCGAAGAACGGTTGGCCACCTGCCACCAGGCGCTGGCCTACCGCATCGAACGAACTAAGCAGGCCAAACCGCAAAACGCCCCGTTACTTTACACGTACGGTGCCTTTGGCAAACGACTCAACGCCGACGATGACGTCGACCAACTCTTCAAAAACCAACGGGCCACCGTTTCACTCGGCTATATCGGTATTTACGAGGTCTGCACCACCTTCTTTGGCCCCAACTGGGAAACCAACCCGCAGGCCCGGGCCTTTGGCGAAAAGGTTGTCAAGACTATGCGTGACAAGTGTGATGCTTGGGCGCAAGAAAGTGGCTACCACTACAGCCTGTATTCGACGCCGGCCGAATCACTGACCGACACCTTCTGCCGCGACGACATCGCAAAGTTCGGCCGCATCCCCGACGTGACCGACAAGGAATACTACACCAACAGTTTCCACTACGACGTCCGCAAACACCCAACGCCTTTCGACAAATTGGCGCTGGAAGAAGATTACCCCCAATACGCGTCGGGGGGCTTCATCCACTACTGCGAATACCCGAACTTGCGCCAGAACCCCAAGGCACTGGAAGCCGTTTGGGACTGGGCCTACGACCACGTGGGTTATTTGGGGACCAACACGGCGATCGACCAGTGCTTCAAGTGCGGGTTCAAGGGCGAGTTCAAGGCAACCGCCCGCGGCTTCGTGTGCCCGCAGTGCGGTAACCACGATCCGCAGACCTGTGACGTGGTCAAGCGGACCTGCGGCTACTTGGGCAACCCCCAACAACGCCCGATGGTCCACGGCCGCCACGTCGAAATCGCGTCCCGGAAGAAAAATATGTCGCAGGAGATGATCAAACATGCCGCACGCTATGAAAAAGCCAAACAATCCGATGCCCAACGAATGGTTGGCGCGAGACCTCAGTGAGCAGTACGTCGCGGACTATAAGGCCTTTAACTTCGTCGATGGCGAAGGGGTCCGGTGTAGCCTGTACCTTAGCGGCTGCCCGTTTCACTGCCCTGGCTGCTACAACGTGGCCGCCCAGAATTTCCACTACGGTCAACCCTACTCACAAGACCTCGAAGACCAGATTATCACGGACCTCAGTCAAGATTATGTCCAAGGCTTGACCCTCTTGGGCGGCGAACCTTTCTTGAACACCCAGGTCGCCATTCGCATCTGCGAACGTGTGCGCCAGGAGTTCGGCCACACCAAAGACATCTGGTCTTGGTCCGGGTACTACTGGGACGAACTGTTGAAAGATTCCGCCGATAAACTGAAATTATTGTCGTTGATCGATATCTTAGTCGACGGCCGGTTCTTAGAGACCGAAAAGGAGCTGACCTTGCAATTTCGGGGCAGTTCCAACCAACGAATCATCGACGTGCCCAAGTCGTTGGCCGCTCACCAGGTGGTCATCTGGGATAAATTAGTCCACTAAGTCAATCACCCACTTTACGGGGGGCTAGGGTAAGTAGCTCAGCCCCCTTTTGGTTCTGCTGATGACCCTTTTTACTGTGAAAAGTATAAGTCCACATTAATATTTTTTAATCTCTTTTTCTTTCTATATATGCCCGCTAGAAGTGACATTTTTAATCGACTCGGTGAGAATATTTAGGTTGACAAACCAGCTAAATCTGATTATTGTTAGAGTCACATTAGAAATCGGATATCAAAACGCCAGGTTAGGAAGAGTAGTCGTTTCCGCTAAGCACAAGAGACCACCGGGAGCTGAGAAGGTGGCTTACAACTTAACGACGAAGATGAGCCTAACATGCTGAGCGGTTGGTGCCAGCCACCGCTCCGACCTGTGACCCGTTACCGTCACCGACTTTTGGCAACAGAAGTTACGGAGGTGTTGACTGTGAGGTCAACACGAACTTAGGTGGTACCACGGGTAATCGTCCTTATGTGAAAACATGAGGACGATTTTTTATTTGAGGAGATGGCGAGATGCAACATAAGGGACTTTATTTAGGACTTTCCGCCTTGGCACTACTGACCCTGGCCGGATGTGGCGCCAAGAGCAGCAGTGGGAGCACGGGAAACAGCAAGTACGCGGCGAACCAGGAATTGAACTGGACTGTGAGCTCGGAACTGGCGTCTAATGATCTGTCAAAGGCCACGGATACCTTGAGCTACACGGTCTTGCAAAACACGCAGGAAGGCCTGTACCGCTTGAACAAAGCCGGTACCCCCAAGAACGCACTGGCAACCAGCACTAAGGTCACCAATGGCGGCAAGACTTACACCTTCAAACTGCGCAAAAATGCCAAGTGGTCCAACGGGCAACCGGTGACCGCCAAGGACTTCGTCTATTCCTGGCGCCGGACGTTAACCCCAAAGACCGCTTCACAAGACGCGTTCTACCTGTTCCAAGTCAAGAACGCCGAAGCCATCAACAAGGGCAAGAAGCCGGCCAGCAGCCTGGGCATCAAAGCCGATGGTGATTACAATCTGACCATCAATCTGACCATCAATCTGACCAAGCCAGTCTCCTACTTCAAGAAGTTGCTCGCCTGGCCGCTCTTCTACCCCATCAACCAAAAGGCCGTCGACAAGTACGGCAAGGCTTACGGGACCACGGCCGCCAAGACCGTCTACAACGGACCGTTCAAGCTGACCAATTGGAACGGGACCGGCAAGTCCTGGACCCTGGCCAAGAACCCGACCTACTGGGATAAAAAGGCCGTTCATCTGACCAAGATCAACGAACAGGTCACCGAAAGCACTACTACTAGCTACAACCTCTTCAACTCGAAGAAGACCGATGAGACCATTTTGAATGGCCAACAGGTCAAGAACAACCAGAATAACGAGAACTTCATCAAACGCCTTCCGACTGGGTCACAACGACTCGACCTCAACGAAAACAAGGTCAAGGCCTTCAAGAACTTGAACGTGAGCCGGGCCTTCTCGTTAGCCATCAACCGCCAACAGTTAGTCAAAAATGTTCTCCAAGACGGATCCGTGGCTTCGAAGGGCTTCGTCCCAGCCGGTATGGGCAATAACCCTAAGACCAAAGAAGCCTTCAACGAGGAAGCCAGCGTCAAATCGGCCGTCTCTTACAATCTGACGCAAGCCAAGCAACTCTTAAAAAAGGGCTACAAAGCCACTGGCACCAAGAGCCTCGATTTGACCCTCTCCGTTTCTGACACCGACTCCAGCAAGCAAGTCGCCGAATTCGTTCAAAGCGCGTTACAGAAATTGCCGAACGTCAAAGTCACCATCAAGACCGTCCCGTACGTCCAGCTGATGACCCAGCAAAACAACGGCAATTATGAGTTGACCTTTAGCGGCTGGCAATCCGTCTTTGCCGACCCGATCAACTTCTTAGACGTCTTCGAAAGTAACTCCAGTTACAACACCGGTGGTTGGAAGAACAAGCAGTACGATGCCTTGCTCGATCAATCCGAGAACCAATACGGGAACCAACCGGTCAAGCGTTGGGCTAACTTAGTCGCCGCTGAGAAGGTCTTAATGAAGGACCAAGGCACGATCCCGCTGTACCAGCAAGCTCAACCGCAACTCCTGCGCAAGACCGTCAGGAACGTCGTATACAACCCTGCGGGGGTTCCTTACGACTTCAAGCTGACTTACATCGCCAAATAAGCCCCGCTTAGATAACGCAAAAACGCTCGCCTGACCAGCACTGATCGGACGAGCGTTTTGCGTTACTTTTTGGATTGTGGGGTCGTCGGTTGCGCCGCACACTCCCCGTTACAATAACACTTGGTATCGGTGAGCATCCCGCACCGACAGATTCCGTCGGCATCGGCACAGCCACAACCAGTGTGGCACGCCATGCCCTGATGACAATATGGATTCGTGTCTGCCATAAATTTGCGTCACTCCTTTAAATCGTCGATGACGGGTAATTTGGCCAAAGCGTCCTTACCCATGGACAATCGTCGCCGACAGGTCCTGCCCCGCCACGTAGGCTAGCTGATCTTTTGCCCGTTGCATTGACTTAAAACTCTGCTGCTATAAATTGCTTCAGCACACTATTTTGAAGTTATCTTCAGGATAACTCAGTCACGGGGCCAAAAACAAGCAAAATATTTATCAAGCGATTAATCACTCTCGACGGCTAAAGCGGGTTGTGGTTGCCGGCGCAAGGCCAACACGGCAAGTGCACAAAGCACGCCGACCACGGCAATCCCCACGTCGAACCACATGATCTGGTGGATACTGGTCTTGGCTAAGCCCCCGGTGACCAGGGGAATCGTAAAGGACGCTAAGCCACTGGCCGTGTAGTAGATGCCCAACACGCGACCCTTGTGGGCGGGATAGAGGTCACTCATCAGCGTGAGACCAATCTGTAAGACGCCGCCGGTGGCCGAGATACCGATGATTAACGAGCCGCTAAAGAGGACCCAGAAGGTCGGCACGGCCGCCATTGCCAGTAAGGCTAACAAGGAAATCACGGTGTCGACGACCATGAACCAGGCCGGTTTCAGCCAGCGATTGACCACCAGCGCCGTCAAGAGGACACCCAGAATCGAGCCGGTACTGTAGACACTGACCAGTAGCCGGGCGCGTAAGAGCGTCAGATGGACCACTTCCGTGCCGTATTCGGTCAGCCACTGGCTAATCAGGTAGAAGGTCGCCATGCCCACATAGCCAAAGCTCGTCAGTAATGTGGCTTGCAACGTCCGAAAGCGCACGGGGCGTGCAGACTCAGTTGGTGTGGTCGCCACGGGTTTGGGAACCTGGTTACGTTTGGGAAACTGGCGCCACTGCATAAAAATCAGGTTGGCAATCAAGATGACCGCTCCCAACATGAAGGACCAACCGTACCAACGCCCGTTAGCATCGAGCGCCGCCACAATCAGCGGTAGACTGAGTTCGCCCACGGAGGAGAAGGCCTTGATCATGATATTGGCCGAAGCCTCGTGTTCGGGGAAGAGTTCCATCAACGTCGGGTAGGTCCCGGCATCGAGGAACGAATTGGCCATTCCCGCGAGGACCCCTAGCGCGTAAGCCATGATGGTCGAGTGACAGAAAACGATGCCGATAAAAAACGGCAAGTAAGCAAGAATTCCCAGATTCACAAATAATTTACGGCCCCAGCGGTCGGAGAGAATCCCCGCCACGTACAGGACCAGCAAGTGGCCAATCCCCAAAGAAGAAATCACGTAGGAGACTTCCGCGGTCCCCACTTGCCACTGGTGACCGAGACTGGCCATGTTCTGAGCCAGAATCACAATGGCCATCCCATAGACCATGTAATTGACGTAGAGGCTGATCGTCGTCAGCCAGCGTTGTCGTGTTGCCAAAAATCGTCATCCTTTCAGACCTTAAAAGGGAACCGCACCGAATTGGCGCCGGTTCCCTTTTAGGTTTTTAGTTAAACGTAAAGTCTTAAGCTGCGGCTTCTTTAGCGGCTTGCTTGATGAAGTCCAAGAATTTCGTGAAGCAGGACTTTAAGAAGTTTTCGCTGTTAGCATCAGTCAACCGGTTATTATCGTCGAACTTGTTGCTAGCTTGTGGCAGCATGAATTCGCTGCCGGGCATGACCTTGGCATCGACACCTGGTGAATCCAGAATCTGCCGTAAGTTCATTTGAGCCCGGACGGTCCCTTGAATCCCCAGCGACGTGCCGACGATCATGACGGCCTTGTCCTTGAATGGATGTTCCACACTGGACAACCATTCGAGCGCACTCTTCAACGCAGCTGGAATCGAGTGGTCGTATTCGGGAACCCCGATGACCACCCCATCAGCAGCAGCCACCTTAGCGGCTAAGGCCTTCACGGAGTCAGGCTCGTTGTCTGCCAGGTCTTCGTTGAACATCGGGAGGTCCTTGATTTCGCAAATTTCGAAGTCAACTTCCTTACCGAAGAGGCCCTGCATGCTGTGCAGCAACTTCCGGTTATAAGACTTGGAAGCGTTGGTGCCGACTAAAGCCACTACGCTGGTGTCGTCATCGCCAGCGGCCTTACGGTTGTCAGCGTTTTGACTGGCCATGCTTCCGGCCACGTAACCGGAGGAGATGCCCCAAGTGTTCATCATACTTGGCATCGAATCATGCCCGTTGGCACCACCGATGATTTCACCGGCCCCGAAGTAGTTAGCCACGGGTTGGTCGTTCTTATCCAAAAGTTCCAACGTCTTCCGGTCAGTCACGTAACCCCCAAGGGTCGTGGCGAACCGGCCGCGTTGTTCAACCAAGTAGAAGGTTGAGCCTTCGTACGGGTGCAAGTATTGCGCATCGCGCCCAAATTCAGGATCCTTGCCAGCCTTGGCATTTTCTTGGTAAGTTGCGACCGTCTTCGCCAATTGGTCACCATCGATACCAGCGGCCTTAGCCACGTCAGCTAATGAGCCCTTGGTGAAGATTGGTAACTTGTCAGTCTGGTCGAAGAACTGCTTGATTTCCTTGGCCGTAAAGTCGTGGAGGATCAACAGGTCATAGACCTTCTTCCAAGTCCGTTCGTCCATCAACATGTAAGCGACCTTATCTGGTTGCGCCAAGATGGCATCACGGAAGTTGGTGTAGGCACTGGATTCGTCCACGATTCGCTTCCCTTGGGTGTTCACGTACAGGGCACCCATATCGGTAGCTTGCTTGGACGCGTAAGTCGTCAACTTAGCAATGCCGGGTTCAACTTCGACGCCGTGTGGGTAGACCTTGTACCAGCCCAAGTTGCGGGTCTGCAGGTTCAAATCGCCATTGAAGCTGTAAGCATCACCGGTCGAGGTCATCGGACCGTAGTAGTCCAAGCCCTTACTCTCGTCCCCGCGCATCTTAGTGTTGGCGCCGTGACCACCAGCAGCCAAGACCACCGAACGGGCCTTGATGTTCAACGTGGCGTTGTCGGATTCGGCAACCACACCGTTGACCTGACCCTTTTGGTTCTTGATCAGCTTTTCAACGCGAGCCCCTAAGCGAATCTCACCACCATGGTCGGTGAAGGCCTTGGAGACCTTTTGGATGAATTCGTAGCTGCTGGCCGTTGGCAATTCAATCTGCCGTTCAACGGAGTGTTCCACGGTCTGCGTTTGGGCCTTTTGGTAGTCCAAGCTGGCAAAGTCACTGACAAAGTCGATGGCCGGACCAATGTTGTGGACCATCAAGTCGGTCAAGGCTGGGTCATTAGAATTTTTGCTTTCACGCGCCACATCCTTAGCCAAGACATCCGGTGAATCGGCCGTTTGGCCAAAGATTCTGGCTGCTACTTGGGAACCCGTGCCGGTCACGTTGGAGCCGTTTAAAATCGTGGCCCCACCTAAGTAACCGTTCTTTTCCACTAAGATGACCTTTTGGCCTAACGTCAAGGCGCGGCAACCCGCAACCAAGCCGGCTTCGCCACCCCCGATGACTAAAACGTCGGTCTTCAGGTTTTCAATCTGGTGGCCCGTGTTCTTCTGTGGCACTGGCGTCAATTTCACGTCGGCCTTAGCCACGGCATCCTTGGCGGAGTCCAAGAGGGCTTGCGTCATGACGGTCGCCCCGCTGATGGCGTCGACGTCAAAAGATTGGCCGTCGATGATCCGTTGCTTTAACTTGCCGATGACTTGGTTAAAGATACCAGAGGTCTCGGAGTGCTGTAAAATCTTTAAGTCCTTGACTTTGTTGTCATCTACGTCGACTTCGTAGCTAATGATACCGTTGTGGCCCATCGCTTGGCCGGTAATTTGCTTATTTTCTTCTGACAATTTGATAGACTCCCTTCGTTTGTGGCACTAAGCCACTGGTCAATTCAACCGCCCCGTTACGTCGAACGAAAACTGCCTCGACATCGGGGAGGCGTTCAATTAAGGTTTGCCCAGCTTGGGGGCCCTTGAAAAATGAAACGGTTGATAAGACTTCTGCTAATTCTGAATTCTCGGTAATCACCGTGACCTGTAACAGGTCGTTGCGCACCGGATAGCCCGTTTGCGGGTCGAGGATGTGGTGATAGGTGCGCCCGTCACGTTTGAAATACCGCTCGCGAATGCCCGAGGTCACAAAGCTTTGCGCCGGCGTGACCACGTTGAGTAACGCGTTGCCCCGGGTGTCGTTCGGGTTTTGAATCCCAATCCGCCACTGGTCGTCGGCGGCCAAGGGATTCATCCCCCAAGTCTGCACGTTGCCGCCCAAATCGACGATACCGCTGGTGACGCCCGCGGCTTGCAGGCGCGCCTTGACCTGGTCGGCGAAGTAGCCCTTGGCAATCGCGCCTAGATCTAACTGCATCCCCCGTTGGGTCAAGAACACGGTGTGCGCCGTCTCGTCGAGCACCACGTCGTCCGGGTTCATCCGGCTGAGGCTGGTGGCAATCGCGCTTTTGGCGGGCACCGTTTGGCCACCAAAGCCAATCTTCCACAACTTGACCAACGGCCCAATCAGGACGTTGAAACTGTCGTGGTACTTTTTAGTCGCCGCTAAGGCTCGCTGAATGAAGGCAAAGGTCGTGGCGTCCACGGCGACCGGCGCGACCCCAGCGTTACGGTTAATCTGCCCTAACGTCGAGTCGTCATCGTTCGCCGAGAAGATCTCGGTCATCGTTTGCAGGTAATCATAAACCCGCTCAACCAGAGCGGGTTTATGGTCAAACAATGTGAGGGAGATGACGGTGCCCATCATCGCAAATTGGGAAACATACTTCTTATGCGCTTGTGTCGCCATCATCAATCCTCCTTTAAAGGTTTAGCTTAATTTCAAGTCGTCGATTTCACCCTTGAGGTGGTCTAACGAGATTTGGCCCGGCGCCGAAGCGGCACCGACCGTGGCGAAGCTTAGGCTAGAGCCAAAGACTTCACCGGCAATCCGGGAAACTTTACCCAAATCACCCATGGACATAGTGATCAGCGGCTGGCTCAGCGTTTGCCGAGCTTGGTTCGTCGCCGTCAACAACGTCAAGACGTCTTCGACAGAGTGAGGCATCACGGCCACCTTAGCCACGTCAGCCCCAACGGCAACCATGTCGCTGAGCCGGCGGATGATGTCGGTCGTTGCGGGCGTCTTGTCGAAGTCGTGGTTACTCATGATGACTACCACGTTCTTGGCGTGAGCGGCCTTGACGGCTTGGCGGACAGCCGCTTCGTCGTGGTACCGTTCAACGTCTAAGGCGTCGGTGTAGCCACCGTCAACGACGGTCTGGCATAACTTAAAGTAGTCGTCATCGCTCAACGGCAACTCGCCGCCTTCGCTGGCCGTCCGGAAGGTGGTCAAAAGCGCCATCTCGCCTAATGCGGCCCGAATCTTTTGGCCCGTTGCCGTTAACTTATCGGCATCTTGGACCCCGTCAAAGTAGTCGATCCGCCATTCAACGACGTCGGCTTTAGCCGCCTTCACGTCTTCGATTTGGCTTAAAATATCGGCTTCCGTTTTCCCGGTCACGGGAACAGCTAACTTCGGCCGTCCGCTACCCAGTTCAATGTTGCGTAACTTAACGCTGGTCGCTTTCAAGATCACGAGCTCCTTTCGTGGTTGGCTTGAAGAGGTGGTGGTACCGCACGGTGATGCAGACCGCCAAGATAAAGCCAATCAAAGCAATAAAGACATCAAATAAAATCACGTTAGCCAGGTTCTTGGACATGGCCCCAGTAATCAACGGAATCGTGAATGAGGCAATGGAACCGGCCGTGTAGAAGGCCCCGGTAATGGTCCCTTTTCCCTTAGGGAAGAAGGAAGACATGACGGTCAGGCCTAATTGCATGACCCCACCGGCAGCGGAGAACCCAACCACGAAGGACATGATGGAGCACATCACAGCCGTCGGGAACAAGTACATCAATAGTAAGGAAAGGAATGATAGGCAGGTGTAAACACCTAAGAATTGAATTTCCTTGACTGCCTTGTCGGCTAAGACCGCCGTGACTAAGACACACACGATGGACCCGACACTGTAGTAACTGATCAGTGCCCGGGAACTGACATCACTCATGCCGGCAACTTGTTGGCCATATTGGCTCAACCACTGGCTGACCAAGTAGAAGGTCGCCTGGGAAATGTATCCGTATAAGATAAATAACGTCCCGTCTAACCACAAGTTACCAGGTGACTCGACTTCTTCGTCGTCAGCGGCATCCGAGTTGGCTTCAGCTGTTTCAACTTCAGCATCGGCGTTGGCCTTGGGGAACTTGCCTCCCATCGAGATGAAGAGCAAGTTCAAGGCCATGACGACGATACAAATGACGAAGGACCAGCCGTACCAAACTTGGTTGGCCACCAAGAAGCTCACGAACAGTGGCAAGGCAAATTGACCGGCTGAGATGAAGGCCTTGATGATGACGTTGGCCGTTCCCTTTGACTTCGGGAACATTTCCATCAATGCTGGGTAAGTCCCTGAATCCAAGAACGAGTTGGCAATTCCGGCTAAAATCCCGAAGATGTACGCCACCGTAATCGATTTACTCAAGAGAATCCCCGCAAAGAAGATGAGGTAGGTGATAACCCCTAAAATCACAAACGGTTTCCGCCCAAATTTATCGGAAAGCCATCCGGAAACTAAGAGTACAATCAACCGACCAATTCCCAGTGAGGAAATGACGACAGCGACCCCGCCGTCGTTAGTCCCCCATTGATTGGCCAAAGCGGCCATGTTCTGCGCCAGGATGATGACACCAATCCCATGAATAAAGTAATTGATGTACAGGCTAAGCGCCGTGGGCATATATTTATTTTTCATTTAATCGCTAACCTCGCTTTAGACTTAGGCCTTTGCCTTGTCGTCGTCATCGTCAAACAAGATTTGACGAATGTAGTCAACAGGCATTTCCTTACCAGTCCACAGCTTGAAGGCGGCAGCCCCTTGTTCGAGCATCATGCCTAAACCGTTGAAGACGTGCTTAACGCCGGCCTTTTCAGCAACCTTCATTAATTCAGTCGTCCGTGGGGCGTAAACCGTGTCAAAGACGATTTGGTCAGGGTTGTTGAACCAAGCTGGATCCGTAACCAAGGTTTGGTCTTGTAATGGGTTCATCCCAACACCAGTGGCATCGGCGTAGATGTAAGAGCTTTGGATTTCAGCCTTGTAGTCGTCTTGGTCGGCTAAGTCATGTAACGTAGCTTTGCAATCCGTCTTCTCGTTGATGATGTCGACGTTGCGCTTAGCGTTGTCCCAGAATTCATCGCGCCGGTTAAAGATAGAGATTTCCTTGACACCATCTAACGCTGCTTGGACCGCGATGGCCGTTCCGGCACCACCGGCACCAGCTAAGGTCATCTTGTGGCCGCGAATGTCTAAGCCTTCATCGTCTAAGGACTTCATGAAGCCAATTCCGTCGGTCGTGTAACCCGTTAACGTCCCGTGATCGTTAACCACCGTGTTAACCGCACCGATCATTTCCGTAGCTGGGTCTAACTTATCCAGCAATGGGATGATCTTTTGCTTGTTCGGCATGGAAATGTTGGAGCCTCGCATGTCTAAGGTCCGAATCGCTTGTACCGCTGAAGGCAGCGTTTCGTTTGTGATTTCAAAAGCAAGGTAGGCATAATTCAAGCCCAACTTAGCAAACGCGTTGTTGTGCATAGTTGGAGACATGGAATGCCGAATTGGATATGCCATAAGTCCAATTAATAAAGTATGTCCGTCAATCCGTTCAGTCATATTTATTCACTCCTATAAGTATTTTTGCCAATCACAGCAATATATGTTACTCAATTCACTTGCAATTCTAGCATGGTGATTTATCATAATAAATAATAATAAATTGATATATCGATAGAAATTATTTATGAATTGATTGGAGTTGAGCAAGCATGAACTTACGGCATTTAGTTTTCTTCAAAGAATTAGCCCGGACACAACACATGTCCCAAGCTGCCGAAAATCTCGGGATTAGCCAACCCTCTTTGAGTTACGCCATCAAAAAACTCGAAGAAGAATTGCACGTTCCTCTCTTTGAACCCGATGGTCGAAACATCCGATTGACCAATTTAGGTGAAACTTATCTTAAGTACGTGACGGTCGCTTTAAACAATTTAGACGCGGGTGACGAACTCTTGAGCCAGTTGGTCAACCCTAACACCGGTCATATCAATCTGGGAGAGCGTAAAATATCTTGTGTAAATGCATAAAAGATTTCTGAATTGTATAGAAATAGGGAATGCCTTCCCTTATGATATTTAGTAACCACAGAAAACATCACAGGAGGCATTCCCCATGAATGAACTTACCACAGAAATTATCGCTACACTAGCCCAAAAGCAAGATTTGGACGAAGTTTTTCGTCACCACCTTGAAATTGCGATTAACCAGCTGCTTCAAACCGAATTGGCAGAGTTTTTGGGTTACGAACGCTACTCATACGCTGGGATTAACACTGGTAATAACCGCAACGGCAGTTATGAGCGCTCGTTTGATACGAAGTACGGCCAACTTAACTTAACCATTCCTCGAGATCGCAATGGCCGGTTTGAAAATCATACCTTGCCAGCCTACGGTCGGCACAGTGATAATTTAGAAACAACGGTCATTCAGTTGTATACCAAGGGAATTACCACTGCTGAAATTGCCGAACTCATTGAGAAAATGTACGGTGCTCACTACTCCAAAGCCACGGTTTCCAACATGACTAAAGCCGTCAATGAACAGGTTCAAGCTTTCCAGCAACG
>NZ_QXIL01000027.1 GCF_004115745.1 Levilactobacillus suantsaii | reverse complement strand
GGACTCATAGCCTAAGAACTCCTTTAGATGATTGTTATGGTGACTTCATTCTACAGGACTCAGGCTAGGAGTCTATTTTTATTTTCTTACTTGTTGCACTTCAATTGTAAATTCGTCCCACTAAAATCAAAAACAGGCTTCCCCAGAACTGAAATTCTGGAGAAGCCTGTTTGCAAATAAATTTTAAGGTTAATCTTCCGTTGATGCCGCTTTTTGAGGATTTTGCAGTTTAGAATGGCGAATACCGTAGCCAAAGTAAATCACGAGGCCTAAAATCAGCCACAAGCCGACCGAAATCTTGGTGATGTTCGGTAACATGATAATGAAGTACACGCTGGACAACCCCGCTAGGATCGGCAGGAACGGGTACAACGGCATCTTGAACCCGTCGTTGGCGATGTCCTTGCGGTGCCGCAACGGGATGACCCCAAACGAGATAAACGCAAAGGCTAATAACGTCCCGGCATTGATCAATGACGCCAATTCAGTCAACGGCACCAGGCCGGCAAAGAACGCCTGCACGATAGTTGCCACGATAATGGCGTTTTTCGGTACCGCGTGCTTGTAGCTGATGGCCCCCATTTTTTCCGGTAAGAGACCATCACGACCTAGGGCGTAAACCAACCGCGACCCACCGAAGAACATGGTGATCATGGCGGTGAAAATCCCGATTAAGGCGCCAATCGTAATCAGCTTGTTCCAGGTATTCAGGTGAATCAACTTCAAGGCGTAAGCCGCCGGGTCATCGACGTTCAACTGCTTGTAGTTGACGATACCGTTCAGGACAAAGGAGAACGCCACGTACAGCACGACCGAGACCAACACGGTCCCCAGAATCCCCCGGACCACGTTTTTCTCGGGGTGAATGGTCTCGGCGGAGTTAGCTGCCAGTGCGTCAAAGCCGATGAAGGCAAAGAACACGGTCGCCGCGGCCGTCGAGATGCCCCCCAAGCCAAACGGTGTCGTTTGAAATTGTTTCGGGTAAAATGGGGTATAGTTATCCGTCTTGATGTAGAAGACCCCAACTACGATAAAGAGGATGATAATGGCGACTTTAATCACGACGGCCACGTTTTCCACGCGTTTCGAGAGGTTGGCACCCTGCGCGATAATCAACGCGATCACCAACACAATCAACGTCGCCGAGAGGTTGATGACGCCACCTTCGAGCGGTCCTGCTTGGAGCGCCTGAGGTAACTTGACGCCAATCGCCTCTAAGATGTTATTGTTAAAGTACGAGGCAAAGCCAGTCGCCTCGGCCGACACCGCCAAAAAGTATTCCAGGATCAACGCCCAGCCCAGAATCCAACCGACGATTTCGCCGTAAATGACGGCCCCAAAAGAATACGCCGAACCGGCAACCGGCATGGCCGAGGAGAATTCCGCGTAGGCCATCCCCACGATTCCGGAGACCAATGCAGCCAGCAAGAAAGCCACGGAAACCGCGGGCCCTGCGTGTAAGGCGGTTTCGTGGCCAGGGAGGATAAAAATCCCCGTCCCAATCACAGCCCCGATTCCTAGGGCGACCAGGTCCCGGGCTCGCAAGGTCTTGGTCAACCGCGAATCGGCCTTCAAATAGGTACTCACTGACTCTTTTTTAAATATGTCTCTCATAAAATGCTCCCTTTAACGCAATTTTTCATTTTATTGTCAATTTTCTAACCTTAATCTAATTTAAGAAAAATTTCAAGGGCAATCATGTTTTATCCGGCTTTCAGTGGAGATTTAAAGGCGTGAAAACGGATAATAATTAGTAATTTCTCATTTAATGCGGTATTATCATTTTCTACCATTACCTTTTAAAGGAGGCCAGCTTAATGCGTCACAACCGTTTCAAACTCATTTTATTTCTCCTCTTATTGATTGGGCTTGGCTTCGCTTATCGCCAAGGCGCGTTACAACCCCTCACCCGGCAACTGGCAACTTGGCGGACTGAGATTCCACAGACGCTAGCGGCCATCTTCGAACCCCAACAAGTGACCACCAGCACCCAAGCTACCGCCACGACCACCAAGGGTACGACCCCTACTGAGGCCATCGTCCAGGGCGTCACCCTTGATAAAACTTACTATTACCATTTCGATAAAAAGCTTCCAGATGCCGGGGTCAAAGCCTTCACCAATGCCGTCGCCATCTACAATCGCACCGGTATCGTCCACCTCATCGACGGTTCCGCGACTAAGCACGATAACCAAATCACCTTCTCGGTGTACCACAAAAAAATGCCGGCGAACCAATCGACTGTTGAGCTAGGCCACGGTGGCCCCCAGATTACTCAGGAAACTAGCTTGCTGGGGTCGGCTGCCTGGAACCACGCCAAGGCTAGCCTGAATGGCGACTACCGCAACGCCTATACCACCTCCGTGGCGGTCCATGAATTGGGTCACGCGTTAGGTCTGGATCACAGTCAGTCGCCGACCTCCGTGATGTACCCGTACAGTCAAGGGCGTACGAAACTTTCGTCCGCCGACTTAGCGGGCTTGCGTGCCATTTACACATCCAAGTAAGCTCATCAAAATGAATCTGGAACAAAACACTAAGGGCACCCCTTCTAAATGGAAAAACCATTCGCAGAGGTGCCCTTTTTTAGTTGTTCAGTAGCCATCATGGTGCCGCAACGTGCGCCAAAAGTTACTTTGTCCCGCTTTCGTTTTTTATCGTTTGGGCCATAAGAATCGCATCAACAGGCGGTCGACCTGAGCGTTATTGTGGAGCCGACTGTGTTGCGCACGGGCTCCCACAACTTGCCGGTCACGGTAGCGGTGGGCCCGGACGACCAAGTACCGTAATGAGCGTGAGGAAGCGTTGCTGACCCGGCCATCGGAATCCGTCCCGTTCTTTAGGTCCCCGTAAATATTTAAGACCGCGGCTGACCGCGGGTAACATTTACGTAACGCCAACAAATACCGGTAACTCGCCGTTATGTAGTTGGGACGCCCCGACCTGGCCAATTTCAACCGGTGCGGGTAATCTCCCTCACCAAGAACGCCGTCACAGTGGCCACCTAGTGCCACCTGTTTCATTACCTGTGGCAAATGCCGGTTGCGGGCGTTATGGACCAGATAATACAGGATGGCGGTGTTGCCCATCGAGTGGCCGACCAGGTTGAGGCGTTTAAAATGATACGTTTTTTGTAACTTCACCACGACATTTTTGGCCCACCGTCCCCAAGTCTTGTCCGCCTTGTAACTACTGCGCAAGTAGTTGACCTCCACAATCGGGTTCTTGGTGCGCTTGGTCAATTTGCCTATCAGTCTCACCTTTCCGTTCCCCGCCACGTTGGCACGAATCACCGAACGTTTATTGCTTAAGCCCGCGTGCTTGATAGCACCCACCATGTGGATTTCGGCACGGTAACTGCTATCCGACCCGTGAAAAAACAAGGTGGGTTGCAACGCCGACAAATTGGGTGCCGCATGTGCAGACACCGGCCGATTGACGCCCCATAGTGCCGCCACCAAGATGACCCAGCCATCAATCAGTTGTCTGATTCGCCATGCCACGGACGCTCCGCCTCGCTTAGTTCTGGTCACTTATACTTTACCTGTGGCATTAATTAGGGACGTTATTCAATGTCCATGTGATTGTCCCAGAATAATGTCCCACCTGAGCATCCCCGTCAACAGCTAAATAAATGCCGTGATTGTTGTCGTTCCAATCTTTTGTCACGTCAGTCTGATTTTCTCCCGCTTTTTTTGTCTGGGTCATAATGGTCACAGCATCTTTCCCCAGAAGATGATCGGCTTGTTGGCTATCTACATAGTGGAGTTGCCCCCGTAATGGTTCCGTTCCATCTTTCAAAGTATCGGCTTGCGCCGTAACAGCCCACTGAGAGCCAACTTGTCGAGTATCTTCAACGTCAACTTCCCAATCATCTTTCCGCCAAACTTTTTGATTGGTTCCTGTCAATGCGGTCTCTTTAAAGGTACTCTGCGAATTTACGGTACCGAAAGTCAAACTACCGGGAGAAATCGTGTAGGCCGGTGAGTCCACCGAAGCAGTCTGATTAGCCCCCGTAAACTCATGTTTCGCTGCAGCGACATTTTGAACACTGGTGACATGATCTGCCGTTCCGCTCAACGTTACCGTAGCTGATTTATTATCTGCTGATAGTGGCAGTTGCAAGCGATGCCCGATGGACTCACCATTTAGTTCCGCTGCCGTCAGTTCCTCAGTTCCGCCCTGAGCGTACGTAATCGTTCCCGTGCTAAAAGTTACCCCGTTGGGTTTAGGCAGGGCCGTCGTGACGTCCTGCCAAGCTTGAGTACCCCCAGTGTAAGTCAGCTTGTATGTGTAAGTTAGCTTATCGCCACTGTTCACCTGACTGGTTGCATTCTGCTCCTGCGAGTTGTCAGTAACCGCCTTATTTAGGGTTTCATCTTTAATGGTCAAATTAGCAGCCGCTGTAAGCCATCCGGGTAATTGATCGAAAGCCACCACATTATTAGTAAAAACGTCACTGGTCGTTCCGGTGACCCCCCAGTAAACCTTGCGAGCACTGCCGGTGCTATCAATGGGGGCTAAATTCAACTTGCTAATATCGACGTCCTTTGTAATGATGTATTTCGGGTCTACAGGCTTTTTCAGACCAGTTAGGGGATCTTTATCGTTGAAGGTGTAAGTCATTGTTCCTGTAGTTTCGTTTATCGCCGGCGCTTTCCAGGATAAAGTGAAGTGGTGCCAGGACCCATCGGACAATTTGGTTGCCAAGCCATTGTATGGAGAATCGGGGTTTATAATATTCGTCGGTTTACCCGTCTTAGTGTTAATCATATTACCGTGAATTAATCTAAAGCAATATTTAGCACTAGTAGCATTAATCCCTAGTCGTTTATACGACCCACTATCCCCAGGATAGCTAGCCAGAATATGTCCGCCATTTACATTATTACCATTGTCTAGTGCTTTATTATTACCGCCTGTGGTATCGCTATTATTATACTCATCAAACTCAATCGCCCAACTATTTTGAATGGCTTTTTTAGCGATAATATCTGAAGTTGAGGCACTAGTATCATTATCCAATCCCCACACGCCCAGGGTTTGCCCTGGTAACATCTTTTGACTAATCCCTTGAGTAATCGCATCTGGCCCCGAATTCTGGAGAACAAAGGCCATCCCTTCACCGGTGGACCCATCTACAGTATCGGGACTGCCGCCAAAATACATCCACATGGACATGGTCTGGTCGTGACTCAAATCCATTTTATGGTCATCCTTCGACCAAATAGCCCCGACCTGATTTTTCGTATCGGTGATTTGAAAGGCTTGCTGCCCAGCGCTTGCGTCGTTGGTGGACTTAATAATCTTGGCGCTATTGGGTAACGGGCCCAAAGAGGACGGCATATTAAACACGTTGTCTAATGTCTGCGCACCCGCGGGCATTTCCGCCGTAGCGGCTTCATCCGTCGCCTGCGCCACCAACGACCCACCAATTAGCAGGCCCAATACGAGTCCTAACGCGCCTAACCATTGCCACTTTACGAAATGCATTAGTGTCCCTCCTCCCCAGATTTTTGCGATAATCACGGTTAATTAATTCACAACCATAAACAGTGATACCATATTCGGTTCAAATATAGCACGGTGCCTGGTGATAAACAATTAAAAAGATGGGTCATGGGCTCAGTCGCAAAGTAGCTCAACTACTATACTAAAAAGTGGTTTAGCCTATCGCTCATGCTCGTTTCAATTCACCGGTTGGTCTCGATCCTTCAGCCCTACAGATGTCGTTGCGGTTGATGTTGCAGGGCGTTTACCGGACCGCCGATACCGCCAAGTCACCAGCGTAAAGCCAAACAAAATCGTGATGATGGGATCGATATACGCGTAGAACGCTAACGGCACGTAGGCCAAGGGGTTCACACCCAACGTTCCGGCGATGAAGACCCCACTGACCCCCCAAGGCACCAGGGCGTTAACGTCTGCCCCACCACTGGCCAAGGTCCGCGTCAGGTATTTGCGGGGCAACCCCAACCGGTCATAGGACGACATGAAGGTGGTCCCGGGAAGAATAATGGAAAGGTACTGCTCACCTACCAGGAAATTCACCCCGATACCGCTCAACATGTTCAGTAAAATCAGCTTACCTGGTGTGTTAACGTATTGTTTGATGCTGGTAATCAGGGTGTGGACCACGCCATACTGAATCAACAAACCACCCAAGGCCAACGCCACGATAATCAAGGATACCGACCCCAGCATATTATTGATACCCCCGCCGCTCATTAGCCGGTCGACCGTATGCGACCCGGTTTTGGCAGCGTTTCCATTCATGAGCAGGGTACCAATCTGGGACACGGAATAACCAGGACTGCTCACTAGGATAACAACCAGGGCCGTCAGCGATCCCACCAACAAGGTCGGAATCGCAGGGACCTGCCGCCAGGCCAGCAACAGCAGAACCAGAATCGGCAGCAGCGCCCAAATGGAGACGTTAAACGAACGCTGGAGTTGTTGAGAAATCTGTTGAGTCTGGGTCAAATCGGCCGTACTGGACGTCCGTCCCAGTATGAAGAAGAGGCCCAACGTGATCAATGCCGACGGAATAGCAGTAATCGCCATATTTTTCAAATGGTCGTAAAGATTGACCTTTGTTAAGCCAGTGGTCAGATTCGAGGTGTCGGAGAGCGGCGACATGTTGTTGCCGAAAAAGGCGCCCGACACGATGGCCCCGGCCGTGATGGCGGCGGAGAACCCCAGGATGTGCCCAATCCCCATGAAGGCAATGCCCATCGTCGAAATTGTGGTGAAGGAGCTGCCCACCGTGATGCCAATCAGGCAGCAAATCAGAAAGACCGTGAGCAAAAAGAACTGGGCTGATAGGATTTTGAAACCAATCACCATGATGGTCGCAATCGTCCCCGACCGCAGCCAACTCGACACCAATAACCCAATCATCAAGAAAATCATGATGGGAATGATGCCCGGTTTGATGCCCTCGATAATCCCCGCAAAGATTTGATCCCAAGTCACGTGCCGCAAGCGCCCGTAAAACATCAGGAGGGTAAAGACCAATAAAATCGGAATTTGTGGCGGCATCTCAGCCCCAATAATCAGCGCTCCCAAGATAGCGAACATCCCGATCATGATCAGGATAGATTCGACCAGGGTAACTTGAACCTCACGTTTATTTTCTTCCATTGTAGACACCCCTTTATTTCCTTTAAGTCACGAGTGAACAGGTCGCTTCGGGAAGGACCAGCAACCTAGTTCTAACAACAAAGAAGGGTCCGGGACACGCATCCCAGACCCCCTTTCCTTGTATAGCCGTCACTTATTTGTTTAGTGCTAAATCAATGTGGACCTGCTTTGCCCAGTCGGCATTCTTGTTCTTGTCGATATACAACGGAATCATGAAGAGGACCGCCGTAATCACCAGCACGAAAATGGCTTGCATCAAATCGCTGGCAAAGAGCGTCGCAGCGATGATGACCAGAATCCCAAACAGGAGCAGGAAGGCCACCCCATACGCCAGACCGTTCCCCGAACGGCCTAAGCGGTAGGGCCGCTCCATGTCAGGTTGGGTCTGCCGCAAGCGAATAATCGCAATGGCAATCAGGACGTAGACCAACGCGTAAATCACCGTGGTGGCGTTGGTCAAAGTCAAGAAGACCCCATTGACGTTCTTCATCACCCCGTAGAGTAATGCGAACAAGGAAATGCAAATGCTTTGCGTTAAGACCACATTTTTGGAAACCCCATATTTGTTGACCTTATGGTACCCAAAGCTCGCCGGTAGTTGCCCGTCACGTGCCACTTGCGTCATGGTCTTCGACGGCCCGGTAACCCAGGCAGATAATTGAATCAGTACTCCGATAACCACCATGAAGCTAAAGATGTTGGCGATGATGGTGGGCCATCCTAAGATCTGGCACCATAGCAGGATGGGCTGTGTGATATTTGACAATTGAATCTGCCCATTAGGCACCACGTTGGCGACCAAAATTGCGTTCAACAGGTTCATCAGAACCAGTCCAATCAACGCTACAAAAATACCTGTGTAGGTCTTCTTCGCGTCATTCAAGCGTGGAATGAAAACCGATGAGATTTCCATCCCCGTGTAGATGAAGGAAATCGCGGCGAAGTACTGTAGGCTTTGCAGGTTCGACAGACTCGGTAACAGTTTGCCCCAAGTAAACGTCCCTAGGTAGCCGGACGGGTTGATCCCGGTCTTAATCAGTGCGGCAATCCCCATGATCAACATGACCACGATGGGAATGTAGACGCCCAACCAAACACCAACGTTACCCCCAACTTTGGCCATATCGTACCGTAAATTCAAGACGGTGATAATCCAGTAAAAGCCCAGGATGTTCGCGAGAATGAACCAGTGGTTATTGCCAAGCGGCACGTTGCCAAAAACGTTGCCCCATAAGGGTCCAATCGTAGACGCCACCATGACCATGCCGGGAAACATCTGTACCCAGAGTAGCCAAGCGGTCACGAAGCCCCATTTCTCCCCGAGGGCTGTCTTGACCCACAATTGGGGTCCCCCTTCGGCTTGCATCATGGTCCCTAGTTCCCCAGAGATCAGCGCCACTGGTAGGGCGAAGAACACGACCGCAAACACCATGTAGGTGATTTGCGTCCAGCCGGTCGCCGCTACCGAAGGAATCGACCGCACCGTAGCACATAACGCCATCGTCATCCCGATGAACGTCCCCAGACTAAGCTTTGTTGCTTGCTTATCCATATAATTTCTCCTCTAGTTAAAATCAAACGTCTGCGTCACATTGCCAGCAATATCAGCTGGCAATCCCCGAGCGCTTTACGCCTGTTGATGTGCTTGTTGCGTCCGTGCGGCATATAATTGTTCCAAATCGGCTTGCATGGCCTTCTTAATACGAGGTTCAAAGTAATCGAAGTTTTCTTGGCGGTTCATGTATGGCGTCATCACGGAAGCCCGGATAATCGTGACCTTTTGGGCTTTCCGCCATTCGGCTTCGCTAAATCCAATGCGCTTGACGAAGGCTAACGGACTGTCACCGTAGTCGGGAATCGCAAAGTCGGTATGTGACACGATGTATTCTTTGCCGTAAAGCGAGCCTTTGACGTAGGACGCTTGTTCGTACATCGCGTGGTTCAAGTCGTTCATGTCGCTCAAACTGTCGTTACCCTGTTCCTTCAGCACGTAATCCACCATGTTGAAATCGGGAGACGTCAACGGGTGCACTTCGATGGTCTTGTCACCGACCTGAAAACTCAGGTTCTTCAAGAAGTCGTAATAACGGTGCGCCCCTTCGATTGAGGCTCCTTCCAACTTACCGTAACCCGTGACGTTCAACGGTAGCACGTGGTGCGCGGTCCAAACGGAAGCTGCCGTGGCCCCCGCCTTCGATCCTTCTAGGATATAAGCCCCCAACAATGCCGGAATATCGGCGCCCTTTTCAAACACGTAGGTCGCAAAGTAGGAAATCGTGTCGCGCATCCGAATGTCTTGGATTACGATTCCACCAGCGGAATAAGGGACGTAGCCCATCTTGTGGGGATCGATGGTGATGGATTCCGCTTGATCAAAAGCCTTATAAGAGCGATAGACTTCTGGTTTGATGAATTCCTTGTCTTCGGTGAAGACGTGGTTAGCGGCGTGAACCTTGCGCAGATCCTTGTACGGAATGAATTTGTCGTTTTCGTCCAGGAACAGGGCCCGGGCATAACCACCGTAAGCCGCGTCGACGTGCAGATAGAAGTAAATGCCCTCTTTTTGCAGCTTTTGTCGTAAGGCAACGATACGGTCGATACCGTCCACGGCCCCCTCTTCGGTGGAGCCGGTCACACCGACCACTCCTAAGATGGGGGTGTGTTCGGCAGCGTACCCGCGAATGATTTCTTCCAGCGCATCGATGTCCATCCGGTAATCACTATCGATGGGCACGGGGACGACTTGGTCCAGCCCAATCCCAATGATGTCGGCGGCTTTCATCCAGGAATAGTGCTTGGTTTGTGGGACCAACCATTTGCCAAGCTTTTGCAGGTTCTTCCCGCTACGAGCCGAACGTTTCTTGATGTCGTCGATCTTGGCACCTTCACTTTCGACCAGGTCCATAATCTCTTTGGTGGGCATATTCAAAAGTTCCCACTCGGACTTGCCGGCGACCGCTTCAGGAACGACTTCCTTCAGGGCCAAGGGTAGCGACTTGATGTTGCGGGCATAACAGAGTCCTTCCAGGTTCGCCAGTGAACCATCGGCGACGATATGGCCCCAACCGTAGTCGTAACCCATCAACCGGGCAAATTCTTGACCAACCTCTTCTTCCATTTGCGATGTTGCCGGTGAAGATTCATAGGCCACATTGTTCCCGTTCCACAGCATCGCATAGTTGTAGGCGAGCAGGGCGGGCATCAGAGTTTCCGAATTCATGTGTCCCCAGTAACGACCAGCCGAATGCCACGGCACGGATTCCGTACGAATCCGCGCGGACAGCTGGTTGAGCACCGAGCGCATCCGGTTAACGGTCTGTTCAAATTCTGGTGAAGCCTGTTCGGCCGGGCCAATCATGTTGGCATCTTCAGGTATGTAATTCTTGCGCCAGCCCAAATGTTCGTCCACAAGCTGGTTAAGTAACGTTTTGTAAAGCTCCCCGTTTTCAGCTTTGTCGCCGATGAACAGGGCATTCAAATCCAAATCCTTCAGTGAGTCAGTAACCTTTTCCATGGTGATGACCTCCCACAAATTTTTGTTGAGTACACTACACGGCATAGAATACGCTTTCACAAATACCCCGTAAAGGGTTTTCAAACGATTTTTTACCCGTTACCGGTTATGAGAAAACGGCGAGAACGAAAAAAACGAGTCCCCATCAGCGATGAAGACCCGTTACCGGTTATTTAAATGATAAAAATTTAATCTGCGACCCGGGCTAAGAAGTAATTCTTCTTGCCCCGACGTAAAACCATGAACTTCCCAGAGAAATGGGTGGTCGGATCTAAGGCCGTCGCCACGTCCGTTTGCCGGTTACCATTGACTGTAATGGCGCCGTTTGCGACGTCTTCTCTAGCTTGACGCTTCGATGGCTCGATGGCCGTTTCGACCAACAAATCCACGATGTTGGTCGGTTGAGCACTAATGGTCACGTGGGGCACCTTTTCAAAGGCGTCTTGTACCTCGTTGACCGTGAGTTGTTGGATGTCGCCGGAAAACAGAATGGCCGAAATACGTTGTGCCGATTCCAAGGCCTCTTCCCCGTGCACGAAGCGGGTGACTTCTTCGGCTAGGCGGCGTTGTGCGAGTCGCTTTTCGGGCGCTTCTTCGACACTTTGCGCCAGTGACTCGATCTCGTCTTGACCCAAGAACGTGAAAAACTTGAGGTAACGCACCACGTCACGGTCATCTTGGTTCAACCAGAACTGGTAGAACTCGTACGGTGAGGTCTTTTCAGCGTCCAACCAGATGGCGCCCCCCGCAGTTTTACCAAACTTGGTGCCGTCCGCCTTCAACATCAACGGAATCGTCAACCCGTAGACCTCAGCGTCGGGCCCTTCGACCTTGTGAATCAGGTCGATACCAGCCGTAATGTTGCCCCATTGATCAGCACCACCGATTTGTAACTGAATGTGATGCTTGCGATTTAAGGTCAAAAAGTCCACTGACTGTAAAATCTGGTAGGTGAACTCGGTAAACGAGATCCCGTTATCCAGCCGGCTTGCCACGATATCCTTAGCCAACATGGTGTTGACATTGACCAACTTACCGTAGTCACGGAGGAAATCCAGTAACGAAATTTTGGACAACCAGTCGTAGTTATTGACCATGGTCACGTCCGAATCCCCACCGAAGAGGCGTTTCATCTGTTTTGATAAGGCCGCTACGTTATGTTGCACCTTTTCCATGGTCTGTAATTGCCGTTCGGTCTTCCGGCCACTAGGGTCGCCAATACTCCCCGTTGCGCCCCCAATCAAAATGTAGGGGTGATGTCCCATCAGCTCGAAGCGCTTCATCATCATGAACGGAATCAAGTGGCCGATGTGCATACTATCCCCGGTGGGGTCGACCCCACAGTACAGCGAAATCTTCTTTTCGCTGGTCAGCTTCTTCAATCCGGCCGCATCCGTTTGTTGGTTCACCGCGCCGCGCCAGGTCAGTTCGTCAATGATGTTCATTTGTCCCTTCTCCTTTCGGTGGCCACCCTCCTGGGTCCCGCCACTCCGTGTGAAACGGTCTAACACTCCCAAAAGATAGCCAACCACGAAAGCGCTGTCAATAAGGGGCAAGGCAAATTAAGCCCATTTTCACGTGAATTCAGCTGTGCTTATTTTTATTGCTTCATCAGAGGTCGCGGATATTTGGATTTTTTCGAATACTTGCAAATTGTTTGGCTTCGATTTCGGTCTCGCCAGTCGCCGACTCCATGCCCTTGCGTGTGACGACCAGCTGCTTGCCAAACTTACGGATGGTCCCCGCGGGGAATTTTTCCGGCGTCTTACGGTAAACTTGGCGCACGTAATCTTCCGCTTTCTCCCACCGTTTGGCCGCTTCCATCGACGACATGATGTCATGATCACGTAAATCAATCATTTAGCTTCCTCCTAACGTGTCTATTGATATAATTATAAGCTAACCCTGCCCCGAATCAATCCAGATTCACAGCCAAACCAGTTCCGAGCGACTAAAAAACACGTCTCGATCACTCATGACCGTAGCACGTGCTTAGTAAAACTATGAGCTTCGAACTGCCTTAGCGTTCCCGGTAATCCGTATCTGGTCCCGCCTTTAAAACCAGAATCACTTGTTTGGCTAGCCGCCACAGCCCAATGCCGATGGTAATCAGCATGATTCCAATTATTAATAACTCAAAAATTGGAAGTTCGGTCCACTGAAAACGGCCTAGTGCTACCAAGAGCGGGGTCGAAAATGCCAACATTAAAACTAATGATTCTATTTTTGTTCGCTTATTTAAGTGTGTCGTCGCTTTCGTCGTTTGTTGGGTCTCTTGCATCCCACCACCTGCTTTCTTTGTGGTCAATCTACTAATGCGTTAACTTAGCCAGTTCACTGATGCGCGTGCCGCAATGGGTACACTCCAACGTTGCTTCACCTGAGACCTTCTTGAACACCACTTCACCGCATTCAGGACAATGTAACTTACTATCGGTCGCCATTACGCCCGCCATATTTGCTGTTGTCATTTTAAACACCCTCCCATTTTAACTTGTTCATGACCGTTCTGTTTATCATCAATCCATCAAAAAAGCGTCCCTTCTATAATTGTATAGAAGGGACGCTTACTCGCGCGGTACCACCCAGCTTCAAAGAACTTTGCATTCTTTGCACTTTGATCTCGAATAACGTCGAGATACCCCGCAGAAATGCTTTTCGTATTTCAGCAACTCATCCTGCATGGCTCGCACCAACCGCCAATTCTCTGAACACCCAAATGAGTCGTTACTTCAGTTGAAAAGATTCCTTTTTGTTCGCTTTTTGATGTTGGCTACACTCTACCATGAATCATTCGGCTGCGCAAGCTTTTTAATTAAAATATTTTTACTCGGACCAAACATCGTCAAGCGACCTTTTGTTATTAATACATAGTTTTAAATTTTAGAAATTAATCTGCCTAAACTAAAAAAGCCGTTGCCAGCTTCCCGCTCACAACGACTTTCATTTAATCTAAATTTAGAATTCCGCGTTACCTGGGGTCCGCGGGTAAGGGATCACGTCCCGGATGTTGGCCATCCCGGTCACGTACATCACGAGCCGTTCGAACCCAATCCCGAAACCGGAGTGGACGGTCTCGCCGTACTTCCGCAGGTCTTGGTACCAGCCGTATTCGTCGCGCGACATGTTGTTTTCGTCGAGCTTTTGGGCCAAGACGTCCTGGCGTTCTTCCCGTTGGCTGCCGCCGACCAGTTCCCCGATTTCTGGGACCAAGAGGTCGACCGCGGCGACCGTCTTGCCGTCGTCGTTGGCCCGCATGTAGAAGGCCTTGATTTCCTTAGGGTAGTCCGTCAAGAAGACCGGCTTGTTGTAGATATGTTCGCTCAAGTAACGTTCGTGTTCGGCTTCCAAGTCCAGTCCCCAGTAAACGGGAACTTCGAAGTCTTGGTCGGCGTCCTGAAGTTCCTTGATGGCTTCCGTGTAGGTCAGGCGCGCAAACTTCTCGTCGCGGGTCTTCTCCAAGCGAGCAATCAGGTTCTCGTCGACGTTGGCGTTCAAGAAGGCCAATTCGTCTTGGGCGTTGTCTAAGACGTAGCTCACGACCGCTTTAATCAGCTCTTCGATGGTCACGATATCGTCGTCCAAGTCTTCGAAGGCCATTTCAGGTTCGATCATCCAAAATTCGGACGCGTGGCGCGCCGTGTGGGAGTTTTCCGCTCTGAACGTCGGGCCAAACGTGTAGACCTTGCGCAACGCTAAGGCAAAGGCTTCAGCTTCCAACTGGCCACTAACAGTCAGGTTAGTTTCCTTGCGGAAGAAGTCCTTGCTGTTATCGACCTTGCCGTCCTCGGTGCGCGGTAAGTTGTCCAGATCCAGCGTCGTGGCCCGGAACATTTCTCCGGCCCCTTCGGCGTCACTGCCCGTGATGATTGGCGTGTTCAGGTAGTTGAACCCGTGCGCCTGCAGGTATTGGTGGACGGCAAACGCGGCTAACGACCGAATCCGAAAGACCGCGTAAAAGGTGTTGGTCCGCGGCCGCAAGTGGGCAATGGTTCGCAAGTATTCGTAGGAGTGGGCCTTCTTTTGCAGTGGGTAATCACTGTTGGAGGACCCCTCTAAAACCACCGTAGACGCGTGAACTTCTAGCGGTTGCTTGGCGTCCGGCGTGTAAACGACCGTCCCGGTCACCGCAATCGTAGAGCTGATTGGGAACTTCGCCACGTCGGCGTAGTTGTCGACGTCGCTGGCCTTCATCACGATTTGGGCGTTCTTAATACTTGACCCATCGTTTAACTCAATAAACCCAATTTTTTTCGAACTCCGAATCGTCCGGACCCAGCCGTGAAGCGTAATGGTCTGGTCGTCTTCAAAGTGCTGGTCACTAAATAAATCTTTGACTAAAATCTCTGACATACTGTGCTCTCCCTTCGGTCATATCCATGTTCAAACCATAAAAAAAGATCCAACGTTCCCTGATATTCAAGGGACGAAAGATCTTTCCGCGGTACCACCCAATTTGCTGATATTGCAACCGACTCACCGTATCTAAACGCGATACGTCCGCAGGATAACGTGGCGGTCACGGAACTCCCTACTGATTCTCACGTTCAGAAGCCAACAGAAAAGGGGTTGTTCGGGTAACGTGTTCCGCTAGGCTTGCACTGCCCCTAACTCGCTTTGGGTGAGCCACCTTACCGTACTGGTCATTTTCTATAGTTTTTAACACTATTCAGATAAGCACAGATTACCACGGATTGCGGTTCGGCGCAATCCCTGCCCCCTGGGCATACGACCCTAGCGACGGTGGGCGTAGGCCCCTTGCACCGCTAATTTATCTTGGGGACTGACCATGGCATAACGGTTCGACGCGTTCATCACGCTATTTTTAGCCTTGGAGTGCCCTAAACCTAAGGCGTGTCCCAGTTCGTGGGCCGCTACGTTGGCCCGTTGACTCTTGGTGTAGCCGTAGTGCGTCAGAATGCCGCGGTCCAGGATGGATTTAGCGGCCACGATGCGGTTGCCTTGGGCTTTGTGGTAGTAAGTATAGTTGGTGTAGCCGGCAACCGCATCCGATTGCCGAATCGTTTGCGCGGACGTCAAGACGATGTCCGCTTTATGTCCGGCTTTGACAGCGCGCAACTTCACTGCCCCCGTCCGATTCCACTGCTTAATGGCCTGAGACCAGACACTGCGGTAGTAGGCAGACGTCGAATTGCAACGATAGGTGATGGTGACCGACTGCCAGTGCCCCCACGTCGGCGTGGGCGTCCGGCTAATTGCCTGAACGTTGACCGTAGTGGCGACGACGCAGGCTTCCAGGGCTAACAAGACAATGACAAGGGGCTTCAATAAATTCTTTAACATAATTGCGCACTCACTTTCCTTGGTCTGAGATGGTTGGCAGATCCTGAGTCGGCACCCAGGCGTTCCGGGAAACGCCCCGGCTCCTTTTGACAATTCAAGTTTTGCACAACCTAATTGTGAACGACATTCCAACGCAAATTTAATTGACAAGCCAACCATTTTTTCGTCAATCCTCCTAGTGGTGCGGCCTACTGACTTTTACTCCCCAGCATGACTTAACCCCCGGTAGACCCACGCAAAAGGCGTCCAGGCCGGGCCTGAACGCCTTTATTCGGGGAACCAAAACTTCGCTAAGCCTCTCAGCGGTTTACCGGGTCCGGTCGCAATTTGAATTTAAATTAAACCGTTTTCACCTTCGGCAAATTGCGTAACCTCCACTACGGATTCATTCGTGATTTCCGCTAAATCCTAATCTGACGCGCTTAATTGCCCATTTTATCTATTTCGTGCAATAGTGAACGCTCAGTAGCACACGTAATTTCACGATTAACAAATCCCGTTAAATCAAGGATTCAAGCAAGATTACAATTATAAACCGACTTAAAACCGTAACTTACCTCATTTGGGGCCGGACACAAAAAAAGGCCAATTTACCTTGACAAGAATCAAGATAAATGGCCATATTTCGGCTCAATTTAGCTTTTCGCGCTGCCACATCCCCCAAATGTTCGGAATTATGACCGCAGCGATAATCACCAAAACGCCAAAGATCTGGAGGCCACTGACCGTCTCGCCCAAAATCACGAACGCCACCACGATGGACGATGGCAATTCCAGCGATGACAGGATGGGCCCGATGCCTAACTCCAGGTGTGGCATGAAGATCGAGTAGGCCACCAGCGGGAAGACCATCGAGAACAACGCAATCCAAAAGCCCCATTTGACGGTCGGCCAGGTGGTCGGGGCCGTCACGATTTGCGGTGCCCAGACCACGCTGATGAAGATAAACGCCCCTAGACAGAGCAGCCAAGTCTTGGTGAGCGGGTCAAGATTATTGCCCAGACTGGCGGTGAACTGCATGGTGCAGGCGTACCCACAGGCCGCTAAGAACGCAAAGAACAAGCCTAACGGCGACAGCGCTTCAGTAATAGGAAACAGCCCCGCCGCTAGCACGGTCCCCACCAGAACCAAAACGATGCTTAAAACCTGCAACCGCGACGGCCAACGGCGTTGAATCACCGCGCCCAACAGTACGGACAGCCACACAGCCTGCATCAGCATGACCGCTGCGGCCGCCACGGGGATCAGTTTCAACGCCTGAATATAAAAGGTGTTGGTAAACCCCGACCCGCTGCCGGCCGCAATCACCAAAAGCAGTTGTTTCCAGTTGGTGTGCTGGTAGCGCAGCTTGTGACGCCGCACCACGTGGATGATGGCTAGGATCACCACGGCACTAAAAAAGGCCCAGAATAATAACGGCCCGTTGACAACTCCCTCGCGGCGCGCAAGTTTAAACAACGTTGCTGGGATTCCGAAACTAATGGCGCCCAAGCCAACGAAGAGCGGCGCAATTTTTTTCAATTTAACCATCCTTTATGTAGCCAAATACTTCTACCACTTCATGATACACGGCCCAATCGGCCTTGCCAACCACCGGCTTAACGGGCTTGACGCCACAAAAAACGACCCGGGGACGGACCCCGGGTCGTGAGAATTGCTTTGATTCAATTGGTCAGTTAGGCGACTTGCGTTCGCGGCGCACTGATCTTCGCCCGGTTCAATAAGACCGAACTCGTAACCACGGACAGCGAACTGAAGGCCATCGCCAAGCCGGCTAATTCCGGACTCAGCGTGAAGCCTAAGGTGAAGAAGACCCCGGCCGCCACGGGAATCCCCAAGACGTTGTAAACGAACGCCCAGAACAGATTCAGCTTGATTCGGTTGAAGGTCTTCTTGCTCAAAGCCAAAGCCCGGTCGACGTCGCGCAAGTCATTTTTGACCAGCACGATGCCCCCGGAATCGATGGCGATATCGGTCCCGGACCCCATGGCAATGCCCACGTCGGCGGTGGTCAAGGCTGGAGCATCGTTGATGCCGTCACCCACAAAGGCCACCCGTCCGTTTTGTTGGGCTTGCTTGACCTGGTCGGCCTTTTGACCGGGTAAGACATCCGCAATCACGGTGTCGATACCGACTTGCTTGGCCACGGCGTTAGCGACCCGGGAATTGTCCCCGGTCAACATGATGGTCTTTAGGCCACGAGCCTTCAAGTCTGCGATGGCTTCCTTCGACGTTGGTTTCGGGGCGTCTTGAATGGCAATCAATCCAATCACGGTTTTATCGAGGCCAACCAATACCACGGTCTTGGCTTCATCCTGTAATTGGGTTAAGGATTGCTTCAAGGCGGGGCTTAACTGGGCGTTAGCACCCAACTTTTCGTTCCCGACGAAAGCGGTGTGACCGGCAACGGTCGCCGTGACCCCCTGGCCTTCGATGGCGCGAAAGTCCGTCGGGTCACTCAAGGTGACTTGGTCGTGCTTGGCGCGGTCGAGGATAGCCGTCGCCAACGGGTGTTCTGACGCACCTTCCAGACTGGCCGCGATTTGGACGACCTGGGTCTGGTTGCCGACGACATCGGTGACCTTCGGCTTGCCCGCCGTTAAGGTCCCGGTCTTGTCAAAGATGACCGTGTCCACGTCGTTAACGGCTTCCAGAACTTCACCGTTCTTGATCAAGATCCCCATCTTAGCGCCACGGCCTGTCCCGACCATCAAGGCGGTCGGGGTCGCTAACCCTAAGGCACACGGGCAGGCGATGACCACGACGGACACCGCAAAGATCAAGGACTCGGCGAAACTAGCCCCTAAGAACACGTTCCAAACTAGGAAGGTCGCGATAGCCAGCATCAACACGGCGGGCACAAAGATGTTCGAGACCTTATCCGTCAACTTTTGAATTGGCGCGTGGCTGTTTTGGGCCTTTTTCACCAATTCCACGATCTGCGACAACATGGTTCCTTGGCCGACCTGACTAGTCTTGACCAGAAAGGTCCCCGTCTCGTTGACGGTCGCACCAATGACCGCATCATCAACGTGCTTTTCGACCGGGAGACTTTCTCCGGTGACCATCGACTCGTCGACACTGGAACTGCCTTGTGTGATGACGCCGTCGACTGGCACCTTTTGGCCCGGCTTGACCCGGACGATGTCGCCCTTTTGGACTTCATCCAACGGGACCTTGACGAAGGTGTCGCCGCGCTTAACTTCGGCGTTTTTGGCCTGTAGATTGACCAACTTTTCCACGGCGTTGGCGGAGTTGTTACGCATCCGCTCCTCAAAGACTTGCCCTAACAAGACGAAGGTCGTGACGAAGGCCGCACTTTCAAAGAAGACGGCTTGGCCCGTGACCATCGCGTATAAGCTATAAATGTAAGCCGTCGCGGTCCCGATGGCGACCAGCGTGTCCATGTTGGCATGGTGCTTGGTAAATGACGCCCAGGCGCTTTGCCAGAATGGTCGTGCCGATACTAGCATCACAATCGTGGTTAAAATCAATTGGGTCCAGGCACCTCCGGGTAAGGTCCACCCGAAGAGCATACCGATCATCCCCGCTAACATGGGCAACGAGAAGATCAACGAGACCCAGAAACGCTTGGTAATACTCATTTGTCGATGACCACCTTTCCGTGGAACATGTCCATACCACAACTGAAGTCGAATTCACCGGCCTTGTCCGTTGGCACGTTGACCGTGACCGGTTGATTCAACGGCAAGTCTTTCGCAAAGTCGAGGGCTTGTGAGTGAACCTGTCCTAAACACCCCTGGTCACTACGGCGTGTGAACGTCAGTGTCGCCGGTTGTTTCTGCTGTAAGTGAATGGTTTGTGGGGCGTAACCCCCGTCGACGGTGATGTTTGCTTGATTTGCTTTAGTCATTATAAATTGCTTCCTTTCTAAGTTAATAATTGGGATTACTTAATGATGAGTTTGCCGTGAAACATGTCCATGCCACAAGCCCATTGGTACTCGCCGGGCTTGCTGGTGTCGATCTTGATGGCTTGCGTCTGGTTTTGAGGCAGCGCCTGGTTGATGCCGAAATCGCTAAACACGACCCGGTCCAAGCAACTCGAGGCGTCCTGCCGTGTGAAGTTCAAGACCGCGGGGACGCCCTGCTTCAACACGACTTGTTCGGGTGAATAGCCGCCGTTCACGTCAATATCGATACTTTGTTGCCCCGTCGTTTGAGCGGCTTCAACGGTCTTCGTGGCGTGATGGCCAAAGAACCACCAGGCGATGAAACCAATCAATAACAAGCCGATGATTAAAACTAATAATTTCGTCATTCTGGTTCGCTCCTTTTACGTTTACATTTGTAATCTATGGATACAGCGTACAGCCATCGTTTACATTTGTCAACCAAAAGTGACCGAAAAACTGACTTCTCCTGAAAAATCAGGTGATTCCGCAACCCACTTCCCTGATTTCAAGACCCACCAACCGTCGTAAGCGTGCTGACTTCTCCCAACGCAAAAATCCCTAGTCCAACTCAATTGAGCTGGCACTAGGGATTTATTTTTACTCTTGGGTCGGGTGTTGCTGGGCGCGGACCGCAATGATGTGTTGCAAGCGGTCGTGATACCCCCACCGTTTGGTCGCCCGGATGATAGCGTTGTTATCGTGGGTGTGGACCCGCCCGGTGGTCAGCTGATCCGCGTACAGGTCGGGATACGGCACTTGCCGGTGGCGGGCCAGCGCGATTTCAGCGTCCCTGTCATAGTCGACCTTGCGGAAGTCAACGTCCGGCGACTGCTGGCCGTGCGTCGTGATAACAGCGTACTGAGCGCGCAGGTCCGTCGCAAAACGCGTCCAATGCGGAAACGGCATCCCCACGGTTCCGGGGTTCACCACCAGTTGGCCGGCGGTACTTTGCCGCAGCAATTGGTGATGGACGTGACCGTAAATCAGGACGTCGGCGCCACTTCGGGCCAAACGGTCGAATCCTTTTTGGGGTGCGGTCGGACTCAAAGCCTGACCCGAATTTTTTGTGGGTAAATTATGGCTGAGCTGAAAGGTCAGCCCGTCGACGGTCCGGGTCTGGCACAACGGTAATTGCCGAATCCGCTCAATTTCCGTGCTCGCAAGTTGTGCTTGAACGTAATCATCGATGAGGACCTCGTACACGTCGGTGGGGTCCGTTTCATCGATCAACCCATCGACCGTTTCCAAGAAGCCGTCTTCCCAATTGCCCCGAACGTACGCCGTAATGGGCAACGCATCCAGCATCGCCAACAGGTCGTGGGCGCCTGGCCCCGGGACAAACAAGTCGCCTAAGAACCAAAAATCGGTACAGTGCTGCTGCCGGGCGTCTTGAATCACCGCCTGCAGCGCGGTCACGTTCCCGTGAACGTCCGAAATGACCGCAATTTTCCGCATGGTGTCACCTCTTCTATAGATTTGGGTCCCATTATAGCACGCCCGAGTCATAAAAAAGGACCCCGACAATTGCCGGTGGCCCTTAACTCTAATTTGCTAATCACAATGGCGCCATTCTTTATCCAACAATGCTCGCGCCACGAATAACCCCAGCGGCAAGAACATGATGATCAAGACCGCCTTGGTCAGCCACAACGCACCGACACCAATCTGACTGCTCCCAATGCTGTAAACGGCCCGGTAAATGTACAACCCTGGTACCATGATGACGATGGCCGGTACCGTCAGGGAGATGCGCGGATACCCGTTGTAATGGTTGACGGCCGAGGCAATCAGCCCGGCGACCAGCGCCCCGGTAAAGGCCGCAGCGGCAGGCGGCATGGTGGTCAATTGCACCAGTTCGAGCCGTAAGGTGTTGGCCACGGCCCCGATACAACCGGCTGCTACCGCCATCTTTTGCGAACTGTTAAACATCACCGAGAAGCCGTAGACCCCGCAAAAACTGGCCGGAACACGTAATAAAGCCAACGCCCACGGCGACAACCCCAACGGTAAGAATGCCGCGGGGCGAAAATCAAAGCCGGTCGCGACCAGCCAACCGACCAGCGTGGCGATGACCGTGATCATCGTGGCGTAAGCCAAACGTTCCAGGCCCGAACGCATGTCGAGTTTGGAAATGTCCAGCATGCTGGTGATGAACGGGAAGCCCGGAATCACGAACAGCATAGCGCCGATGTACCCGGCCTCGCGTTGCGCTAAAATCTGAAAGGACGATTCGAAGAGCCGGAAACTCAGCATATAAACTAACCCCGCCAGCGCAACACCCACGGCAATACTGGCGACCGTCGATAGTTTGTGCTTGCCCATCAGTGCCCGAGCGTAGTTCCCCACGCCGGCCCCGAGGAAGGAACAAATCATTTCCGGCCAGCCCCCGCCTAGTAGAAAAATGAAGGCGCCACAGGCTAAAGCCGCGGCGACGCCTAACATCCACGGGGCATACTGCGTCGGCCGTTGTTGGACCTCGTCGATCATGGTGTGAATCTCGCGGACGGTCAGAAAGGCAAAGTCGTTTTGGAAGTTTTTGACCATCTCTTCCATGATGTTGAGCTTGTCCGTATTGACCGCCGTATTCGGCAACGTCAAGACCTGTGAGTAACTATCCTCCGGACTAAAACAAGTGTACTGTAACGAAATCAGCCCGATGTCGGCCGAACAGGTCAAATCGAGACTGCGCGCGACGCGGTCCATCGCGTCGCGGACCCGCCAGGCCCCCGTGCCACACGACAACATGGTGATACCGATGCGCCCTACGATAGAAGCCCGCGCTTGTAAACTGGCGTCGCGAGCCGTGACGTCGGCATCTTGGCTCCAATTTTGCCACTTGATCGTCATGTGATGCCGGTGCGACAACGACCATTTTTGATTTAAAGTTGCGACTTGCTTCTTATCCATAACTTCCTCCATCTTGATTTAGACCCAACTAATTATCACGTTCATTATAGGAGCACCTCACGGCAAACTGCAACGCTAAAGCCCGCCGTGATAGCGTTTACACTTAACTTAGCGTATACTGAACGTATCTTATTTGGAGGTGTTTGCGATGTCCCGTCACCAACTTGCTCCCCACCGAAAATTGACCAAGCGTGACAAACAACGGCTATTGCCCTTTGCCGCCTTTGAACTGACTGCCAGTACGATTGCCTTAACTGATATCCTCCACGCCCAATCGGTCCGCCATGGCAACAAATTGCTGTGGGCGCTTTTAGCTTTTGTTCAACCGATTGGTCCGTGGCTCTACTTCCTCTTTGGTCAGGAACGCGAGTGATCTTTCAACCAGCCTTACCTTAACGCCTCATCAATCCGGAAACTTTCGGGTTGGTGAGGCGTTTTACATCTCTCCGTCTTCATCCTGTAAATTATAGCGTTACAATTTTCAAAATGTGGTGCTATGAAACATCCATCCGTCTCATCGCACAAAAGTTATAATCTGTTGCGAAATTTTTAACAACATGTAAAACAGCTAAATTTTGTTTATCCCAAGTTAATTCACCTAACCAGCTAAAAAAGCTGTATTACCGGCAATCACGGCTTTTAAATCCTTGAATCATCGCGATGTTATTCTCGATAATTGGTTTCTACGCTTAATTAATACTTGCATTATCTAATAACGGGACTAAGATGTAGGTGAATAAGAGGATAAGTCGTCTACATACTGAAACAAAATTGGAGGATGAGCGGTTATGTTTGAAACCAAAGTACACTATAAGCTTTATAAGGCAGGCAAAAAGTGGCTTGCGGCCGCCATTGGGGTGACCACCTTGGGGATTGGTCTCTCGCAAGCAACTAATGTAAGCGCTTCTGATACGGACACAACCACCGCTAAAGATGAATCTGCCAGTGTCACCACGCAATCGACAACGGCTAAAAAAGTGGTTGCTTTGAAAGCCCAGGCGGCTACCAAACAGACCACAACGACGGACGGTGACAGCAATGACGCCGCTAAGACCAACAGTGAGTCTAATTCGACGCAAACTCAGACTAGTGACGCCACTAACGTCAATGGTCATGACGCGACCGATACTCAGGACGCCACTAACGACGGCAACAGCAGCAACCCGACTGACAGCATCGGCACTTCAGACCAGTCTAATGAAGACAACGAGAGCACAACTCCTGACCAAACTGACGAAAGTACTACCGAAACACCCACAACTGACGTGACCGACCCAAGCGATACCAACACCAAGACCAACGCCGTAGCCCCAAAGGCTGAAGACGCGACCGTCATTCCGACCGCCTCAGCACCGCTGTATACCGATACCACGTATGATCCGGATAAAGCGGTGACAACGGAACCCGCCATCCTCAATAATGCCAGTGGTCACGACGAACCCACGACTGAGACCGTGGACGCCCACGTCCGGTTGACAGCTACAGATGCTCAAGGAAATACCAGCACGTCTTTGACCGACAATAATGGTCTGGGGAATAATCAAGCAGCTTCCATCATTGACGTTAACGCTAAAAACTTGAGTGCCATTTTCAGCCTTACCAACACGACGAAGTCCTCACAATACGCTAACATCCTTTTCACCTTACCGAGTTACCTCGACGAACTGGCTAACCATCAGGTACAAGTCACCTTAACTGATGGTGCCGCTTCAAACGCCGCGCTGTTGGCCGATCTTCCCGCTGGCATGACGCTCACTTATATCGTTAAGGGCGGCGTCTTCAGCACGAATTACACTTATCAACAATTGGTCGCCGCCGGGTATGACCTATCCGATGTTTCCGAAATTCATATCCAAGGGCCCTTAGCTATTGGTGGCTCTTACGTCGCCAAGGTGCCCTTGACTTTAACGAACCCCATTGTTGACGGCACGAACCTAGAGGATTTCCAGGTCTATAACTGTGCGATTAGTTACACTAATCCGCGCACCTTGTATATTCGGATTGGGCAACCGGACCCCGATAAAATTGTGGGTCAATACGTCGCCGTCACGGGTCAAGCAAACCAGCCTTCCCACGACGTCGTTCCCCAAGATATCCAGGACCTGATGCCCGATGTTGAGGCCGGTGACCTGATTATCCACAATTTCGGTTATGATGAAACTCATTCCAGCGGCATGCTCTACACCGGCGGGAGGGTCTTCGTGAACATAAAGAAAATGAACATCGCGAATTTAGTTAAAGACCATGGTTACTCCGTCCTCTTAAATCAAGACGGGACGCCGCAAGACACTTATGTCTATTTTGACGCTGCCAAAGACACGATTATCAACTACGATCCGGCTAGTTCGGACGCGACTGCTCAAACATCTGCTCCCTACGTTTATGTCATCTTACGCAAAGTCATCACCACGCAGGACTCTTCATTGACCGTTAACCAGCAATGGAACAAGGCTGACAATTTTGTCTCCGGTTTAGCTGACGATGATTCCGCCCTGAGTCTTGACCAAGTCCAAGTCAGTGTCGATGACCCGGACAACGTTTTACAAGACGGCAAAGCCGTGAAAGCCGGCACTTTCAAAGTCACCTACGCCTACCAGCTCGCCAATGACTACTATGACACCGGTAACCCGTACATCGTTTCCGAAACGGCTACGGTGACCGTCACGGATCCCAACCAAGGTAGCACCACCGGCGGTAATTCTGGGACCACGGCCGGCGGGAGCACCAGTGGCGGCGACACCACACCGACTGATGATAACTCTGGTACGACCACTGGCGATTCTGGTGATACCATTACGACCGGTGGCGACGGTGATACTATTACGCCGGGCAACACCGATACTTCAACGGCACCCGTCATCACCACTGGTGGTGACGGCGATGAAATCGTGACGGGAAGTGCTGGCGACAAGGCCACAACGGCCCCCGCTAAGTCGCAACCGACAATGAAGAAGTCCAGTACCACACAATTGAAGACCGGTGGCGATGGCGACCAAATCATAACCAGTCGGCAAGGCCAAGCCACTAATGCTCACGGCAGCGCAACAGCGATTGCCAAGGGGCATTCAACTGCCACGACGACCGGCGCAACTGCCGCAACGCCAGCAACTGTCAAGGCCGCACAACCAACGGCATTGGCCCACGCCACGACTAAGCCGAACACGGCCACCACTGCCAATGCGCAACAGCCGGTCAAGCAAGCTAGGAAAACCACTAACGCCGCAACCACTGCGTTACCACAGACCAACGACGCCAACGTCCTTAATCTCATTGCAGCCGGTGCCGCCCTCTTGTTAGGTGCGTTAGGCGTTGCCGCAGATCGACGCAAGCAACACTAATCATAACCAATCTCATCTATCAAATTTAAAATAGCTTGGACCGCTACAGTCACACAATGACTGATGGCGGTCCAAGCTATTTTCATCAGAGCATTAATCAGTTCAGGCCTTTTCAACCAAAACAAGGTCCACTAAAATAAACGTTACATCTTTCATGATGTGGAAACGGCTGTATTAATTTTTAGCTCACACAGCTCACCTAAACTGTTGCCAATTTAGTTAGGGCAATTAAAAATCGAAAAAGTATTTGTTGCTTTTTTATAAAACAAGCTTTACTTAGAATGCCAGTTTATCAGCATTTAGCCACCATTTTATTTTTATCTTATCCAACTCGTTTGATATAAACTAGTTATTATGATTAATTAATTCTTGCATTATCTAAAAAAGGGATTAAGATATAACTAAATAAAAGGAAATCTTGTATACATACTAAACGAAATAACGGAGGATGAGCGGTTATGTTAGAAACTAAAGTGCACTTTAAGCTTTATAAAGCAGGCAAAAAATGGCTCGTGGCCGCCATCGGAGTGACCACCTTGGGAATTGGTCTCTCTCAATCCATAAATGTAAGCGCTTCCGATACTGATTCGACAACCAGTCACACCGCCATCACTGCCGTCGCTGGTCAAACGGACACTAGTAACGAAAGTGAAGACCCTGTAGCGGATACCCCCGATAATGGCGACATCGATTCCGAGAAAGGTGTTTCTGACACATCGCAATCGGAAATTGATAGCGACGAAGATAATACCA
>NZ_QXIL01000026.1 GCF_004115745.1 Levilactobacillus suantsaii | reverse complement strand
ATCATGTCCATGTCGTCAAGATTACCGGAAAGTCTTATCGACTAAAAGGCGTCGGTTGACCGCCCAAAACCTACATTTTTAAACCGCCATAAACCTGCATTTTATCACCGCCCTTGACATTAACCAAACTACGGGTTGTCGCTTGATCAAATGTACCAATCATAATGTCACATTCACGACCGAGCATTGCGTATTCGCGATTATTGGCAGTTAAATCACCGGGAATTTGGGTGATTTGTAGCTGGTAGTTTGGAAGCTGATCTTTGATTTCATTCCAGGTTGGCATGAAGGGCATGCTGGGATGCAGGAGTGAGGTGCCAAGACTGATTGTCTGGACAGCGCCATCGGCTTTATGGCATTCAACATAAACTTTGTTGGTAAGATCAATGACCGTTTCGGCATACTTTTGGAAAACCTCACCACTAGTAGTAAGGGTGGCTCCCGTGCTGGAACGATCGAATAGTTTGGTATCAACTTCTTTTTCTAGTCGATTAATTTGTTTCATGACGGCAGTGCTTGAAATGAAATTTTGCGCCGCAGTTTTCGTAAAGCTTCCCGACTTAATTACTGAGATAAACGTTCTTAGGTTATTGGTATCCATTATGCCACCCTCCGCATCAACCATAAGTTAACACCACCCTAACAATGAGATTCTTCACTGTCAAGTACTCATCAGTCATAATAGAGCCATCGAATGAAACAAGGAGGCATTGCAATGAAACGGGTCTTAATTTTAGGAGCGACAAGTAATATTTCGCGTTACTTAATTCCTAAGTTAATCCATCAAGATGTCTTTTTAACGTTGTTTGCCCGCCATGGTCAGCAACGACTAACCAATCTGATTGCTAAGCCACGTGTTCATGTGATGAGTGGTAATTGGAATAATCCGGTTGATCTTAAACAGGCGGTTAGTCACCAAGACATTGTTTATTTAGCAACTGGTCAGTTTGTACAAGCAAACCGTAATGTTGTAGCGGCAATGAAGTCCCAACGGGTCAAGCGATTGATTGTTGCCAGTGAATTAGGAATCGAAGATGAGGTTCCTGGGAAATTTGGCCAATGGAACCAGCAGATGATGGGGAACAATCAAAACCTTATTGATGCAGCAGAAGTGATTAAACGTAGTAATCTCAATTACACATTAATACGAATGGCCTGGCTTTATGATGATCCAAATAATGAACAGCATGAGCTGATTCCAGCCGGGCAACCGTTCCGTGACACACAGTTAACGAGGCAAGCGGCAGCCGCTTTTATAGCTGATGTGGTTGCAAGGCCTGAGTTAGCAGCCTACCAAAGTGTTGGGCTTGCAGAACCGAACACCCAATGGGATAAACCCTCATTTTATTAATAATCGGAAGAAGGTTAAGGGACAACTTTTTATAACTTTAGTAATCAGCTATGTCGTTTTAGGTTTAATGATTATCGAATAAGGGAGATGGAATTTAATGGCAAGTAATATTTTAATCGCATACTTTAGTCACTGGGGTCACAGTAAGGCTTTTGCCGAAGAAATTCAAAGGTTAACTGGTGGCGACCTATTTGAAATCCAAACCGCTACGGTTTACCCGGAACCGCACGATCCGTGTTCAATTCAAGCCCACAAGGAACAACTTGCAGATTTCCGACCAGCACTAACGAGTCACGTTGAAAATATGGATCAGTATGACACTGTCTTTATCGGCCACCCAATCTGGTGGTATCGTGAGCCAATGGTAATTCGTTCTTTCTGGGAAGCCTATGATTTTACTGGGAAGAAGGTTATCCCATTTTGTACTTCTGGTGATGTTGGAATTGAAAACACTGAACAAGATACGAGGAAGTGGTTGCCAACAGCTGATGTTAAGCCAGGCCTACGTTTAGAAACGCACGCAGTTGATAGTAGTGTTGCAGAAACTAAAGAATGGTTGAAGCAAAGCAAGGTGCTTTAATGAAAGGAAGAAAGAAAATGAGTAAGAAAACCTTAGTTGAAATTAGTGTAAACAATGATGTTAAATTAACCGCCCAATTTGAAGATAACGCAACAACCCGCGACTTAATTTCTCGGATGCCATTTACCGTCGATATGGATAATCTATATTCCCGTGAGATGTGTCACCGTTACGGCCATGGTGGCTTGCCAACTGATAATGCAAAGGATAAAGGCTATCAGGTCGGGGATATTTCTTACTGGCCACCGATGGGGAGTCTGGTATTTTTGTACAAGCAGAATGGCGAAGTCTTTGAACAACAACCGATTGGCCATATTGATAACGATGTTAGCTTCTTTAGTAAATTCAACTCAGCACAAGTAACGTTTCGGGTTAGGGCTTAGCGCGAATCATGGTTGAACAAAATAAGGATAATCTATTTGGTATTGGCGAAAAGAACACCGCGTTTGATAAATATTTTACGGGACTAACTTATTGCCATTTCCTGATAAAAAAGGGCGACAATATTAATTGATGGTTGATATGTTACGAATGTGTTAGTGCTTCTATTAATTGTGGATTAGCAAGGATCGTTAAAGGTGTTGAAAAATATTAAAAATTAATAGGAGGAATTAATTATGTCAGTTAAAGGGAAAGTTGTTGTCATTACCGGTGCATCTTCTGGAATTGGTGAAGTAACTGCCAAATTGTTAGCAAAGAACGGTGCCATGGTGATGCTTGGTGCCCGCCGCGAAGACCGGCTTTACAAGATTGCTAACGAAATTAACGTTAATGGTGGACGGGCAGACTTCCGAGCTGTTGACGTGACTAAACCAGAAGAAGTTGAAGCTCTAATAAAGGCGGCTCAAGATAGCTTTGGCAAGGTTGATGTCATCTTTAACAACGCTGGCATCATGCCAAACTCACCAATGAGTGCTGTTCGGACTGCTGAATGGAACAAGATGATCGATGTTAATATTAAGGGAGTTCTTAATGGAATTGCTGCGGTAATGCCAATCTTTACTGCTCAAAAGCATGGTCACATTATTACGACTTCGTCGGTAGCGGGCTTGAAGAATTATGTTGGTTCCGGGGTCTACGGTGCGACTAAGTTTGCCGTTAAGAATGCTATGGAAGTTACTCGGATGGAAAGTGCTAACGAAGGGACTAATATTCGGACAACGACCATTTACCCAGCCGCAATCAATACTGAATTACTTAACCACGTTGGTGATGAAAAGACCGCTGCTAATATGAAGAACTTCTACAAGCAACACGGAATTTCGCCGGATGCAATTGCCCGGGTGGTAAAATTCGCGATTGATCAACCAGAAGATGTTGACATTTCTGAATTTACGATTTACCCAACAAACCAAGCATAAAATTTCTCCATGAAGCTGAGTGAAAAGCTCAACCTTATTTTCCTACAATCGGATGAATGATTCGTCAAGAATAATGCGTGACTTAGTTGCTAAGCGGGCTGCATCCTATTAAGAAAAAAAGTTTACCGAAAAACAAGCTCAACATAGTAAACTGTACAATAATCAGAAATTTGATTGAGCAATTAATTAATTTTTGTGGTCTAAATAGAAAGGAAAATCATTAAATGAAAATAAACGTTCCAGTAACCCAAGCTGGGTACCTACCAGATAAGTATTCCAAATATTCGGCAATTAAAAAGGCCGGGCAACCAGTAATTTCGTTTCCAATTGAAGTTACTGATGTTCCTCAGGAGACAAATTATTTAGCATTGTCGTTGATTGATTATGATGCAGTACCACGAACGGGCTTTCCATTTATTCATTGGTTAGCCGCTAATCTTCCCGTTAAAAATATTGATGAAGATTTTAGTAGGGGGTTCAAAGGACCCCAGGGGATGAATACGTGGGCTTCACGGTTCTACGATGAAGATGATGACTACGTAACCAGTCATTATGCAGGTCCAATGCCGCCAGATAAGCCCCATCGATATACCTTAACTGTTTATGCGTTAAAGCATGCAATGGCTGTTAAGGATAAATTCTATTACAATCAATTTCGCGATGAACTAAAGAATAATCTATTAGACAAAACAGATTTCGTTGTTAATGCCCATGATTAAAGCGAGATTTTATGAAACTAGAACGAGCTACATCGGCGGACTTAGAGAGTTATATCAATTACCATTATTAGCTTTTGAAAGTGAAGCGGAAATGATTGGCAGTTAGGAAATCTCAGCGCTTCGAGAAACAGCAAAAGAGAGTAAGAAGGATTTCCCACATTATTGGATTGTTTTAAAGTTGGTTGCTGATAATCAAATTGCTGGAGCGATTCATTACCGTGAACGAGGAGATAAGCTTGAAATTGGGCAGGTCATGGTCCATTCTGACTATTGTTGTCGCGGGTTTGCCAAAAGTCGTTGACGAATAGTATCCAGCCCAAGTGCGCAAATGATACACTTGCACAAAGAGCTGGAAAACAGTGCCATATATGGGTATGAACCGGTTGAAAGAAGTAACAGAAGAAAGTGACTTCTCTTTTGTTTCTATGGAAAAGAGTCATTAGAATTTAAGGTCAGCAGGTAAGAATCTGTTGATTTTTTTGCTTTAACTCATTTTGCGCGAAAGCTAAGTGCGGGATAGGCAAGCAAATATGTATCTTTTTATTGGGTGACAGTTGGCAATGTTATTTTTTACGGTAATTGTCCTGTTGGATTTGAGAGGACAAGAAAATAGTAAATAGTAAAGGGAGAAAATTTGAAAAGTGATAGTTAAAAATAGTGAAAGAATATTGCTAGTTCTATTGGTAATTATTAGTATCCTAAATTTGGCGTTAGCTAATCAAGTAGCGTTGGTGTTAGCTATTGCTTCCTTGTTAGTTCTAATTGGCGGATTTCATCATTTAGGGACCGCATTTAAATGGGCAACGGGGATCTTCTTTATTCTGGGACTATTAATTGCTGGATATGAGCATTTTTCATTATCGATGGTGATTAATGCAGTTAATTCAATGGACAATCTAATCGTATTATTAATCGTAATGCAACTTTTTACGGTTCCAATTGCCGTGGGGCGATACCAAAATTCAATCGTGACACTGGTTAATGGTAAGTTACCAACTAATCGGGGCTTATTTGCCTTCACAATGTTAATTACATTCTTGCTATCTAGTATTCTTTCAATGGGAACTGTCCCCATCATCTACTCCATCTTGGGGCCAACAATAAAACAACGACTTGGTGAAAAGTATAATCACTTCTCATCGGTTGCCATTAGTCGTTCTTTTACCTTAGGAACATTATGGGCGCCGGGCGCCGCGACAATTTTTTTAATTAGTACAATTACTCATGTGCCTTTGCAAAAACTATTTGTTCCCAGTTTTATTTTAGGGTTATTAGGACTGCTGTTAGCCTTGCTGATCGAATTACATGCTTTGCCAGCAAAGAAGAATGGCAAGCAGATTAAAAGTCGAGGTAATACTACGCGAGCAATGTTACAGGTATTCCAAATTATTTTGGCTGTGGTTGTTTTATTGGTAATCGCTTTTACATTGATTCACCTTGAAATTGGTGAAGCGATGATAGATGTTACCTTGGCTGGCTTAGTGGTTATCTTATTTTGGCTGTTGGCTTTACAAGTGGGAGACCATGACCATCAACGAACTGTTAAGGCTGGAAAGGAGTATCTTCAGAGCGGATTAATGCGTGGTGGAAGTTTGGCGCCATTCTTTGTTGCTATCGGTTTGTTTTCAAATGTCTTTGAACATTCCCAAGTATCCAAAATAATCGGTCGATTTTTAACACCATATATTGCGCACTTATCATGGGGAGCATTAATTTTAGTTCCCTTACTGGTTGTTATTTTATCTTTAATCGGTATACATCCCTTGGCTTCTGTAACCTTGTTGGGACAGGTCATGATGGGAATTAATTTACCATTTAATGCTTTAGCTATTGCTCTTGGATTAAATATTGGTAGTGTTTTAGCATACATGATGTCACCCTTTGCGGGAATCGTAGTTGTAATTGCCAATATTCTGGGAACTAGTCCAGCAACGGTATCATTGAAGTGGAATGGAAAATATTGTGTGAATTTATTTATTTTAAGTATAATTTTTATTATCGGATATACATTATTAGTTTAGGAACAAAGCGCTTAGAATCAATTGCTCGGGTTGATTTTAGGAGCTTATTTCCCAAGGATAGAAAACTGGGATCCGGTGGACTAATAAATAAGTCCAAAACGTTCTAGTTAAAGTGGGCGTCCCCAACTGTGGGCCTGGTTACTACAAAAGTCACGCCACATCGGGGACGTTGGGAAACGTTGAGTTGGAATCGATTTCAGAGATTGATTCTTCACGAGGGTCAATGCTTTCGACGCATGATAGTTTAAGATATAATGGTGCTTGAAAGGAGATTGATCTACATGAAGTATGCCGAAACGAAAAAGGTATTGAACCAATTAGTTGCTGATCTCAGTCAGATGTCGATGATTATCCATCAAACCCACTGGTACATGCGGGGGACGAACTTTTTGAAGTTACACCCGTTAATGGATAAATTCATGGCAGAAATCGACGACCAATTGGATGTCATTTCGGAACGCCTGATTGCTTTAGATGGAGAACCTTATTCAACGTTACAAGAGATGGCCGACCATACTCAAATCAAAGATTGGCCTGGCGATTGGGATAAGACGACGCCAGAACGCCTGGAACACCTGGTAACGGGTTACCGTTACTTAGAAAACCTCTACCAACACGGAATTGAAGTTACGGATGATGAGAAGGACTTCAGTACGCAGGATATCTTAATTGGACTCAAGACCGCCATTGAGAAGAAGATTTGGATGGTCCAAGCCGAATTGGGTAAGGCTCCAGAGATTGATCAATAAAATAACTCAGCTTTAAAATGACTAACCAACTAGCGCTTCGTTACGGTGAAAATACCGTTAACGGAGCGCTTTTCTGTGGGGTGAAAGGAGACGGAGTATAAGGATGGTAATAAAATCAAAAATGTACTTTTAATAAATAATTTATAGTGCGTCTATTTCACCTGGGTGACGATAATTTGCTATACTGAGGCTAATCAAGGAGGGATAGTTTTGGAAAATTCAGTGTTATCGGTCCGTCACCTGACCAAGGCGTATGGGCACCGCCAGGTTCTCCATAACGTGAATTTCGATTGCCAACGGGGTCACGTGGTGGGGTTGGTTGGGGCCAACGGGGCCGGCAAAACAACAATTATGAAAGCGGTTTTAAACCTGGTGAAGTTTCAAGGGGTCGTCACTATTAATGGACAACGTGTCGGTTTTAATCATCACCGGGAACTGACTCACGTGGGCTCACTAGTGGAAGCCCCCGGATTGTACCCGTACTTGACGGGGCGGGCGAATTTGGAATTGTTTGCGGATGCGACGGCTACACAGGCACAGCGGATTCAAGAGGTCAGTCGGGCATTAGAGATTGAGACCGTGTTGGACTGTGATGTGAAGACCTATTCGGTGGGGCTCAAACAAAAGTTGGGGATTGCGCTGGCGTTAGTCAATCAACCCAGCTTGGTGATTTTAGATGAACCCATGAAGGGGTTGGATCCCCAAGCAACTAAGGCGCTTCGTGAGTTAATTGTTAAACGTCAAGCGGCGGGAACCACCTTTCTGATTTCCAGTCATATTTTGGACGAATTGCAGCGTATCGCAGAAGACTTGGTAGTGATTAACCAGGGGCGGGTGATTTGCAACACCAGTATGCGGGAGGTCTTAGCGCAAAACCAACATTTCTTAGTGATTAAGACTTTGCAGGAAGACCAAGCCGTTAGCATCTTGCGCATTGCGGGGTACCGGGTGGTCGCACGTCACCCGCTGCGGGTGAAGTTACGGGGAAAAGACGTTGTGGCCCAGATTCTACGGACGCTCACGGATCACAACATTATGATTGATGATGTGCGACATGAAGACGGCGACCTCGAGCAGTTCTTCTTACATATGCTGGACCAGCAGGAGGCGCAACATGCTTAGACTTTATCGACAAGAAATGTTCAAACTGCTACGGCATCGGGGGACCTATTTTTGCTTGGTGTTGGTCATTCTCCAAAACATTGGTTGTGCTTGGTTGAGTGATCTTTACCGGCAAACGACCCGCACGAGTGATCTGTGGGTGGCTAACTTTGCTAGTCCGTGGCTAATTACAGTCATCATGATTGCGGCCACGGCGACGACTATTGCCAGTGAAGTCGAGTTCAATACGTTGAAGGATTTGGTCACCCAAGCTTATTCCAGAGAACAGGTGCTTATCAGCAAGTGGCTGACCATGTTGACTTACTCAGTGGTCCTTTACGCGGTGATGCTTGGGACCACGTTCATTAACAAGTTCATGTGGCCAAGTAATCAGTTTGCGGTGACCGCTAGCTTTCCGGGGACACCGAGTCTCATTTGGCAAGTGTGGCTGGCCAGCACAGCCGCTAACTTCATGACCATGTGGTTATTGCTGAGCGTGGTCTTCTTGTTAGCCGTCAAGTTTAAACGAGGGGTGACGGCCGCTAGCGTTGGTGTCGTGGGTTACGTGATCTTGCTGGGCCTCAGTCGGATGACCACGCAGGCCGTTGATAAATGGGAGTTTTTGAAGTGGAACCCCCTAAACCTTTTAAACTATCCGGTACAGTTGATTACCATTTGGTTGCCAAAAGTGACGCATTTGACCAATAATCAGATGTTTATTGGCAATTTAGGGTATATTTTGGTGTTTTTAGGTCTGGGGCTTTACTTTTTTGGCAAACGGGAAGTTTAGCAAACGCCTTCGCAAAAAAACTAACAAATTGTAAGCGATTCAGGTTTTGTAATCTTTGAAATATTTGTAAAAAAGCCCAAAAATTGCACAGCTTTACATGATTGGCTAAATAATTGTAAGTAAATTCGTTGCATACTAGCACTCTTAACCAAAAATCGAGTTTCAATTGGCGACCAAGGAAAGTGAGTGCTTAGTATTTATACCCAAAAAATCAAACACGTTGTCCGCATGATCATCATCACTGCCAGTCTGGTGATTAGTTTAGGGGCTTCTTTAACAACGACGGCGCAAGCCAAGACCTACAAGACCCCTTCGTGGGGCCATTGGGATTCCCGGACGGTGACGTACAGCATGTCCGGCTCATCCAAGAGTTATAAAAAGAGTTGGAAGACCGCAATCAAGCGCTGGAATAAGACCAAGATTGTGCACCTTAAAGCAGCTAAAGCGGGTCACAAGGCCGACATTGCACTCCAGTCTTCTGCCAAACTGGATACTGATGGGGAAAAGCTCTATACGGGATTCACCAACTATTCCTTTTATCGCCACACGTCAGCTCTGAGTGAAATTGTGTCCGCTAAGTCGACCTTGAATCGGGACCTCTTAACGGATTACCATTACACGAAGAAACAACGGGCGAACGTTGCGACCCATGAACTGGGGCACGCGTTAGGCCTGAGTCATTCAAAGGACAAAAAGAGTGTAATGTACGCCAAGAACCGGTACAAGACCATTGATCATCAAGATAAAAAGGCTCTGACCAAGGCGTATGCCAACGTTTAAAAGTTTCTAAGTCAATATACTGACAGGTCCAGGAAGTTTTCCTGGGCCTTTTCCTTTTAGCGGGTTAGACGTTGGGGAAAGTCCTACCACATTATCAGCGTTTAGCCGAGGAATGGCGTATAATGAAATTATTCTAATAAGTTTTTAACTTGGAGGGGAATTTATGACTGAAACGAAACACTTTTATCAGACGTTCCAACCCACGCATTATCAGATTGCACTCGATATTAATCGGGGCACAAAACTGATTAGTGGGACATCCACGATTACGGGGGAAGCCCTGGAATCGATCATTTCTGTTCACGAAAAATACATGACGATTAACGCTGTGACGGTGGCGGGGACCGCGGTGCCTTTTACCATTGATGAACAAGCTGAGGGCTTGCATATCGATTTGGGTCAGACCGGGAAGACAACGGTCACCATCGACTTTACCGCCCCCCTGACCGATTCGATGATGGGAATTTATCCGTCTTATTACGAAGTTAACGGCGAAAAGAAGCAAATCATTGGGACCCAATTTGAGACCACGGCGGCCCGGCAGGCCTTCCCGTGTGTCGATGAACCCGAAGCTAAAGCGACTTTCGATTTAGCCATCAAGTTTGACGAACAACCGGGAGAGACGATTTTAAGCAACATGCCCGAGACCAAGACGGAAGCGGGTGTGCACTACTTTGCTACGACCAAGAAGATGTCTTCCTATCTAATCGCCTTTGCCTTTGGGGATTTGCAAAAGAAGGTCACCGAGACGAAGAGCGGTGTCAAGGTCGGCGTTTTCGCCGCCAAGGCTCACCAGGCCAATGAACTTGATTTCGCCTTGGATATTGCGAAGCGGTCCATCGAATTTTACGAGGACTTCTACCAAACGCCGTACCCGCTCCCTCATTCCTGGCAATTAGCCTTACCAGATTTTTCGGCTGGAGCGATGGAGAACTGGGGCTTGGTCACGTATCGGGAAGCTTACTTGCTGCTTGATCCGGATAACACGGCTCTCGATATGAAGCAACGGGTCGCCACGGTGATTGCCCACGAATTGGCGCATCAATGGTTCGGTGATTTGGTCACCATGAAATGGTGGGATGACCTCTGGTTGAACGAAAGCTTCGCTAACATGATGGAATACGTGGCCATCGATGCTCTGGAACCGGATTGGCACATCTGGGAGACTTTCCAGACATCTGATGCCCCAATGGCGCTCCAACGGGATGCCACTGACGGCGTCCAATCCGTCCACGTGGAAGTAGAAGATCCTGCCGAAATCGATGCCATTTTTGATAGTGCCATCGTGTACGCTAAGGGCGCACGGATGTTAGTCATGGCCCGAGCTTTAGTGGGCGACCAAGCATTGCGTCAGGGCTTAAAGGCCTACTTTGAAGCCCACCAGTATGGTAACGCTAAGGGTGCTGATTTGTGGGCCGCTTTGAGTGACGCTTCCGGCATGGATGTTGGTAGCATCATGAACACGTGGCTCGAACAACCTGGGTATCCCGTGGTCACGGCGGCCGTCAAAGACGGTCAACTGACCTTGAGTCAGGCCCAGTTCTTTATCGGTGATGGCCAAGACGCTCAGCGACAATGGAAGATTCCGTTGAACAGTAACTATGAGACGGCACCAGCTATCTTTGAGACGCCGACCGTGACGTTAGGAACGTACCAAGACTTACGGCAAAAAGCGGGCGAACCGTTCCAGGTCAACGTGGGTAACAACTCCCACTTCATTGTGAAGTATGATGACACGTTACTGACTGATATTTTAGACCACTTAGATGATTTAGACGCCATTGCGCAGTTACAAGTTCTCCAAGACCTGCGCTTGTTAGCGGATGGACGGCAGATTTCTTACGCGAAGATTGTGCCGTTACTCAGTCGATTTGCAGCAAGTGACGCAACGGTGGTCAATGCAGCGCTATACCGGATTGCTAATAATCTTAAGAAGTTCGTCACACCGGATTCCACGGAAGAGAAGGCCTTACGCGCCCTCTTCGACCAACTTAGTGCGCAACAAGTGGCGCGTTTAGGTTGGACGCCTAAGGCAACGGATACCAACGATGACCAGTTGACCCGGCCAATCGTTTTAAATGCCGCCTTGTACGCACAAAACGCCCAGGCGGTGGCGGACGCTCATGAACTGTTCACGGCAAACGCGGCACACTTAGGAACGCTACCGGCGGCCATTCGGGTCTTTGTGCTACGGAACGAAGTGCAGCATTTCGGCAACGCGACCTTATTCGACAATTTATTGAACGAGTACCGGACCTCGACGGATCCCAGCTATAAGGCAGATTTGTCGGTAGCGGTGACCGCAACGACGGACCCAACTTTGATTCACAAGTTGATTGGGGTCTTCGAAGATGCAGACACCGTCAAGCCACAAGACTTACGGTCCTGGTACCGGGGCGCCTTGGCCAACGATGCGGCCCAACAAGCGGCTTGGGACTGGTTACGAAACGACTGGCAGTGGCTAGAAGACACGGTCGGCGGCGACATGGAATTCACCACCTACATTACCGTGACGGCCGGCATTTTCCACACACCGGTTCGGTTTGCGGAGTTCAAAGCCTTCTTCAACCCGAAAATCAATACGCCGGGGATGACCCGTGAAATCAAGATGGATATCAAAATCATCGAGAGTCGCGTAAAATTAATTGAGGACGAGAAAGCAGCCGTGAATGCTTCGGTGGCGCAACAAACGCAATCTAAATAAAGATTTATGAATGTGTCGGTGACCGAGTGGTTGCCGGCACGTTTTTTGAAAACGGGAATGGGAAATGATTTGCCTTAGACCCACTCTAAGTTGGTACACTAAAGCGCGTATCAATTGACATAAGGGAGCGATTAAGATGAGTCAAGTATTAGCGATTATGACCAATGATGTTGAAGATATCGAGTATACCTCTCCCGCAGAAGCCTTAGAGGCGGCGGGCCATCACGTGACGTTGGTGGAAGATGAAGCCAATAAAACGTTGACTGGTAAGCACGGTACTACTTTTACGACGGAAAAGGGCATTGACGACATTTCAGTGGCTGACTACGACGCCTTATTGATTCCTGGTGGCTTCTCACCGGACCAATTACGGGCGGACGACCGTTATGTGGCTTTAGTCAAGGATTTCTTCCTGGCGGATAAGCCGGTCTTTTCGATTTGCCACGGCCCACAACTCTTCATCCAAACGGGTCTGGTCAAGGGGCGGACGTTAACGGCTTACACGACGGTGCGTCCTGACCTGTACTACGCGGGTGGTATCGTCAAAGATGAACCAGTCGTGATTGATCGGCACTTGATCACCAGCCGGACACCGGATGATTTACCCCAATTCAACGCCGCTATCACCAAAGAATTGGCATAGTTCTAGCGTTGAGGAAAAGGACCGAACTTGAGGAAAGTTTCCTCAGGTCCGGTCCTTTTTGGTGCACTCATCAAGCTAAACACATTTTTTCAGATGGCAGGCCAGCGATTGTCCCGCCAAGGCCGCCTGGCGTTTTTGAGCTAAACGTTGCTGCGTGTGTTGTAGCGCCGCAATTTCCTGGGTCAGCCGGGTGTCGGCTAAGGCTAAGAGTTGCAGGTAGTCCTTGGAGGAGACTTGGCCAGTGAGAATGGTCGCAATCTCCTTGATGGTTAGACCGGCTTGCCGGTAGCAGTGAATCCAATGCAAACGGTCGAGGTCGGTGGCGGAAAAGTCGCGTACGCCACTGGCCGTTCGTGGAATGGTGATGAGGCCGCGTTTTTCGTAGAATCGAATCGTGTAGGCACTGATTCCGGAAGCGGCAACGGCGTCTTTAATTTGCATGGGGCAAGCTCCTTTCACGATGTTAATCTTATCTAGTTTACGACTTCAGAGGTTGGTCCGTCAACGGGCGCAAGTTCTCCCGGGAGATAATGGAATTTGTAAGGCGTTTGACTAGGGGAACGTATGGTCGCTGTGGTAGGCTGAACCTAAGCTAAAAACAGGAGGAGAACGGGATGCGACGACAACTAGCACATTTGGGGAGCCAAGACCGCCACTTTTTTCAGGGAACCTTTGTCCGGACCGGCTACAAGAGTTACCGGGACCATTATCAGCCAACGCTACTGTTACGAGATATTTATGATGACCAGCACCGCTTGATTACGGATCACCTCTGGTTTAACTACACGTTAGGCTTTTTACAGTTAGGAGAACTGTTAGTGGGGGACCAACTTCAGTTTGCAGCCCGGGTCGCTCGATATGAGAAAGGGGCTTATTTGACTCGGCAGACAGACTATAAATTGGCGTGGCCAACGCAAGTCTGCGTAATCCGGCAAGTTAAAGGAACGCGGCAACCTGTGCCGGTGACCGACCGGCACGCATTGATTGGTTATATCATGATGCAAAATGCAGCTTTTTATCGGTTCCACGACCGACTGATTGATGATTATTACGTGGCGTCGTTTCGGCAATGGTTAGCGGCGCCGCATACGACACCAGCGCCAAAAACAGCCCCACGTCGAAATGACGGGGACTGTTCATAATCAGTGCTTAGTCGTTTAAGTTATAACGTAACTTCATGTGTTCAGAGCCCATGATGACCATGTCACCGAGTAACTTGGTTTGCCGCTTGAGCGACTCCGCGGCCAATTGGTCGTTAGCCTGAGCCAAGAAAGCCGTTGGGTCAGCTTGATCAGCAATGGCAGCATCGGTATCGTTTTGAATCTTACGGTAAGCGCCCATGGCTTCTAGAGCAAAAGTATTGCGGAAGTCGACATAGAGATCGTAATCGGTATCCCCTAAGAGGGCCGTGGTGCAACTGAGCCAGTACATATCGTTAAGGTTGAAGTTACCGTCGGCATTCTTGTAACTGGCCGGGGTATCGTTAACGTTAGCGTAGAAGGGCACTACTGTGTTGAAGGTGTTGGCACCGAAGGCTAACCAGTGGATACCGGCAACGGTTGCAGGCACGTTGTTTCGGATTTGTAAGATATGCACGTCGTGGTTCCGGTTGATACCAATTGGTCGGAATAAAGTCTTGTCGGTTTCGGAACCAGATCCGTACGGGTCATACTTGGTGTTTTCAAAATGGGAACTCAAAACGAACTTCACGTCTTCGATACTAATCTTGCGGTTAGCATGGCAGATGAAGGGTAAGTCCTGTTCCATCGGGTCCTGGGTAACGTCTGGGGTGAAGTATTTTTGACCGAACCATGCCCGCGGGTTGTTGTAAACTGTGTCCTTAATCGTGGCACTGCCAAAGATGTGGCGTAGGTTGACTTGATCAAAATCAGGATTCAAATTGTATTGGTCAATCATCGCCTGCAAGTCCGCGGAAGCCAACGTGTCGTCGGCATCGAAATCGAACGTATCGATGTTCATCCGGTTAGGGGCGACCACGTAAGCATCATCGGGGATGCGCTTAGCCGCCCAATGGTGACCACCGATGGTCTCTAACCACCAAACGTCGTCGTGGTCGGAAAAGGCAATTCCGTTAGGTTCGTAAGTCCCGTATTTTTCTAACAGGGCGCCGAGACGTTCGACCCCTTCTTTGGCACTGTGGATGTAAGGCAGAACCAAGGTTACCAGGTCTTCTTCGCCAATCCCACCATCAACGTAAGGGTCGATCCCCATCACACGGGAATTAGTAGTGATGGTTTCCGTGGCGGACATTGCCACGTTGTCGCTATTGATGCCGGCTGCCGGCCAGATACCGTTGGTCAGAATAGAATTAGGAATGGAAGTATACCGTAACGGGTTGTCCGGCAACTCAACTTGAACTTTGCTGATGACAGATTGATAGTGGCGCGGTTGGTCGGCGGGGTTAACCACGACAAACCGTTCGGGGTCGAGCGCTTCATGACCGTCATCGTTACGTGAGATGATAGTTGAACCGTCGATGGAGGCCTTTTTTCCCACTAAGATCGTGGTGCAGGAACCTTTAATACGCTTAGTCATAACATGCGACACTCCTTTGTTAAGTTAACCTGTATTATAGCATTAGTCGGAGCTGAACACGAATCACCCTGTAGACTGCGGGACTATGATTTCTTGCATTCAGTTCGGATAGTTCGTAGACTGAAAGGGTAGTTTGTTTACAACTGTAAAGGAGCGATGAGTAATGGGAAAGAAAATTGTGATTGTGGGTGGTGTTGCTGGTGGGGCCTCGGTGGCGGCACGGGCGCGCCGATTAGATGAAACGGCTGAAATTACGATGTATGAACGGGGACCGTACGTGTCGTTTTCGAACTGTTCGTTACCGTACTACCTCTCACGGACTGTGGCTGACGCAACAGATTTGGTGATGATGTCACCAGGACAATTCAAGGCTCAATATAACGTCGACGCCGTGGTCAACCATGAGGTAACGGCCATTGACCCGGTTAACCGAACGGTGCACGTTAAAAATCGGGTTACCGGAAAAACGCAAACAACTGCTTACGACGATCTTTTCTTAGCCCCCGGGGCGACCCCGTTACGACCACAAAATTTACGGGGCAGTGACCAGGGACATGTCTTTACGTTGCGCACGGTTCCTGATGTCACGCATTTTGATGATTACTTAACGACTCAGAAAGTGCGCGACGTGGCGATTGTAGGTGCCGGTGCTATTGGCTTGGAAGTCACTGAAAATCTGACCCGGGCCGGCTATCATGTCACCCTGGTTGATCAAAAGAATCAGGCCTTAGCAGGGATGCTGGATAGTGATCTCGCTCAGTTGGTGCATAAGCAACTGCTGGACCACCACGTGGATTTACAGCTAGGCCAAGCAGTTAGTCAAATTACAACGACTACGGTAGACCTAGCAGATGGCACACAGATTCCGGCCCAAGCCGTTCTTTTGGCGTTAGGTGTTCAGCCCAACACAACTCTGGCCGCAAAGGCGGGTGCCAAGTTGGGGACGACCGGTGCGATTCAGGTCAATCAGCACTACCAGACTAGTTTACCGCATGTCTATGCTATTGGGGATGCTGTAGAACTCACCAGTGCATTGACACATCAGCCAACGCAATTAACGTTGGCATTGCCAGCTCAAATGGCGGCTCGCCGGGCTGTTGATCACGTTTACGGTCGGCCAGTACGGACCCGCGGGGTATTGGGCTCCCAGTTAGTTCCGGTCTTTGAATTGGAAGCTGCCGCGACGGGATTGACGGAAGCAGCGGCAAAGGCGGCGCACTTAGCTGTTCGCAGTGCATTGGTCATTCCAAGCGATAAAGTCGATTTACTTCCCAATGCTCACCATCTATATTTGAAGGTGTTGTTTGCGCCCATGACTGGCACGGTGTTAGGTGCCCAAGGTATCGGCAAGACTATTGACCGGCAAATCGACGTGATTGCGACGGTGATGGCTCAACACGGGACCGTTGAAGATCTGGCTGACTTAGAATTGGCTTACCAGCCGACGGTCAGTCCAGCAAAGAATGCGGTGGTCGTGGCTGGCTTAGTTGCCACAAATCTGCTCAACGACGAATATCACCAGGTCGATGTGCGCCAAGTTCCGGAATTAGTGGCCCATGATGCGTTGATTATCGATGTCCGAGAACCCGGTGAATTTGCCAACGGGCACGTCAAAGGGGCTCGTAATATTCCGATGAGCCAATTCCGGCAACGGCTGGCCGAGATTCCCCATAACCAGCCAGTCTATCTCCACTGTGCGACGGGAAAACGCAGTTATAACGTGACCCGGGCATTGCAAAATTTGGGTTACACCAACGTTTTCAATATTGCGGGATCGTTCAATGCCATTTGTGAAACTACCTATTTTCAGGACGTGACCACCCAGCGGACGCCCATCGTGACGGCTTACCATTTCGATTTATAAATCAACGCGTTATAGGAAGAGAAAGGGTGGGCTTGATTGACTGGTGGTTGTCCTCAGTAGCGATTGCCGGTAAAATAGATTCACTGATTACAATAAAGGAGCGCTTTTTAGGATGGATTTAGCGGCGGCCCAAGGGGTCTTGAAGACAACTTTTGGATACGATGATTTTCGGCCAGGACAACGGGCAGTGCTGACCCACGTTTTTGCGGGGGACAACACGTTAGCCATCATGCCTACGGGGGGTGGAAAATCACTGTGTTATCAAATCCCGGCATTGTTGTTTGACGGTATCACGGTGGTGGTCTCACCTCTGATTTCCTTGATGAAGGACCAAGTCGACGCGCTCAATGATGGTGGCGTCCCGGCAACTTACATCAACAGTAGCCTGGATTGGCCCGCCATCCAAGATCGGTTAGCGGCGTTACATCGAGGAGATTACAAACTCCTTTACGTCGCTCCAGAACGGTTGGAGTCAACGGCTTTTTTACAGGCGTTGGGCCAACTTCCCGTTGATTTATTGGCGGTGGATGAAGCCCATTGTATTTCTCAATGGGGGCATGATTTCCGGCCCAGTTATTTGGCGTTAAGTACGGTTATCCAACAATTGCCAACCCACCCACAAGTTTTGGCATTGACGGCCACCGCGACGGAACAGGTTGCGACAGATATTTGTCAACAACTTGGGATTGCGGCTGATAATGAGGTCAACACGGGATTTGAACGTAATAACCTTAATTTGACCGTGGTCAAAAATCAGGATACGGACCGCTACGTTCTGGATTATTTGCACGTCAATGCTGATGCGGACGGGATTATTTATGCCAGTACGCGTAAGGAAGTCGATCGGTTGACCGCCTTACTGAGTAAACGCAAGATTAAGGTCGCCAAGTATCATGCGGGACTTACAGATGAGGTGCGCCGGCAAAACCAGGAAGACTTTTTGTACGACCGGGTGCAAGTGATGGTGGCGACCAACGCCTTTGGCATGGGAATCGATAAGAGCAACGTTCGGTTTGTGATTCACGCACAGGTTCCAGGAACGCTTGAGGCGTACTATCAAGAGGCGGGGCGGGCCGGTCGAGACGGCTTGCCGAGTGAGGCCATCTTGCTTTACCGTGCCCAGGACCTCCAGATTCAACATTTCTTCATTGACCAGTCAGAAATGGATGAGGTGCATAAGCAGCGGGCCTACCAGAAACTACAGGTTATGAGTCAGTACGCCAATACGCAGGGGTGTTTACAGCAATTTATTTTGGCTTATTTCGGGGAGCAGTCCCAACCTTGTGGCCGGTGTAGTAATTGTCAAGATGACCGTGAAGCCCAGGACGTCACGACCGATACGCAAAAGGTTTTATCTTGTGTGATTCGGTTGCGTTCCCGCTATGGTAAGGGCATCGTCGCCCAAGTTTTGACGGGCGCTAAGAACAAACGGATCTTGGACCAACAACTCGATCAGCTGCCGACGTACGGCATTATGAAAAATCAACGCCAGAAGAGTGTCGGTGAACTTATTGATTTCTTGACGGCTACCGGTTATTTGCAAAGCGTGGGTGGCCAGTACCCCACATTGCAAGTTACCCAACTAGGAATTAGAGTCCTCAAGGGCGAGCAGACAGTCTACCGAAAGATGGCTCGGCAAGCACAACGATTGACGCCTGAAGACGATGCCATGTTTGATCAGTTGCGGACGTTACGGCGTGATTTAGCAGAACAACAGCATCTCCCGCCATTCGTCATTTTCTCTGACCGGGCGTTACATGATATGTGTACGATTCTCCCGCAGACGGCTCCAGAGTTTTTAACCGTTCGCGGGGTTGGGCAAAGTAAGCTGGAGAAGTATGGGGAAGCCTTTATGGCGGTAATACGGGAGATTAATCATTAATAAGGCTATTTAGTTAGATAAGCCGACGGTTTGATGGATAAGATTCATTAAGCCGCCGGTTTAATTTAGCCCAAATTAACAGCAAAAGATATTGATACTTTTTTCACAATAAAGGCTACTTTAACCCTATTTTTGATTTATCCAGATGATTTTTAGTTAAACGATTTATTAGGATAATGGTAAGTCCAGATAATAACATATATGTTCATAATAGCTGCAAATTAGTAAATTTAAGCGTAAATACAATCATGTATAGGTTTATATAAGCCGATAAATATCTTAAAAGTAATCAAAATGCTATTGACGAGTGATTATGTAAGCGCTATCATAAACATTGTTAAAAGAATTACTAAATGAGTTATTGAAGGAGGGATAGTATGAAGATTAATCTTCAAGCCGATCCAGGAACGCCCGTTAAATTAAGCAAGTATTTGCAAGGCCAATTTTCGGAACATCTTGGTCGAGGCATTTACGGCGGCCTCTGGGTCGGCAAAGACAGTGATATTCCCAACGTCAATGGGTTACGGTCCGATGTGATTGATGCGTTGAAGCGGCTCCACGTACCAGTACTTCGATGGCCTGGCGGGTGCTTCGCCGATGAGTATCACTGGCGGGACGGTATCGGTGACCCGGCCAAACGCCGTAAGATTGTGAATAACAATTGGGGTGGGACCACGGAAGATAATTCCTTTGGGACCCATGAATTCTTCGAGCTTTGTCGGCAATTAGGTACCGAAGCCTATATTAATTGTAACGTTGGCAGTGGGACGGTTCAAGAAATGGCGGATTGGGTCGAGTACATGACCGCGTCCGGTGAATCGACCATGGCTGAACTACGTGCACAAAACGGGCACCCGGAACCGTGGGCCGTGAAATTCTTAGGCATTGGTAACGAAACTTGGGGTGGTGGCGGCAACATGCGACCCGAGTACTATGCCGATGTTTATCGTCAATTTCAGACTTTCGTCCGGCAATACGGGCAACATCCAATTTATAAAATTGCGTGTGGCCCCAACATCGATGATTTCAATTGGACGAACGTCCTGATGGCGAACGCGGGGCCGTACATGGATGGGCTTAGTTTACACCACTATGCATTAACTGATTTGTGGGAGCATAAGGGTGATGCCATCGACTTTACCGATGATGAATGGCGATCCTTACTTAACAGTGCTAAGAAGATGGACTACCTAATTCATGAACATTCGGTACGCATGAATCGGTATGACCCCGAACACCGAGTTGACTTGATTGTCGATGAATGGGGCTCATGGTTCAAGGAACAAGCTGGGACGAATCCCGCCTTTCTTTATCAGCAGAATACGTTGCGAGATGCGATGGTAGCAGCGACGACTTTAAACATATTCAACAAACACGCGGAACGGGTCCACATGGCCAACATCGCACAGATGGTGAACGTGTTACAGTCAATGGTCTTAACCGATGACGACAAAATGTTGTTGACCCCAACCTACTTTGTCTTTCTAATGTATCGGTTCCACCAAGGTGCCCAACGATTAGCAGCGTATAACAGTCAGGGAAGCGACGTCAGCTACACGATTTCCGAAAAGGATGGTGAGGATATCTTATCGTTCTGCAACACCAGTCTGACAGCCAATGATTCAGTTGAAATCAACTTTCCAGCGGACCTGGGTGACGTGACCTATGCACAAATTCTGCATGAGGAGCAGGCTAATGCGCACAACACGTTTGAGGACCCAGACCGTGTCCAACTTAAGTCCTTTGATCAGGTACAAGTCCAAGGGCGGACGGTTTATTGCCAGTTACCAAATATGAGTGTTGTGACGGTGAAGATTCAGAAGAAGTAAGTCATATTAGTTTAAAGCGAAAAGGTGGTCAGACATGTCAAGTGTATCGCTGGAACACATTTATAAAAAATACGACGGTAGTGACGAATACAGTGTGACCGACTTCAACCTGGAAGTTAAAGATAAGGAATTCATCGTCTTCGTTGGGCCTTCCGGTTGTGGAAAGTCTACGACGTTGCGGATGATTTCAGGGTTGGAGGAAATTACGAAAGGGACCTTGAAGATTAATGGCGAGGTAGCCAACACCAAGGCCCCGAAAGACCGAGACATCGCGATGGTCTTTCAAAACTACGCGCTTTACCCCCATATGACGGTGTACCAAAACATGGCCTTTGGGTTGAAGATGCGGAAGTACGATAAAGATCAGATTGATAAGCGGGTAAAGCACGCGGCGACCATTTTGGGGTTGACCGAATTCCTGCCCAAGCGTCCCAGTGCTTTGTCCGGTGGGCAACGGCAACGGGTCGCCTTAGGACGGGCAATTGTCCGTGATGCGCCAATCTTCTTGATGGACGAACCACTGTCTAACTTGGATGCCAAGTTGCGGGTCTCCATGCGGACCGAAATTGCCCGGTTACACCGTTCGTTGGATACGACGACGATTTATGTCACTCATGACCAGACAGAGGCCATGACGATGGCGGACCGTATCGTAGTCATGAAGGACGGCGCGGTTCAGCAAATTGGGACACCTGCCGAAGTATACGATAACCCAGTCAACGTCTTTGTTGGTGGCTTTATTGGAGCTCCGCCAATGAATTTCTTTACTTTGGATTTTGACGGTAAATATTTAACGGATAAAAAGAATGGAATTCAGCTATTATTACGGACAGAACAAGCCCGGAAGTTAATCCAGAGAGGTTACGAAGGGAAGTCAATCATTCTAGGAATTCGTCCGGAAAATATTCGTGTGGATAAAGAATTCGTGGTGGCACATCCAGATACGACCATCAACGGTGAAATTGTGGTTTCGGAATTATTAGGGAATGAATCACAACTTTACTGCAAGGTAAACGATAAGAACTATATTGCTAAAGTTAATGCCCGTGATCATGAGGAGCCGGGCACTAAAAAGGTTGCCAGTTTTGATTTAGATAGGGTTCATTTCTTCGATCCAGAGACTGAATTAGTCCTTAAATAACTCAAAGGGGAGAAACAATATTATGAAAACACATAGTTGGAAAAAGTTGTCCGTTTTAGCAATAGCCGTATTGGCAGCGCTTTCCTTGACCGAATGTGGGAACAGCAATAAGAGTTCCAGCGGTAGTTCTTCGAAGACGACCACCATTACTTTTTGGAATGGGTTTACGGCCTCTGACGGGACAAACTTAAAGAAAATCGTGGCAGACTATAACAAGACAAATAAAGACCACGTTAAGGTCAAGATGGACCAAATGAGTTGGGATAACTTCAACGAAAAGTTACCAACGGCCATCACGGCAAAAAAGGCACCTGACTTTGTAGCGATGAATTATGGTGACATGGCGGGTTATGTACATAACGGTACCATGAAAGACATGTCGAATTTCTACAACTACAAGGGCGTTGATAAGTCTAACTTTGAAAAATCAGCGGTTAACATGGGGAAGATTAATGGCAAGTCCTACTTCATCCCAATGCAAGTTCAAGGAAACTATCTGTACTGGAACAAGGATCTTTACAAGAAGGCTGGCATCAACCCTAACAGTAAAGTTAAGACGATTGCCCAGTACATGAATTACGCTAAGCGCATTAAAGCCTTAGGTAACGGTGTTCAGGGGACTTACTGGTCTGACTTTGCGCAATGGTCACTGGTTTACGGTGGGTCAATTCTAAACAAGTCGGAAACGAAGTCGACCATCAACAACGCGGCTAACCGGAAAGTGCTGAATCAATTCCGTCAAATGATGTACGTTGAAAAGTTAGGGAACCCAAGTACCCAAGGGGTTGCCGTTGATAACCTAATGTTTGCCGGTAAGTTAGGTTTGGAAGTCAGTGGTCCATGGCTGAACGAAGGGATGATCAAGAACAAGATCAATTATGGGGTTACACAGTTCCCAACCTTGGAAAAGAATGGGAAGAAGCAAGCTTGGTTAGCCGGGGTTGGTTTTGGGATTCCATCCAGTACTGATGACAGTAAGACCAAAGCTATTTACTCCTTCGTGAAGTACTGGAACTCCAAGAAGATCAGTAAGCGTTGGAGCCAAGAAAACAAGTGTGCGCCATATCTGAAGGACGTTGCGGCTGATAAACAAATTAAGAATGATCCAGTTATTTCTGAATTGGCTAAGCAAACCAGTTATTCTAAGGTTATGTGGTCTGGTAATGTTCACGCATCTGACATTACAAATAATGTTATTACCCCAATGTGCAACAAGGTTGTGACGGGGAGTGATGTTAATACACAATTGAAGCTGGCTGATAAGAAGATCAATAAGATCCTGAAAGATAATAATTAGTTCGCCATAATCCTAGTAATTAGGGTTAAACGACCGATTTTATACACTGATGCCAACGAATGGTTATCAGTGTATAAAATTATACCGAACATTTTGGGAGGGAAGTTGTTATTATGGAAAATACATCCAGATGGTCCCGGATAAAGACGTACTGGAATCAGCCCAAACACGTCGGTTATCTCTTCATCCTACCGTCATTAATTGCCCTACTGATTTTTGCGTTTATTCCAGTAGTTATTGGACTCGGGATGAGTTTCTTCGACGTCAACATTTTCTTCAATGGTACGAAATTCGTTGGGCTACAAAATTTTGTTCATTTCTTTTCGGACACGCGGGCGGTTAACTCAATCTGGCACACAGTTTACTTTACCGTGCTAGAAACACCCGTTCAAATCTTAGTTGGGGTCCTGTGCGCGGCAGCCCTAGCTCGAAATACCCGGTTCAACCGGTTCTGCCGGTCAACCTTCTATATCCCAGTTGTGTGTTCCTTAACTGCGATTGGGTTAGTCTTCAACATGTTGCTTGATCCGAACATTGGCCTTTTCCCTCATTTATTGAAGGAAATTGGGATGACGTCACCGGATTTCTTCGGTGATGCTCACTGGGCCATGCCAACGATTGCTTTTCTGACTGTTTGGAAGAGTTTCGGGGTCACGATGATCATCATGTTGACGGCCGTTCAGGCCATTTCGCCGAGTCTTTACGAATCGGCTGAAATGGATGGCGCGAGTCGGATGCAACAATTCTTCCATGTTACGATTCCACAATGTGTGCCCGCTTTAGGGTTCTGCGTGTTGACGAATTTAACGGGTTCCATGCAGGTCTTTGACCAAATCTTCGTCACGACCGGTGGGGGACCAAACTTTAAAACCGAATCTACGGTGCAGTACATCTATAATCGTGGGTTTGCGGCACCTTATGAACTAGGCTACGCCTCGACGGTTGCGACGGTTCTGTTTGTCATCATCGCGATTCTAGCGGTCGGGTCGAACCTGTACATGACGCATAAAGAAAACCAAATGAGATAGGAGGGGAATCAGTCTTATGAAACGAACAAATAAACATTCGGTTCTATCGAATATTTTACTGATTATCGTGTTGATTTCGGTTGTTTTCCCATTCCTGTGGGTACTGGTTAGTTCCTTTAAGAACGAAGCGGATATCATCAACTATCCACCGAAGATGTTTGCCGGGCATTACACGCTGGCAAATTATGTCGACATTTGGAAAACTATCCCGATGACGCGTTACATCATCAATACCATGATTTACGCGGTGGGGGTCTGCGTTATCTCCATCACATTGGATTCGTTTTCGGGTTATGCCTTAGCGCGGATGCGATTCCGTGGCCGGACGTTCTTCTACTACGTGGTCATGGTTACCATGTTCATCCCGTTTGCCATTACCATGATTCCACTGTTTATGGAATTAAGTGAGTTTGGGATGATCAACACTTATCCCGGGTTAATCATACCGCATGCGACGACGGCCTTTGGGATCTTCATGATGCGTTCCTTCTTCGTGGGGCTCCCGGAAGACTTAGCCGAAGCGGCGCGGCTGGACGGCCTGAATGAATTTCAGATTTACTTCCGGATTATGTTACCGTTGGCGAAGCCCCAGTTGATCACGCTGGCCATCTTTAGTTTGATGGGCAGTTGGAACGACCTGCTGTACCCAATGTTAATGACCACGGACCAGAGTATGCGGACGTTAGCCGCTGGGTTAGCCTTAATTGGTGGCCAACACATTACCTACTATGGGCCAGTGATGGCGGGGACCATTATCTCCATGCTGCCACTGTTTATCATTTACATGTTCGCCCAGAAGTACTTTATCCAAGGTTCAGCTATGTCAGGAATGAAGGAATAAACCATGATGAAATACTCAGATGGCCCAATTGCAACGTCACTTGCAGTTTTATGGGATTACGTTGTCTTGGCGGCAATGTTGATCGTTGTCAGTTTACCAATCGTCACGTTCGGGTGTACCTTTCACGCGACCTTGCGGGTTGTGAACGATTTTCGGGTCACCGGGCATGGTGCTGCCGTTAGTTCGCTATTCTTTAAATACTTACGTGAACAATGGCTTTGGTACACCGTTACCTTCATCATTGGGGCGTTATCGGTGACTACCAGTCTAATCAACCTCAAGACACTTGCGTCATCCAGCTTGGTCAACACTTTGCTGGGAAGTGTGATGTTGATCTTGGCCGTACTGGTCACTGGAATTTGGTTCTGTATTCAGGTGATTGGGGTTTACGAACGTGTTAAACCCATTAAATCTTTGAAAACAGCGCTGGTGTTCTTTATCTTAAATTTACCCAAGAATTTAGGGGTATTCGTGCTAACTAGCGCTCTGTGCTACATTTTAGCGGTTTTACCGTTGAGTTTTCCGGTCGTTTTAATCGTACTGGATATCGTTTGGACCCGCTATTTAGGGACCGCCAAACGGTACAGCCAACGGGCCCAGCAAATTGTGGCGCAGTAGTCATGAGCTTTTAAACCTAGTTGATGGTATTATAAGTTCAAAGTGGTAGATATAGATAAAGACCAAAAACGAGACTAGGTGATTTATTTTCGGTATTTATCGGGAGTGAAGCACCTAGTTTTATTGGTCTTCAAATGAAAACACACCGTGGATGCGGCATAAAATGATGGCAGGGGGATTTTTACAATGGACGTGGATATTACTGAAAAATCAATTCCAGTGTTTACAGCGCTGGATAGCCCGGTGCGGCTAAAAATTATTAATTTGTTATCTAAAAACAAGATGAACGTTAAAGAAATTTCGCAGGCGTTGCATTTAAGTAGCACGATCACTATCATGCATTTAAATAAACTGGAAGCAGCGAACATCATCCACACCGAAAAACAGGGGACCCGGCGAATCTCTAGCTTACGGGTGGATAATATCAACGTTAGTTTTCCCAAGCAGCTTTACGTGCCGTACGACTTCAAGGAGATCGAGGTCCCCGTAGGTCAGTATACGGAGTATGACGTGAAACCATCTTGTGGTCTCGCCGGCCAACACGGCTTCATTGGAAAAGTCGATAATCCGAAATACTTTATGACGCCCGACCGGGATAAGGCGGGAATGGTGTGGTTTTCTAAAGGGTACGTCGAGTACCAGATTCCTAATTTTATTGAAGACCAACAACACGTTGAAATGATTGAGATTTCGTTGGAGTTAGGCTCAGAATTTCCCTTTTCGAATAACAATTGGAAATCGGATCTCTTCTTAACCCTCAATGGCAAAGAAATCGGCTACTGGGAAAGTCCCGGTGATTTTTCCGATACGCGGGGGCGGTTGACCCCCAGTTGGGTCTACGATGATATGAACCAGTATGGTATCTTGAAACTCTTTCGAGTCTCCAAGCACGGGTCATTTATCGATGGCCACTACGCGAGTGATACGTTAATCTCTGACTTGGATCTGTCGGGGGATTCTTGGACGCTGCGCATCGGGGTCAAACCCAATGCCAATTACGTTGGCGGGTGCACCATCTTTGGCCGGCAATTCGGGAATCATGATCAGGGCATCAAATGCAAGATTTATTACAGTAGCGAAGATGACTAGAGTACTTGCAATGAGTGCTCATCTGAGAGTGACGAATTGTCAAATCAAGTGTAACTTTTTACCGAAGAAAACTTCAGATGGTGTCTTCCAGCCTAAGACCTTACGGGGGCGATTATTTAAATTCCTGACA
>NZ_QXIL01000025.1 GCF_004115745.1 Levilactobacillus suantsaii | reverse complement strand
AGCTCTCAATAGTGTGGTGGCGATAGCCTGAAGGATACACCCGTTCCCATGCCGAACACGGAAGTTAAGCTTCAGCACGCCAATAGTAGTTGGGGGATCGCCCCCTGCGAGGATAGGACATTGCCACGCGATTATTCCGGCATAGCTCAGTTGGTAGAGCCCCTGACTGTTAATCAGGTTGTCGACGGTTCGAGTCCGCCTGCCGGAGCTTATAGTGGAGAGTTGTCCGAGTGGCTGAAGGAGCAGCATTGGAAATGCTGTAAACGGGTACTAACCTGTTTCGAGGGTTCGAATCCCTCACTCTCCGTTACGCTTCAGCCAAATCATGGTATGTTTCGTATCATGACCCGTTGGTCAAGTGGTTTAAGACACTGCCCTTTCACGGCAGTAACATGGGTTCGAATCCCGTACGGGTCATTGTTTCATTTTTGGAGGATTAGCTCAGTTGGGAGAGCGTCTGCCTTACAAGCAGGGGGTCACAGGTTCGAGCCCTGTATCCTCCATTGGTAACATAACTCTATTATGGTCCGTTGGTCTAGTCGGTTTAGGACGCCTGCCTGTCACGCAGGAGATCACGAGTTCGAGTCTCGTACGGACCGTTGTTATGTTATTGAATTTAACACAACAACATTACATGAATGGTGAGAAATGGCTCGGTAGCTCAGTCGGTAGAGCAATGGATTGAAGCTCCATGTGTCGGCGGTTCGATTCCGTCCCGCGCCATTTATGGAGGGGTAGCGAAGTCTGGCTAAACGCGGCGGACTGTAAATCCGCTCCTTCGGGTTCGGTGGTTCGAATCCACTCCCCTCCATCATAGGGATATAGTTTAAAGGTAGAACTACGGTCTCCAAAACCGTCGGTGTGGGTTCAATTCCTACTATCCCTGTTGTAATGTTATGGCGGTATTGGTGAAGGGGTTAACACACCGGATTGTGGTTCCGGCACGCGTGGGTTCGATTCCCACATACCGCCCTATGATTGGGGCATCTTGTAACATTTGTTGGTCCAGTCAGATTGGATAGACGATTATGGTGGTATAGCCAAGTGGTAAGGCAGAGGTCTGCAAAACCTTCATCGTCGGTTCGAATCCGATTACCACCTTTGACTTGGGTGTATCCAATCAAAATTTTTTGCCGGAGTGGCGGAACTGGCAGACGCGCTGGACTCAAAATCCAGTGTCCGTTGAGGACGTGTGGGTTCGAACCCCACCTCCGGTATAACTAAGATTCATATGCCTGTTCAAAAATAAGCAAAACGTTGATTATTCAGCGTTTTGCTTATTTTTTTGGCTCTTCGTCAGTCGAACGTCAAAACAGGCTCTTTGTCAATTGGTTTTGGTCGATTTGATTGTAGCACACGAACAGTGTGTCTTTTTTCATATCGCAAACAAAAATGGTGTTGATGAATTTTGTCCATCAACACCAAATATCATAGAGCCATCTATTTTCTAAACATATGTCCGCAATAAGAATAAAGTAAAAGCCCACTTAAGGGCTCTTATGTAGATTACGCTAGAGGGCACCAAAAAAGCCTTCACTGAATCCCGTCATCCCAAGATAAAAGGCGATACAAGCAAAGACCAATAGCGTTACGCCCGCGCCATTCCGTTTTCTTTGAATGGTTAGGATGCCTAACACAAAACTGGCAATCGCCGTCAGGGGAATAAATAGGCCGAGGATGACTAGCGGCCAGCCCCAAGCCATGAAAGGCCAAATTGGTTTGACTATAGCCTGCGTCTGGGTCCGAACGGGTTTGGGCCTGGTTCTGAGTGGCCGCTGCGGGTTCAGGTGCCACTGAGCGACTGACTTGCTGTTGGGCGCCACAATACGGGCAGAACTCCGCATCTATGCGAATCTGCTTGCCACATTTTTGACAAAACTTAGTTTCAGTTGCGTTTGTTTCTTCCAAAACTTCTCCTCCTCATATGTATCCAGATTATGGTGACTAATTTTATCAGTTGCCAGCACCAATTCCAGAATATTACCAGTATAAGATATCTCATACGTGAGTTGCAATAACCATTATGGAAAATGGCAATATAAGTGACATGAAATTGTCCTCTGAATCGCTTAATAGGGGGAAATCACAAATACAAACAGCACCTAGACCAATTCAGGACTAGGTGCTGTTTGTATTGGATGATGACCAGATTTCAAAGAGCTGGTTAAACTTAATTAAATTCCCAGTAGTTGTTTCTTCTTGGCTTTGAATTCTTCGGGCGTCAGGACGTCTTCATCGACTAATTGCTTTAGTTGACGCAGTTCAGCTGCCAGATCCGTAGCGGGCTGTGCGGGGCCTGTGGTAGCGTCCGTCAGGGGTTGGTCAGAAGAAGTTTGTTCGGGGACCGCTTCTTTAGCAATTTGAATGAACTTGGGATCATCGAATAAGAAATAATCAACGTGATTATTTTTAACTTGGGCAAATAGAAGTTCGAAATCTGGTTTACCGATGTACTGGCGAAAGGTATAGTCTGTTGTTTTCGTCGCGGTGTTAATTTCTTGGCTTAGATCCATCAATTCGTCCAGGAGTTGTTCCGCCATTTTTCGCGTTTCCTCAGGATTGGTATGGTAAGCCTCAGCGTATTCTTTGATGTCTAAATCGTCGCTTTGAAAATCATAGAATTTATGAGTTTCATCTAACCGGACCGGCATATCGGACGACGTCTTGGTCAAATCAAAAATATCTTTAACGGTCAGTGGGGGTAACGCCGGATCATCGGCCGGAAATTCTGGGACTAAAGCGGCGTCTTCGGTAGCGTCCGGTTCAACGAGATTCGCCGCCTCACTAGTTGGCTCAGATTCAATAAGGGTCGCGTCTGGATGCGCGGCGACATCACCAGTAATCAGGCGAATCAGGTAAATGGCAAGCTGTTCGCCATCGATATCGCCAGTGAGGTAGACGTCTTTACCGCGGGTCTTCATGACGCCCACACCATCGGCGTAGGGGACAACGTTTGCAATCCCCGAATACAGGACTTGCTTGACCCGACCATCAGCAGCCAGCACAATCAGGCGTTGGTTGGTGAGTAGCACCGTCCCAGTATGGATGATTTCCAGTTGAGTGGTCTGCTCGTTCATTGGTTTGACCGACCCACTGCGCCAGTAAACGCCTTGCATGAGCTTAACATGACTGGTCACGCCGGAATAATTGAACCGGGTGGTGTGGGTCCGTTCTTCCTCCCAATTAACGGTAGTGGTACTTTTAAAATAAGGCAGTTCAGTCGATTTCAAAATGACACCGGTTGAGTCTGACTCATCGATTGGCAGTAAGCTCATCGTTTTTAGGGCCTTTAGTTGAGTCTCGTGGTCCTGCGCACGTTGCGCGCGTTTCGGCGTCGATTGCTTATGGTACCAATAATAGAGGCCGCCAACGATGGCGGCGATTGGCACCACGATATACCAGTAAGTGATGGCTAGTGCGAGGACAAAAATGATGACGGCCCAGCCAAAACATCCAATCTTGTTATTCAATTCTTCTTCTCCTCCAAAATAAGTCGCTTAAAAGTTGTTCAGGTCTAAGAAATGGATCGCCGTGATTGTCGTGACTAATCCTTAAGTCAATCCTGGAGGTGGAGATTGCCCCCACACGTCCCTCACGGACACTGGATTTTAAACCCAGCCCCCAGGTTAATCTCGCCAGCAATCGTGAGGTCACCACCTTACCTACAACGTTTAGATAACTTAAATAGTACCATAGTTAGTTTATGAATAAGCCGAAATTACTAAAAAGGCGTTGCTTAGGTGAGGCGACACTGCCTAGGGCGGCTAAGCCTGGTACGCGGTGATGCTCAAGGCATGACAATTGTCATCAACAGTCATGACAAACGCGACTAGGCGATGCGACCGTCACTTGGTAGTCTGAGACCATCTAGTAAGGGAGGCGGGCACATGACAACCATCATTCAAGCGCAGCAACTGGATTTTAGCTACGGATCCCACCAGGTCTTAAAGAACTTGACGTTAATGATTCAAGCGGGTGAAATTATCGGTTTGATTGGTGAGAACGGGGCGGGGAAAACGACCCTGTTGAACTTATTATTAGGCGTTAATCAGCCCCAGCACGGACAATTGACGCTTTGGGGCCATCAGCCGGGAGTGCCGGTTGTGCAGACTCAGATTGGCTCGATGCTCCAGGGGGACATTGCAGTCCAAGGCATCACGGTGGGCGACGTCTTAAAATTAACAGCCAGACATTATCCGGCGGCGTTTGCGGTCCCAACGTTATTGGCTCAATTACAGTTAACGGACTTGGCAAATAAGCGGCTAACGGCCTTGTCGGGCGGCCAATTGCGGCGGGTCACGTTTGCCTTAGCCTTGGTGGGGAACCCGAACCTCTTGTTTTTGGATGAACCCACGGTGGGGATGGACGTGACGGCGCAACGGACGTTTTGGGCCCGAATTGCGGCTTTAAAGACCCAGGGCAAGACCATCATCATGACCAGCCACTACCTGGATGATATTCAACAAGTCGCCGACCGTATCTTTCTACTCAGACACGGGCAGTTAGCGTTTCAGGGGACGTTTCGGCAGCTGCAAGACCAGTACCGGCAGGTTGAAATTGTGGCGCAAACCACGTTAGCGGCCAGTACCTTCAACAACTTACCAGGTGTGACGGCGGTTGATTTGACCGCGGGGACGTTGCACCTCAGTTCTGAAGATGGGGACGGGACCCTCCAAGCCCTAGTCCCGTACTTACCGGAGTTGCATCAAATTGTGATTCGCCGGGAATCCTTGGCCGATATCTTTGTTCATTTAGTTCGGGGGGCGTCAGCATGAAAATTTTAATCGCCCAACTCCAGTTTGATTTTCGCCGGTTGGTCTTACGCAACACGTCGTTTCAACTCTTTACGGTCTTGATGCCAGTCGGCTTTTATCTGCTGTTTACCAAAGTTTTGATTACGGGGACGCTCGGCGAAAAGGCCCAGTTTGCCGTGGGTTATCTGGGCAACATGATCGTATACAGTGGTCTGCTCAACGCCTTGTTTGGCTTAGCCACACTCTTACTGCATGACCGGGAACGGGGACTGGTCCGGTGGCTCCAACTCACGCCCAACGGGATTTGCAGCTATTACGTGTCGGTGGGACTGGTGACCTTTGCGATGAACTTGATTGCGGTGCTTGTTTTGAGTGGCGTGGCGGTCGCCGTGAACCACGTCCAGCTGACGTTAGGGCAAGGCCTCGGTTTAACGGGGGGAGCGTTAATTGGTCAACTCCCGCTTCTGAGTTTGGGCGTCCTCTTGTCCTTCATCGATCGGGCCGAAACGCTGAGCGCACTGGCGAACCTCATCGTGTTTCCCCTGGCCATCATCAGTGGCCTTTGGTGGCCGCTAGGAGTGTTTCCTCAGTGGGTTCAAGTTATCGGGAAGGTTACCCCAACTTACCAGCTGAACCAATTATTAGGCGCCCTGATGTTGCATGGTAAACTAAATCTAAGCAGTCTGACGGGTCTAATGTTGTGGACCTTAGGGCTGATCATTGTGGTCGCGAGTTTGGCTCGTTACCGCTTAAAACGGGGTGGTGGGGTTGTCCAAAGCTAGCTGGTCGTCCAAGGTGACCCGGTTGAACTGGGCCAATTATGTGTGGTTGCTTTACCTGCCGTATACGGTCATCCAATTTTTACCCGCTCGGCGGCTGACGGATTGGGTCTGGTTAGGGCTAGTGGGGGTCTTTCTCGGACTTTATAGCTTAGTGGCGGAGGTCAAGCGGTGGCGCAAGGTCACGATGCCTTTGGAGTTAGGGGTTGCGGGGGTGTTTTCGCTTTTTGCGGCCAATAATTACCTGATTATTTTTCCGGGCTGGCAAATCTTCAGCATTTTGAGTCGCTGGCCTAAGCCATATTTTTATGGGTATGCGGGCGGGTACTACGCGCTCTTACTCGGGGGCTTATTGCGGGACGGCTTGGTCGCACCCGATTTGCTGACCTGGCAACATGGTGAATTGATGGGGTTGCTCTTTCCCCTATGTTCTCCGGTGATGGCTTACGCCTTTTCCCGTTCCATCGTAACTCGGCGCCAGTTAGCCCAAACGAATCGGCGGCTAGAGACTATTATTCAACGCAACGAACGGGAACGGATTGCGCGAGATTTACATGATACCTTAGGACAGAGTTTTTCAATGATCACGATAAAAGCAGAATTAGCAAAGAAATTATTGACCCGGGCGCCGGAAGAGGTACCGGCGGAGTTGGACGATATTGCCCAAACCAGTCGGGAGAACCTCCAGTTGGTACGGGCCATCGTTAATGGGTTGCATCAAAACTCGTTGAGCGATGTTTTATTGACCCAGAGCCACAATCTGGCCACCGCGCACGTTCAGTTACAGACCAGTGGGGAAACGGCCGCAACCAAGTGGCCGACCCCAATTCAGGGCCGATTTTCTGCCGTTTTAAGAGAAGCGTTGACCAACGTGATTCGACACGCCCAGGCCAACAGTGTCCAGGTGACGTTTACGACGAACTCGACGACTTATCGCGTTGTGATTCAAGATGATGGTCGCGGTGGAACGCTGCATAGAGACGGGGCCAACGGGATTGCGGGGATGCGCGCGCGGATGATAGACGCTCACGGGACGTTTGCCATCACCGCGGACCGGCACGGCACGCAGGTGGCGTTGTCTCTACCAAAGGAGAAATTATGATTACCCTTTATTTGGCTGAGGACCAAAGCCTATTGAATTCGGCCTTGGCCCGCCTATTGGATCTAGAAGCAGATTTGCACGTGGTGGGGACGGCGACTGACGGGCAGACCGCGTGGCAGGCGATTCAACGGCTCCAGCCGCAGGTCGCCATCTTAGACATTGAAATGCCAGGGCTAACGGGGTTGGATGTTGCGGATCATATTCAGGCGGCACAGGACGCCACCAAGGTGATTATCCTGACCACCTTTGCGCAACAAGCCTACTTTGAACGGGCCGTGGCCGCCCAGGTGGCGGGGTACCTCTTGAAAGATAGTCCCAGTGATGACTTGATTGCGGCGATTCGGGCCGTGATGGCTGGACGGACGATTTACGCCCCCGAACTAGTGGTGAACATGGTGTCGGCCGAAAGAAATCCGTTGACTGAACGGGAGATGGCGGTCTTGGGGGCGGCGGCGAAAGGTGTTCCCACCAAAACGATTGCCACAACGCTTTATTTATCGCCCGGAACGGTTCGAAATTACTTGTCAGCCATCTTTAGCAAGCTGGGTGTGCATAACCGGATGGAAGCCGTGGATGTTGCCCGGACAAATAAATGGCTTACTTAAAAACACGCCAGATCGGTCATGGTCTGGCGTGTTTTGGTTGCGGGTGCGCTAAGATATTAAAAATCCCCTAGCTCGCGGTGAGCTAGGGGATTATATTCAATCATCATATCGGAATTAATGGAAGTTAGGCGTTTTGATAAGCGGTTTGTAACGCGGAAGCATCTTGACTGTCGATCGAAGCGTAACGGTCGGAAGCGTACATCACACTGTTTTCACTCTTGGAATGGCTTAGGCCTAAGGCATGTCCAATTTCGTGGGTAGCCACGTTGGTCCGTTGGTTCTTGGTGTACTTGTACTTGCTTAAGAGGCTCTTGTTCAACGTAGACTTAGCGGAAACGATTTGGTTGTCATTACCGCCTTTTTGCAGGTATGAGTAGTTCGTGTAACCAGCTAGGTCACCGCTTTGGCGATGGCTTAAGGATTTAGAAGAAGTTAAAGTGATGTTGGCCTTTTGACCAGCCTTGGCTTTCTTTAAAGTGACAACGCCAACTTTGTTCCAACGCTTAACGGCGTTCTTCCAAACACTCTTGTAATAACTCGAGGAGGTATCGTATTTGTAAGTGATAGTGGTCGTGTTCCAATGGCCCCAAGAAGGGGTCTTAGCAGTCGCTTGAGCTGGGATGGTGGCGGTGAACCCCGTCAAAGTTAAAGCGCAAGTTGCGACGATAACAGCTACCTTTTTTACAAATTTGTTTAACATTTTTGTTACCCATTTTCATTAAATTCCGAATGATTGAATTTCAATTGTTTGCTATCCGATTGACTGTCATAAGTATGCCGCGAAACCGAATTAATTTCGCCAGACAATTTTGGGAGTATGGATAGTTTTACGAGGTCAAAATTTCGGAAGTGGATAAAAAAGGGGGATTTCAAAAATTAAGGACGTCAAAATGGTTACATATCAACGATTATGGCCGTTTTAGTGCCGCTGATTTTATGACCACATCGGGTAAAATGGATAGAAAAATACGACCAAATCTCACCCAGACTGGATTGCTGAGGAGAATGATCGTGTTTTTTAAAATCGTCAATAGGAAATTAAGGGTACCGAATAATCAACCGATAATTGAGTGTAAACGGCCGGAATTAGCGATATTTCACGGCCGTCCCGTAAGCCACGACGGATTGGATATCCGTGCCGATTGCGCCTGAATCAAAGCGCATCATGACCACGGCATCGGCGCCTAAAGTGGCAGCATTATCCCGTAAGCGGTCGACCGACGTATGACGAGCTTCGTCGAGCATCTTAGTGTAATCCTTGATCTCGCCGCCGACAATGTTTTTTAAGCCGGCACCGATGTTTCGAAAGACGTTCTTGGATTGGGTCGTTAAGCCAAAGACTTCCCCGAGAACAGTGTAGTCGTGATTGGGGATTTGTTCGGTGGTGGTAACTAAGAGTTTAGCTGACATAGTGTTGCCTCCTACTAGATGATTAATCTTAATATACCGGTAATCATTGGTTTGAGCAAGCTGGCCTCCAAGGCCAAAGTTTTTTCATTAATTAATTTTTGGTCGGGCCAGCCAGATCTTGAAGTGGTTTGATTGTTTATGCGGCCAACTGCGGTTCCCCTGAATAAATGACCATGCTCCACTCGAATAAACGGTTACGCCCCACAACTAGACCAGTGAGCAGCTTAACATTAAGAGGTGTTATTAGTCGGTGAATTTGGTATAGTGGCCGTGGATAGCCAAGAAGGGTTACCACGAGAGGAAGAGAATTGATGAGTAATCGCGACCACCAGCAGTCCGGGGGACCCCTGTTATCGACACTGCTCCCGGCCCAACCGTTAACGGATCACCAACGCACCTTAATGACCGAATTTTTGATGCTTGATGCGCTGCATCAGCGGCACCTATCCCGCCTGGAAGCGGCACTGGGACCATTGACTACGGCCCAATCTCAACGGCTCTTTTTCCAAGACATTCATGCCTTGGTGCACTTTCGCCACACCTTTTGGGGGTTAGTGGGGGATTTCTTAACAGCTGAGACCGATCTCAAGTATCAGTTGGCTTTCTGGGAAGGGACCTCCCACCGCAAACAGGTTTTCGACCGCCGCGACTTGTCTCAGCTCCATTCAACGCGTATCACCCAGGGCTGTCTGGTTGAAACGCTCAATTACCGGGCTCTCAATTGTCGCGTTCGTCGTACCTATACCGTGAACGGTCACCATCTCTATTGGGAACAAAATGACTTTACGCAAGCGGGGCAGCCTGTCGCTTGGGTCGACGGGTTGATGGCCCTGCAGCGTGAACTAGAGCCCAAAGCGGCTTGGCTCCAACAAGGCATCTTACGCATCGTGGATTACACGTAAGCTGACTTAAACGAGCAATAAGTGCCCGTTAGACGCACAAAAGACGCGATTGACCAGTTGTAGCTGGGTCAGTCGCGTCAGTTGTTTGAGGCGGAAAAAGGGGTCGGCAGGACCTTTGCTAGGGCTTGGGCCACCGTGGTAATGTCACCGCGTTGCAAATCGTGACTGGTCACGATGATGACGTTACGGGGATGCCCCGACAACGGAATGGTCTGCCAAATCTGTTGGTCAATGACGTAGATGGTGGCTGCATCGAGCGTCAAGTTCCAATGATGTTCAGCGTGGACTTGTTGGGCGGGCAGATGCAAGGCTGCTGCGAGTTGCTGACAGAAGTGATCGATTAAAGCGGCGTCGACGATGGCGTTGCCGGTCAGGGTAGGTTGATATTTGCCGCTACGAATATCACCCACCACCTTGATTTCAGGCATAGGCGGATTCCTCCATTACGAGATATGCCTCATTTTAGCATAGGTCACGGCGCGTCTCGCGACTGGTAGGGAAGCTTAGCGAAACTTTAAATGAAAAGGACGCATTCTTTTTTAAGTTAATTATTTAATCCTATTGGATAATTAGGTAGCCGACAATCAGTTGGAGACTCCCCGACAGGACCAAGCGGTAGGGCCCCTTTAAATGGCGTTGTAACCACCAGTGGATCCCGGTGAGGACGATGGCGATGAGACTTTGCCAGGAAAAGGCCAAAATAAGGGTGACCAGAGCGAAACCAATTAGGGCAATGAGCGTGAGGCGCCAGTCGTGCGGCTCAGGAAAGTAGTAGGCCGCGAAAAATGCAAAGTAGCTGGCCACGATGGGGACCAGAGTCAGCAAGAACTGACTAGAGAGGTAATGATTGCGTAAAAAGAACAGGATGACTGGCACCCCTACGCCGGCTAAGCAGCTGAAGACCACCAGACCATAGCCTGATTGGAGGCCTAACTGCGGAATCGTGGTCAAGACTAAAAAGATGCATAGGAGCAAGGCGAAGAGTTGGACCAGGTGGTTGTTCGGGGCGGCCAGGATGCCAAAGGTAGCGGCACCGACGACCAAGAGTGGCCCCAGTGAGGAACTAAACCGGTGGCGCAGAATCAGAAAATAGCCCGCGGCCAATAAAGCGCCGTAGCCCACCAGGCAAAGTTTAACAATCCAAGTTAGGGCGTGACCGGTCGAAGTCGTGGCCCCGGCTAGCCACCAAAGTAGGTTTTGACAAATGGTAAATAGAACAAGTTGTTGGACGGTCCGATTGCGGACTAACGCCGTCAGATAGGTCATGGAATCGCTCCATTTCAGTATAGTTAAAGTTATCTTTTATCATAGTGTTTGTGACCGGTGGGGTCAACGGCAACGGCGAGATTTCGCTGAGTAAACTTTGTGGGTCACCCTGATTTATGGTAAACTACTTAAGTTATGAGTCAATTCCCGATAGGATTCACGCACACGTGAAGCTGCCTTGTAACCAGAACGACGTCGAGATTATCGGTCAACTCGGACGTTCACTATATCTAGGGGGAATATTCCATTGCAAGAAAGACATTTATTTACTTCAGAATCTGTTTCTGAAGGCCATCCAGATAAGATTGCCGATCAGATTAGTGACGCGATTCTGGATGCGTTACTGGCCCAAGATCCCGATTCACGGGTCGCCTGTGAGACTTCGGTCACCACAGGGTTAGTGTTAGTTTTTGGTGAAATTTCGACCAAGGCCTACGTTGATATTCAAAAGGTCGTCCGCGACACCATCAAAGAGATTGGGTACACGGACGGTAAGTACGGCTTCGATGGTGATAACTGTGCCGTCTTAGTCGCGATTGATGAACAATCGCCTGATATTGCGCAGGGGGTCGATGACTCCTTGGAAACACGGGAGGGCGACGCCGATCCGCTGGACCAAATTGGTGCCGGCGACCAGGGCCTGATGTTTGGGTACGCTGTGAATGAGACGCCCCAGTACATGCCCCTGCCGATTACGTTAAGTCACGCCTTGATGCGCCGGATTGCTAAGTTGCGTAAAGACGGGACGATTCCTTACTTACGGCCGGATGCTAAGGCTGAAGTGACGGTTGAATACGACGACAATGACAAGCCCACGCGGGTGGACACGGTCGTTTTGAGTACCCAGCATGATCCCGACGTAACGTTGGACCAGATTCGCCACGACGTGATTGAACAGGTGGTCAAGGCAACGATTCCAGCACAACTGTTGGATGACAAGACCAAATACTTCATCAATCCAACTGGCCGGTTTGTCATCGGAGGTCCCCAAGGGGATGCCGGTTTGACCGGCCGGAAGATCATCGTGGATACTTATGGTGGAGCGGCTCGTCACGGTGGTGGTGCGTTCTCCGGTAAGGATGCCACCAAGGTGGACCGGTCCGCAAGCTATGCCGCCCGGTACATCGCTAAGAACATCGTGGCCGCAGGCTTTGCACAAAAGTGTGAAGTCCAATTAGCCTACGCCATTGGGGTGGCTGAACCCGTCTCCGTGTCCATCGACACTTTCGAGACTGGTACGGTGGCCGAAAGCAAGTTGGCGGCGGCCGTCCGGCAGATTTTTGATCTCCGCCCAGCCGGAATCATTCAGATGTTGGACTTGAAGCGCCCCATCTACAAGCAGACGGCGGCGTATGGTCACTTTGGCCGGACCGACATCGATTTGCCGTGGGAACACCTCGACAAGGTCGACGCGCTGAAAGCGGCTTTGAAATAATTTAAGTGAAGCACAACAGGTAACGGGATTTTCTGCCGAGTGGCGGGAAATCCCGTTTTTCGTTTGCCGCGGAATCTCGGCTAACCTTTCGTGAGATTAAGATTTGATGAAAATCGGCTTGACATTTTTCTCATCAAGATTTAATCTAAAACACATCAATCGCAAACCAAACTTAACGTTGATGGAGACAGTCAGAAAATAGACCTGGAATCAGCGACTCCCGTTTGATGTGAGGGGATCCAGATCTTTTCGTGATGATCACTCCGGAGCAAACTGTGGTGAAAGTAAGTAGCCGCACTGGTCGCACCCATTATCCTGCTAGCGTATCGCCCTGTGGCCGTACGTGAAGAGCGGCGGCCTCATAATGGGCCGCAATGAAGGTGGTACCGCGCGGAAGCGTCCGTAGTCTTAGTGAGAACTGGGCTAAGGGCGCTTTTTGACGTTAAGCCGGCGTTGACGAGCGAGATTAAGGAGGGATTGTCGATGAGCAAACGAATCGTAATGGGACTAATGGGGGTGGCACTCGTGATTAGCGGCTTGGCTGGCTGTGGCAAAACGAGCGAAGCGTCACAGAATAAGGCACTTAACGTGACCATTCCGTCTGAGTTACAAACGGCCGACCCGAATAAGGCGACCGACGCCTATTCGTTTTACATGATGAAACAGACCACGGAAGGCCTGTACCGCCTTAATAATCAAGGGAAAGTGGTGCCAGGAATGGCGACTAAGGTGGTCAAGCCGACCAATCATGGTAAGACTTACACCTTTAATTTGCGGCATAATGCTAAATGGAGTAACGGTGATACCGTGACGGCCCAGGACTTCGTCACGTCCTTCCGCCGGCAGGTTGACCCGACCACTAAGGCGCAATACGCCAACCGCTTCGCTTCATTTTTGAACTACGCCGCCGTGCAGTCAGGGAAGAAACAGCCCTCGGCGTTAGGAGTCAAAGCTTTGGGTCGCTATAAGCTTCAAGTGACGCTGAGTAAGATGAACCCGTCGTTCAATTACGAAGCGGCCACCGAATACTTGCCGGTGAATCGGCGTTTGGTCAAAAAGTACGGGTCGAAGTACGGGACCAACGCTAACCGGGTGGCTGCCAACGGGCCGTATGTTTTGAAAAACTGGAACGGCACGAAGACCAGTTGGCGTTACGTCAAGAACACCAAGTATTACGGGGCTAAGAGCGTAAAACTCAAGCGCATCAACGTCCAGGTAACGAAGGACGCATCGACAGCTGAGAAACTCTTCGCTTCGGGGAAAGTCCAAGAAACGCAAATCAGTGGGACTACTATCGCTGGGGTCGCCAACAACGCCAAGCTGAAGAGCCAGATGCGTAAGACGCTGACCACGGCCGTGACCCTACAGTACTTTAATCCTAAGAGTAAACTCGGCGCTAACGCGGACTTCCGGAAGGCGGCCAATGTGGCTTTGGACCGTGAGCAATTGACCAAGAAAGTCAATCAGGACGGATCGAAGCCGTTACTGAACTTGGTTGCGAAGGGGGTGACCACGGACCCGAACAACGGTAAGGACTTTGCGGTCAGTACCGGGAACTACACCAAACATAACGATGCGTTGGCCAAGCGGTTGTGGGCCAAGGCAAAGAAGGCCCTTGGGGGTGGCTCACAAAGCATTACCTTGCTGACGAACGATTCCGACGGCACCAAGAACGTGGCCGAATACATCCAGAGTCAATGGCAAAAGGATATGCCGGGGCTGACGGTCCACATTACCTCGCTTCCGTTACAGCAACAGATTAGCAGGATGTTCAAGCAGAACTTTGACGTTTCGATGTTTGGCTGGACCGGGGATGAACCAGATCCCACCACGGATTTGGATTTGTTCATGAAGGGCAACTCCATCAACTTCGGAAACTACGTCGACACCAAGTACAACCGGTTGATGACGAAAGCCAGCACCGAGACCAACGCCAAGCAACGAATGACCCTGTTGAAACAAGCGAACCGCCGAGCGATGCAGGTGGGCATCTTCAACCCTATCTACCAGCAGTCCAGTGTCAGCTTGGTCAGCAAGAAGGTTGGGGGGATTCACTACTCAACTTACAGTGTGTCGGCCCAGTACCGCTACGCTTATTGGAAATAGAGAAAGGAAGTTATGATTAAATGTCATCGTTAGCAACTGCCGTGACAGCGGCGTTAGCGGCCGATACCGATCGCCTAGCCGCGTATTTACACCTGCAGACCGTTTCGGCGCAGCATAAACAAATTCCTGAAACGGTTGCCTTCTTAAACCGGGCCTTTCAAGAATTAGGTGCTCAAGTTCAAATCTGGCGCGATGTTCCCGGGAGTAACCCGTTCGTCTTCGCTACTTTTGCGGCCGGCCCGACCGGTAACGCCCACAAAACAGTGCTTTTTTATAACCACTACGACGTCCAACCGCCGGAGCCATTGGCGGAGTGGCAAAGTGACCCGTTCACCTTGACGACACGGAACGGCCAATACGTGGCTCGGGGCATCGCCGACGATAAGGGTGAATTGATGGCCCGGTTATCAGCAATTAAGGCTCTGCAACAAAGTGGTGGCTTGCCGTGTAACTTGAAGTTTGTGGTCGAAGGCGAAGAGGAGATTGGCAGTCCCCATATTCCACAGATGACCCAACAACACGCCGCCGACCTCACCGCCGATGCGTTGATTTGGGAGACCGGGGGCAAAGACACGGCAGATAATTTTCAAGTGACCTGTGGGGCAAAGGGTATCCTGTGTCTCGAACTCAGTGTGACCACGGCCGATAAGGACCTACACTCGTCGCAAGCTGCGTATGCCGATAACGCCGCCTGGCGCTTGACCCAGGCCTTAGCTTCGCTACGAGGGCCACAAAACCAAATCAAAGTCGCCGGGTTTACTCAAGCCATTCGGCCATTAACGAAAACGGAACGGCAGGCCGTGGCGGCGATGCCCCTTGATACGGCTACGCTAAAGGCCGAATTTGGACTAAAACGCCCCCTGATTCACGCTGACCCGGTCACCGAACTGGTCAACGGCACGACCATGACCATCAACGGTTTGTCGAGTGGTTACGAAGGCCCCGGGGTCAAAACGGTGATCCCTAAGACTGCCACGGCCAAGGTTGATTGTCGCTTGGTTCCGGACCAGGACCCGCACGAATTGGCCGATTTAATCACGGCCCAACTCCAGCAAAACGGGTACGGCGACGTCCAAGTTAACGTGCTTTTAGGTGAAGCGCCGTTTCGCTCGGACCTTAGCGCACCGTTCGTGCAGACCGCCGTGGCGGTGGCCCACACCGTGTATGGTGACCAGGTTCGCTTGGTGCCCAACATGGCGGGGACGGGGCCGCAAGCGCCGTTTTTCAAGGCGCTTCACGCGCCACTGATTGCCGTGGGTAGCACTTGGGCCGGGTCGGGGCCCCACGCGCCTAACGAAAACGTGCGAATCGCCGACTATCAACAGGGAACCCTTTACACCGCCAAGTTACTAGCGGCTTTTGGCGCCGAAGCATAAATAAAATTCTGAAAATGGGGCTGGACTTGATTGTCCGGGCCCATTTTTGGCTAGTGGTGGATTGGGACTTGAATTTTTAACCAGAAGCCCGGATAATTAGAAGCGGTTTATAATCGACCTGGGGAGTAGCAACAGGCTACTCAGAAACGTTGAGTGGTTGGGCCAACGCATTGGAGGATTCTCGAATTGAATAAGCAACAAACTAACGTTGGTATCGTCACTGGGGCGGTGTTTGTCGCCACTTTTATGTCCGCCATCGAAGGCACCATCGTTTCGACGGCGATGCCGACCATTGTGGGGGACCTGCACGGCGTAGCGCTGATGAACTGGGTCTTCTCAATCTTTCTGTTGACCAACGCGTTGGCAACCCCGATTTACGGGAAACTGGCCGATACGGTGGGGCGGAAGTCCGTCTTTTTGGTCGGCTTGGCCATTTTTATCATTGGGTCAACGATGTCTGGGTTATCTCAGAATATGGGGACCTTGATTGCTTGGCGGGCCTTACAAGGGATTGGCGCTGGCGCTATCATGCCGGTGTCGTTTACGATTCTGGCGGATATTTACCCGGTCGAAAAGCGGGCCCGAGTCATGGGCCTAAATGGGTCGGCCTGGGGCATTGCCGCCGTGGTGGCCCCGTTATTGGGGGGATTCATCGTCGACCAGATGAGTTGGCACTGGATTTTCTTCATTAACATTCCGATTGGGCTTTTGACTATGGGCCTGATTTGGGCGTTCCTCAACGAAACTACCGAACGCAAGGCCTTTACCATGGACTGGGGCGGGTGCCTCTGGTTATCACTAGGCCTGCTGAGTTTATTACTGACCTTTCAACTGTTGGGGGATGGCCAGTTAGGACTGATCTGGGTCATCGTGGGACTCGTGGTCACAGTCGTGGCCTTTTACCTCTTCTGGCGTCAGGAGAAGCGGACAGCCGACCCGCTGATTCCACTGTCGTTATTTAAGAACCGGACGTTCGTGGTGCAAAACTTGATTGCGGCGTTGGTCAGCGGATTCATCATGGGCTTTGAAGTCTATTTACCGACTTGGACGCAAGGCCTGCTGGGCTTACGCGCTTCGCTAGCCGGCTTTGCGATTACCCCCAGTTCATTGATGTGGATTGTGGGGTCGTTCATCGCGGGTCGCCTAATGGTTGAGCATTCGCCGTACAGTATCGTCAACATCAGTTTGACGTTTGTGCTGGTTGGTGGCTTGGCGATGGCATTGGCACCAGCAACGACGCCGTTTTGGACTTTCTTCGTGATAGCCGCTATCTGTGGGACTGGCTTTGGGATTACCATCACCACCACCACAGTCACTGTGCAAAGTAAGGTCTCTTCAGACGAGGTCGGTGTGGCGACGTCGTTCAACACCTTGTCCCGGACGTTGGGACAAACTATCATGGTCGCCATCTTGGGGATTATCATGAACGTCGCCATGGCTAAGGGAGTCGCGACGCATTCGGCAGCCTCGATGGGGATGATGAACCAACTGATCAACCCACAAACGGCCCAGGACCTTCCGGCTAAGCTCATGCCAATGTTGCATGGTATCCTGTATCAGGGATTGCACGCTATCTTTATCGCTGGCGTCCTCGTGATTGTCATTGCTTACTTAGTCAACGCGTTAGACCGGCATTCAGGGGAACGATCCGCACCCAACGGGGGTAATTAGTCCCGTTTTGACGAAATTTACGTTATAATTAAAGGTAACCGTTATTGGAAGCGAGTGGAGGCGATAGCATGTTTGAAAGTAATCACGCGCGGTATGCCAGCTACGGGACCGTGGCCGTTTTACCGGGAGAAATGATCGATGTTGTTTGGCAAATCATCGACCGGGATCTTCAGGGCCTGTTCCCGCTAGCTAACTTACTCACGTTTAAGCTGCATAATAATCAGGGCCAGACGACCTTCGAATACGTCCAGCAAGGTGACCAAGATGTCGCGCTGCGTGCCGATTTTGATACCCGTTACGCTTATCACCCGAGCTTGCCCGACACGGTCTTAGCTTACGACGATGGTGAAAGCCAGATTATCTTGTTACCTTCAGAAACGGCGGGGCGGGACTAATCCGCTCGGTATAACAACTTAGAATGCAACCTAAAGAGAGGACCGCTTTTACTTTGCCAGACGGCAGCGTAAAAGTGGTCCTCATTTTTAGTCGACCACAAAAAAACCGGGCCAGGCCCGGTTTTGAATGTCGTCAGTTAAATTTAAACGGTCGTGTCGACCCGAATGCTCTTCAAGGCATCGTCGATTTGTCCTAGAACGATGTCGATGTTACCTGGAGTCTCCAGGTCGTATTTTTGCAAGTCAATCTTGATCTTAGGGCTGACGTCGTAATCGTCATACCAGCCCTTGTACGCCGTCCACATCTTTTTGTAGTAGGCTTCCAGCGTGGGGTTGTTGTCGAATTGTTCGTAATCCCGCCCCCGCTTCTTGATGCGGTGGAGGATCGTATCAAAGTCAGCATCGGCGTAAACCAGCAGGTCTGGGGCCTTCTTGGGCAGGTCGTTCAACTCGTTCATCATGTTGTCGAGCAGGTTGAGGTAGACTTCCAATTCGGTATCCGTGATGTTACCTTCCGCGTTGTTTTCCCGCGTGAAGAGGGCGTCTTCGTAGATGGACCGGTCCAAAACGTTGTTGTTATCTGCCAGCGCCCGCTTAATCATGCTAAAGCGCTTGTTGAGAAAGTAGATTTGCAACAAGAACCCGTATTGCTTGGGGTTCTTGTAGTAAAGTGGTAACACTGGGTTATCACCGACCGGTTCGAAAAATGCTTGTGTGTTTAAATGTTCGGCAATTTTGCCTGTAAGCGTCGTTTTACCGACCCCAATCATTCCTGCTGTAATTATCACCATGATAGCCCCTCTTTTATTAGAAATACAAGATATAGTGTACTATAAGTTATTATCTTTGACCAGACCACAACATGTATTGTGGTGAATTTTTGCTAAAATTCTGATGTTCTCCGCTTAAGCAGGGGCGCGACGCTGGTAGCGATTGAGGATCGCGGCCAATTTTGGTCACCGTGTTAGTCACGCAGCGTCGGCCTACTAAACGGGCCTTATTAAGTCTAACCTTTCACGGCACAAAGTCAATATGATTTCGAGGAGAAAAATCAGGAAGGCGATTTCAAGTTTGGCGTCTAGCTGAGAGACTAAAACCGGCTGGACCACCAAAAGATGTGGCCCAGCCGGTTAACGAAAAATTGCGGATGCAAATAATAAATTAGAAATTAAGCGGTGTGGTCAGAACCTTGCCGCCGAGCCTTTTGGTTGACCCGCAAATGCCACAGCAAGAAGCCCACGCCAATAATCAGGGCTAACCAAGACCACACGATTAAATCAGCGTAGAAGCCCACGTCGGCCAAGCCGATGATCCAGGCTAAGATCAACATGATGCAGGTGGCAATGTCGCCGCTTAAACGCACGGATTTACGGGTGGCCAAGTAGACGATACCGCTGGCCAGGTAGAAGACGGCAACCATTAAGCCCGCTGAACCGGATGAATGGTTCCCGGCCGCCAAGGCGTCACCAATCCCCACAATTGATGATTGAACCAAAATAAAGACGGACAATAAAATCATTAAAATTCCCATGACTAACTTTGTTGTTTTCAAAAAAACAACCTCCTCTGGTAATCCAGCTTTTAACGTCTGCAGGTTTAGACGGGCCCCGGAAATGGACGGCCCGGTGAAAGGGCGTGACGCCGCTCACCGGGCCTTACTTACATTTTGTAACTGCTTTATAAATTATTCAATACTTTTTTGAAAGAATAGTTTTTCTTTCATTTATTTAACGATATTTGTAAAAATCAAAGTAACTTACAATGCAGAGCACGATGTGTTGGTAAGGGGGCCGGCTTGGCTCTACTGAGATAATATTGAAGTTTCACCAAGTGTTGTATAATGAAAGCGTTGACTACTTTTGATTTGGAGGGAATTTAATGGAGCGAGCAGTTGTTTTTTTCGACTTGGATGGCACACTCTTTGATGAAGAGAAGAATGTCCTGCCAAGTAGTATTGCCGCAATTAAACAAATGAAGACGCAAAACGTCTTACCGGTCATCGCGACGGGCCGGAATATCTTTGAAATTCAATATGTCTTGGACGCCACGGGCATCGATGACGTGGTCAGTGCTAACGGCAGTTATGTCCAGTATCAGGGCAAAAAGCTTTCCGCAGCGGTGATTCCCCAAAAGACGCTGACGGCGATTACTGCCTTTGCCAAAGAGCAGGGTGATCCACTGGGCTACTTTAACAACCGCGGCTTTCGGTTGAGCCAGGCGACAGATGACACGCGGGAGAACTTTAAACTCTTACGGTTGAATGCCGTGGTCGACCCAGAATGGTACCAGACCCAAGACATTAACTTTCTAAACGTCTTTAACCGCGATAAGGTCAAGTTGTACCAGCAACACTTTGCGGGTCAGTTGAGCTTCGTCCGGAACAATCCGCGGGCCCTCGATACCATGGTGACGGGCGTGAACAAGCAGACCGGGATTCGGACCTTCTTACGGGAAGCCCACCTGGAAGATGCCAAGACCTATGCCTTTGGCGATGGCTTGAACGACTTGCAGATGTTCGATGAGGTCGATGTGCCGATTTCGATGGGTAACGGGGTCGCCCGGGCCAAGGAAAAGGCCGCTTATGTGACGGCAACGAACCTGGAAGACGGCATCGTCAAAGGGCTACGGCACTTTGATTTGATTGCCGATTAGGGTTGATGATTATCTCGGACTAAAAAAGCGAGTTTCCCAAGATTTGCTGTCTTGGGAAACTCGCTTTTGGTCGTAATCAGCTAAAAGTTTAATCTAAATGTTGTTGGATATTTGCCAAAGTAACCTGAGCCGTATCGGCAAAGACCATGTCGGCGGCACTCAGTTCACTGGCGTCACCGATGCCCAGTGACGTTTCGCCGGCTGCGTTGATGGCTTGGACCCCAGCGGCCGCATCCTCCAGACCGATGCATTGCGCCGGGTCTAAGTTCAAGAGTTGGGCCCCCTTGGTGTAGATTTCAGGATCCGGCTTGCCGTGGGTCAGGCTGGCCGGGTCGACGATTTCTGGGAAGTAGTCAGTTAATCCCAGTTTATCTAAGACCCGGGGGGCGTTCTTAGAGGCAGAGGCCAGGGACAATTTGTAGCCCTTGGCGCGGAGGTCATCCAAGAAAGCTTGCATGCCCGGTAAGATGTTGGCGGGAGTCATCTTGTCGACTTCGGCCACGTAGTTAGTGTTTTTCTTAGTCGCCAAAGCTTCTTTTTGGGCGGGCGTGTAGTTGTTTTCAATCCGGCCCGCTTTTAGGATCATTTCCAGAGAATCCATGCGGCTAATGCCCTTCAAGCCATCGGCCAATTCCTTGGTCCAGGTGACTCGCAGGTCGTTGGCCAGTTGGTGCCAAGCGTTGCCGTGCAGGACGGAGGTGTCGGTGATGACCCCGTCTAAGTCGAAAACGAACCCTTTGATATCTGCAAATTTAGTCATAATCAAACACTCCTTAACGGTTTAGTAGGTAATTTTGACGGGCTTCTTGGCGGTCAACGTGACCGGCTTGCCCAAAATGTCGATGGTACTGTTCTGGTCGGCCGTCACTTGAATCTGGTGGTGGTCGATGGTGAAGTCGTAGGTGATGCCGCGAACGAGTTGCTTAAAGTGCAACGCTTGCCAAGCCTGCGGCAGCCGCGGATTGACGGTCAACTGCGGGGCCAAAACGTCGACACCGGCATAGTAACGCGTGGACATCAGGGTCACGGCGCCCATGACACCTAAGTGAATGCCTTCGGCCGTGGTCCCGCCCTGGATATCGTAGTAGTCGGAGAACAGGGCTTGTGAGAACAGGCGCCAGGATTGGTCCATTTGGCCGGCCATGGCGGTCAACGCGGCGTAAACGATCCGCGACAGCGTCGACCCGTGGGTGGTGCGGTCCAAATAGAATTGTAGGTTACGACTCAACGCTCGTGGTGGCAGATGATAACCCAGTTGTTTGAGCAGGCCCAAGACTTGGGTGGCGTCCAGGTTGTAGAAGACCATCAGCGCATCGGCTTGCTTAGCAACCTGATAAGCGTCCGGGGTCTTACCCTCGGCCTTTAAAATCCGGTCCATCCGGGCGATGTCACCGTATTTCTTGTGGTACTTGGCAAAGTCTAGAGCGGGCAATTTGAAGTAGCCTTCGAACTGGCCGATGATGCCCTCATCGTTAATATCGAGCTTGAGGTGTTGGCCGACTTGTTCAAGTTGCTTGAGGGTCGCCGCAGTAAAGTCGGTCTTTTGGTCGATCTTGGCGACGTCTTTGGCGGCTAACGCTTCACGGGAACGTACGATTTGCTGGAATAACCAGGCCACCATGAGATTGGTGTAGGCATTGTTGGCCAGCCCGGTCGTGTCGGCATTCGGGTAATTTTCGTGAAATTCGTCGGGGCCCATGACCTGGTCGATGGTGTAACGATGGTCCTGGTCGTCGAGCTTGGCTTTACTGAGCCAGAACTGGGCGATTTCTTGCAGCATCTCCAAGCCATAACGAGTCATGAAGTCTTGGTCGTTGGTCAAACGGACGTACATGATGACATTGTACGCGATGGCTAACGACACGTGACGTTGTAACGACGAGTAATCGGGGTCCCAGGTGTTGGTCAATGGGTTTAAATGGGTGACTTGTGACTGTTCGTCACCTTTCTCCCCGGATTGCCACGGGTACATGGCGCCCTTGAAGCCGGCATCCTTGGCGTTTTGCTTGGCGGCAGGCAACCGGCGGTAACGATACATCAGCAGTTGCCGGGCCAGTTGGGGGTCGTGTAAGGTGTAAATCGGTAAATCGAACATTTCATCCCAGAAGACGTGCCCCCGGTAGGCTTCCCCGTCTAGCCCGCGGGCGTTGACGGAAGCATCGATCTTGCCGGAACCGATGGCTTGGACGGCCGAGAACAGGTGATACAGGTTAACCCGCGTTAATTTTTGTGCGGTGATGTCGCCTGTGATCTGGATATCGGCGCCGGCCCAGCGTTTTTGCCAGTAAGCCGTACTCGATGCGAGGGTGTCGGCGAAAGTCGCGGCTTGAAGTTCTTTAGTGGCCGTGGGCATCAAGTCCGTCTTGGTTTCACGGTCGGTGAAGAAGACCACGTTTTTTTCAAAGGTGTAGGTCTGTTGCGGTGTCACATCGACCGAGCGCATCTGCCGGACACGCTGTTCGGCGTCGGGGCGGTCGTCCGTTGGGGCGGTCAAGGCTTCCCCAGGACCCGTCAAGTGGGAACCAAACGCGAACTTGACCTTGGACGAGCGGGTCTCGCCTTCCAGGTAGACGCTATCGGGTTGTTGGGCAGTCCCGGTGACCCGAATATGGCGTTGGTCGAAGGCCGAATAGCGGTCGACGTTGGCATTGATAACGCTACCATCGATTTCGGAATAGAGTTGGAGACTCCCGGCAAAGTTGAGGGGGGTCACCTGATAGCGAATCGATAGTCGGTGCCAATCTTTAAAGTTGGCGAGCTTGGTCGTTTGGATGCGCAGCGCGTGACCGGTCGACAGCTGGACCAGCAACGTCGTGGTCAATGCCCCGGTATGTAAGTCGAGGCTGCGATAGATATCCTGGATGTCACTAGCTTTGATTTGGAAGGGATTTTGATGATCCACGCCAAAGGTCAACGCCTGCGCGTTCGGCAAATTGACTAAATCTTCGTTGGTGACTTGTCGACCGTTTAAATTGGTAGTCAATTGGTCATAGAGGCCGGCGGTGTACATGCCGGGGTAGTTATCTTTATCGGCGTGGGCTTCGGTATACGCGCCGCGGACGCCGAAGAATCCGTTACCCACCGTCAGCATGGCTTCTTGACCGTAGTTACGCTTGCCCTGGTATTGGCCGTAGTAGTCTAGATGCCAAGTCAGGTAGTCGCGCTTGGTGGCCAGGGCCTGGGTCAAGCCGTGTTGGTCGACGGCTTGTTGGCTGACCACGGGGATGTTGAGCATGTTGGTGATGGCGAGGCCAATGTCGATGCGTTGGTGATTGATCCCCACGACCGTATCCGAGAACGGGTAACTTAGGGCGTTATCCACCACAGCGGCGTCGACGTCAAGACCGATTATCTTGAGCCGGAGGTTTTCCAAATTTTCGCCGATGGTCTGCTCGGCGTTATACGCAATGTTGAATTGGCGAGTGGGCGTGGCAGCCCGCTCGGGAGCGTAACTGACTTGTAACGCATCGTCTAAAACGTGAAGTGTAATAATTTTCAAAATCAAATCGTCTTCCTTTCTGTGTAGTATCGTCCGTCTATCCACTTTCAATTTTAGGCGTACCCTGGAAAAATGACAATTAATTCCTTAATATCCGGTAAAATTAACGGCCATTATAAATCCTTTTATAGCAAGGTTGCAACCGATTGCAGGCTATGAAACGGAAAGGCCCCGGGTGATTAGCAATTGTGTTAAGCACTCGGGGCCACAACCCGCATGGTGTTCAGCTTTTAATTGACAACGTTTAGTGGCGCGTCGCCACGTTCGACGCGGACCACGTTATCGGCCACGATTTGGGCATCGCGTCGCGAGCTTCGACCGTTGCGTTCCCCACGTGTGGGGTAATGACGACGTTCTTTAGCGCTTTAAACCCGTCGTCAACTTGCGGTTCGGCTTCGTAAACATCGAGGGCCGCTCCCGCTAACTCGTTATTTTGTAGCGCCTTTAAGAGGGCGGCTTCGTCGATAATGGGCCCCCGAGCGGCGTTGATCAAATAAGCGGTGTCTTTCATGGCGGCGAAGGATTCAGCCGTCAACAGGTGGTGGGTCTCCGGCGTCAACGGGGCGTGGATGGTCAACACGTCACTACGCTTGATGACGTCGTCGAGTGGCAGGTAAGTGGCATTTAACGCCTGGGCCTGGTCGTTTGGTAAAGGCTTGCGTTGGTAGTACACGATGTCCATGTCAAAGGCAGCCAACCGCTTAGCCACGGCCTGACCGATTTGGCCCATGCCGATGATGCCTAAAGTTTTGCCGGCCAGTTGGTGTCCTAAGAAGAAGAGGGGGGCCCAACCGTCAAAGCCACTGGTCCGCATCAACTGGTCACCTTCGACCAGCCGGTGGGTCACCGCGAGGATCAAGCCCACGGCAACTTCGGCCGTCGACGTGGTGGAGACCTTCGGGGTGTTGGTGACGGGGATGTTCTTTTGACGCGCGTAGGCCACGTCGATGTTGTTGAAGCCAGCCCCATAGTTGGCGATGAGCTTCAAATCGGGGTCGGCATCAATGATGGTTTGGTCGACCTGCGTGGACAAGGGGGTAATCAGATAATCCTGTCCGACGATGCGTTTCTCTAATTCAGCCGGGGTGATTAACCCGCTCCCGGTATAGGTATCGACGGTCAATCCAGCCTGCTGCAGGATAGTTTGGGCTGCTTTGGGGATGGGGGCCGTCACAAGAACTTTGGCCATATGGGTCACTCCTTTGAAAGTTGGTTCATCTTCATTGTAACCGCTCACAGTAAAAATGCCAACGGGAAGTGACGCCAAAAGTGGGGCTGGCTTGCCCGCAAAAACTAAGGTACACTTTAAGCTGAATGAGATTAGAGAGGAGTTGCCCGCGGTGAAAATACTAGCGGCGAGTTTGATTACGGTGATCCCGGCTGGGCTGATTGGGGTGATCGTGTGGGTGATTCTAGCGCTACACCTGACTGGCTGGGTTCTGTGGAGTGTGGCCTTGGTTGGTTTGGTGCTGGGCACGCTGGTGAGTCTGGGCCTGTGGTGGGTCCTGTGGCCCCGGCCAGTGCCTGATGATCTGCGCGACGATGACGACCCTGATTCCCAAAATTAGCATAAAAAAAAGCCATTACGATAAGTCGCAATGGCCAAAGAGTAAGGTTACAACATAATTGGGGGATTATGTTGTAAAAAAATTTCATCTACTTTGGGGGAGTAAAATGAAATCTGTCTGTTGAATGAGGACAGAATCCTCACGCGTGAGCTGAAGGTTGGTTCAATCTCACCCGCAACTCTATAGTACCGCATCTTTATAAAAAAATCTATAATTAGCGTAAGATTTCTTAACGATTTCAGAAAGTGAGATGACCGTCGTGCCACAACCACGACCCGTGACCCGGACGCAAAGTTTTGCGTGGGTTTTGATATTATTGATTTTAACTAGTGTGATTCAATTGCCGTTGACCCGCATCACCAACCAGATAACGGGAGCGACCCTCGGTTGGGCGGGACTCTATCTGGTCGGTTTCGCCGTCACTGTAGGGTTGGCCAGTTGGCAGTACCATCGCATCCACCGGGGGTATCAACGGCTGACCCGTCATGATTGGGGGCTGATGGTGGCCGGGTATTTGTTCGTTTTAGTGCTGGAACAGCTTCTGACCTGGATCAACCGGGTCTGGTTTCACCAAGTTAGTACAGCGAACAATCAAGCCATTGCCCAGCTGTTGAGTCGAGGCTGGCTGGTAACGGTTTTGCTAAGTGTGACGGCGATTGGTGTTTCTCCATTTTTGGAGGAGTATCTGTTCCGGGGGCTGTTGATTGACGGGTGCTTGCGGGATCTGTCCTTTTGGCCGCCCATTCTCATCAGTGGTATCTTCTTTGCGCTGGTCCATGCCAATTCAACGTTGGCCAGCTGGCTGATTTACGCCATCATGGGGGGCACGTTCGCCTACATTTACCGGCGAACGGGGAAGCTACAAAGTACCATTATCTTGCACGCCTTTAATAACCTCCTAGCCATGGGCATCATGTGGACTGGGTTGCACTAGAGTAGGGATTACGACACGTAAAAAAGCTTCCAGATTTTAATATCCGGAAGCTTTTTTAGCCAGCGCGTACGGTTACTGAACGTTGACTTTTTTATCGATCAGACGTTGGCGACTGACTTCATCTAACTGGTTTTTAACGGCAACTAGGTCGGTCATCAGGGCTTGGATTTCCTGGTCCGACATGCCTAGTAACGTTTGGCATTGCCCGATGCGTTGGTAGACCTCATCGCGCTTGGCCGTGGCCATCGCGGTTAAATGGATCATGACTTGGCGTTCGTCGGTGCGACTACGCATCCGCGTAACCCAGCCTTGTTTTTCAAGCCGCTTGAGTAGGGGCGTCAAGGTCCCACTATCTAATTCTAACCGCTGCCCTAATTGATGCACAGTCAAAGGCGCATCTTCCCAGAGCGCGAGCATCGCGATGTATTGAGGGTACGTTAACTTAAACGGGGCCAATGCACTTTGATAGAAGTGGTTAAACTTCTTGCTAGCGGAGTAAATGGAAAAACACAGTTGTTCGTCCAGTAATACCGGTGTGACTTCGGACATGTCCGCGGCCTCCTTTCCTTCATCTCAAATAGTATTGTATACAATTTAATTGTTATTAGCAAGGGGAAATGCTCCGTGATTTTCACAAGCTGGAGACTCAAAGTTATCAAACTTTAACATTAAACTTATTATAACACGTGGCAATACGTGAGGTAACACGTGATTCGGGGTGTGGGTGGTTTAACCTAAAAAACATCTGGTGAACAATCATTGGGTTGCACCAGGAGGCGGGAATGGTTTTTAATTTGCGTCTAGGGAGGACAAGTAAGACTTAATTTAAAAGTTAGGCCAAGGGGTGGGCTACGGAAGATGCCAGTTCTAAGGGCATAATGCTTTCCAGGTCATGAGTTGATTCGGATCCCTTGGGAGTTTAGACTCCTGGGGAGGAAGAGGGGCACGACTTTAAGTTAAATTGAACACTTTACCGGTGCTGTGATGGGGAAAGGTCAGAAGTTTTTTTTTGCCATTTCACTAATCACTCGATTAATTCATAGGGTGGAATAAATTCGTTAAACTTTTTTTGGCTAACGATGAAAAATGAGCCTATTTCGTTGCTTGCCACAAAACGTTGTTTGCGCAACCCACGTGCTTTATACTGAGGCTATCAAGGAAGTGATGACATGGTGCGGTGGGTCCCGTTTGGCCTGGTGAGTTTAGTCTGGTTGGTCTTGATTGGTCGCCGGTTACGGCAGCGCCGTTTTTGGCGCGCTGGGTGGTGGTTAGGGTGCTGGGCCCTGAGTGCTTTGACCTGGACGCCGGTAGCCCTGTCGTTTGGGTCGGCTATGCAGTTAGGGCAGCTCCCCACGCACTGGTGGGCTAACGGGGTGTGGGTCGTGCGGCCGTTTGCACCGGGGGACCTGGACGCGTCGTTTTGGCTCAATATCGTAATGACCGTTCCCCAGGGTGCGTTACTGGCCATTAACTGGCCCCAATTACGTTGGTCTCAGTGGGTTTACGTGGGCCTAGCTGTTGGACTGACGTTAGAAAGCGGCCAGGCCTTAGGGAACGCGCTGGTAAGCTTAGGCCGCTGGGTGGACATCAACGATATCTTAACGAATGGGCTCGGCGTGGTGCTGGGTGCGTTAGCGGTGACGGGGTATCGCCACTGGCGAACACGGCTAGGATAGCTTGAGTAAAACAAGTATTGTTGTTTGACAGGTCGGAACGGATAGGTCACTATTAATGTAATGAAGGTTTGAAACGGGGGGTATGAACATGTTTATGACAACGGGGGGCTTAAATCGCTCCCATATGATTCAGGGTATCTTGACGGCGACGGCCCATGATATGTTGCGGTCGGAAAAACCAGATGATTTTGACCGGTTCGAGCCATTGTTTGATCAGGTCAAGCAGGACCTGTTGCAGCAGGCCCAAACGGCAGGGGCCGATGGGCTGATTGAAGTCCGCTTTAATACCGAGGTCGTGCGGATGAATGTGGCTCCCAAATTTCTGGTGGTCCACGGTTATGGCACGGCAATTAAATTTCCTCAGGAAAAAAAGTAAAAAAGGGGTTCCCTTTTTTAACCAGATAGTGTAAGATATTATCTGTTGTTACGAAATGCCCCGATGGCGGAACTGGCAGACGCGCAGCGTTCAGGTCGCTGTTTGGGTGACCAAGTACAGGTTCGAATCCTGCTCGGGGCATAACTTCCACAACGGAAGCAGTACATAACTGCTTGAGAGACGTCTAGCGATAGACGTCTTTTATTTTGCGCTAAATTAAGGCGAGCAGAAGGTAACGGGACGAATCTGGGGGATAAGTCCCAGACCCTCTAAACATAAAAATTGGTCCTAGAAATCATATGGTGGTTTCTGGGACCAATTTTTGAGTTGCGTTTGTCATTATACCAGTGATACATTTTTCCGCTCTGCCACGATATCACTCATTACGACAAACCAAGCCGGCAACCTGGCGTATGTCGAGGCCGGCAAAATTGTTCATGGTAAACTACTTTAAACGAAACTCGGTATAGGCTGACAATGTGCGCCATATATCTTATTTGTTAACTCTAAATACTAAGAGGCTTAAAATCCAACAAAACACTCATAAATAGGAGCTATGCATAGGAGTTTCCTTCATTTTAAGATATAACTATGGCATCCAGTGAGGACGATGTATTTTGGACGCACGTATGGGAGCACAATTCATCTTACTTTGTGTCAATAGTAGTTATTTTAATTTAGCAGTATGCCTTGAGGCTTGTGGGAGCCTTGCGCAAGCAATCATTTTAAATAATCCTCAGAATAATTTAGCTAATCGGCCAGTAATTCCAAGAGCTTGAAAAAGAATGGGCAGCAAAGATAGAAGGCAAATGGTTACCAATTTATGGTGTGATGACTATCGATGAAACGAGGTAATGTGAGATGTCAACCTATATAAATAAACGAATGTTTGCGTTAGCGGTGCTATTTAGTTTGCTGGCCGGATTAGAGATGCCATTTAATACTTTTTCATACTCATTTGTATTTTATTTAATTCAAAATAAGAGGATTAGCCTAATTGTGCCAGCTATACTTTTGGTCGGGGAGTGTCAAGAAGTTTGTGTAAATAACAAGAAGACTTCTTCGTATCATTTTGTCTAGCTTAAAACATTGATTCTAAAGTATCTTGGCACTGCTTGAAGCCATTATGAGCTCTGC
>NZ_QXIL01000024.1 GCF_004115745.1 Levilactobacillus suantsaii | reverse complement strand
TCATAGCCTAAGAACTCCTTTAGATGATTGTTATGGTGACTTCATTCTACAGGACTCAGGCTAGGAGTCTATTTTTATTTTCTTACTTGTTGCACTTCAATTGTAAATTCGTCCCCCAGAAAACCGCAGACCTGTTAGAATGGGGGCTAGAATTAGTGAGATAGGAGTGACTTGGATTTGGCGGTAATTACCATGATTCAGGCTCAGCAACGAGCCGGTCGGTACAATATTTACGTGGACGGCCACTACGCGTTTCCCGTCAGTGAGAGTGTGCTGGTCGAGTTTCGGTTGTTTAAGGGCATGGAGATTGACCAGCAGTTAGAAGCACAGCTAAGCGCGGCCGATGATGTGGCCAAGGCTTATAATCGCGCGTTAGATTATCTGTCTCACCAGCTACGGACGGAGAAGGAAGTCCGGACCAAGTTGGCCGATCTCGACATTGAACCGACCGTTATTGATGCGACGTTGGCACGATTAGAAGATTTGAAGTTGGTCGATGACGCACACTATGCGGCCAGTTACGTGCGGACGATGATACGAACTAGCGATAAGGGACCGCGGGTGATTCGTCAGCATTTGCGCCAGAAAGGGGTACTCGAACGGCCCATCGACGATGCATTACAGCTTTATTCAGCTGATCAGCGACTAGCCGTGGGGACGGCGGTGGCGCAGAAACTGGCAAAACGCTATCAGCGACAAGCCTTTCACACCCAGGAACAGAAGATTCGCCAGGGCTTGATCACTCGGGGATTTGCCAGTGATGAGGCCCAAGCGATGGTCACCGCGTTGGCGTTGAAACCGGACGCTGACCAGCAGGCCGCGTTATTGGCCAAGCAGGGCGAAAAATTGTGGCGTAAGTACCGGACCCTTGCGGCTAGCGAGCGGCGGTATAAAACCAAGCAGGCTCTGTACCGCAAAGGGTTTGGCTTGGACGAAATTGACCATTGGTTGACGTCGCTAACTGAGGATTAACGATATTTAAAACCGAAGCCCAGGGGGACAACCAGCGTTGTTGGGCTTCAGCTGAGCAATCAATCAAAAAGCAGTGCTTAGTGGATTAAGCGGACAGGGGGAGTCTGAAATGAAGGCCAAAATGGGGATTTTTGCGTTAGCGTTGGCAGTGGCCGTGGGGTTAGGCGCGGGGTTAGTATTCTGGTTGAATAATCAGAACCAGACCCAGGCTGAGACCAAGCCGGCCGTGGTCAATACCAGTAGTAGTAGCAGTCAGTCATCGAGTCAGGTCCAATCCAAGGCCCAGTCGTCGTCCAAGAAACGCCCATCCCGGCCGCGGAATACGGCGGCTACCCGGCGAATCGATGCCGTGTTACGGGCCAACCGGTTCGTGGGGACGGCACTGGTGGTGCGGCAGGGCAAGACCGTTTATGAAAAAGGGTTTGGTTACGCCAATTACGGGACGCACCAAAAAAACGGCCGGAACACGGAGTACCAATTGGCGTCCGTTCAGAAATCGTTTACGGCGGGACTCATTATGAAGCTAGCGGCGGAAAAGAAGCTGGCGTTGAGTGATAAGTTAGCCAAGTACTACCCGCAGATTGACGGGGGAGACGCCATTACGTTACGTGATATGTTGGATATGAAGAGTGGATTAACGTTTACGGCCTTCCCTAACCGAGTGCGGTCCGAAAAACAGATGCTAAAATTCATCTTACAAAATGTGGTCAGTGACCCGGATAAGATTGGCCAATGGAACTACTCGCCAGTCAACTTCATGTTACTAGCGGGCATCATCCAAAAGGTCAGCGGCCAGAGTTATCGACAGTACTTTACCACGAACATCACGCAGGCCTTCGGGTTGCACCACACCGGGTTCACGTTCAACATGGATCAGCAACACGATTACGCTCATGGCTATACCAACGGCAACGCTAACGACGTGGTGCCGACTTACGCGCACCAGTACGGGGAATCGTTGACCTCGAAGTATTACCAATTTGGCACGGGACAGGTCTACATGTCCGCCCATGACTTATATGTCGGGGAACGAGATATGTTGCAAGGCCAGCTCTACCCACAGGCCGACGTCAACGTCTTGTTAACGCCGGGGACGGCGTCGACTTACGGCGGTGGCGCCTACATTGAACCGGGGTATATCCGGCTTCACGGCCTGGCTTACGGGCATGAAGCCTCAGCGTTGCTAAGTAAGGACGGTCGAGATGGGGTCGTACTCCTCACGAATTATTACCGGCCGAACCAGTTAGCTCAGACTGCTGCAGTTCAGATTTGGAACCTGTTGGAAGCGGGGCAATTGGGAAAATAGACTGATGAGTTGCCAAAAGGGACTCGGAGAAATGAATCTCCGGGTCCCTTTTTAGGTGGTTATGATGTCGTTTGGTGATTGACTAACCTTTCGGCCGACTATCATAAGCCCGTTTGGACTTGTAGCCGGCGCTAAAGACCGTGCGCATGACGGTTACGTGACGTTGTTGGGTAGCTACGGCTTTAACGCCAAAGATGAACCGAGCCCACTCGCGTTGATAACCCGGCGTCAGCGCCATAAAGAACGCGTGTAAGTCGGGGGTGTCGGCGAGGAGTTCGGCGACTTCGGGGATACGGGGTTCGTAGGCACTTAAGGGTAATTTTGACATGAGATAACCTCTTTTTTAGATTAAGTGTACACGGGTACGACCGAAAACCCAAGAACTTTCGCGGTCCAATCGCCTAAAGGTATTCATTAATAATGGCGAATCTGGTATAATATTGAGTGAATTTTTTAAAGTTACCCGTTACTTAGAAAGTAGGGTTATAAACATGACGCGCGAAGCTAGAGGACCTAAGGAAGGCGACTTCATTACGATCAAAAGCTACAAGCATGATGGAAGTTTACATCGAACTTGGCGCGACACCATGGTACTCAAAACAAGCGAAAACGTTTTGATCGGCGTCAACGACCATACTCTGGTCACCGAAGACGACGGTCGACGGTGGGTGACTCGTGAACCCGCAATCGTTTATTTTCACAAGCATTATTGGTTCAACATCGTCGCCATGATTCGGGACAATGGGGTATTCTATTATTGTAATTTAGCTTCCCCGTATGTCCTGGACAAAGAGGCGTTGAAGTATATCGATTATGATTTGGACGTGAAGGTTTTTCCCGACGGCGAGAAGCGACTTCTCGACGTGGATGAATACGAGACCTTCAGTCAACGTTGGCATTACGGTAAGGAGACTGATCGCATCTTAAAGGCGAACGTACTCACGCTCGTCGATTGGATCAATCACCAAAAAGGGCCGTTTTCACAGGCCTACGTTGATTTGTGGTATCAACGTTATCAAGAGCTATTACGACGTTCCCATTAGGACTGACGGTGGCGATCGGTATGAGTTGTCTTCCGAACCATTAAAAGGGGCCGGGACAGTTAGCAATGACCGTCCCGGCCTCTTTTCAACCCCTGAAGTTGGACGCCGAAAGGAGAGCTTGGCAATGCCCCAATTTAGTAAATCACGTGTATTCTTTTGGACGGTCGAGTTATTAGTGGTGGCCACGTTGATTTGGGTCTGTACCCAGATTAGCTTCCTGTTTTCCCCGATTGGGGTGTTTTTATCGGCCATCTTTACGCCGTTACTGATTTCTGGCATCTTATTTTACTTGTTGAACCCTATCGTCAAACTGCTTGAGCGAGTACGGTTCAAACGCCTGCACTTCAACCGGACCGCCGCGGTCGCTATCGTGTTTTTGGGGCTGGCTGCCGTTCTTGCGGGGGCCATCGCTTGGTTGGTACCCCGGCTGGTTTCGCAAATTACCACGTTGGTGGGTAACATCCCCGACTTCGCTAAGGCCAGTGAAAGCGTCATCCGCCAGGCGGTCCAACACCCGTGGCTCCAGCAGGTGGATGTCGCGAAGTATTTGACGCAACTGCAGAGTTCGCTGGCCAAGTACGCCGAGAGCTTCATGAGTGGGTTGACTACGGGCATCGGGACCATCGTGGGCACTGTGACTTCGGTAACCATTACGGCCGTGACGGCGCCGGTGATGCTGTTTTATATGTTAAAAGATGGCGAGAAGTTTATGCCGGCGATTCGGCGGCTATTACCGGCCAAGCACGGCGAACAGACGCTGGAACTCTTGAGCCGGATGAACGCCACGATTGCCCGTTACATCGGTGGTCAGATTCTAGAGTGCCTGTTTGTCGGCATCTTCACCGCAGTCGGCTACGTGTTAGTGGGGGAGAAATACGCCTTGTTGCTCGGGGTCTTTGCGGGGTTGTGCAACCTGATTCCTTACGTGGGGCCTTACATTGGAATTTTACCGGCATTGATCGTAGCTTTCACCATCAGTACTAGCCTGGTCCTCTACGTCATCATCGTGGTGGTCGTGGTTCAGCAGATCGATGGCAACTTGGTCTACCCCAACATCATTGGGCGGACCCTGAAGATTCATCCGCTGACCATCATCATTATTTTACTGGCGGCGGGTAATATTGCCGGTTTGTTAGGGATGATTCTGGCCATTCCGTTATACGCGGTGGTCAAGACCGTGGTGCAGTATCTATATAGTATTTGGCAGTTGGAGCGGCGGCCAGTAAGTCAGGAGAATCTCAAGAAATAATAATGTTTGCGGTTAAAAGTTGACGTCACCGCTCAATATGCTAATATTTACTTTGTTATTGGATTTTTATAATGTCCCCGGCGCTTGTCGGGAAATTACCAGATAAAGTAGGAGAGTCTACATGAAAAAAGTAATTACGTACGGAACGTTCGACTTACTTCACAAGGGCCACATTCGGTTATTGAAGCGTGCCAAGGCGTTGGGTGATGACTTAACGGTCTGCCTGTCTTCTGACGAATTCAATGCCGAAAAGGGTAAGCGGGCTTACACATCTTATGAAGACCGGAAATACATTCTTGAGGCCATTCGTTACGTGGACCGCGTGATTCCCGAGAAGAGCTGGGATCAAAAGATCCACGACGTTCAAGACAACGACATCGATATTTTTGTGATGGGCGACGACTGGAAGGGCAAGTTTGACTTCTTAAAGGATTATTGCGAAGTCATCTACCTCCCTCGGACTGAAGGCATCTCGACGACCAAGATCAAGCACGACTTGGGCTTAGCTGATGACGAGGCCTGGAAGGAAGAAGAGTAGTCGATGACCATAAAATCCTTAGTCGCTGACTAGGGATTTTTTCATCTTGACGCGCGTAAACGGAGGGAACAACAGTGCAGCAAATCATATTTCTCGTGACTTCGTTAGAGGGGTTACATAAACCAAATTTTAGCCGACAACTGACCGCGGCCCTACAGGAAAACGTCCCCGTAAAGTTGTTGGTGGCCCTAGTGGATTTTGACGCCGCTTGGGAGGTGCGCCAGTTTATCGAACGCTTGGCGCGCAACGACGAGCGGGTGCACCGGGTCCGCATCGTGACGATTGCGGAACTGGCGGCCAAAGACGCTGGCTTGGCGCTCAGTGCAGAGGAACGTAACCAACCGGACTTAACGGCCTATACCGAACGGGTCTTTACTACGGATCATGACCAGATTCGGCGTTACCTGGACCACGGGCATTTACGTGCGGAGCTCCACCAGTTAGACGACCAGACGCCCATGGTCTTGCGGCATTACCTCCACGACCAATTAATTCAAGTGGACACGTACGATTTGACCGGCCGCGTGGTGGGCGTGGCTAAGATTCAGGATGGGGTCGTACAGACCAGTTACTTGTTGAATCAACGTGGCGAAGCCATTTTACGTCTGACACGACACGAGCAAACGGTGGAACACGTGTACAACTTGGGGGCCGATTCCGTAATGCTAGCGACTGAATTCAGTGATGCCAAGCAAGCGGCCGCGTTGAACAACATGTCACACCGGCAACGGGAACGCACGTTAGCCAAAAGTGTTGACCATACCGAAATGATTTCGACCACTGAAAATTACTACAGTGTGCTGGTCTACGCGTCCTATAACCGGTATAGAGATGTCTTTACTTACTACCAAACGGTCTTAGACCAGTTGATGACCCCCCAGACGCGGTTGTACGTGGACCTCGCGGTGAACGCCGTCTTGTCCCCCCGGATGCCCCGTCAGTTGATATTTAATTACTAAGGAGTTTTTCCATCGTGCGTGCGATTTTATCTGGATTACATCATAAAAAGAAACTACAAGAACTCGAACTTGAATTGATCGACGTGCCGGAACCCTTTGACAACCTGGTGGTCACCTTCTTAGAGAAGCAGACCCAGGCGTCACTGACGCTGCCCGTCACGACCGTGGTCAGTTCTGGCGTGGTGCGAGTCCAAGTCGATGCTAACGACTTACAGATTCCTGGGAGTCAGCAGGGTGACTTTAGTTGGGAACTCTACTTGAACTTACAACAAGAAGACACCCGGGGCTTAGTCCAAGTTGAAAGCGAATACCTCAGTGACCGGCACCAATTGTCGTTGACCAGCTTCTATCAACTGAACAGTGATGCCAACGGCATGGCCTTGTTCAACCTGCACACCAATCAGCCCGATGATGAGTTTGCCATCACCGCGATTAACTTGCAGGATGACCAACTACAGATTACGGGACCGAACCGGTTAAACAACCGGCGGATCGACAATCAACGCCTAGTCCTCAAAAATGTGCAGGATCACAGTAGTGCCGAATGGCCGATTACGACGCTCGGCTTGCACGGGTTATTCAGTGGTATTATCCCGTTGACTGACTTGGCCTCTGATACCAAGCAGGAATTATTTATCCGCTCGACGGTCAACGGTGAAGAGTTAGAACAACGGGTGATTTTAGGCAAATCGCTAGCCGGACAAGTCACCCAAGCCGTCACGAGTCAGCACCGCTTAGTCATCATCGAAAAACGCTTCAATAACGGAATCCGCATCGTAGAAACGGCGGCGCCGACCATGGTCCAACGCCTGGGTCACTTACCAAGTAAGGCCAGTGGGGCGGCTCACCTCTTCAGTGTCGTGATGGAAAAGGTCAACCTGATGTACATGCGCCGGCTCTTTAAGCGCGGTCACCGGGCTTACGACGAACCAACGTTGATTTTTGAAAGCTTCGGTGGACGACAAGTCAGTGATTCACCGTATGCCATCTACCAACTGTTCCAACGGCTTTATCCGGGGTTCCGGTACGTTTGGTCAATCGACCGCTCGCAAAAAGCTTTCTGTAAGCAAAATGGGATTCCGTTCATCATTCGCCGGACAGCCAAGTGGGTCCGGACGTTGGAAAAGGCGACCTTCTGGATCAGTAACGCCCGCTTTCCCGCTTGGGTCAAGAAGCCGGGTTACGTGACCTACATTCAGACCTGGCACGGAACCCCCTTGAAGAAGCTGGGATTGGACATCGAAAACGTCTCGATGCCGGGAACCACGACCACTAAGTACCACGCTAACTTTGTGCGCGAAGCTAACCGGTGGGACGCGTTGATTTCGCCCAACGATTATTCAACGCAGATCTTCCGGTCGGCCTTTGGGTTCAATAATCAGATTTTAAAAGTCGGTTATCCGCGCAACGACGAACTCATCAACAGTAGTGCCTACGATATCGTCGCGTTGAAGCAACAGATGGGGATTCCGTTGGATAAGAAGGTTGTCTTGTACGCGCCGACTTATCGGGATAATCAGTTCGCCGAAAAGGGAAAGTACACCTTCAAGTTGCCGTTCTCCTTAGACGACTTCAAGACCCGTTTCGGTGACGACGCTGTGCTGGTCTTGCGGATGCACTACTTGATTTCCAACGCCTTGGACATCAGTGGTTATGAAGACTTCGTGTACGATCTGTCGAACCATCCCAGCATCTCCGACCTGTATTTGGTCAGTGACATGCTGATCACCGACTACTCGTCCGTGTTCTTCGACTACGCCTACTTGAAGCGCCCAATTCTCTTCTACCCGTACGATTATCACATGTACAAGGACGAACTGCGGGGCTTCTACTTGGACTACGAGCACGACTTGCCGGGAGATATCGCTCACAACGAAAAGGAACTGTTGACCTTAATCGGTGAAAAGCTCCAGACGCCGGATATGAGTCATGACGCAAAGTTCATGGCCTTTTACCAACGGTTCTGTGCCATTAATGATGGGTTGAGTTCGCTGAAAGTCGTCAATTACGTGATTCAACAAATTGAAAATCAGGGTTAAGATTAGCAGGTTGACCCGTGATGGAACGGTCAGCGCCGGAAGGCGGCTGGCCGTTCTTTTTTAGTGATTGCAAACGTCTTAATGGGAGACTTATGAGTTAGTTAAAATATGATGAGGGGGGGTAAAACCCGTGGCTAGGCTGAATCTTAAGCGTTTGATAAAACAAGATTAATAAAATTAAAAGTTGAGAGGCGTGACATTCACAACCGATTGATTATGTTGGTACAATAAGCCTTGTAGACGGGAATTGAACCGGTTACAACTATGATTGTTACTTAACAAGTCGTTGTTTTGCACTGATTTTTAACCGATGAATAAGGAGTGCGGGGTTCACCAATTATAAAGTCAGACATTGTAGAGGAGAGTAGTCATGAAGTTGAAGAAAATACTTCCCGTCATGGGATGCGTATTAGCAACCAGTGTTTTATTGGTTGCTTGTGGTCAGTCCAAGACGACCAAACACACTAGTACGGCGGATAAGGTTGCCAAGGCCACGAAACAAAAGGTGACCCAGGCGGATGTCACCAATGCCAAGAAGTTATTGCTCAACCAAAAGAAATGGCGATACAATGCCAAAAACAAAGCTTATTATCAAGTTGGCATTAAGTACGGGACTAAAACTAAGAGTAAGACCTATGAATCGATGGGGATTTTTATCCCGGCGAAGTATGTCACGGCCAAAGGTACTGGTCAAAAGACTTATTCGCTGACGTTTAATCAGAAAGCCAAGGTCAAGGGGTATACCGCCAAGACTGCGCCCATCGTGATGCCGGTCAACACTCCCGGTTATGCTGCCCAGGCGGCACCGACCGGTTATGACAGTAGTTCGGCTAAGTACACCAAGGCTGGCTTCATTTACGTTGCTGCTGGCTGTCGGGGCTTGAATCAATCGGATAAATCCAATGGGTCATCACCTTGGGGGGTCACGGATCTGAAAGCGGCGGTCCGGACCTTGCGGTTGAACAAGAGTCGGATTGCCGGTAACACCAACCGGGTCTTCACCTTTGGCCATAGTGGTGGGGGTGCCCAGAGTGCTCTGATGGGCGCAACGGGTAACAGCAAGAAATACTTGAAATACCTGAAAGCCATTGGCGCACCATTGGCAACGACGGCGAAGAAAGCCACGAGTGATGCCATCGATGGGGCCATGGCCTGGTGCCCAATTACTAGTCTAGATACGGCCAACGAAGCCTACGAATGGAACATGGGCCAATATTCGAACTCAGGGACCCGGAAACAGGGGACTTGGACTAAGGCCTTATCGAATGACATGGCGACCAACTATGCCCAATACATTAATAAATTGGGCTTGAAGGATAGCCAAGGTAAGACGCTGAAGCTAAAGAAGTCATCGACGGGAATCTACACGTCGGGGACCTATGCGAAGTATCTGAAGAAGGAAGTTAAGCAGTCATTGAACAACTTCTTGAAGGATACGAGCTTCCCATACAAGGCCTCAAGCAATGAAGGGCCTAGTGGTGCGGCTGGCCAATCCGGAAGTAAGATGAAGATGCCTAGTGGCTCGAAGAAGGCTGGTGCGATGAAGAACGCGAAGAAAGGTAGCGGTCAGAAGCCAAGCGGGAAGATGCCTAGTGGCGGCATGGCTGGGAGTTCTTCAACCAGTAACAAGACCTATAAGACGGTTCAGGCTTACATCAAGTCGTTGAATAAGAATGGCAAGTGGATCACTTACAATGCCAAAAAGAACACCGCAACGATCACGAGCATGAAGGCGTTCGTCAAGCATTGTAAGACGGCGTCGAAGGATGTTGGCGCCTTTGATGGGATTACGCGGCAACAAACTGAAAACCAGCTCTTTGCCACGAGTGGCAGCAGTGCGAACCACTTTGATTCCACCATCAGCCAATTGCTCAAGTCGAATAGTTCGAAATACGCGAAGTTGAAGAACTACAAGTCAAGCTATGCGAAGGCCTACAGTTCTGATTTGAAGAAGACCGATGCCCAGGGCAGTTCGATTCAAAACCGGCTCAACATGTACAACCCAATGTACTTCTTGAGCAGTTACTACAGTGGTCACAATACTAGTAAAGTTGCGAAGTACTGGCGGATTCGAACGGGAATCAACCAGACCGATACGGCTTTGCCGGTTGAAACTAACTTGGCGTTAGCATTAAAGCAAAATAGCCAAGTCGATAGTGTTGATTTTGCCACCGTCTGGGGTTAAGGTCATACTGAAGCTGAGCGTAAAGGAAACAATGAAACCAACTTCATCAAGTGGGTTAACCGCAGTTTGAAGTAATTTAAAGTTGAGATGAAGTTAAAACGCCTCAGGATGGGACTAACCGTCTTGAGGCGTTTTTGGCATGGCTAGCTCTAGCCCTGACAGTAACAATTCGTTGACTATCTTGGTAGAATAGGACTTGTAGGTTGGTCATTAAAGTGGTTGCGCTTTTGAATTTTTACCGCATCACGCGTTTTTTTGCACTGATTTTTAAGACGGTGACTAATAAGGCCTAAGTTCGTCAAGTAATAAAGTCAGATGTTGTAAAGGGGAACCATGTGATGAAGTTGAAAAAAATCCTACCCGTAATGGGATCCTTATTGGCCGGGGGTGTGTTATTAGCCGCTTATCGTAAATCTAAGCTGGCGACCAACCCCACGGATACGCCGGAGAGGGTTGCCAAGACCACCAAACAAATGGTCACTGAGGCAGACGTTGCCAATGCCCAGCAATTATTGCTGGACCCTAATAACTGGCACTATAACGCGCAAAATAAGGTCTATTATCAAGTCGGCATCAAGTACGGGACCAAGACCAGCAGTCGCATTTACGAGTCCATGGGGATTTTTATCCCGGAGAAGTATATGACGGTCACACAGCATGATCAAAAGACCTACTCACTAGCGGTTAATCCCCAAGCGGCACTCGCGGGCTATACCGCTAGGACCGCTCCCATCGTGATGCGGGTGAAAACACCCCGGTATGCGGCTCAAGCGGCTCCGACCGATTATGACGGTCAATCGGCCAAGTACACCGATGCCGGCTTCGTTTACGTTGCGGCGGGCTGCCGCGGCTTGGATTCCGCCGATCACGCCAACGGTGCCGCGCCATGGGGCATTACGGATTTAAAAGCGGCGGTCCGGACACTGCGGTTGAATCAAGCGTCCCTTGCGGGGGATACCGACCGCATCTTCACCTTTGGCCATAGTGGTGGGGGTGCCCAGAGTGCGTTGATGGGGGCGACTGGTGACAGTCAAGCATATATTAAGTACCTGAAGGCGATTGGCGCGCCACTAGCCACCATGGCTAAGACGCCCACGAGTGATGCCATTGCTGGAGCCATGGTTTGGTGCCCGATTACCAGTCTGGATACGGCCAACGAAGCTTACGAGTGGAACATGGGCCAGTATTCGTCTGTTGGCACCCGGAAGCCAGGCACCTGGACGAAGGCGTTGTCGACCGATATGGCGGCTTCTTACGCGCAATATATCAATCGGTTAGGGTTAAAGGATAGCCAGGGCCAGCCACTCGAGCTGAAAAGGTCAGCAACGGGAATTGACATGGCTGGAACTTACGCGGCGTACCTCAAACAAGAAGTGGAACAGTCACTAAACATTTTCTTACAAGAGACACGCTTCCCGTATGAGACGTCCAGCGACCAAAATCCAAAGATTGGGGCGCCTAATGGCCCCGTAACGCACCAAACCTACCAGACCGTTCAGGAGTATATCGACGCTTTAAATGGGAATGATGAGTGGATTAGGTATGATGCCCAAAAGAATAGGGCAACGATTACCAGTTTGGCGGCGTTCGTTAAGCATTGTAAGCCGGCGGTTAAAGCTGTCGGTGCGTTCGATGGTCTTACACGGCAGCAAACGGAAAACCAGCTTTTTGCCACGAGTGGGTGTCAGGCGAACCACTTTGATGCCACGATTGGTCACTTGCTAAAGCAACACCAGGCGACCTATTCACAGTTTGCGCATTATCAGGCTAGTTATGCATCAGCTTATCGTGCCGACTTGCAAAAGACCGACGCACAAGGCAGTTCGATTCAGACCCGGCTCAATATGTATAATCCGATGTATTATCTAACCAGCTATTACGCTGGCCACAACACTAGCAAGGTGGCGAAGTACTGGCGGATTCGAACGGGAATCAACCAGCCCGATACGGCGTTGCCGGTTGAGACCAACCTGGCGTTGGCACTCAAACAAAATTCCCAAGTCAAGAGCGTTGATTTTGCCACCGTTTGGGGCCAAGGTCATATTCGTGCGGAACGTCAAGGAAACCACGAGACTAACTTTATTGAGTGGATCAACCGTAGTTTGAAGTAACTTAGAAATAGGAGACATTTCAAATCACCGTCATGTGGTCCAGACCATGTGACGGTGATTTTAGGAGTCTGGGCAAATAATCTGAACTGTCGTACACTAAGTCTAAGGGTTAATGAGAAATAAGGGGGGGACCACAATGCTTAATCAACGCTTGACTGCCATTTTACAATTGGTCAATACGAAGCATCAGATTGCAGTCACGGAACTGGCGGCTGTGTTGAACGTCTCGGTCGTCACGATTCGCAAAGATTTGACTACTTTAGAGCAGCAAGGGTTACTGCGTCGCCAACACGGTTGGGCGGTCCAGGACGCCCCTGATGATTTGAATGCGCGCTTAGCTATCAATTATGCCATTAAGGTTAAAATTGCCATGGTGACCGCTGACCGGGTAGCCGATGGGGCCACCATCATGCTGGATTCCGGGTCGACCTGTGTCTTACTGGCCGATCAGTTAGGTGAACAACAAAAAAACGTGACCATTGTGACGAATTCATACTATATCGCCCACCGGGTCGGAGATTACCCGACGTTGACAGTGGAAGTCCTAGGCGGCCAGTATCAGCCTGTCGCTCAGGTCGGGGTCGGCCCCTTGACGTTACATATGTTGACGGCCTTTCACGTGCACCAATTGTTCGTGGGCACTGATGGTTTTGACCCACAAAGCGGGTTTTCGGGGCGTAATCTGGCTCGTAACCAGGTCATCCAAGCCATGGCTCGTCAAGCCGATACGGTGACGTTACTGACCGATAGCAGCAAGTTTCAGGGCCCCAGTCTGATTCAGCAATTTCCCCTGGACCAGGTCGATGCAGTCGTGACCGACCAAGATTTACCGTCCGCAATCGCCACCATGTTGCGGGGAGCTTTGGACTTACAATTGGTTTAGGACCAGGAGACATAAAAAAGTAAATCGCCGCAATAATTTTGTTATCTTGCTTAGAGCAGGGGATGACGAGTTGTTGCGGCGATTTGTTTTTTGTTCACTATTGAATTATCTTTCGAACGAAACTATAATGGATTCCGTAAGATGAAAGCGCTTTTACATTACGACCGTTAAAAATCAAAGGAGTGTTGTGTGATGACTAGTATTTTCGGGAGTCCAGCAACTTATGTTCAAGGGATTAACGCATTGCAAGAAAGTGATCAGTACATCAAACGCCTGGGACAAAAGGCCGTCTTGTTAGCCGACCCCGTTGTGCTGAAAATCGTCGGGAACGATTATGAGACGTACCTGACGACGCACGGAATCAGCGTGAAAAAGGTTCAATTCAACGGTGAAGCTTCAGACAATGAAATTAAGCGGGTCGCCGGGATTGGTAAAGATTTCGGGGCTGACTTGGTCATTGGTATGGGCGGAGGTAAAACGCTTGATAGTGCCAAGGCCATTGCGGATGATTTACAGGTAGCTGTCGCAATCCTACCAACCTTAGCCTCGACTGACGCCCCATGTTCCCGGCTGTCCGTTATCTATTCGGATGATGGCTCCTTTGAAAAGTATCGGTTTTACGATAAAAGCCCTGATTTAGTCTTGATCGATACGGCAATCGTGGCGGGGGCACCGGCACGGCTACTGGCTTCCGGGATTGCTGACGCTTTAGCAACCAACGTTGAAGCCAAAGCAGTTGCTCGGGGAAATAATCAAACGATGCTGGGCGCTCAACAGACTCTAGTCGGTAATGCCATTGCCACCAAGTGTGAAGAGACCCTGTTCAAGTACGGCGCGGAGGCATTGGCTTCGGTTAAGGGACACGCCGTTACCAAGGCACTCGACCGGGTCGTTGAGGCCAACACCCTGATGAGTGGTCTGGGCTTTGAAAGTGGCGGCTTAGCCGCTGCCCACGCCATCCACGATGGGTTGACCGCATTACACGGGCCAGTCCACGAGATGACCCATGGTGAAAAGGTTGCCTTTGGGACCTTGACGCAGTTGTACCTGGAAGGGGCCGACCAAGAGCGGTTCGAAAAGTACTTGCGTTTCGATTTGAAGCTGGGGTTACCAACGACCTTTAAGGATCTGCACCTGGAGAACGTGAGTGATGACGACCTATTGAAGGTCGGTCAACAAGCGACGGCCCCAGAAGACACCATGAAGCAGATGCCGTTTGAAGTTACGCCGTATGACGTCGTCCAAGCGATGAAGGGTGTGGACGCGTACAGTCGGGAGGTACAAGGCTTAGCTTAAGTTAAAAGTAACGTAAAAAACAGTTGGTCCTAGACCTCCCTAAGCAGGGGGCGGATCAACTGTTTTTGCATCTATTTTAAAATTGAAAGTTAAGGTTTAGCTGAAGGCGACTTGGGCGTGACTTTAGTATGCGGCGTTTTAGTGACCTGGTGGATAGCGTGTTGCGTCAATTTTGTGACGGTCGCTGACGACTGGGTCACGCTACTGAAGTACTGCCGTAAAATTCGACGGTAATTGGTGGTGACGACCGTGGCATTGGGATGGGTCTTTTTGAATTGTCGTTGCGCCGCCTTAGCCCAACGCTTAGATTTGGCGGGCTGATCAGTGTGGTCAATGAGATAGGTCACGTTCTTGCTGGCTTTACGCGATTGGGGGCTGACTGGCTGGTTTTTAGCGTGAGTCGTTGCCAAAGATGCCCGCATGTTCGTGGTCAAGCTGGTGATCTCGTAGTACTGGTTCTTCTTGACTCGTACGCCAGCGTAAGTCTTGAACAGTAAGACGTTGAGGAGACTAGCAATGATCACGATACCGATCCCACACACGATAATAGCCATCGGGGGCCGCAACGCGCGCTGATGCACCTTGGCCCAAATCAAGCCGCCTAAGCCTCCTAGCGCAATCAACGCGCCCAGACTAAAGAGAATCTCAATTAAAATGACTTCGGTACTCGCCAACATCGTTTCACCCGGTTTCTAGTAGAATTCATCTTATTATCATACCACTAATAACCCAACCGTGAAACGGCCGTTCCAGGGCAATCCGTGAATTGTCGGGGTAAATGTGGTAAAATCAAAGCACTGCGTCAAGTCAGGAACATTTACTAAAAATCAGTGAGGACTAGTTATGAGCGAAAAAAATTTAGCAACGGCGGTTGATAAGCGGCGGACCTTCGCCATTATCTCCCACCCCGATGCCGGAAAGACCACGATCACCGAACAGCTATTGTTGTTCGGGGGCGTCGTGCGGGAAGCCGGAACGGTCAAGGCCCGTAAGAGCGGAAACTTTGCCAAGTCCGACTGGATGGAAATTGAACAGAAACGGGGCATCTCGGTCACCAGTTCTGTGATGCAATTTGACTACCAGGGTAAGCGCATCAACATTCTAGATACGCCCGGACACGAAGACTTCTCCGAAGACACTTATCGGACGTTGATGGCCGTGGACTCGGCGGTCATGGTCATCGACTCCGCCAAGGGGATTGAACCCCAAACTAAAAAGTTGTTCCAAATTTGTAAGATGCGGGGCATTCCGATCTTCACCTTCATGAACAAGCTCGACCGGGACGGTCGCGACCCCTTGGATTTGATTGCCGAACTCGAAGACGTGTTGGGCATCGAAGGTTACCCAATGAACTGGCCGATTGGCATGGGGAAGGAATTAAAAGGCCTCTACGACCGGTACCACCAACGTGTGGCCCTGTTCCGCAAGGACGACCAGGGTCGGCGCTACCTCCCGTTAAATGATGACGGTGACTTAGCCGAACCCAACGCCTTAGAACAAGACGATTGGTACACCGACGCGCGGGAAAACATGGCCATGATTGAAGAGGCCGGTAATCCATTTGACGCCGATAAGATTGCCAGCGGGGACCAGACCCCGGTCTTCTTCGGCTCGGCGTTGGCCAACTTTGGGGTCCAGACTTTCTTGGAAACGTACCTGGAATACGCGCCGAAGCCGGCGGTTCACCATACGGCAAACGATGGGGATGTGGCGCCGACTGACGAAGATTTCTCGGGCTTCGTCTTCAAGATTCAAGCCAACATGAACCCGCATCACCGGGATCGAATTGCCTTCGTGCGAATTTGCTCTGGCGAGTTCGAACGGGGGATGGACGTCATGCAGACCCGGACCGGCAAGAAGCTACGGTTGTCTAACGTGACCGAATTCATGGCCGACACGCGAGAAAACGTGGAGACGGCCGTGGCCGGTGACATCATCGGGTTGTATGATACAGGGAATTTCCAAATTGGTGATGCTATCTATACCGGGAAGCACGCTGTTGAATTCGAGAAGTTACCGCAATTTACCCCGGAACTCTTCGTGCGAGTCTCCACCAAGAACGTCATGAAGCAAAAGTCGTTCCATAAGGGCATCGAACAGTTGGTCCAAGAAGGGGCCGTGCAACTTTACACGGCTTACTCGACCGGCGACTACATCTTAGGCGCTGTGGGTCAACTGCAGTTCGAAGTTTTCCAGTTCCGGATGAAAAACGAGTACAACTCGGACGTCATCATGGAGCCGATGGGCAAAAAGACGGCGCGCTGGATCAACCCGGACCAGTTGGACGAACGGATGTCTTCCTCCCGGAATCTCCTGGTCAAGGACCGGCAGGGAGAGCCATTGTTCTTGTTTGAGAACCAGTTCGCCGAACGGTGGTTCAAGGATAAGTATCCAGATGTGGAATTGACCGCTAAACTGTAAACTAAGAAAACCGAAGCGTTACGTTGATTGACTTTGTCAGTCGACGTGACGCTTTTTGCTTACAGTCAAAACGCACCAAAAAGGACCGGCAGTGGTTGCCGGTCCCTAAAAGTTATCGTGTGGATTTTATCAGTGGCGTGATTTAAGCCTTAACGGTCGCGTCCTGTGTCGAGGCTAACTTGGCTTGGGCCGCTTGCGCTAAGATGTTCAGGTAGTTGAACGGCCGGTCGAAGTTCGGCTGGAACAGCATGTCGACCATGGCGAGGTCGTCGATGGTGTTGTTGTTCTGGATGCAGACGGACAGGGTATTGGCCGATTGCGAGACGTCGTACTTACTCATTAACGCACCGCCTAAGATCCGCTTCGTTTGCGGGTCAAAGACCAGCGACATCAAGACGGGTTCCGTCGACGGCATGAATTCCGGCCGGTAGTTGTCGGTGATGATGACTTGTTCGGCATCTAGGCCTTGTTGCTTGGCGGCGGCCAAGGTCAACCCAGTCGACACGATGGTCCGCCCGTATAAGGCTAAGCCAGAAGACGATTGTGTGCCCATGTACTTGACGGTTGGGTTCACCAAGTTCTTGCCGACTAAGATGCCTTGCCGCACCGCATTGGTGGCTAGCGGAATGTAGGCGTTTTGGTGAGTTGGGTTGTAGTGGACCGCGGCACTGTCACCCGCTGCGAAGATATCGGGGTTCGAGGAGCGCATGTAGTCGTCGGTGATGATGGCACCGTTAGCGGCCATCTTGACCTTACCCTGAAGCAGGCCGGTGTTGGGCCGGAAACCGATGCAGAGAATGGCTAAATCGGTTTCGTAATGGCCCTTATCGGTGTTGATGGTCAAGCCATTGGCCGTTTCTTCGAAGTTGGCGACAGTTTCACCCAGAGCGAGTTGGACACCGTTGTCTTGGTAGTCTTTTTCGATGACGTCGGTGAATTCGGAGTCAAAGTACTTCGGCATCACACGGTCTTGAGCATCGATCAAAGTCACGTCATGACCGGTCTTGGAGTAGGCTTCGGCGAGTTCAGCACCGATGTAACCGGCCCCGATGACCGTGATGCGCTTGGCTTGCTTAGCGTCTTCAAAGAGGACTTGAGCGTGGTTCCAGTTCTTGCAGAGCTTGACCTTGTCGCTGTCGATGCCAGGAATCTTAGGAATAATTGGCCAGGACCCGGAAGTCATGACTAATTTATCGTAACTTGCGGTGGTCTGATCATGGGTGGTCAAGTCTTCGACCGTGACCGTTTTTTGGTCCGGATCAACGTCTAAGACATTGTGATTCATTTGGACATTGGCGCCCAACTTTTTCAGTTCCTCGGGACTGGAGTAAAACAGGCCTTGAGGGTCAGCGACTTCGCCGCCTAAGTATAAAGCAATCCCACAGGACAGGAAGGAAAGGTTATCGTTTCGTTCATAGACCGTGACTTCGGCATCCGGGTGTTCCGCTAAGATCTGCTTAATGGCAAAAGTTCCCGCATGGGTACAACCAACAACTGTGACTTTCATAGATAGTGCCTCCCAAATTATAAGTAAGATAAGTTTGAGTTTAACTTCACAAACCGTGATAATGTAAGCCCATTCAATTGGCTACAACTCTATTTTAAACAATCGTCCCCAAATGTCAACAACTTCTTGAAAGTGTTACCATTTTGCGCAAACACGGTTTAGGGAATGGCTAGTTTTTAAGCGCTAAAAGCGGTAAACTAGGGCCATTATGAAAAAAGAAAGGGGCACTAATTAAACATGATTAAAAAACATTTGACGGCTTGTACGTCAGTTCTGGTCGGCAAGGCGGCCACCGTCGACGGGTCGACGCTAATTGCCCGTAACGACGATACCTTTTTACCCTTGACGCCACAGCGGTTTTACGTGCATCCGGCTGAACACGACCAACCGGCCCGGACCTGGACGTCGAACCAAAATGGGTTCACGGCCCCGATTCCAAGCGATGGCTACCGTTATTTAGCTACGCCGAACGTGGAGACTGAAAAGACCGGAGAGTACGCCGAAAGCGGTATTAACGACCATAACGTTGCGATGAGTGCCACCGAAAGTGTCTACGGCAATCCCAACGCGTTGGCTTACGACCCGTTAGTGGAAAATGGGTTAGCGGAAGATTCCCTGCAGACCATGGTCTTACCTTACATTACCTCCGCCAGAGAAGGGGTCCGTTATCTGGGCAAGCTGATCAAGCAATATGGGTCACCCGAAGGCAATGGGGTCTTGTTCTCCGATAGTCAAGAAGTCTGGTACATGGAAATCGTGACCGGTCACCACTGGGTCGCCCAACGTATCCCAGACGATGCTTATGCGGTCACGGCTAACCAGGTCGCCATTCAACAGGTGACCTTCGATGACCCGGATAACTTCATGTTCTCCGCGGGGATTCAAGCTTTTGTGGCGGATAACCACCTGAACCCCGACCACGACGGTTGGAACTTCCGTCATATTTTCGGGACCAGTACCGAAAAGGACCGCCACTACAACACGCCGCGGGTCTGGTTCGGCCAACGGGTCTTGAATCCGGAAATCGAGCAGGATCCGCAATCAAGTGAGCTACCGTTTATCTGCCGGACCAGCCACAAGATTAGCGTGGAAGACGTGGAATACATTTTAAGTTCGCATTACAACGAAACGCCATACGATCCGTTGGGGCACGGGCCTGAAGAGTTGCGGACTAAGTTCCGGCCGATTTCGATGAACCGGACGCAAAATTCGCACGTCTTGCAAGTGCATAACGATGTGCCTGCCGACCGCGCGGCCATCATGTGGTTATGCTTTGGGGTGCCAGCGTTCAGTCCTTACGTGCCGTTCTTCGCCAACGTGACGGATACGGACCCAACGTACCGGACGACACCGCGGCGCCTCGATGACCAAAGTGCTTACTGGATGTACCGGAAGTTGTCGATGATCGTGGAATCCCATTACCGCCAGTTCATTGAACAAGACGTGGATTACGTCATGGCGGCCAAGCAAGACCTCCGGACGCATGTCGCGCAAACATTGGCTCACGTGGCCCAGGAGAAATTGAGTGGCGACGATTTGGTGGCTTATTTGACGGCGCAAAACCATGCCGTTACGGCTGCAATGCGCAAGACCACGACAGACTTCACCAACGGCTTGATTGAAAAGGGCCTGACGCTGTCCCGATTGACCTATAACATGGATAAGAATTTATAAGATGAGTTGAATCGAATTAACGTTTCAAAAAAGGCGGCTGTGAGCAAAATCTCACAGCCGCCTTTATGAAGTTGTTCAGAAAAACTTAGCGTTAGACCTGCTTGGCCAACCGGACGTAGCGCGCGTTGATGTAGGCTTGCGGACCAATTTGGTACCAAATCAAGTTTTGATCGTCAACGACGCGCCGGCGAATCTCGAGTAATTCACCGTCCGGCAACTGGCCGGCCACTTCGCCGTAAGGGTCGCGGTAGAAGGTTACCGCGTGATCGGGCACGTAGTCCACGGTCCCCGACCACTGCACGGCCTTGCCCGTCAATTTGGTTTGCCGGGGTAATTCTAGGTGGCGTGACCAGTGCAAGCGCCGTTTGGTTTCCGCGGCATTCAGCCACTGGTTACCACCCAAATTGTACCAGACGGTCTGGTCGGTCAACGTGATGATGGCAAAGATGCGCCATAATGATGTGGCTGGGAACCGGTAACGGTAGGCCTGACCGGCGGGTAACGCATAGACCGCGTGGTTACTGAGCAGGGTCACGTATTGGTGGACCCGCTGGACCGTTTGCCAAGCGTCACGCCGGTAGAAGTACAGCAAGCGTTGCGTTTGGTCGGTGTAAGTGCCTTGTTGCGGCCCTTGCGCCTGGAAAATGTGGTAGCCCTTAACCGGCGGGACGGCCAAGTGGAAACTTGCGCCCAAAAGCCCGCGAAACAGCCCCGGTAATGCCAACAATTGTCCGGAGTCGTAATCAATCTGGTAGACCAAGACCGGGTACCCCCATTGCCGTTGGTAGGTCAACGTCATCAACCCGTATTCACTTAAAAAAGTCTGAGTGAAGCCCGTCATCTTGGCTAACGTGTAGCCGGGAATGGTGGGGGTGGTCAGGTGAACGGCGGTGCCGCGTTGTCCCGTAAGGACTAACGCTGGTTGGAGTGGCCGGTTCTGAGAATCGACGATACGGACGACCAGGGTGGCATTGGGCTGTTCGTGGGTGGTCACCGGATTCACTGCCACGGGCGGAACGGTTGGCTGCGGCGTTGGCGTTAATTGCTGGGTCGGTCGTTGGGGTTGAAATGGCCGGTCCACCGGGGTTGCTTGCCGTGGTGGGACCGTGGTGGGGCGGTGCGAACGGGTCGGTGTTAAGAGCCGTCGTAACCAATTAAAGAAAGCCATTTCCCATTCACCTCCAAAAGTAAGTCTGCCCAGTGTCTGTCGTGGTGCCTTTAAAATACAGTATACCGCATCTAATCGGGACCTGCAGGGGGGAATTCACTTAGAACCTAAAAACGGGCGCACCGCGATTGGCAGCGCTCCCGTTTAGAGTCGTTTATTTGGTCGTATCCGTGTCGTCCGCTGAAGTCGAATCAGTGTCATCATCGTCGGCGGCAGTTAAGGTAATCTTGCCGTCCGTGATTTTGGCCGTCAGGTTCTTTACACCGGCGTGGTCCAGGTAGAAGTCCGCAATGCGGTCTTCGATTTCTTCCTGGATGACCCGCCGTAATGGCCGCGCCCCCATGGCGGGGTTGTAGCCCTCCGTGACCAGTTTTTCTTCGACTGGTTCCGTAACGTGTACGTGTAGGCCTTGGTCGGCTAACATCTGGTTGACGTCATCGATCATCAGGTCGACGATCTGCATCAAGTTATCCTTCGACAATGCGTTGAACTCGATGATGTCATCGAACCGGTTGATGAATTCAGGCCGGAAGTAGTTGGTCAGACTGTCCAGAACGGAGTGGGTCTTTCCGGAGGCTTCGGCCCCGAACCCAACGCTGGCTTCCACGTCACCGGTCCCGGCGTTACTGGTCATGATGATCAGGGTATCCTTGAAGGACACCGTCCGGCCCTTGGAATCGGTCAAGCGCCCATCGTCCAGAATCTGTAAGAACATGTTCAAGACGTCTGGGTGAGCCTTTTCGATTTCATCCAGCAGGATCAACGTGTACGGGTGCCGCCGAACCTGTTCGGTCAGTTGTCCGGCTTCTTCGTAACCAACGTAGCCCGGTGGGGACCCAATCAGCTTAGAAATGGAATGGGGTTCCATGTATTCGGACATGTCGAAGCGAATCATCGCGTCTTGAGAACCAAAGAGTTCGTTGGCCAATTGCTTAGCCAGTTCCGTCTTGCCGACCCCGGTCGGGCCAACGAAGAGGAAGGACCCAATCGGCCGACCAGTCCCATTCAATCCGATTCGGTTCCGCCGAATAGCCCGGGCAACCTTATCGACCGCTTGGTTCTGGCCGATAATATGCTTTTCCAAGTCGGTGGCAAGGCTCTTCAACTGATGTTGTTCCTTCGCTTGGAGTTCGCCAACCGGGATATTGGTCTTTTCTTCGACGATTTGTTGCATGTCCTTTTCGGTCACGTCAGTTGCCGCTTGTTGGTCCGCGTTCGTGGCGTTTTCCTTCGACTTGTTGAGCTTTGTGACCTGGTCGCGGTAATAGGCGGCCTTTTCGTAGTCTTCCTGCTTCAATGCGGCTTGCTTTTGCTTTTCTGCACTGTCGATTTTTTCATCGATGGCGTGCGGGTCAGCCACGTTGATGGTCAGGTTCTTCCGCGACCCGGACTCATCGAGCAAGTCGATGGCCTTGTCGGGTAAGAAGCGATCTTGAATGTAGCGGTCGGATAACCGGACCGCCGCTTCAATCGCAGCGTCCGTGTAGTGGACGTGGTGGTAATCTTCATATTTCTTCTGGATTCCCTTAAGAATCTTTACGGCTTCGTCTGGACTCGGTTCATCGACCGTTACCGGTTGGAACCGCCGTGCCAAGGCTTGGTCTTTTTCGATGTCCCGGTATTCATTCAACGTCGTGGCACCGATCAGTTGGAAGTCACCCCGGGCTAACGCAGGCTTTAACACGTTACCCGCATCCATACCACCTTCGGCATTGCCGGCACCCATGATTTCGTGGATTTCGTCAATGAAGAGGATGATGTCCGGATTGGATTGAACTTCCTTCATTAATTGTTGCATCCGTTGTTCGAACTGACCCCGAATCCCGGTTCCTTGAACCAGCGATACGACGTCTAAACGGACAATCTGCTTGTTGGTTAGCTTTTGCGGTACGTTGCCTTCAACGATGCGCTCAGCTAGCCCTTCAACGACCGCCGTCTTCCCAACACCGGCTTCCCCGATTAACACGGGGTTGTTCTTAGTCCGCCGGTTCAGAATTTCGATGACTTGCGCCGTTTCCTTGTCCCGTCCGATAACGGGATCAATCTTGCCGTCTTTAGCCAACTGGGTGAGGTTCAAGCCATATTGACTGAGTAGGCCGCCCTTACCGTTGTTCCCTCGGTTACCCGCGGGTTGGGTCGGTCGTTGCCCACCAGTCTGCCGGTAATCGTTTTGGCTGGGATTACCGCCTTGCATGGCCCGGAAAATATCATCCAGGTTTCCAAAGCCGAATGGATCTTGTGCCATACGGCCACCTCCATTTCCAGAGTTATTGGTCTGCTGATCTTTGAGTAGTTGATAGCAATTTTGGCATAAATCAATCTGTTGCCGTTGCCCGTTCACACTCATATAAAGATGAATGGTCGCTTCGTTGCGGTGACAGTTTTGACATAGCATTTTGTCGTCTCCTTTCTGCCTTGGAGTAAGTGTGGAAGCAGTCCACACTGGTCATCCAAAAGGTTTGACCTTCTTTGACCATTAGCCACATTATACCGCCTCACACGGTGGGTGCAAGTAATTTGTCTCGCCCCCGGTAGCCCGGTCAAAAGGGCCCCTTTGAACTGAACGCCTTTATTTTAGCACTCTACCCACGAGAATGCTAAAAGTCACGTTCATTTTCAAAATAAATTTTTGACCTGCCTGGTATTTCAACGTAGAATAGTGGAAAGAAAAGGGGCGAATAGCGACATGGCACGGGATTTTACCGCATTAATGAATCAATTAAAAAACAAGGAACTCGATGAATTTGAAGTGGGCCCAGACGATTTTCAGGCCTTTCAACAGGCCTATATGGCGTTTGATACCCGTAAACGGGTGATTGGGCAGGCCCACAAGAACGGCAAACTAGTCTATCATTACGACCACGATGCCGGAAATCAGTCTGCATAAGGGGAACTAGTCGGTGTTTTGGGGCGAATCATGCTATAATTAGCTCTGGAACAAGTGAACGCCCGCAGGTTGCTGGGCCGGCGATACGGAATCGCTGGCCTGTGACAGCCCCGATGAAAGCGGTTAAGGTAACTTGTAATTTAACAGCAAGATTGATATTCTAAGAAGGTAGACATAACGTTTGTCATGGTTGTTTTGGTCAATGCGCAAGACCAAAGGACGCTATGCTCGTTAGAAAATCAACCTATAAGCTTAAAGGAGATCGATCAATTATGGAAAAACGCGAATTTCATATTACAGCAGAAACGGGTATTCATGCTCGTCCGGCAACTTTATTGGTACAATCAGCAAGCAAGTTCAACTCAGAAGTCAGCTTACAATACCAAGACAAGTCCGTTAACTTGAAGTCCATCATGGGTGTCATGTCCTTAGGGGTCGGCCAAAATGCCGAAATCACGATTACGGCTGATGGTGACGACGAAGCCGATGCCATGACGGCCGTTGCTGAAACCTTGAAAAAAGAGGGCCTATCTGACTAATGAGAACGATGCTCAAGGGAATTGCCGCGAGTGACGGCGTGGTGTGCGGCCAAGTCTATCGCCTGGTCGACCCCGATTTAACCGTCCACCGACGGGCAATCACTAATCTGGATAACGAAGTAAATCGATTCCATCAGGCCCTTGAAGCAGCTGTCTCTGATGTCGAGGCAATTAAAACTCGTGCGACTAAAAACCTGGGTACTGAGAGTGCCCAGGTTTTTAGTGCGCACATTGTGATGCTCAAGGACCCCGAATTGACCACCCGGGTGGACGCGCAGATTAGAGATCAGCAGCTCAATGCCGAGGTCGCTTTGGCCAACGTGGTGCAGGCCTACGAACATTCTTTTGCGGGGCTGACGGATAACCCGTATATGCAAGAACGCATCACGGACCTCCACGACGTGACCAAGCGCGTCACGGCCCATTTGTTACGGGTACCGTTACCGGACTTAGCCTTAGTCGACCATCCCGTAATCGTGGTGACCCACGACTTGATTCCGAGTGATACGGTCTCGGTCAACCCGCGGTATATCTTAGGGTTTATTACGGATCTCGGTGGCCGGACATCTCATTCGTCGATTCTGGCACGTTCGATGGCCTTACCCGCTGTGGTGGGGACCAAGACAGCAACGACACAACTGACCAACGGGGAAATGGTGATTCTAAACGGGACCCACGGACAGGTCATGGTTGACCCTGACGCGGATGAATTGGCCAAGGCCCGAACGACGATGCACCAACGGACCGTCAATCAAAAGCGACTCAATCGATTACGGCACCACGGGACCGTTAGCCAAGATGGTGTGGGCGTGACCTTAGCGGCTAACATTGGCACGGCGCAGGATCTTCCTAGTATCCTCAAGAACGGGGCCGAGGCCGTAGGACTGATGCGTACCGAATTCTTATACATGGATGCCGCTGAGTTGCCGAGTGAAGACGACCAGTTTGACGTTTATAAGCAGGTGCTCACGGCCTTAGCGCCGCGACCGGTGGTGATTCGCACCCTGGATATCGGAGGCGATAAGCCGTTACCGTACTTAAAACACAAGCCGGAGACGAACCCCTTCATGGGTGACCGGGCCATTCGGCAGAGTTTGACCCACCAAAACGTCTTTCGGAGCCAACTCCGGGCGCTGTTACGGGCGTCGGCGTTTGGCAACTTACGCATCATGTTTCCCATGATTGCGACGCTCGATGAGTTTCGGCAAGCTAAGGCAATTTACGACGACGAACGGTCAGCTTTGACCGTTGCCCAGGTACCAATGGGGCACGTGAAGATTGGCATGATGGTCGAAGTTCCGGCCGCGGCTTTACTGGCGGACCGATTTGCGCAAGAGGTCGACTTCATGAGTATCGGCACCAACGACCTGATTGGTTATACCATGGCCGCCGACCGGACGAACCAAGACGTGGCTTATCTCTATCAGCCGTATCACCCGGCCATTTTACGGTTAGTCAACCGGGTGATTACCGCGGGACATAGCGCCGGCATTCCGGTGGCTATGTGTGGTGAGATGGCGGGCGATCCCATCGCCGTGCCACTACTTTTGGGGATGGGTTTAGATGAATTCTCAATGGGAGCCGGGTCGATTTTAAAGACCCGTCGGCTGATCAGTCAGTTGAACGCCCATGACCTCCAGGCGTTGGTGGAGACCGCGTTGAATTCGGCCAGCACCAGTCAAGAAGTCATTACCATGGTCCAAGCTGCCGTCCCGGATTTATTGAAGAGCTGACGGTTAAGTTGTTTTCACTATTATAGAAGTAAAAGACGTTTGGTTCGGAATTCCCGAATCAGACGTTTTTTAAGTTTTCCCAGAGTTTGGTTAGAGTTTTAGCTGTGGTTTGCAATCAAGTAGGCAAACCCATATAATTGTGATGATTGTACAATACATGGCGTCAAGGACTTTTTTTAACAGAAAGAGAAACAAGGGGGATTGGCAATGAACATCGGCATATTTACGGATACCTATTTCCCTCAAGTGAGTGGGGTCGCAACGTCCATCAAGACGCTGCGCGATCAGTTAGAAAAACAGGGGCATCAGGTGTATATCTTTACGACGACCGATCCACACGTGGAACGCAACGTTTACGAACGCAACGTGTTTCGTTTTTCGAGTATTCCGTTCGTGTCGTTTACGGATCGTCGAATTGCCGTGCGGGGACTGTTTCAGGCCTACCAAATTGCAAAGGAATTAAACTTAGACATCGTCCACACCCAGACGGAATTTTCGATGGGGTGGATCGGGAAGTTCGTGGCCCGGAACCTAGAGATTCCGTGCCTCCATACTTACCACACCATGTATGAGGACTACTTACATTACGTGGCCAACGGGAAGATCTTAAAGCCCGTCCACGTCAAACAGGGGACGCTGGCCTTTTGCTACCACCTGACGGGCGTCGTGGCGCCCAGTGACCGGGTGCTGACCACGTTGAGTGATTACGGGGTTAAAGCCCCGATTCGGGTGATTCCCACGGGGGTCAACTTGCACCAGTACGAACAGCCGGATACCGCTAACTTGCGGCGTCAATTGGGCTTGGCACCGGATACGCCGGTCATTTTATCGTTAAGCCGTTTAGCCTATGAAAAGAACATCAAGGCAAGTATTGCGGCGATGCCGGCTATTTTGGCGCAGGTCCCCCGGGCTCAACTTTTGATTGTGGGGGATGGTCCGGCTAGAGCAGATTTGGAGCAACAGGTAAAAACGGCGGGGCTAACGGATCACGTCACTTTTACCGGTGAAATCGACAATGACCAGGTCTTTCGCTACTATCACCTGGCCAACGTCTTTTTGTCGTCATCAGATTCCGAGTCACAGGGGCTGACCTATATCGAGGCTATGGCGGCCGGGACCAAAATCGTGGTCATGACTAGTCCATACACCGATGAGTTGTTATCGAGTCCGACGCTGGGGGTTACGTTTACCACGGCGGCAGAAATGATCAAGCACGTGGTCTGGTACTTACAGCCGGAACATCAACAACCGGATCCGGATTTGCTGGCCCAAAAGTTGGCCGAGATTTCTGCGGATACCTTTGGCCAACGGATTATCAACTTTTACCGGGACGCACAAGTGAGTTACGAACAAGCCCACGAAGACAGTCCGGATTTCAGCGATTAGAGGAGTTATTGAATGCTAAAAATCAACATGTTTTCGGCTGCTGATTCCGTTAAGGGACAGGGGGTCGGGAGTGCGTACAACGAGCTGATGAACTTGTTGCACACCCGGTTGAACGGGGACTTTCAGGTGACCGTCAACCGTTATGGAAAGGTGGACCTGACGCACTACCACACGATTAATTTTTCTTACTACTTATCTACGTTTTTACCTGGTCGGGGACGTAAAATTGGCTACGTGCATTTTTTGCCAGAAACACTAGAGGGGAGCCTCAAGATTCCCCAGCCCTTTCGGGGGATTTTTTATAAATATGTGATTGCCTTTTACCGCCGGATGGACCACATTGTAGTGGTCAATCCGACCTTTATTCCTAAATTAGTGGCGTATGGGATTCCCGCTACTAAGGTGACTTATATTCCCAATTTCGTGAGTCGCCAAGAGTTTTACCCGGTCGATGCGGCCCAAAAGCTGCAATTACGACAACAGTACGGTTACTCGGCAAAAAAGTTTACGGTGCTGGGAATTGGCCAGATTCAGGAACGTAAGGGGCTATTTGACTTCATTAAGCTTGCCAACCACCACCCAGAGTTGCAATTTATCTGGGCGGGGGGCTTTTCATTCGGTCGGATGACCGATGGTTACGCCGAATTGAAAAAGGTCGTCGACGATCCACCAGCTAATTTGAGCTTTCCGGGGATTGTTGATCGCGACAAGTTAGTCGATTACTATAATCTGGCCGACTTGTTCTTGCTCCCTTCCTTTAATGAGCTTTTCCCGATGTCGGTCTTAGAGGCCTTCAGTACGGGGACCCCGGTCATGCTGCGAGATTTGGAACTTTACCAGGCCATTATTGCGGGTGATTACCAACCAGCCAAGGACTACGCTGAGATGGATCAGGTCCTGACGACGTTACCGCACGATGCCGCAACGTTAGACCAACTCCACCAGCATAGTTTGGCGGCAGCAGACCATTATTCGGAAGCCCATTTGGCTGAGATTTGGCGCGACTTTTACCGGCAGCAGGCAAAGAAGGGATAACGACATGACACGACGAAACAAGTGGGTTCTAACGTTGATGTTGCTGTTGGGGATTGCCATCTTTGCGTACTCGCTCCGGGATATCCGGTTTTCGGTGTTAGTCAACGACTTCGTGCACATCAATTTCTGGTGGTTCGGTGTGGCCGTGATCTGCATGCTCCTGTACCTCGGACTCGAGTCCGTCATCGTCAAAGTCTTCATTTCTGACCGGATCAAGGGGTTTTCCTTCAAGGATGCCCTCCGGATTCCACCGATTGAGCAACTCTTTAACGGTATTACGCCCTTTTCTTCCGGTGGGCAACCGGCACAGCTGATTGCGCTGATGCAAACCGGGGTCGATGCGGGGAAGGCCAGTTCGATTCTATTGATGAAGTTCGTGGTGTTCCAGTCAATGATCGTCATCAATTTTTTGATTGCCCTGGTCATCGGGTTCACCTACATTCAGGATAAATTGCACGCGTTAGCCTGGCTAGTGGTGTTTGGCTTCGTCATTCACTTGGCAGTTATCGTGGGGCTCCTGATGGTCATGTTCTGGCACGCTTTTACGAAACGGGCGGTCACCGTGATTTTGTACCCGGTTCACTGGTTTATGAAACGCGACCGCTTTGAACGCATGGCGGCCAAGATTGACCAAAAAATCGATTCGTTTTACGCTGAAAGTGTGCGGATTAGCGGGAAAGGGAAGTTGATGGCCAAGGTCTTTGTCATCACGTTCTTTCAATTACTTTTCTACTATTTAATTCCGTATTTCATCATGTTAGCGTTGGGCTACACCTCGGCGAACATCGTCATGGTCACCAGTCTGCACGTTTTGATCGTCATGGTGATTTCACTGTTCCCGATTCCCGGTGGCTCCGGGGGGGCAGAGTACAGCTTTGAGATGATTTTTAAAAGCTACATCGCCTCGAACAGTAAGTTGGTTTTAGCTATGATTTTATGGCGCTTATTGACTTACTACTTCGGCATGCTGACCGGTCTCATCGCAATGGCGGTTAAGCCAGACCGGGTGGTTGAAGAAAGTGACGACACAAATGCGTGAGTTTTTCGCATTATGACGTGTCATCTAGGCTTAAGTTTGGTAAAATCATAGTGAAGCTTAGAAAGGGGACCAATCATGGAAGAATCTCAACTGATTGGCATCATCAATCGTCTTAAGGCGATGCAAGAGGATGCTACCGACGAGCCGCAACCCCGTCGATTCGAAAAGGAAGGCGTTGAGCAGGCGACCGTTGTTTACAATGCTGCCGCCAACACCTATACGTTAACTGAGCATAATCCGGAGACGACCTTTGAGTTTGATAACATTGACTTAGTGGCTATCGAATTATTTGATTTACTGACGGATAACTAACAAAACTGTGGAAAACATGGTTTTGTTTTTTTTATAGGCTGAAAAGTTGAATTTTTTCAAAGGTTGCCCATAAAAATTGATTACCCAGCACTATCAGTTATACTGAAGTAATGTTAACTATTTTGTGGAGGCTGTCTCATGGCAAACTTTGTTAAACGACGAATGAGCTGGGTTAATACCCGAATGGGTTTCTTCCTGTTGATCATCGTTTTATTTTGGGTTAAGACGTACATCGCCTATCAAACCGAATTTACGCTGGGCGCCAAAGGAAGTGTGCAGCAGTTTTTACTGCTGATTAACCCCCTTCCAGCTGCTTTGCTGGTTTTTGGCATTGCTCTGTATTTTCGCGGCCGCTTGGCCTATTGGTTGATGCTGATTATTGACTTCCTGGAGTCAACGTGGATTTTTGCCAACGTTGTCTATTATCGGGAGTTTTCTGATTTTCTGTCGTTTGGAATCATGAAGGGTTCCAGCGACGTTCAAAATAATCTGGGGAAGAGTTTAGCCCAGATTACCCATCTGTATGATCTTTTTGTGTATCTGGACATCATCATTCTGATTGTGCTCTTGGTGGCACACGTGATTCGAATTGATCCACGACCGTTTAAACGGCGCTATGCACTTAGTATTACGGTGTTGTCGTTTGGATTGATGTTTGCGGAATTTGGGATGGCCAATGCGGACCGGTCAGGATTGTTGACCCGGACGTTTGATAACAACTATATCGTGAAGTACTTAGGGTTGAATGAGTACGCCGCGTTTAACGCTTATCAGACGCAAAAGGAAAGCGCTACGCGGGCCAGTGCTAATGCCAGTGACATGAAGAGTGTGCTGAAGTATCTGAAACAGAATCGGGTCAGTCCGAACGTGTCGTACTACGGTAAGGAAAAAGGGAAGAACGTCTTTATCATCCACCTGGAAAGCTTCCAACAATTCCTGTTGGATTATAAAGTAGATGGTAAAGAAGTCACCCCAACGTTGAACAAGTTCTATCATAATAAGAATACGCTATCGTTCGACAACTTTTATAACCAGGTCGCTCAAGGGAAGACTTCTGACGCGGAAATGATGTTGGAAAACTCCCTGTTTGGCTTGCCACAAGGGTCAGCGATGACTACTTATGGGACTCAAAACACGTTCCAGGCGGCTCCAGCGATTCTGAGTCAAAAAGCGGGTTACACCACGGCGGCGTTCCACGGGGATGTCCCAAGTTTCTGGAACCGGGACAACACCTACAAGTCGTGGGGCTACCAGTACTTCTTTAGCTCAAGCTATTATAAGCAAAAGGCGGGGTACAGTGTCGGTTATGGGTTGAAAGACAAGATCTTCTTGAAGGAATCGGCGAAGTATATCGAACAGCTACCGCAGCCGTTCTACGCTAAGCTGATTACCTTGACTAACCATTACCCGTATGAGTTAGATAAGAAGAATATCGACTTCCCAGCCACCAAGACTGGGGATAAGACCGTTGATCCGTACGTTCAAACGGCTCATTATTTGGATCAAGCCTTTGCGGAGTTCATTAGCTACCTGAAGAAGGCTGGTCTCTATAAGAATAGTGTTATTTTAGCCTATGGGGACCACTACGGGATTTCGAATAACCACCGGCCGGCGATTGCCCAACTCTTAGGTAAGAAGAAGGTCACTAACTATGACTTGGCTCAATTCCAGAAGGTCCCACTGATGATTCACGCCAGTGGGCTTAAGGGGGGCATTAACCATACCTATGGTGGGGAGATTGATGTCTTACCAACCTTACTGGATCTGTTGGGGGTAAAAAACACCGACACGATTCAGTTTGGTCAGGATTTACTAGCTAAGAATCGGAATCAGACCGTTGCCTTTAGAAACGGGAACTTTGTCTCGCCAACTTATACTAAGATTGGCAGTACCGTTTACGATACGAAGACGGGGAAGGTCTTGAAGCTGACAAGTGCACAGAAGAAGAAAGTTGCCAAATTACAGAACCATGTGACGACGGAACTTTCATTGTCTGACCGGGTTATCTATGGCGATCTCTTGCGCTTCTACACGCCAAAAGGCTTTAAAAAGGTCGACAAGAACGACTTTACCTATAAGTACAAGACTGCCACGGAAAAGCTGGCAGAGGCATCGAAGAAAACGAAGACTAGCGTTCTCGCGAAGAACAACGGTAAGAGTACCGTCTCGGAATACAAGACGGATGCACCAGAACTTAAGTAAGCAAGCAGTCAAAAGCCCGTCACCCTTGTGGTGGCGGGCTTTTGGTGATTCTTGGACGAGATTGCAAAATTAATTTCAGTAAATATTCATTTCTTGCTTGACCATTCTAGGAGATATTGGTAAACTTATTTTTGTTGTCATTTACGGAAACAAAGCCAATGGCAACGGCAAACGTTACGATTCAACAATTTAAAAAAGGCCTTGACGGCTGACTTGAGAATTGATATGATAGTAATCGTTGTTGAGAATATTTATTCAATTTCTTCCAAAGCAATCAATAATTATTCAAATTGATGTTTAAAAAGTTGTTGACACGGTATTATCGACATGCTATACTTTAAAAGTTGTCATGAAGCAATCACTTCATTAGATAACTTGGTAGATCTTTGAAAACTGAACATTGTTTCGACAAACCAAATATGTGTAGGGCGGTTTGAATTTATTCAAACCCAAACAATATTTGCGAAGTCAATTCGCTTTTAAAATGTAACAACAATCGATGAGATATTCGAGCTTATCATCTTTAAGATGAGAGTTTGATCCTGGCTCAGGACGAACGCTGGCGGCATGCCTAATACATGCAAGTCGAACGAGCTTTGGTTGATTGACGTGCTTGCACTGATTTCTTCCTAAAGCGAGTGGCGAACTGGTGAGTAACACGTGGAAAACCTGCCCAGAAGCAGGGGATAAGACTTGGAAACAGGTGCTAATACCGTATAACAACAAAAACCGCATGGTTTTTGTTTGAAAGATGGTTTCGGCTATCACTTCTGGATGGTTCCGCGGCGCATTAGCTTGTTGGTGAGTTAACGGCCCACCAAGGCGATGATGCGTAGCCGACCTGAGAGGGTAATCGGCCACATTGGGACTGAGACACGGCCCAGACTCCTACGGGAGGCAGCAGTAGGGAATCTTCCACAATGGAC
>NZ_QXIL01000023.1 GCF_004115745.1 Levilactobacillus suantsaii | reverse complement strand
TCAGGGGGGCCGTCGTTTGCGCCTGGTGCAAGCGGAGCGGCTTAGCCTGGGTGTTGGTCACGGTGAGCTGGTAGTGGCCGGCTGGTTGCTGGGGGAGGCGACACCGGTTAAGACGCGTTGTTTTGGCGGAACGCCAGATGATGCGACCGTGACGGCGGATGGTCAACCGGCCCAGGTGCGTGTGGCCGGGGTCGATTTTGAGTTGGTTAAAGGCGACCGGAGCGGTGAAAGCTTGGGTCACGGTCTGCTGCGAAGCAAGGGTCACGAAATGCGGCTGATAATACCGGCCTTCATTTTGGCTGACCACCCGCACCGTCTGGTTAATGGGAGTGGTGCTTAGAAGACCCAGTTGGAGTAGGGCGACTAAGACGATGAGGCTAACGCCGCCACGGCGCCACCAAGTGTGTGGCCAATGGAACTGCCACTGCCATGCGGGCGTGGTAAGGCCGACCGCTGCGCCGGTCAGAAATAGGGGAAGAAGTGGCAACGCGTACCGTTCGGCGGTCTCCCAGAAGATGACGTGAAAGGCGGCTAAACCTAAGGTCATCAAGCTGCCTAGCAAAAAGCCAGCCGACCAGCGGCGCGCGTGCCACTGCCGGAGCCCCGCTACTAACGTCACCTCTAACAGGGTCAAGTAGCTGATCTGGGCCCAGTTGGCCAGTAACCAACGAAGGCGGGGGGACTGGTTGCGGACCCAGTTGGGTAACCGCATGAAGGCGGAATTGCTGTTGAACCCGTCAAAGGTTCCAGTCGCTAGTAGGCGGCGGGTCTTTTGAATCAGGTGGATGGCGGTACGGAACTGTTGGCGAGCCACGCGACGTTTACCAGCCGCCGTGGGCTGATGAATGACGGCTTGGGCATCGGCGCGGTTATAGGTCCCACTGTAATCAGGGTTCCAACTCATGGCTATCCAACTGGTCACGGGGAGTGTTGCGGCCGTGGCTGGGTGAAAGCCCGCGGCGCGTTGTCCGGCGTGGACGCCAACATTCCCGCCTAACAGGCATAGTCCCAATAAAAGGGTGACCCCAGTGCGACCAAAGCGACGGGTGGCCGGTAGGATCCAGAGCCATAGCAGGACCGCCAGGGCGAAGACCACGAGGTTGGCTTTCAGCAAGATGGCTCCAGTCAAGGTTAGGCTGAGGGTGAGTGCCGCGACGAGCCACCGCCCCCAGGTCGTCGCCTGGCGTAACCGTTGGCTGGTGACCAGCACGATTAAGCCCACGGGCAGGACCCAAATGTCACTATAGGTGGTCAGACCGTAAGTGTAGAGGGGAATACAGGTAGTAGCCAGGACCACGAACAGATTGGCCGTCACGGGATTGTGGCGGCGTAAGTGGTGGGCCATAATCGCCAGACCCAGATCGAGCCAGCCAAACTGGACCAAGTTCAAGAAGACCCCGGTGGCGGTCCCGAACAGCTCCCGCCCAATCTTAAGAAGACCAGCCAGTAGCAGGGTCAGCGTCACGTTGTTGGGGTAGGTGTGAAAGTACGGTCCCCAAGTCGTGTGCCCGTTGATTAGGGCAAGCGCTTGTTGGTGGACCAGAGCCAAATCGGCGCGTGGCGCGGCTACACAAGTCAGGGCAATTAAGAGCTGGACGACGAGTAGTACGCCCCATAAGCCGACGGCCCAGGTGCGGTGGTGGCCGGGATGCTTGGTCCAATAATTGACGAGGCGTTGCCAACCCCACCAGCCACCCGCACTTGCTAAAGCGAGGACTAAGGGTGGCCACCAGGCCCGCTCGGTGCTGGTAGTTACAGGAAAAAAGAGTGCTAATAGGACGATTAGCCCTAAAAGTAGGGTCATGAGCCGACCGGTGAAGGAACTCACGAATTGCCGAAGCACGGGAAAACGCCTCCTGACATAAATTTAGGCTTACCCTGTCATCATAGCGCAAAAAAATGGGGATTCGGCCACCCCAATTTAGTTACGGCTAAAACGGCAAACAACGGGGCTAAAAGATAGTCGCCGAGACGGCCAAACGTGTGTCTACTGAACGAATCTGGACAAAAACCAAGAAAACCTTGTGAAGCTGATACGATAGTTTTGTGATCGCTTACAGTCCGAAGTACCCCTGATTTAGGTAACGAATTATCCTTAAAAATGGCGATTAAGAGGCTTATCGATAGTCAATCAAACTGTAACTTTTGGTAATCTAATTGCAACTAACTTGTTACGGTCCGCACACTTAAATCCGTTACAGTGAAGGAGACTTAGTGAATTGGAGGTGGTGACCGGGAGGAGCTACCGGTAACGAGATGGTCGCCGGTAGATAGCGTTGGAGTCGGATCATCTAATACTTAAGAGGGAAGTGCCAACATGGTTTTTACACATCATTTATTGCGCCGGCTAACGCAAACTTTGGCGTTGACCGGTGCTGTTGCGGGACTGGCTTGGAGCGGCCAAACGGTTGCTCACGCGAGTACCTTGGCAATTCCGGATATTTCGGAATGGCAAGGTAAATTAACATCGAGCCAGGTCTCCAACTTAAAGGATCAAGTATCCTTCGTCATCAACCGGCGACAATACGGGTCATCTTACAAGGACAAGTATGCGTCTAACAACACCAAACTGTACGTCAAGTACGGCATTCCGTTTGGGGAATACGATTATGCCCGGTTCACCAGCGCTAGCAGCGCCAAAACAGAAGCCAAAAACTTCTACAATCGGTCAAACAAAAATGCTAAGTTCTACGTTTTGGACTTTGAAGAAGACGACGTGACGTCCGGGACCACGAACGCTGCGGTCAAGGCGTGGTACAAGGAAATGCGGGCGTTGACCGACAAAAACTTGGTCTTCTACTCCTACCAATCCTTCGCCACTAGCTACGCCAATACGGCACGGAAGAATTTTGATGCGCAATGGATTGCCAACTATTCCTACGCACCAACGATTTCTTATGCGCTGTGGCAGTACACGGATTCCCATTACTTATCGTCATTAGGCGAATACACGGATAACAGTAAGGCCGTCACCTCGGTTCACCCGATTTCTTGGTGGACGGACGGCGTCACGACTGCCTTATCCCATAGCAGTACGACTTACGCTTACAGTAGCTACAAGAAGGGCCAACATATCTACCTGCATAAAGGGGCAACGAAGTACGCTGATGGGACCTCCATCTCCTCTTCCGACCGCCAGAAGTTCTATAAGATCGGTAAGGTCAAGAGCGTGACGCAGTCGACCTCAAAGCAAAAGCTATACATCAGTAAACTAGGCAAGTGGGTTCTGTCGCAAGACGCGACTGGTTATTGGGTTGGCCAACATGGTTCCTTTACCTTGAACCATAAGCTCAATCTGTACAAGGACAGCAGCTTGAAGACCAAGACTGGCGGTTACTACGTTTCTGGTGATACCGTAAAGGGGAAGATTGTCAAAGCCCCAAGTGGCAAGTCCTACCGGATCAAGACTAGTCTGGGTTACCTGTCAGCAAACACGAAGTACTCAACGCACGCTTACCATGAAGCCTTGAGCTCTGATAAGAAGGTTACGACCAAGAAGACCTTGTACGAATACACGGGGAGCACCTTCAAGAACTCCAAGCGTTACAAGAAAGTGAAGAAGGGCACCACGCTGAAGGTTAAGTCCGTCAAGAAGCGGTCGACGGGGTCACGGTACTTCGTCTTAAGCAATGGCAAGACCATTACGGCTTTGAAGTCTTTCACTAAGGAATAAGGGGGATCTCGCGATGACAAAACGTACAAAGAAGTTATGGATTACGGCGGCGTCCAGTTTAGCAGTTCTCGCCGCTTTAGGGTCTGGTACGGCTCTGACCATGCACGCGGCTAACGACGTCAGTTCTGTCAGCCAAACGACGGCACCGACGACCGCTACGGCTGATAGCACTAAGGTCAGTGCTAAGAGCGTCAGCGGCACTAAGCAAAATTACACGGTCAAGTACCAAGATAAGTCCGGTGATCAAAACGCCACCTTCCAAAAGAAGACGTTGGGCACCAGCCAAACGGCCAACAAGGAAGTTGACTACGTGGGCAAGACCGATGGGGCAGCTGTCAAGCTGACCAACTCGACCAAAGCCGTCTCCCAAGGCGTTATGGGCCACACCTACGTCCACTGGAACACGGGCAAGTGGTCGATTACGGCGGTCACTAATAATGCTGACGCGGCTGGGAATCCGCAACAGTTTGCCAAGCAAATCAACAAGCAATTGCAAAAGGCCACGTTACCGGCTAACGCCAAGAGCGGGTCGGTCACCGTTTACAGTGGCAATGAGGGCGACCAGGCCAACACCGTTAAGTGGCAGTCTGGCAAGCATCTTTACACGGTCAACGGTGAAGATGCCGCTACGACGGTCAAGTTGGCGCAAAACGCCGATTAGTTTTGACTAACACCAATTTGGTCTCTAAATAAAGAGCTTGGACTTTTAAGGGTCCAAGCTCTTTTTTAGTCATGAAGACTTTACGCTAGTCAATTGTCAGCCATGGCCGTACACTAGAGATATGTCAATTTAATGGGGGCCTGACTTGTGAATAAGTGGCGACAACCGGAATCAGGGTGGTCCTGGTTCTCTCAACGATTTTTAAATAATCACATTACGATTTTGCTCTTAAATTTCTTTTTATTTCTGCTAGTGGTTCGTGGGGTGACCCAAAATGCCCACCTGTTGAACCCGTTGTGGCGATTTATCGGCATCGCGGCGCCAGCTGTCATCGTGGCGGGGATCCTGTTCTACGTCCTCGATCCCTTGGTCCACCTCATGGAACGGCGATTACATATCAAAGAGGGCATCGCCATTGGAGTTGCCATGGTGCTCACGGTGGCTATCATCGTGTTGCTGTTCTGGAACTTGATTCCCTTTTTGACCCGCCAAACGGCCAGCATGATTAGTTCATTGCCGCAGTTTGCTAACGACGTCATGCAAAAGCTGAACCACTTGAACCAGCAACATCACTGGCTGACGACTGACAACTTAAATGAACTCAATCAGCGCGTCGCCACCTACTTCTCCAAGCGCGGCTGGAACCTTTTGACGGGGACCTTAAGTTCACTCAGTAACGTGGTCACCACGGTCAGTGATTGGGTCATCACGCTGATTACTGCGCCGCTGGTCTTGTTCTTCATGCTGAAGGATGGCTCACGTTTTCCGCAATTTCTCAGCCACGTGGTGCCGACCCTGTACCGGGACCGGTTCATTGTGATGCTCGACCAGATGAACGTAAAAGTCAGCTCATATATTCGGGGACAATTGACCGTAGCGTTCTGTGTCCTGATCATCTTCTCCGCTGGGTATTCGATTATCGGCTTGAAGTACGGCTTGTTGCTAGGGGTCATCGCGGGGCCGTTGAACCTGATTCCGTACTTCGGTTCGGCCATTGCGCTGATTCCGGCGTTGATCATCGGAGCGATCACCAGTCCGTCGATGCTGATTGGGGTGGTCATTGTGTACCTGGTCGAATGGGTCTTGGAAACGCAGGTCCTGTCGCCGTTGATCATGGGGAACAGCCTGGAGATGCACCCGATTACGATTGTCTTCGTCCTGTTGGCGGCTGGCAAGATGTTCGGCTTGGCCGGTGTGGTCCTTGGAGTGCCCGGATTTGCCGTGTTGAAGGTCTTTGCCATGACCCTCTTTCACTGGTATCAGGAATATTCCGCGTTGTACCCGGACGTTTTGCCAGACGATGAAGCACTGGAACAGACCACTAAAACGGCGCCGCTCTCGGCCACGAAGCCGACCACGTCACCGGATAAAAAGGCTTAATTGAAAACTAATCTGAGTCGGGAAGCAGTCCCGGCTCTTCTTTTATCCCAGGGGGTAAGGTATTTGCGGGGTAAGTCGCTTAGTCTTTAAATTACACGCTTAGACAACCGACCATGCTATCCTAAGGGCAAGCGGGGATGGGCCTCGCGGTGTTGCCGGTAGAACCAAGTTCACAGAAAGCGGGGAACCAAGATGCGCGCAGCTTTAGAGTGTTTAGCGGTGATTTGGGCCGTGGATGCGCTGGTGTTGTGGTGGGTAAGTGTCAATCCGTTGGGACAACCGGGCGGCCAGGGGCACCCTTTAGCCGTGACCATTGCCGTCTTCTTGGGTAGTTTGAGTTTATTATGCGTCTGTGCAGTCCTCTACTTGACCTTGCGGCATCCGACGAAGCGACCACCCCAACCTTAACCCTTTATTAACGCCGGCATGGCGCCTTTAGCTAACGATAAGCTCCGTTTGCTATAACCATAACATGGCTTTTGACAGTGTTGTCAAAAAGCGAATGGAGGCGACTCAATGAATTTTTGTAAACGTGCCTGGCTGAACGTCTGGGCAAAAAAGGGGCGGTCGATACTGTTGATTTTAGTGTCGGCGGCTATCCTGATGTTCGTACTAGCCGGATTGTTGATCCGTAGTGCGGCTGTGAAGGCGACCAACCAAGCGAAAGCGGAGGTCGGCGCAACGGTCACGTTGTCGGCTAACCGGCAAGCGGCATTCAAGCAGATGCGCAAGAGCAGTCAATCGAAGTCGAGTAAGCGCTCGAAGCTGACGTTGAACCCGGTCAAGCTGAGTGATGCGACTAAGATTGCCAAGCTCAAGCATGTTGGGAGTTATAACGTGACCAGCACCACGTCGGCGAACGCCAAGTCCTACGATACGGTCTCGACCAGTACCGGCATGGGCGGCGGTGGCACTAGCGGCGGCCCGGGTAAGATGGGCGGCAAGACGACCACCAGTACCGGTGACACCCAGATCGATGGGGTTACGGCCACGAGTTTGACCAGTGACTTTAGCGACAAACAGAGCAAAATCGTGAAGGGTCGCGGGATTACCAGCAGTGACCGTAACACTAATCACGTGGTCATCGAAAAGGAACTGGCAAGTCAAAACGACTTGAGCGTAGGCGATACCATGACGATCAAGAAGACGACCGGCAATAAAGGGACCGTCAAAGTGAAGGTCGTGGGGATCTATAAGGCAAGCTCCAGTAGCGCCAGCACGGCAGGGCCGATGAGTACTGACCCGTCGAACACGGTTTATGCGTCCTACACCTTAGCCAACAGTTTGAAGGGTAGCAAGTACGCCAATACGGCGGATTCTGTGACCTTCAACGTGACGGCACCGAGTCAGGTCAGTCAAGTCAAGAAGGCTGGGAACAAGGTCATCAGTTCCAGCAAGTATGCGTTGAGCACCGACGATTCCAGTTACCAAACGGTCAAAGCGTCGATGAGTAGCTTTGAAGGCTTTGCCAATAAGATCGTCTGGTTAGTGGCGATTGCGGGGACAATCATCTTAGCGTTGATCGTCATCCTGATGATTCGTGAACGGCGCTTTGAAATCGGCGTCTTACTCTCCTTAGGGGAAGCGCGCTGGAAGATTGTGGCGCAGTTCTTTACCGAAATGATCATGGTCTTAGTCGTCGCCTTAGCGATTGCGGGCGTCGGCGGGAAATTCGTCGGTAACCAACTGGGCAGTCAGTTGATGTCGCAGGCAGCAACGACCACCCAAACGACCAGTTCAATGGCCGGTCAAGGCCAAGGCGGCGGTCAAGCCGCAATGACCACCCAAAGAGCGCGGCAACGACTAAGTTGGCCATTACGGTCAGTGCGGTCGATCTGGCCAAACTCGGTGGGTTTGGTCTTGCCATTACCTTCCTGTCGATTATGTTGGCTTCAGGAGGCATCTTGCGCCTGGAACCGCGTAAAGTCCTGATTTCTTAAGGGGGTCCGTCAATGTTAAAAACACAAGATTTAAGCTACTGGTATCAGAATGCCAACCAGCCACTTTTTAAAAACGTCAACTTAGAGTTTGAGGAGGGTGAATCTTACGCCATTCTCGGCCACAGTGGGACCGGGAAGACGACCTTCTTGTCCCTGATTGCGGGGTTGGATACGCCCAAGGATGGGGCTATCCTGTTGCAGGACCAATCTCTAAAAAAGATTGGCCTGACCAACTACCGGCGCAAACACGTGGCCATCGTCTTTCAAGCCTATAACCTGTTCACGTACATGTCACCGTTGAATAACCTGTTGACGGCAATGGCAATTACGGAATCCAAGCACGCCGGTGACCGGGAATACGCAACGCAGGTCTTACGGGACCTGGGCATCGGCGAAGACCTGATCACCCGTAACGTCCAGCACCTGTCCGGGGGTCAACAACAACGGGTCGCCATTGCCCGGACCATGGTTTGTGACGCCCGGCTGGTCGTGGCCGATGAGCCTACGGGGAACCTGGACGAAGACAACACGCAAGCGGTCATTACTCAGTTCCAAAGCATCGCCCATGACCAAAAGAAGTGCGTGGTGATCGTCACCCACGAACTGGACGTGGCCGCAATGTGTGACCACCAATATCGGTTAGAAAATCGGCAGTTTACAAAATTAGCTTAACAGTTGAAGTGACATCTAAAACGGCTAGTTCCTACGGGAACTAGCCGTTTTTGGGTGTTTGGAAGGTCAAAACCCAAATTCTAGCACAACCGGGGGCGACTCCCTATAATGTAGCTGTACATTTTCATTTTATCTGACTCAATGAAGAAGGGTGATTCGATGACAGTTTTCAGTGCGTATTCCGATGATGATATTCTGGCCGATTTAAAGGCCCAGGTAGCTGACGGCGCGGTCCTAACGGATCAGGCAACGTTGCAGAAACAATCCTTTAATTCGAATGCGTCGGGGGGGCGACGGTAGTGGTCTAGCCCGGGCGGTCGTAGAAGTCCAAAGTGTAGCGGATATTCAGGGCGTGTTAAAGGTCGCCCGCAAGTACCATTTGCCGGTGATTCCCCAGACCACGGCTACCAGTACCGTGATTGGCTCCGACGGGATTGCCGGAGGACTCATCTTGTCAACGCGGAAAATGGCTCAGATCCTCGAAATCAGTAAGGATGATTCGTTGGCCGTGGTCCAACCCGGCGTGGTCAATGGTGACTTAGACCAGGCGGCTCGTAAACAGGGGTTGTTTTATGCCCCGGACCCGGCCTCGAAGCCGTTCTCGTCGATTGGTGGCAACGTCTCGACCAACGCCGGTGGGATGAGCACGGTGCGTTACGGCGCCACCAAGGATAACGTCTTGGGCCTCAAGGTCGTGTTGGCGGACGGGCGTAAGGTAACGCTCGGCGGTCGGACGTTGAAGCAGGCTTTCGGCTATGACTTGACCCAGCTCTTCGTGGGCGCAGAAGGCACTTTGGGAATCGTCTACGAAATCACCGTCAAGCTGATGCCGATTCCACTAGGCACGTCCATCATGGGGCTGGCCTTCTTCAAGGATATGGCCCAACTGGCCCAGGGCGTGACCGCCATTCGGATGTCCGGGGTCTACCCGACCATGCTCGAAGCATTGGACGGGAACACCATTGGGGCTTTGGATAAGTACGAAAAGACCCATTACGCTGACAAGAGTGGGGCCATGTTGATCTTCCGCTTGGACGGGAGCAGTGACGCGAACATCCAGGTCTTAAAAGACCTGTTGGCCAAGTATGATGCTCAAGATGTTCAGGTTACTGCCGATGAAGACGAACAAGCGCAACTCATCCAACTCCGACGAGACATGTTGCCGGCGGTCTTTGCGGGGCAAAACCATTTGATGGAAGATATGGCGTTGCCACTGTCGCAGTTAGCCCCGATGATGGCCTATATCCAACAGGTCGGCCACGACCTGGGCGTGACCATCTACACGGCGGGACACGCTGGCGACGGCAACGTTCACCCGACCTTGGTCTGGCCTAAAGACCAGCCTGAAGTCCCCGGTGCGGTCTTAGAAGCCTTACGGCGGATCTTCTGGAAGACCTTGGAGTTAGGTGGTACCATCTCCGGTGAACACGCCGTGGGGATGATGAAGAACCAGTGGAACCAACCGGAACTGGACGATAACGTCGATTATCTCCAGCATCAGTTGAAGACGCTACTGGATCCGATGAATCTCTTGAATCCGAAACGCAAAATTAATTGAATTGGCGATGTAATTTGCGTGGCCCGCGGGGGTCATGCGATGGATTCCCTCCAACGCGTGGTGGGGGGAATCTTTTTTGATGGGGAAAGAAATGGGCGATGAAAGCCGGCGGTAGCCCGTCAACTCGCGAAAAATGGCGGATTAACCAGACAAATGACCAGATTAAAGTTACAATTGAAACCGAATACACCGCGAAACTAGTCTTCGGCCGGCGTAGCCTCACGGACAGGTGGTACCGGATGGCATGATTTCTTAGGGATAACTTAACGGAACAGACCTTACTTTTTATAATAATGTTCTTTATTATCAATTGTATAGACAGTTTTATAGGGGTCGCGACTAAAAGTCGGCGGGGAGGTTCCCACAGGCCGACAGCGGAGATAAGGATCTGATACAGTGGAAGAGAGTAAGAACGTACATGTTGAAAGCTTGTTTACAACTTACATGGCTTTAAAACGTGAGTTAGAAAAATCAGCAACCCGGTTCCAACGACTTACGGGGATTTCAGTGGACCAATTTGCAATTTTACATCAAATCCTGGAACAGCCGGGGAAATTGACGTCCGCGACGGTCGCGGATAGTCGGGGGATTTCTCGGGCGGCCGTTTCTCGGGGCATCTCGCAATTGATTCGGCGTGGTTACGTGGAACCGAGTTATGAATCGGCTGACCGGCGGATTCGGCCACTCTCGTTGACGCCCAGTGGCGAACAACTAGAAATCGAGTGTTACCGGGTGGTCCAAGCGGCGGCCGAACTGATGAACGAGACCATCGAGATTGCGGACCCAACGACGTTGATCGTGGATCAACTGACCCAGATGTTGATGGCGGTCACGGCTCGGGGCAAGGCAGATGCTGAACGCGACCGGGTCTAACCCGCAGTTGTAGTAAAACCTGAAGTGGACTTTTCAAGGCTTGCGAGCCGCGAGAAGTCTTTTTTGACGTTGTGTCCGAAATAAGCGGCCAACATGACCCCATATTAATAAATTTGTGAGACCGCCTCTTCTCTGGCAAACGTGTTTCACGCGGGGCGTGGCCCGGGTGGAATCGGTTTCCACTGACTTTTAGCGTATGAAACAATTTCAAATTTCCCCCAAATTCGGCTGATTTTCATGCTATAATCATAACCGTTGTCAAAAAAGACAGCACAACATGTTGTGCTTATTTCAAGAATTCATCCGGATGAAATACCACATGTGGCGAACTAAACGGTGAGGGAGCGTTTTTCGCATGCAACACTATTTTCAATTTTTGGCCCACCAATTAAAAGGCTGGCCGCAACAGAACTATTACCTATTCTTCTTTAGCCTGGGGTGCCAGGTCATGACGTTAGTCGGGCAACCTATCACGCCCCTAACGATTCTGACCTTTATCGGTACGACGCTCGGGGTCCTGTGTGTCCTGGCCATCAATGCTGCCAAGTCCGTCAACGGGGTTCTGGGAGTATTGTCGGCGATTTGTTTCATCATCACCGGCTTCGCAGCGAAAAACTACTTAACGATTTTTGAACAAGTGGCGTACGTCGTGACCCTGGATATTCCGGTCTTGATCAGTGCGGACTGGAACGTCAATATGGCGTCCAAGATTCGCCGCTTTACCAGCAAGAGCTGGGCGATTGCCTTGGTTTCCACGGTGGTCATTTACGTGATCTCCGGTTGGGGCATCGGGGCGTTTACCGACGACCCGCGGCCGTGGGTCGATGCCATTAGTTTCGCCATCAGCTTCACGGCGGGCATCATCTGCTTCCTACGGTTCAACAACCAGTACGTTTGGTGGATTGCCTCCGGTTTGGCGCAAATGGTCCTCTGGTTCATTTCCTTCCGCCAAGGCTCCGCGACGTTGGCGATGTTTATCAACAGTTCCGTTTACCTGGTCAACGACGTGTTGGCCTTCACGGTTTCCCCGTGGTACAACGAAAAGGAACGGCAACGGGTCGTGGCCCAAGAAACGGCTTACGCCGGTCAGTTGAACGAAACCAACTAGCTTGACTTTAATTTCAAATTCCCTAAAGGGACCCAATTCTTAAATGAGTTGGGTCCTTTTTTAGCGTCTAAGAGGAGGTTGGTGGGGGAAACGTGGTACACTTAAAGCATCGCTGAGCAAGGGGGGAACGGGCATGATTGTTGAACGCAAATTAGGCGGTGACGGCCAGGCGCTGGTGTGGGTCGAAGCGGCTGTTGAAGGGGAAACCGACCGAGAACAGCTCAAGCAGATGTACGGGTTGACCGATGAGATTTTGACCTACGTTACCGATGAAAACGAACGGTCCCACTATGACCGCGACGAGTACTTAAACACCCAACTGTTCGTCCTCCACGTGCCAGTCATTATCGACGCCGTGGCCCAACGGTCGATCACCCGGCCAGTCACGCTCCTGTTGAAGGGCAACCGGGTCTTCACGATTACCACCAAACGCACTCAGTGGGTCAACCAACTCCTGGAGCAACGCTTGGACTACACGACCATCCAGGACACCAACGAGTTCGTCCTGATTAGCTTCTTCATCTTGTTCGACCAGTTCATCGGTCCTGTCCGCAAAATCAATGCCGAACAGAACCGACTAGACCGTCAGTTGAACCAGTCTCCCGATAATAAGGATTTGATTGCGCTGTCGAACTTGCAACAGAGTCTGGCGTACTTCGTCAGCGCCACGCGCAACAACACCATGCTGGTGGTCAATTTGACCAATAAGCCGTTTGGCAAGCAACTCTCCGATAAGAACCGGGAACTATTGGCCGATGCGGTCATTGAAGCTCGGCAGACCTCCGAAATGACCGCGACCGAAGCCGAGGTCGTGGATCGGATTTCGCGGACCTTTAATAATGTCTTGAACAACAACCTGAACGCGACCATGAAATTTTTGACCATCTGGTCGTTGGTGCTGACGATTCCCACGATTGTGACCGGTTTTTACGGTATGAACGTGAAACTGCCGATTGCCAATAGTCCCATCTCGTGGGTCTTCACCATCGTATTGATGGTCGGGTGCATGGTGGCGATTGCGCAGTACTTGCGCCACCGACATTTTTGGTAATGAACGCAACTAAAGGGGCTAACCGCGGGACTGACCGTGAGGAGTCCTTTTTAATTTAGGGTGGAACCGGTTGCCTTTTTCCTGAATTTCATTATAATTGTTAGCTGACTAACAAAAAGGAGGTAGGACGATGGAAAAACGGTTAGGCGGGCTATTGCGTGACGCCACCAACCAAATGACACTGGAGATGAATGCCTTTGCCCGAAAATATGGGTTGACGGGCATGCAAATGTCGGTGATCGATTATTTGGGTCGCCGAACAGACTTGGTGACCTATCAAGTCGACGTCGAACACGAGTTTGAGATTCAGCGCTCGACCGCGTCATTGCTGATTCGGCGGATGGTGGACCGGGAGTTAGTCACCCGAGTGGTGGCGGCTGACGATAGTCGCAAGCGCCAACTTGCGCTCACCGCTAAGGGGCGCCAACTGGTCCCCGTGGTGACGCAACATCTGGAACAGCAGGACTACAAGATGATCGCCGGGTTATCGCCCGAAGCCGTTGCCGGTTTTCGGGAAGCCCTCTTGCGGATTAAAAAATGGTAATTCAGAAAGGAAGCTAGTATGACAACTAAAACAGATCGAATCAGTCCCCGCGTTATCGGGGCCGTGTTAGCGACGGGGTTGATGTCGCTGAGTGGGGTCATTGTGGAAACGGCGATGAACATCACGTTCCCTACGTTGATGCGCGAATTTGATATCACCACCGGGACGGTGCAATGGATGACCACCTTGTACTTATTGATTGTGGCCTGCATCGTGCCGATTTCCTCGTACTTAAAACGCCGGTTCCCGATGAAGGGGTTGTTTGTGACGGCAAACCTCCTGTTCATCGCTGGCATCATCGTCGATGCTTGTGCCCCCAGTTTCGCATTTCTATTGACCGGTCGGGCGATTCAAGCCTTCGGGACGGGGATTGCCCTACCGTTGATGTTTAACATCATTTTGGAGCAAGTCCCACTGAGTCGGTTGGGCCTGATGACCGGGGTCGGCACGTTGGTGACGGCGATTGGGCCGGCGATTGGGCCGACTTACGGGGGCATCTTGATCACGGCTTTGAATTGGCGCTACATTTTCTGGATCCTGGTGCCGTTTCTGGTGGTGGCCTTCTTCGTGGGGGTTAACACGATTCGGCAGGTCACCCCGACGCGCACCGTGAGGCCTTCGATTGGCTCAGCATGGTGGGCATCATCGTGACTTTTGGCGGCTTCATCTATGGCTTCAGCGCCGTGAGTCAGTACGCTTGGATGAGCTGGCCCGTGTTGGGGTCACTCATCATCGGCTGTCTAGGCCTCATCTGGTTCACCCACCACTCGTTACACCTGGACCAACCACTGATTCACTTGCAGGCGTTACGCAACAAGGCCTTTAGCGGTCATCTGTTGGTCTTTTTCTTGTTGCAGATTGCCTCGTTGGGCCTGTCGTTCATTTTGCCGAACTACCTGCAATTGGTCGACCAGCAAACGGCGTTCGTAGCCGGACTGATCGTCTTGCCCGGCGCCTTGATTGGCGCGTGCTTTGCGCCCGTGGGTGGACAGATCCTGGACCGTTTTGGCGCCCAACGGCCCATCTTATTGGGGATTGGCCTCGCCGAAGTGGCTTTGATCTGCATGGCCTTGCTCGCTGACCACTTGGGGGCCAGCGTGATGCTCGCGCTGTATATCCTGTACATGATTGGGATTGGCATGGGGTTTGGCAACATCATGACCAGTGGGTTGAAGCACTTGTCAGCGGATTTAAAACCCGACGGCAACGCCTTGATGAACTCGTTACAGCAGTTCGCCGGGGCTATCGGGACCGCCCTGGTCTCCGCTATCATCGCGGCCGCACAAGCCGTTTCCGGGTCGACTACGGCCCTCAAGACGGCCAACGGTTCGCAGACGGCATTGACGGTCTTAGTGGTCACCAGTGCACTAAGCTGGCTGGTGATGGCTTGGGCGTTACGGCAACACGGGACCTTTACCAAAAAATAATCCCACTTTTGTACCGGGTGCGCCACATGGTAGTGGCCCGGTAAAGGAAGGGATTTCAGGCTAGACGTTGGTAGGGTTATTAACCTAACTATGGGGAAAGTCCCCGTATCCGCGTCGTACAGTCCGTGCTAGAATAGCCTCCAATTTAAGGGAAGACCTTCCCGTTAAAGTGAGATGCTCGCGATGCAATTTGACTGGCGATACGGGTTTCATGCCTTTTGGCTCTACCTGACCTTTATGATTTTATTTAGCGCAGCGTATTACTTTACGACCACCCAGCCGTTGCAAACGGCGGTGGGCGTGGTCGTGGCTCTCGGGGTGATGGATGCGTTGTTCATGCACCACTACCCGTATTTCAGCCGAGTAAACCGCCAAGGCGCCTCGGCATTCATCAGTTTGGCGTTTTTTGGGATTCTGGCGTTGTTGGCTTTGACCTTTAACCCGACGTGGCCCCAAGGTATCTGGGACCTGTTGAGTTTCGCCGTGGCGGGCGTTGGTGGTTCGTATGACGGGTTTGCCGCCCACAAGACGAAGATCTTGCCGTACCAAACGCGACGAGATTTGATCCGTAAGGCCCAGATCCTACGCAAACCGATGGAACGTTAAGTTTAAAAAAGCACCATTGTCCAGCATTGGCTGGCGGTCAAAAGACCGCCAGGTGATGCTTTTTTTGTGCGGGGCTATGACGCGAGATCTCCGGTTTCGGATAAAAGGTCAGTAAAAAACGCCGTTCACTTGAACGGCGTTGGGGTTGAATAAACTTAGGTTAGTCGGCTGGGCTGTACATCCAGTCGTACGACAGGAGTTGGTGGAATCGTTCGCCAATCGGGACCCAGAGCTTGGCTTTGGCAATATTGGTAATGGATTCCCAAAACAGCGGGTCATGGCGTTCCTTGTCGCTTAAATTAATGTTGACGTAACTCCCAGCTTCCGTTTTGGCAATCACGTAAGGGTAGAAGACCTTGGTGATCCGGGCGGGCGTAATAGTATGAATTTGCGGGTTGTTATCAATCAGCATAGTCAGACACTTCCTTTCACTTGATGACTCTAGTATAGCGAAGAAAACGTCGGGAAGTTATCGGTTTTGGTTAAGGATTGTCTGAGAATTTCTTAGGATTCCTTAGCGGGGGCAGCGGTGAGTGACACGGTGAAAATGGTCCCTTGGGGGTGGTTGTCACTGACACTGATGTGGCCCTGGTTGAGCTGGACTAATTGTGACACGATAGCCAGCCCCAGTCCACTACCTTCGACCTGGTTGGACCGTGATGAATCGACCCGGTAGAAGCGTTCGAAGATGTGTTGCCGGTCGGCTTTACTGATACCGCGGCCAAAGTCGGCCACGGCTAACGTCACGGTGTCGTCTTTTTGAGCGACCGTGACCGTGATAGCCTGGTCGTTGGGTGAATACTTGTGGGCGTTATCGAGCAAAGCAGTCAAAATCTGGTGGACCAGATCGGTATCGCCTAACGCCATCGCCGGGGTCGCGGGCCCGTGAAAATTCAAGGGTTGTTCAATCAGGGGTTGATAGTGGGTCACGACACCTTCCGCTAACTTGGCAACGTCGATGGGGACTAAGTCGATATCTTGCGCTCGGTCTGCCCGGGATAGATGAAGCAGGTTTTCAATCAGGTGTTGCATCCGCAACGATTCCTGGTCGATGAAGCCCAACGACTCGGGGATAACTTCGGGATGTTTGGCACTGTGACGGTCAATCAGCTTGATGTTGCCCCGAATCGTGGCAATCGGAGTGCGTAATTCGTGCGAGGCATCGGAGATGAACTGCCGCTCACGTTGTAACCGCCCATTTTGCGAAGCCAGCAATTGGTTGAAATCCTTAGCCAGTTGGCCAACTTCGGCGGGTTCGGTAGGTTGGGGAAGCGTTGGCTGAGTTGTTTCCGGGTTGGCCGCGGCTTGTTGGGCCGCGCGGGCCAATTCGATGGTCGGTCGACTGATCTGGTTGGCCAGCCGGCGCACGAAGAGTAGCCCAATCAGGAGACTCAACCCGATGGCGATGATCAACACGGCAATCAGCACGTGGAGGTTGCCTAATAAGACGTGCATGCCAATATATAAGAGGTAGGTCTTATGGTTCATTTTTAAGGATTCGGAGAAATACAGGCCCGCCTTTGGAATATAGATGAGGTGGGTGAAGGGTACCTGCCAACTATTGGTGAGGTTGGGGACCCGGTTACTTGGGAGAAATGAAGTGGTCGAGCCATCGCTGTTTTTGACCACCACAAAGGTGTTATGGGCGTTCAATCCACTACTACGGTTGATGGTCAACCAGTCCTGAAAGGTGTTGGCTTGGCTGATCTGCAAATTAGAACTGAGCTGAGCAGCTTGGTTCTGAGCCCGGAACAACTGGTCAACGCTCAAGGTCACGGACACGGTCAGTGTGATGACCAACCCAATGGTTAGGAGCAACGTGGTGAAAGAGCGGCGAATGATGGCCGCATAGGAACGCGGAACCTTGGTCTTTTTCATGAGGCATCATCCGCTTCCAGACTGTACCCGACGCCCCGAATCGTGTGGAAGAGAGGTGTTTGATCGCCCGTATCGATTTTATTGCGTAAGTAGCCGATATACACGTCGACGACGTTTTGTTGGCCCAAAAAGTCGACGCCCCAGACGTTATCTAGGAGCTCGTCACGGGTGAAGACCTGGCCGGGATGGCGCATCAAGAAGAGCAGCAGGTCGTATTCCCGTTGGGTCAGTTGCAGGGTTTCCGTGCCCCGGGTGACCTGGCGAGTCTTGGTGATGAGCGTCAGATCGGCGACGTGGTAGGTTTGGTCCAAGCCACTTTGGTGGGCGGTTCGACGCTGAATCACCCGAATCCGGGCTAATAGTTCTTCAATTTCAAAGGGTTTAGTGATGTAGTCGTCGGCCCCGTTGTCCAAGCCGGTGACCTTGTCGCCCAGGTAATCACGGGCGGTCATCATAATGACGGGCAGGTCATCGTGTTTACGAATTCGGCGGAGGACCTCCATGCCGTCCATCCGGGGGAGCATCCAGTCTAAAAGAACCAGTAACAGGTCGTCGCGATGCGTCTGGTAGGTTTCCCAGGCAGCTTCCCCGTCGGCAGCGGTCAAGACCTGAAAATCTTCGAAAATGAGTTCCTTGGCCACGTAACTGGCGAGACCGGTCTCGTCTTCAACTAACAAGATAGTGTTCTTCATAGTGAAACAGTCAACTCCTTAATTTTATGGCCCTAAATAGGGTGGGGGATAAACCACCCCAGCTAGGCAACGATAGCCGCTGATAGATGGCTGATAATGGCTATCTGGCGGGGATGGGGGGTATTCAGTGGTATCTTAGCATAGTTTTGCGGGAACGAAGATAAGAAATTCATATTTTCACCTTAACGAAGCTTCAAGATTTCGACCAGCACCGCATGGTATAACTAAGACATTGATAAGCAACCGACTAAAACATCCATTGAGGAGTGGTTTAAATGACCAAGGTAACCCAGAAAATGAAAAAGTTGTTATTGGGAACGATGACGGTGACCATGTTACTGGCAACGTCCGCGGGGGCGTCGGCAGCGACTAAGACCACGGTTTCAGCTGAGCCGGTCCAGGCAACGGTGGTCTTCCCCACCCAGGCAACGACGACCGTTCAGTTCACCAAGGTGCACTTAAAACGCACCAGTGCTAAGCAACTATCCACCCAGGTTCAAACGGCGGTCAACGCTAGTGCCTTGAACTTAGATCAACGGCACCGGGCCAGCCAATTAAAATAGGCCAGATCATCCAACTCGCAGAATAGAAGCCGAAACGATGAAAAACGGCGTCGAGAAGTGTCTCGGCGCCGTTTTTTGTGACGATGTTATGGCTAATGGCCCCACGAGGTGGTTCCCGTGACGCCCGTGGTCATCGCTAAGCTTGCGCCTTGATGGCGTCGGCAATCGGGGTATCCCCGTTCACGATGGTCAAAATATGCTGTGGGAGCGGGTGTTTGACAATGGCGACAATCGTTGCCGCAACGTCGGCGCGACTGATGCTCGTGGACCCGTCGAGACCCGGATCGACCGTAATCTTACCGGTCGGGTCGTCGTTGGTCAAAGTCGTTGGCCGGATGATGGTGTAGTCCAAATCAGTCCGGTGTTGTAACCACTGGTCAGCGTAGTGCTTGGCCACGTAGTATGGTCGGATACCGGTCTGGTCCCAGAACGACCGTTCGTCGGCGCCCATGGCACTGACCATGATGAAACGCTTGATCTTGGCCGTCTCGGTCGCTTGCATGGCCTTGATGGCACCATCCAAGTCGATGTTGAGCGTCATGTCATCGTCAGTACTACCACCGGAACCGGCGGAGAAGATGACCGTGTCGACGTCTTTCATGGCAGGGACTAACTCATCAGCGGTGCCCATCAGATTTACCATCCGAGCCTGACCGCCCAATTTTTCGATGACGGCCGCTTGTTCGGCGTTGCGAATCCCGCCGTAGACGGTTTCACCGGCGTCAGCTAATTGTTGAACGATGTGTTGTCCAACGTGGCCATGGGCCCCAATTACTAAAGTTGTCATAAATCAAAAGACCTCCTATGAATTAGTGGCACGTGACTGGTGACCCTAACGGCCCAGTCCAATCACGGTTAGTTTAGTTGACTTAACTAATGCCTACCTTATCGGTTTTGGGCGCGTTTGTCAGCTAAAACGACTTCCGTTCGAGAGTTTTTGGGGTTAAAAGTTCCAGTCGGTAACGCAAGCCGTTTTCAGTGGTTTTTCACGTGATAAGCCGTATAATGGAGCCAAAGCTCCCAGATGGACAGGTCGCCGTTTTAACGGGGGGACGCGCTGAAACGAAATGTAACCGGTTTAATTGCCGCGGATGCCAGGCCAGCCGTCGTGAGAGCATAACTTACTACAAAGGAGTCGTTTAATATGGCAACGATTTTAGTTCTAGGTGGCGGTTATGCGGGGATGCGGGCCGCAAAGTTCTTACAACGGGATATCCCGGTTGAGAACAAGATCATTTTGGTCGACAAATCCGGCACCCACACCGAAAAAACGAATATCCATGAAGTCGCCGCAGGAAACATCGCGTCCGATAAAATTACTTATGAAATCAACGATGTGCTTGGTAGTCGCATCGATTTCGTGCGCGATGAAGTCACGAACATTGACGTGGACCAAAAGCAGGTGACCTTGGCGACCCACGACCCGATCACATACGATTATTTGATCGTGGCGTTGGGATTTCAGTCCGAGACCTTTGGCTTGAAGGGCGCTGAAGATTACGCGTTACCGATGGATGATTTAGCCACGGCCGAAGCGGTCTATCAGCACATTGAAGCGAAGATCAAGGGTTACGCACAGAGCCAGGACCCTAACGATTTACGCATCGCTGTTTGTGGGGCAGGGTTCACCGGCATCGAATTACTGGGTGAATTAGCTCAGGCCGTCCCCAAGCTACAGACCGAATACAACACCCCAGCGATTCAGTTGATTTGCTTGGAACGCTCAGATAGTATCCTACCGATGTTCGATAAGTCGTTGGGGGATTACGCAATGCGCTTCATGAAAAAGCACGGCGTCGAAATGAAGCTTGGTGCCGCCATTGCTGAAATCAAGCCTGGTGCGGTGGTCTACACCGACGAAAACGACCAGGAACACGAAGTTCCGGCCAACACCATCATTTGGACCGTCGGCGTCAGTGGCTCACACGTAATGGCTGACTCTGGCTTCGACCAACGCCGTAACCGGGTCACGGTCGAAGCCGACCTGTCGTTAAAGGACCATCCTGAAGTTTACATCGTGGGCGACGTTGCCGCGGTGATGCCACCGGATGGCGACCGGCCGTACCCAACGACCGCGCAGATTGCGTTGGCGACGGGCGAACAAGCCGCCAAGAACGTTGCTTTCCAGGTCCACGGCAGCAAGCCACGGAAGTTCACGTACAAGTCTGACGGGACCGTGGCGTCGTTGAGTGACCGTGACGGGATCGGCGAGATTGGTAGCGGCAACCATAATGTCAAGGGGTATCCCGCTTCCGTGTTGAAGAAGGTCATTACCGACCGTTCCTTGCTGGAAAGTGCGCATCTGAGTACCCTATTTTCAAAGGGGCGGTTTGACCTCTATCATTAATCACGTGATTACCAAAAAAGCGGGTAAGTCTAGTGGCTTACCCGCTTTTAGCATGCTAAAATAAGATAGCGGTTGCAACCACGCGCTCTGGAGAACAGTTACTAGTTGCCGCAATCACGACCCAGGTTCCCCATTCATCCGTGGATGAATGAGGCTGAGCGTTTGGGTGTCCCGAGCTCAGAGCGGTCACGGGGCGGTCAAACGCTCAGCATGAATTCGGGAAAATAATTCCGGGGAGTGGCGTGTCCCCTTGAAATGGATTGCCCAATGGTCGGCCAGTTATGCTATAATTAGGCCTGTTCAGTAAATCGGTCATGTCATTTATATACATAACGAGTTAGCAGCTAACTAATCTTGGAGCCACCTCGTCACGGGTGGAAAGACACGACTACTCGAAGCACTTGCTTAGACCACCGACCGGTAAGGCACCGGGGCACAGCGTCTAACGCTAAAATTAGGGTACGGATGATTGGAGGTATCATGATGGCTGCATCAGAAACTAAGGAACGAATTGCGGAGTCCTTGGCTTCGTTGTTAAACCACAATACGTTTGACAAGATTACGGTTCGCGAAATTGCGGACGAAGCGGGCGTCCACCGAAAAACGTTTTATTACTATTTTGCGGATAAGTATGAATTGTTAGCATTTGTCTACCAACGATTCATCGTTGAGACCCCGCGCCGCGAAAAACCGGTCACACTCACTTTGGAGAACTGGCGACCGGAGACGATTCAACTCTTCGAACGCATTGCGGATCACGCGAAGCTATTTTTAAATGCCTACCCTTATGACGACGGGGTTTGGCGGCAGTCCACGAATGAATTTGTGGCGGCGCGACTTTCGATTTTACTCCACGCCATGCCAGAGTACCGGTACTTAAAAGAAGACGTGATTGATACGTCGGCGGAATTCATTGCCGCGGGTGCCATTGGCATCATCAATAAGTGGGCGAACGATAACTTCAAAGCGAGCCCCCGGACCGTGTTGGATCAGATTACCACGGCCAACCGATTATTCAACGGCATCTTAGACCGTTGGAAGTTAAGCTAAGTCATTGGCAGAGACCTAGGCGTAAGCCCAGGCCTTTTTTGTTTGCCCACTTATTGAGATGTGACGGCATTTGTAAACAAGAATGGTTAAAATTTACAACTGCTTGATTGTGAAAGGCGGGTGTAAATAACCTGCAATTATTTCACAAGTAAAAATAATAGCGCTTCCAAATAAGTTATTGTATAGTGTACTCGTGTCATGAAAGGTATTGTGAAACGAAGTGCCGAGTCTTATGAGGAGGAAACACAAAATGGCATATCAAACGATTAATCCCTATACGAATGAACTGGTTAAAGAGTATCCTTTTGCGACGGACGACGAGATTGAAGAAGCGTTGAGTAAGACGTACGCGTTATACAAGAAGTGGCGTAATGATCCCGTTTCGACCCGGACGCCGGTACTCCACAAGTTAGCCCAAATCTTACGGGATGAAAAAGACCATTTCGCAAAGATTATGACGGTTGATATGGGGAAACTTTATGTGGAATCACAGGGTGAAGTTCTGCTATGTGCAGACATCGCGGAATACTATGCAGACCACGCTGAAGAATTCTTGCGGCCACGGCAGATTGCGTCAATCGCCGGGGATGCCCAACTGGAAAACCACCCATTAGGTGTCTTACTGGCCGTTGAACCTTGGAACTTCCCGTTCTACCAGATTATGCGGATCTTCGCGCCAAACTTTGCGATTGGCGATCCGATTATTCTGAAGCACGCGGCGATTACGCCAGGGTCCGCTTTAGCCTTTGAAGATGCTGTTCGGCGGGCCGGGGCACCAGATGGGTCCTTGGTCAACCTGTTCTTGAACTACGATCAGGTTTCCGATGTGATTGCGGACAAGCGGCTTCAAGGGGTTGCTTTGACCGGGTCCGAACGTGGTGGGACTTCCGTTGCGAGTGAAGCCGGCAAGAACTTGAAGAAGAGCACCATGGAACTTGGCGGGATCGATGCCTTTATCGTGGCGCACGATGCCGACATGGACGCAGTTAACGATATCGCCCCACGGGCCCGGTTATACAACGCGGGTCAAGTCTGCACCTCGTCCAAGCGCTTCATCGTCACGGAAAACCATTACGATGAATTTCTAGCAGAATTGAAGAAGTCCTTTGCGGCCGTTAAATTAGGTGACCCAATGGATCCAAACACCACCTTGGCACCTATGAACTCGAAGAAAGCTAAGGAAAAGCTGCAGAAGCAAGTTGACGACGCCGTTGCTGGTGGCGCAACGCTGGCCTTTGAACATGATCCAGTGGACAGCGACGGGCAATTCTTCCTGCCAACGATCTTAACGGACATCAAGAAGGATAACCCAATGTACGGCAAGGAAATGTTCGGTCCGGTGGCCCAGGTCTACAAGGTCAAGGACGACGATGAAGCCGTTGAATTGGCTAACGACGCCGACTACGGTTTAGGTGGAATCGTCTTTGCCGGGACGGCTGAACACGGGGCTGAATTAGCTTCCCGTATCGAAACCGGTCAAGTTTACGTCAACACCTTCTTCAGTTCCTTACCAGAACTCGAATTTGGTGGGGTCAAGAACTCCGGCTACGGCCGTGAACTTGGCCAGACCGGGTTGACCAGCTTCGTCAATCAAGAATTGGTCGTTAAGCGCGACAAGCCAAACACCAATGAATTTGGTGGGTTGGTCCTGCCATTCCACTTACACGAAAATTAACTTAAATTGGCTTAACTCAGAAAAGTCGCGGAGCCGTGATGGTGACGCGGCTTTTTTGTAGGCTTTAGGCGCCCTGAGGTTGGTTGCCCCTGAACCATAAGTGGCAGTAATTAATTCCGTTTTGTGAACTGTTATGCTAATCTTAGACCTAAGAAAGGGTGATTTTGAGATGACAAAACGGTTAGACGGAAAAGTCGCCATCATTACGGGTGGCGTTGCCGGGATCGGCTTGGGCATTGCTGAATGCTACGTGCGTGAAGGCGCCAAAGTCGTACTAACGGCCAACCATAACGTTGACGGGGGCCACGCGGCCGTCGCCAAGTTGGGCGATGACGTGAGCCTCTTTGTGCAACAGGACGTGGCTAAAGAAGCGGACTGGCAGAAAGTCATTGACGCGACCATCGATAAATTCGGTAAGCTCGACATTCTAGTGAACAACGCCGGAATCGGTGGCATGAGCCCGATTATCGAAGACCTCTCCTTAGCCGATTGGCAACGGACGATTGACGTTAATTTGACGGCCAATTTCTTAGGTGAAAAGTATGGGATTAAAGCCATGCAAAAGACCAACGACGCTAAGGGGTCGATCATCAACGTGTCCTCTGTGGCTGGTTTAGTCGGGTTGCCGACCGCACCGGCGTATTCGGCCAGCAAGGGTGGGACCCGTATGCTGACCCACGCCACGGCCTTGAACCTAGCACACCGGGGTATCGATATCCGGGTCAACTCAGTTCATCCTGGCTGGATCGACACGGCAATCGTGCCAGCCGAAGCCAAGGAACAACTCACTAAGACCGTTCCGGTCGGCCATATGGGCGAACCCAAGGATATCGGTGAAATCTGCGTTTACCTGGGTAGCGATGAATCCAAGTTTGCTAACGGCGCTGAATTCACGGTCGACGGTGCCCAACGCGCTTAATTGCCACCACAACTCATGCGAAAACAAAACGAGCTGGACCAAGAAAAGTCTTGGTTCAACTCGTTTTTTAGTGGTTATCAGTTTGGTTAGGGCCGAGCCTAACCGGTGATTCCTAAGGTGTTTAAGATCAAGTAAACGTTAAGCACGATTAGAATGACCGTTACAATCCAGGCCACGTAGGTGACCCAGCTGCGGTTGGCAAACTCTCCCATGAGTTGCCGGTTACTCGTGAAGCGGACCAGCGGCACCATGGCAAAGGGCAACGCGATACTTAAGAAGACCTGCGAAAGGGTCAGCAGATTTTCAATTTTAGCTTCGTTACCGTGGTAGTAGATGGCAAAAGCCAACACTGGGGTCACGGAGATCAGCCGGGTCAGTAAACGTTGGGCCCACAGTGGCATCTTCAACTTGATGAAGCCTTCCATGATGATTTGCCCGGCCAAGGTCCCAGTGATAGTTGAACTTTGTCCGGATGCTAATAGGGCTAAAGCGAACAACATACTTAAGATGGGACTGGCGATAGCACCGACGATTTGATTATTGCCTAACGCGTAGTAGAGGTCAACGAACCGTCCCAGGTCGCTGTTGGTCCCGTAGAACAGGGCCGCCCCCAGGATTAGCAAGAGACTGTTGACCACGAAGGCTACGGTGAGCTGGAGGTTCGAATCAATCGTGGTGAAGCGAATCGCTTGGGCTACGCTCCGCCGGTCTTCCCGGTCAAAGTTCCGGGTTTGCGAGATGGAGGACCCCAGGTACAGGTCATGGGGCATCACGGTGGCCCCAACGATCCCGAGGGAGAGGTAGAGCATCCCGTGGTTGGTCACCACGTGGCTGGACGGCAAATAGCCCTTCAAGACGGCCCCCATCTGTGGTTGCGAGAGAATGACTTCGTAAAGGAACACGAAGAGGATGACGGCGACCAGGGTGGCCACGATGGCCTCGATTTTGCGAAAGCCCAGGTGCATCAACACTAATAAGAGCAAAACATCTGCCGCAGTAATCAGGATACCGACGATAAGGGGAAAACCGAAAAGCAATTCCAAAGCAATCCCGGACCCGATGATCTCGGCAATATCGGTGGCCACGATGGCTGCTTCGGTGATGATCCAAAGGAGAATCCCGCTGACTTTCCCGGTGCGTTCCCGGGTCAATTGCGCCAGGTCCTTCCCAGTCACAATCCCTAAGCGCGCCGACATGGCTTGCAGGAGCATGGCAATCAGACTCGACATTAAGATGACGGTCAGTAACGTGTAGCGGTAGGTCGCCCCACCACTGATGGACGTAATCCAGTTGCCGGGGTCCATGTACCCCACGGCGATCAAAGCACCGGGACCGGTGTAAGCCATTAAAGTCCGCCAGAATCCCGCATTCTTGGGGACGCTGACACTACTGTTGACTTCATCGAGACTCTTTTGTTGCTGGTCAGTCGAAGCTAAGAGGTGGTGCTTGGTGGTTGACTTGGTTTGGTGATTTGCCATAAGCTCACTCCTTTCAAACGCCTGGCAGAAGCATCGAGAAGGGAAATTAATGGCTTTTATAAGGTGAAACGCCTAAACTAAGGTGCATATTCTGCCAGGCCACTCGCCAGTATAACGAGATAGCGCGAGATGTCAACCATGGCGCCCCAACATAAAGCCGAGAGTTAAACCGTTCTCACCATGAATGGTTGGGCAAAACTGGGGCAGGCTAGATTAATTAGACGAATTGTTTTGAGATAAGTTAGATGATATAATCTAACAGCTAAAATCATCTGGTTTTCAAAACTAGATGATTGCGTTATAATCATGATAATAAATGCTAGCCATACTTTAGAAACGAGGGAGTTACTCATGCCAGCAGAGAAAATTGCTATACTTGTTGATTCGTGTTCCGATGTGCCCACGGAAGTCTTAGAGGCCGCCGACATGGCGCTTGCCCCGATGAACGTGATCTTCCGGGACCGGGTCTATGAGGACCGGGTCACCATTACCCCAGCCGAATTTTATCGCCGCCAGGCCACCGAAAAGGCCAGCACGTCGAGCCCGACCGGGAAGCGCATCGTGGAAGCCTACCAACGCATCGAGGCGTCAGGCTATACCCATGTTATCGCCGTTAGTATTTCGGCGGCCCTCTCGGGAACTTACCAAGAAATGCAACTTTTAGCCGAAGACACCCCACTCACGGTTCACGTGGTCAACACCCGGAGTGTCGGAATCGGGAGTGGCTTTGCGGCCATCTATGCCGCTCAATTACGCGAACAAGGACAATCCTTTGACCAGATTGTGACGGAAGTCGAACGGGTCGCAGCGCAAAGTAACGTCTTCTTTTATGTGCCCAGCTTAAAGTACTTGCAAGCCGGCGGTCGAATCGGTCGGGTCGCGGGGATGGCGGGGACGCTGTTAAACATTAAACCGATCATCTCCTGTGATGACGATGGGGTCTACTACCCGATTGCTAAGGTGCGTGGGGAGAAACGGACGCTGAGCAAGCTGGTGGCGTTAGTCGGTCAGATGATTGGCTCGGCTAAACAAGTCAGTGGCGCCGTGGTCGACGGGGCCAACCCCAATCTGCGCGAGACCATGTTAGCCCGCTTAAAGACCGAATTCCCACAAGTCAGTGAATGGTACGCCGGCGATGTGTCCCCGGCATTGGGCGTCCACACCGGTCCCGGCTTGATCGGGATTGGTGTCCAGATTCGTGATTAAAAAGAAACCACGGTGAGCAAATGTGCTGCCGTGGTTTGAGGGGGGTACGAGCAGAGGCAAAGACTTTGGGGGAGTGCTAAGTTCCGCTCGTAAGAATAATAAGAATTTGGTACAACTCAGCTAACAACGCTACGGCTGTTAACTTGACTGTAGTGTAACCCCGATAGATGATTGGGCGCAATTGATTGGTTCAATAAATATATTAATAATTAAGTGAGCTTTACTTGTGGGTCTTACAAGTTGAAGCCTTATACCAAAGATGGTAGGAAACCGCCGGGCCGAAGGCAATGTTGTTGTCTTCGACCCGGCGGTTTTGCCACTTAATAATTAACTAAGGATAAGAAAATCACCTGACAAACTTGTGCCTAGCCGTATAATGAACTTAGGCGTACTATTGAAGTCCTACATTTAACATAGCGGACATTTTTTAGGCGTGAGTCTGGTTCAGGAGGGAACGAGTCAATGGATTTAAGTTTAGTCGAATTAGCAGTGATTTCGGGTGCGACCAGTGCGCTTGGACGGTTGCGGACCCACCGTAAATTGGCCCGCTGGCAACGCCAACAACCGCAAGCGACCCCGCAAATCCCCACAATCTTCGTGCACGGGTTACGGGGGAGTTCTAAAACCATGCAGGCCATGCTGACGGCTGCGGTCGACTTTGGCTACCACCACGCCCTGACGATTCACGTGACCCACGCCGGCAAATTAAAAATTAGTGGGCACTGGGACAATACGGTGGCCCACCCGCTGATTCAGGTCACCTTCGGCAATAATCAGGCTCGGCTCTCCTTTCAGGTCCGGTGGTTGCACGAAATCATGATCTATCTGCGGGGCCAACACGGCGTCTTGGCCTATAACGCCGTGGGCCATTCTGCAGGAAGCGTCGCCTTGGTCGCCTACGCCGAAGCTTATAGCGCTAGTAACTGGTTGCCGAAATTAAAAAAACTAGTGACGATTGCCGGACCCTTTAATGGCGTGATTGGGATGAACGAAAGTCACAATACGAACTTTTTGACGGCCACTGGGCGGCCGAAGATCGTGTACCCCAAAAGTTTCTGGTTGCCGAGCTACGCGGACCTGTACCGGCAACGGCACCACTTTCCGACTGATGCGGCGGTGTTGAACATTTATGGCGATGTGAACGATGGGACCCATTCGGCCCGGTATATCTCCACGGCTTCGGCCCGGTCGTTACGCTACTTGTTGGGCACAATTCCCGCCAGCTTTCGCGAAGTTGGGTTTCATGGCGCGACGGCCGAACATAGTCGGCTGCACGACAACCCCCAGGTTCAACAATTGGTCTTTGCGTTTTTATTTGCGGGCCGCGATTTGCCGGTAGCTTCCCGGCTCTTGTCGTAAGTGCGATAGACTGCTGCGGGTAAACTTAAACGTAGTTAGCTGGCTTATAGGCACGACTAATGATTGTGAACTTATTTTACAGTATATTTTATCAAATGGGTGCTGGTCCAACTTTAACGCGAAAAATAGCGTGCACAAAAAAACACCGAACAACATGCGGATTGTCCGGTGCTCTAGGAATCAGAGTTTAAATCACTTTATTGGGGGGAGTGCTATTGTTGATTCCTGTTTGTCACAGTGTGAGGTCAGATCAATAGTTGAACTAACTAGGGACATCATAACTAGTAAATTAATTGTTTGCAAGTCAATTGTGACGCCTCGTAAAAAATGGCTAGTTCATTCCGCGCTAAAACTGTTATGCTTACCCATGATAGGCCCCAAACGTTGCGGGTGATTTAATCGGTTGAGCCACCGTTAATTGGGCAAAACCCATGTGTGGCGGGGGAAACCGTCTGACGCTTAGCCCCAAAAGCGTGGTTGGTCGGGGATCGACTGGCAAATAATCGGTGCGTTTTGCACCTTCTTCCGCCATTTTTTTACAATGTGTGAGGTTTTGGGTGTGAAGTGCCCTGATTTTAAGCCAAGTCGTTTATCTTTTGCTAACTTTCTAGTAGACTTCTGGTAGAGCTTCTTTTTTTCATTGTAGGAGGGTAAACATGAAAGTCATCATTGTTGGTAGTACGCATGCCGGGACAAATGCAGCACTACAAATTTTACGAGATCATCCGGAAACTGAGGTTACCATCTATGAGCGGCATACGGATGTTTCTTTCTTATCCTGCGGTATCTCATTATACTTAGACGGCCAGGTCAAGCACCTGGAAGACATGTTCTATTCGTCACCAGAGCAGTTGACGGCGTTGGGCGCGACCATCAAGACGCGCTTCAACGTGATGAAAATCGACTCTGAAGCTAAGACGTTGGAGGCCGTTAATATGGACTCCGGGGACATGATTCACGATACTTATGATAAATTAATCATGGCGACTGGTTCGACCGTAACGGTACCGCCCATCTTCGGCATCGACGAGGAGAAGGTCCTACTCTGCAAAAATTACGATCAGGCTAAGGCCATCTATGAGACGGCCAAGACCAATAAACGCATTGCCATTGTGGGGGCTGGTTACATCGGAACGGAACTGGCGGAAAGCTACGCCCGGACCAATCACGAGGTGTTGTTGTTGCAATCTCGCGATATCATTTTAAATCACTATGTCGATAAAAACTTTTCCGACCGCATCGTGCACATGTTGGAAGACAATGGGGTCGACGTGCACTTGAACGCACGGGTGACCTCTTTCACCAGCAACAAGCAGGGGGAACTGGTTATCGAAAGCACCCAGGGCGACTATACGGCTGATCTGGCCATCGTCTGCACCGGCTTCGTGCCGAACACCGAGTTGTTACGGGGTCAAGTCGATATGGACCGGCACGGTGCCATCATCATCAACGACTACGTCCAGACGTCGAATCCCGACATCTTCGCGTGCGGGGACGCTAGCGTGGTCAACTTCAATCCGACCGGTAAGCCGGCCTACACGCCATTGGCGACAAATGCGGTGCGGCAAGGGATGCTCGCCGGCATCAACGTCTTTGGCAACATTCAACCGTACATGGGGACCCAGGCGACCTCGGCGATGAGTATCTTTGGGTACACCTTGGCGTCGACCGGATTGACCCTCTACCATGCCAAGCGTAACGACTTCAACGCCGACATGGTCACCTTTGAGGGCACCTGGCGGCCAGCTTACATGCCATCGACGGATAGGTTGTCGATCAATCTGGTTTATGACCGGGACAGTCGGCGTGTCTTAGGCATGCAACTGTACAGTAAGCATGAAGTGGCCCAGTCGGCTAATGCGGTCTCCATCGCGATTCAAAATCAAAACACGATTGACGACTTGGCGTTCGTCGACATGTTGTTCCAACCGAACTTCGACGATACGTTCAATTATTTAAACCTGGTTGCCCAAATGGCGGTCGAAAAGGAAACGAAGCGGGGCAACCCACGGCCACGGGTGACCGCCAAAGCACGTCACCTGCCAACCGCGGATAAGGATTAGGGCTTAAGTCATTTAGGGCCCTGGCTAGTTGAAAGTTAAATCAATCATTCAAGCTTTGATAAGCTACCTGGACGGTTTAGGTCCGGGTGGCTTTTTACGTCGAAAATAAGGGGATTTGGTGAGACTAGCGCACTGTGTGCCGGGTAAAAGTGAGACGACGGTATAAAATCCTGGCCAAAGTATACCCCTGGGGGTATAATGAGCATAAACATGAATTGAGGGGGTTATAACATGCAAGCAATTAAAAGCGATGACTTCGAACACATTGGTGACGACACGGCCGTGACGGTCGTGGATTTCTGGGCGGACTGGTGTGGCCCATGTAAGATGCAAACACCGGTCTTAAAGGACTTAGACCAGGAGTACGGTGACCAGGTGAAGTTTGCGTCACTCGACGTCGATCAGAACCAGGAACTGGCCCAAGCGTTGGGAATCATGAGCATCCCGTCGTTGGTGGTCTTTAAGAACGGTAAGCCAACGGAAAAGGTCGTGGGCTACCACCCGAAAGCCGCGTTGAAGAAGTATCTGGACCAAAAGTTGACCGAGGTGCAGGCCTCATGAGCCAACCAACGGCGACCCGGTTAAAGAACCGGTTACGGCGTACGGACGGCCAGCTACAGGGGATTTTAAAAATGGTCGATGATGGCCGCGACTGTCAAGATATCTTGACACAACTGGCGGCCGTGCGGTCCAGCGTGGAGCGCATCATGGGCGTGGTCGTGGCGGAAAACGTGCGCGGCTGCATCGAAGATGATCAACTCACTGAAGCCCAGCAGGCCAAGCTAGCGGACGCCTTAACTCTAGTGGTCAAGAACCACTAACCGGCGTGATAACTGAAAATTTATGTGCGGGCCTCTCCAGAGCGTTTTTGGCTGGGGAGGCCCGTTTTTGTGTTTCGTTACGACCGGGATGCGGTGATTTTAGACATAACTTAGTGGCAATTTGAGGCTATTTTCCTTATCATAGGAACAGAACGCTTTAGAGAAGGGAGTGGCTGAAGTGGCGAAACATCCAGCCATCGCAACACAAAATGCGGCCTTGCGAGACCAACTCACGGCAAGCAACCGCGACTACTGGGACCGTCTGGTGGCTTTGCTGGCCAAGCAGCCCAAGCGGACCAGTGACCGACAATTACACGACTTATTAACGGGGCTTTTGATCGCCCAACAACGGGACGAACCCGCCAGTCAATTCTTTGGTGGGGAACCGGAAGATGCGGTCGAGACGTTACTGACAACGTTGTGGCCGCGTCCCTGGTGGTTAACGGCAGATTTGGGTTTTCCGTTTTTGCTGTTGACCATCGGCATCGTATTACCCACGGCTTTCTTACCGGCCGTGCCGTTACAAGCGCCATTACTAGCGGTCCAGTATGGGTTACTGATTGTTGCTCTAGCAATCGGTATCTGGCTGACACCGAAGTTCGCCTTCAAAGGGCAGATCGTCAGCTGGGGAATCATCGTATTGGTCTTGCTGGTGGCCTTGAATCTTGCGGCCCGCTGGGTCCCAACGGCCGGATTGATTTTTCTGACGCGTAAGGGCGGGACTGTTTTCCTACTGGCTTTTGCCGTTATCGTCACGGCCTTGATCGTGTGGGCCAAGAAACGTCGCACCGAGACCTGGTTACCAGCCCTCACGGCGGATTTGTGGATTACCATCTTGCTAGCCGTGATGGCGCGGGTCGCGCCGACGTCGGCACTGATGGTGACGACCACTGGCAGTATCCTGATTGCGATTGGCACGGTCATCGGGGATTTGAGTATCCTGATTATCGGCTGGCACATCTGGCAGACTCGCCAAGCAGATTAAGTGAAGTCAAATAGCGTCGCGGTTCCCTTCAAACGGGTAACCGCGACGTTTTTGATTATTTGAAGTTAGAAGCCGGCTGGTTCGAGAGCGTCGGTCTGAAAAGTCGGTGTGGGGGTCAACCCCAACGACCGACGTAAATCGGCTGAAAGCTTACGAATCGTGGCCAATGGGGCAATCTGATAGTCGATACCGTCGATGATGTCCGGTTGACCTTGGAGCGTTTGTGAGTCGATATGGAGACTGGTGTGACCGTACTTGGTGCGCAGCCAGACCAAGTCCTGGAAGGTCAAGTTGGTCTGTAAATTACTTTGTATCGACGTCAAGACGGTCTGGTAACGGGTTAGTGACAGCAGGCTAGCCTCCTTTAAGACCAACGCTTTGATGATTTGACGCTGACGGGCTTGTCGGCCGTAATCGCCCAATGGATCGGCGTCCCGCATCCGTGAATAGGCTAGTGCACTGGCGCCGTTTAAGTGAATGGCCTTCCCCTTGACCACGTTGGCTTGCTCATAATGGAAGGTCAACGGTGGGGTGACCGTGATGCCATGGACGGCGTTGATCATTTTTTCGAGCCCGCCCATGTTCAACAAGACGTAGTAGTGAATCGGGATGTTGACCAAATGTTCCACGGTTTTGATGGTGGTCGCTGGCCCGTACAGCGGTTAAGCAGCATTAATCTTTTCATCGTCCTGTTGGCTCCCCCAGATGTTGACTAAGGTGTCGCGCGGGATGCTGGTCAGCTCAGCGGTTTGTTGACGCGGGTTGATGGTCGCAACGATCATGGTGTCCGTTCGGCCAACATCGTGGCGGCCTAGCGCCCCAGTGTCGGTACCTAATAAGAGCACCGCAAAGGGCTTGCCGCTGGTCAATGTAGTGTCACTAGGTTTACTGGGCAAAGCCCGGTAAGTCGCAGAAAATTCTTGGCGCGCTACGTGCCACGCGTGCCACCCCCAGACGCCGGCCCCTATGGCGCCCAAAAATAATAGGCCCAGCACCCAGTGCCACCAGCGATGACGTCGGCGACGGTATTGGTGTTGTCGTGGCGGCAACGGCGTTTCGTTTGTCATGGTGAAGACCCCCTCCGATAACTTGTGTTTAGTATAAACACTGTGGCGGGTCAGGGGGTGATTGGCTACATGCTTAGGCCAAAAAATTCCCTTTCTGCCCGCTGTTGATCATGGCCAAAAAAGATTCGAGGTTTAGCGAGATTTGGTGTACAGTAGAGGGGTACGATTTGACTATTAAGCAAAGGGAGTTGGCATAAACATGGCAAAAGTTGAAAGTTTTACGTTAGACCACACGGCCGTTAAGGCGCCATATGTTCGGTTGATTACGCGGGAAACGGGTCACAAGGGTGACGTGATTTCGAACTTTGATTTACGGCTCGTTCAACCCAACACGAATGCGATTCCAACCGCGGGATTACACACGATTGAACACTTATTAGCGGGTTATTTACGCGATGAGATGGACGGCGTCATCGACTGCTCACCATTTGGTTGCCGGACCGGCTTCCACTTGATCACTTGGGGTGAACAATCCACCGAAGAAGTGGCTAAGGCTTTAAAGACGGCGCTTCACCGGATTGCCTACGATACGGAATGGAAAGACGTTCAAGGCACGGACAAGTACAGCTGTGGGAACTACCGTGACCACAGTCTCTTCTCCGCTAAAGAATGGTGCATCGACATTCTCGACAAGGGCATTTCCAAAGACCCCTTCACGCGTGAGGTTATCTAAATAAATAGATGATGCACAATTATTAAAAGCTCGGGACCTGGTCTCGGGCTTTTTTTGTGCATCAGAATGGATACCAATTGTGGGCTGTAAGGTAAATACCTTAATGTAGTATTTGGGGTCAACACTTTGGCCGTTGGGCGCTATACTGTGGGCGCTATTGGGGGATGTTTAAGCAGTTTAGCGTTAGGGGGAGTTGTGATGAGACATTGGCAACAAGTTTTGACCGGTATTGTAACCGGTCTAATCATTGGCGGCGGAACATTAACGGCTCAAGCGATGCCGGTGGTGCACCAAGACGCGGAGGCACTATACGACACATCATTAAGCAATACGCGCCAGTTGAATGACCAGCAAGTCCACTACGTGCCCGTTCCCGCGACCTACGCGCATTCGACTGACCCGCACGGCAGTGACACCATTCAATCGGTGGCGGGGGTGCCAATCACGTTCACCACCAAGTATTTATTACCTGATCCCGGGTACCAGCACAAGGCCTGGGGCGACCCGCAAAGTTTGGCGGTTGCTGGGCGGTACGTCTACGTGATCTATTGCCCGACCAACACGCAAAATCAAGGCCGCATCGTCCGGTTCGACCAGCAAGCTCTGGCGGCCCAACACGCTACGCCGCGGCAACTCCAACGCGTCTACACC
>NZ_QXIL01000022.1 GCF_004115745.1 Levilactobacillus suantsaii | reverse complement strand
GAGATGGCTAACGGACTGTCATCGACTGGAAACAAGCCGGACAATGCAGACGTGACGTCGGGATTGGCACGGGTCGCTAATAGATTTTTCATGAGTATTTCCCCCTTTAACGCTACGGCCAGGTCAGCGACTGACCCAACCACTTAACTGGACTATCCCCTAAGACATCGATATGATAGAATATCGGTAAAGAAAAGTACAATTCATGCATTCAAAAGTAACGTGAAAGTTATTCATTTTAACTAAGGAGGGGGCCGACCATGTTACCGTTTGCCTACCGCGTCTTTCAAGCCATCATCCAGGAGCACACCTTTTACCGGGCGGCGCAGATCTTGAACGTCACGCCGTCCGCCATCAGTCACTCCGTCAACCAACTGGAAAAGGAGCTGGGCTTTAGCCTGTTCATCAGAAACCGCGCCGGCGTCGAGCTGACCCCGGATGGCCAAGCCGTCCAACCCCTGATTCAGGCCATCGTCAACGCCGAGGACCGCTTGGAACAGGCCGCCGCTAACATCAAGGGCCTAAACGCCGGGTCGGTGCGCATCGGTGCCTTCTCGTCGGTCTGCATCAACTGGCTGCCACCCATCATCCAAAACTTCAAGCAAGACTACCCGGCCATCGCCATCAACGTCGAACAGGCCGACTTCACCGAGATCGCCGCGGCCGTCAAGACGGGCCGCCTCGATTTGGGCTTTTCCGCTTTGCCGGTCAACGAGAAATTAACGGTCCTGCCACTGATCAAGGACGAAATCTATTGCATCACCCCGGCCGACTTCATTCCCGCTAACCGCACGACGGTCACCGCCAGCGACTTAGCCGACCAGAACTTCATCCTCCAACGCGGCGACTACGACAAGGACACCAAGGCCGCCTTGGACCACTACCAGATTCAACCCAACGCCCTGCGCTTCTCCATCGACGACCAATCGATCCTCGCCATGGTCGAAGCCGGCATGGGCATGGGCATCTTACCGGAACTGGCCTTGGAGCGCATCAGCGGCGATGTCAACGTCTACCGTTTCGACCAGCGCTTCTACCGGACCATCTGCCTGGTGGTCAACAGCGAGCAGGCCAAGGCGCCCTCGACCGCCAAGATGATCACCGCCATCACTAGCTACGTCACCCAGAAGTACCCGGGCAAAGTCCTGCAACACCCCGGGGCCCTATGACCCACGCCCAAAAGCCGCCGCTACCTCACTTACAGGTAGACGGCGGCTTTTAGCGTTGCGGTACACACAGAGGGGAGAGCTCAGTGCGGTAAGTTAGCTAGTATGTCGTGTTAAGCGGTCGCAGCCGGTAACGGCGTCTTGGTGGTCTCAATCACTTGGGCACTCACCGGCGTGGCGTAGAGGGCCACGTCTTCTTTGGCGAACAGCTTGGTGTCGGCCATCTTGGCCATGATGGCCAGGGCGTTTTCAGCGGTCAAGTCGGCACTGACGTACTTCAAGCGCAGGTTCTTGATGCGGTGGTCGGCGCCTTTGAAGGTTAATTCCAATGATTTCATGAGTCCAATCCCTTTCTATAAGTGGCGTTAAGCGACGTCGTTTTGGGTGGTCACGTTGGCATGGCGGAACGTTAAGCCGGTCAAATCGGCCAGGTAACTGCCAAACGCTTCGATCTGGTCGGACGTTGGTTCAGCCACGCCGTTGTTCAGCGCGATCCGCACGGGATGTACCAAGTCGTCCCCCATCAAGAAGGTGATTGAAGTCTTTGTCCATTTGCTCGTCATAGTGTCCTGCTCCTCTCGAAGTTAAGTTTTGGTAAGTGACTGGCCAGCCCTTACACCCTTACTAACGAAATTTGCGGCGAGTTTGTCACCCCCTAATTTACTTTCCCCAAAAATTCACCCGTTTGAGCCGGTTCGCCAGGTGCTTGCGCCAGCCATAGACGGTCTGGCGGCTGACCCGGCACTGGGCCGCAATCTCCGCGATCGACAACTGTTGCTTGAGCGTCCCCATCAGATACTGCCACTCCCCGATGGATCCCGTCTCGCGAATCAGCTTCAAAAGCCGCGCTTCCAAGAGCCGTTGGGCCACCAAGATGTGGGGGTCGACCTGATCGTCGGCCACGGCGGACAGTAACTGTTCGTGGTCGCCCTCCGCCTGATGGGTCAGCAAGCGCCGGTCGCGCCGCAAACGGTCCAGCAACTCCCAATACAACTTCTGTTGGGCGTAGGCTAAGAACTGGTGCGGCTTTTCTCGCGGATTCTCCGGGAAACGCGCATAAATCTGGGGGAACAACAACCGCCCCTCCTGTAAGTAATCCTGGTAATCGTTGTGACTCGGGGTTAAATATAGTTTTTTCAAAACACTATGGATCACTAGCTCATGGTCCCCAGAAAAAAGAAATTTGTAAGCCTCATCTAGATTATCGGAATACATGTGTATTACCCTCCAATATCGCTTTAGTTTGGTTCCCCATTTGAGGGAACTTCTGTAGGATAACGGCTTTAAAAGCCCCCGTCCAACCCCAATTTTCGCCCTTTTAGCCGCCTTTTCGTGGGGGCGCCTTATATGTATAATTTATAAAAACGATTACTTGCAGATAACCCTAGCGAAGGCGGACCTGCCCCGATTTTTCTGGATTACCCCGTTTTTCTGGTTGCTGACCATTTAATTTTTTTCAAAATCAGTGCTATAAATAATACGGAGTGTCGATAATGTTTTTCAATCTAAGGAGAGGGTTTTCAATGCATAAGTTAGCCTGGCTACCCTGGGTGACCGCTTCGGCAATCGCACTCGGATTGCTTGTCGGCGGGTCAACCACCGCAACCGCAAAGGTCAAGACGTACACCCAACACGGTAACGCCTTGGCCGCGTATAACGTCAAGCATTACAAGACGGTCAACAACAAGAATTTCTTTGTGAAGCGCTACCAATTCACCGGAACGGGCAGCTCGATGACCAGCACCAAGGGGAAGCAAGTCACGTTCAAGACCAACTTCTTATTGCCATCCCACTACGATAGCAAGACCTGGACCAACCCGCAAAGCATCGTGCTGAACAAGACCGGTAGCACCATGTACGTCCTCAGTACGGCGCACAATAACCGCGGCTTCATCGTCAAGTACAACGTCGCCGGGCTGAAGAAGTTGGGCGTCACCAGTGGCGCCAAGGACGCCCTCGCCCAAGCTGGCAAGGACAAGGAAGCTAACCAACTGACGGCAAAGGACAAGGCCATCTTGAAGAACGTCAAAGTCGGCCCCGTCTTCGCCACGGGCCACGGCCAATCGCTGGCCCGCAACCCCAAGACCGGTCAACTCTGGTTCGTCGGTGCCCGGGCCATCCACAGTAACGTCCAACAGGTCAGCACCAAGACCTTGAAGCCCATCAAGCGCATCAACTTCACCTTGAAGAGCACCGTGCCGATGGGCGAGAATCTGACCTTCGACAAGAAGGGCAACGCCTACTTCTATACTTATTCCAGCGGCGGCTGGGCCCCGAAAGGCACCGTCAAGATCTACAAGGGCAAGATCAAGGCCAAGTCCGTCAAGTTCCACTTGATCATGCAGGGCTTACGGCACAACCCCGGCACCAAGAGCCAGTCCTTGGCCTACAACGCCAAGCGTAACCGGCTGTACTTCATGAGTGACGGCAGCATCTCGTCCGTCCCCGTCAATAAGCTCGGCCACCTCAAGGCTAAAGACGTCGAGGCCACCAACTTGAGCGGCAAGCGCGAACTGGAAGGCTTGCAGTTCACCAATAAGGGCGTCGGTTACCTCTTGACTAACCGGCCCGCTCAGGTCATGAAGACCACCAAAGCGAACTTCTAACTTAAACGCACGTTTAAAGGCCGTTCCGCACTGCGGGACGGCCTTTTTGCATCGCAACGGGGATTTAGCTGGCCGGTAGCTTCTGGCCGGCTATGGGGCCTTAAACACACTAAAAAGCCGCCCTCACGTCTCACGACGCCAGAACGGCTCCTCAGTTAAACTAGACGCGACTACCCCTTGAGCGTCGCTCGCCGGTAAGGTCACCCGGCCATCATCCCGGTGATGACGGCCTCATTGCTCATCAGACGACAAAAGTTGACCGTGCAGAATTTCTCCGCTGCACCCGGTTCAGTTCCATTATACGAACGTACGTTCAAGATGGCAAGGCCGATTTTAGCGGTCGCACCGCTAACGGGCCCCGCTAATCGTGCCCCTGCTAGTCGTAACCCTTGGGTCAAAGGTCACCGACCAACAGGCGCGGCCATCCGTGGTGCTCCCATCGGGGCCACGGTACCCGTTACCAGGTCGTGGCCCCAAATCAAGGTGGGGGCTTATCGCCGCAGACGGGGCCACAGCCAATCCCGTGACCGTGACGGTAGCCAGCGGTATCCCTGCCGCTGACTGCCGGCCATCCGTGGGCGACCCACGGTAGTGAACTCGTGCCATCGAGATGACGGACCACAACGTGGGGTCAGTCGTGATAGGATGCGTCACGTCGCCTCGTGGTCACAGTATGTATCACCTCTTGCAACCCACTTTACCGCCTGGCGCCCCATTCGTCAATTCCCCCCGGTTGAGGGATGCCGAAATTCAAATCCGCGACCGCGAGGAAAGCCATGGGGACCGGGGGATTAGCGGGACTGGTAACTCCCCGGGGATAAATTTTATCTTTTTGTGTTGCCGCTGCTCGCTAAAGATCACGTGCCGGGCTGGACAGTGAGCCTAACCAAGGCGCCCCGCCACCGAATTTGCCCCAGCAATTAGTCCGCCTCACCAGAAATTGTCGGGAGGCAAAGTCGTTCAAGCCCTTAACGACTCACCTGAAATTTTCTCTCGTTTGGTCAGTGCCCTCAAGATCCCCTTTAGTTGGTTTCTCCCCCACACCATGGTAGACTATGCGCGTAGAGTTAAGTCTTAGTCAGCTTAACTTCTCAATTTTATGACCAGCACCGTTCGTTATTGAAGTTCGCTTCGCTAACGGACGGCGCTGTTTTTTCACGGTTATCTTAGGGTGACACTTTGCAACTAGTGTGCCAACCCGTGGACCTTAAAAAGCCGTTAGGACGTTTTCGTCCCAACGGCTTTTTGGTATTATTCGTAAGCTAAGGCTTCGATTGGATCGAGTTTAGCTGCCCGACTGGACGGCGCTAAGGCCGCTAGCAGGCTGATGATAATAGACACGGCCACCCCGAAGACCAGGTAGCCACCGGTGATGCCGATGATGTGGTACCCAATATAGGTCGTGGCCACGTGGTTGGCCGCTAACGCCACGATCTCGGTGAAGACCAGCGCCAAGAGACTGGAGAACAGTCCCAAGAAGAAGGCCTCCGACAAGAAGAGGTTCTTCACGTCGCGGCGGCGAACCCCTAAAGCCCGCAGAATCCCGATTTCCTTGGTCCGTTCGGAGACGCTGATGTACAGCACCACGATGATCATGATGGCCGAGACCAGAAGCGAGATACCGGCGATGGCCGCTAGGACGTAGAACGCCAACTGGATGTAGGTGTTCAACGTCGAGACGATGGCACCCGCCCCGGTCAACTGGTACTGCTTCTTGCCGTTAGCCGTCGTCAACGCGCGAATCTTATCCTGCACGCCGGTGACGTGGCTGAAGCTGTCGATATCGACCGTGGCGAAGTTCGCTCTAAACGTCAGGTTCTTACTGTGGTAAAGTTGCTTGATCGTCCCCAACGTGGTCTGGAACTGCCCGCTACTGCCATCGGTGATGCCGCTGACCGTCAGGCGCTTGGTCATGACTGTCGGAATATTGTGCTTATCCATCGCAGTCAACGACACCTTGACCTTCTTGCCAATCAGCTTGTAGGGGTGCTGTTTATTGAACTTCTGGGCGAAGCTCTTCGACAACAGGACTTCATTTTGCCCCGGCTTATGCCCCTTCTTCACGCTCTTGGCCAGCATCTGGTCAGTCACCGTTTGGACCAGTTGGGCCGTGGCTGTGTTCCCGCCCTGCTGGATCTGAGCGCCCTGAGTCGCGTAACCCAGTTGGACCTTCTTGACGTGGTCGATCTTTTTCAACCGCTGCACGTCTTTGGCCTTGATTTCCAACTTCTGCGGATTTTCACTGCTGGTCTTTTGGGCGACCTGGACCGCCGTTGGTTTAATCTGCGAGTAGATCTCGTGATTGATATAACCCTTGACGCCGCGGCCCAACCCCAGCATCAAGATGACGCTGAAGATACCGATCGACGCCCCGAAGATAATCAAGAGGTTGCGCCCCAGGTTATAGCGCATGTGCTGCAAGGCCATGCGCACCGTGGCGCCAAAGCTCAGGTGCTTGGCGGGCACCTCGGCGTGGTCGGTGACTTTAAACGGGTCCTTCAACTGCTCGTCGCGGTCGATGACCCCGTCCGCCATGTGCACGATCCGCGTCCCGTGGTCGGCGACGGCCTGCGAGTGGGTCACACAGATGACCAACTTACCGCTATCCGCAATCTGGTCCATCAAGGCCAGAATCTCTTGGGTGTTCTGCGCATCCAATGCTCCGGTGGGTTCGTCGGCAATGATGATGTCCGGGTCAGACGCGAGTGCCCGGGCGATAGCGACCCGTTGCTTTTGGCCCCCCGATAACTGGTTGGGGTGCTTGTGACGGTGTTCTTTCAACCCCACCTGGTCCAGTAACTCGGTGGCCCGGTCGCGCTGTTCCTTCTTGGACAGCTTGGTCATCTGTAAGGAGATCATCACGTTGTCCAGGATACTCAGGTGACTCACCAGGTTAAAGTTTTGGAAAATGAACCCGATGGTCTGGCGCCGGTAGCTGTCCAGTTGCTTGACGGACGCGTGGCGCAACGACTCGCCGTTCAACAACACATCGCCTTCGTACTGGGCGTCCAACCCACCGATGATGTTCATCAACGTGGTCTTCCCACCCCCGGACTCCCCCAAGATCGACACGAACTCGCCGCGGTCGAACTTGAGGCTGATGCCCTTGAGGACAGGGAACGGCGTCTTATTGACGTAGTACGCCTTATGAATATTTTTTAGCTCTAAAAAGCTCATTGGTAAACCCCTCTTGGTCAGTATTAGTTCAAACGATAACCGATTTCAGGGCAAAAGGCAATTAATTTAATTGCCGGCAAACGCCGTGCGCATAGCGTCGACGGCTGCTTGCGGGTGGTCGTGACGGGTCAGCATGGTGATGACCGCCGCACCGGCCGCGCCAGTTGCCGCAATCGCCGGCAGTGATGCCACGGTGACGCCGCCGATGGCGACAACGGGCACCCGCGAGAGTTCGACCAGGTGGGCCAGGCCCGAAGTACCGATGACCGGGTCGGCATCGGCCTTGGAAACGGTCGGGTTGATAGGCCCGCTGCCCAGATAAGCGATCCCGTCGATCTGGTTAGCCGCCTCGACCTCTTCGGCCGTCGAGCAGGACAGGCCCACGAAAATCTGCCGGTCCTTGACGGCTTCCAAGACTTCTTGAATCCGCTGGTCGCTTTGGCCCACGTGAATCCCGTCGGCGTTCAACGCCAAGGCTAAATCCACGTCATCGTCGACGATGAACGGCACGTTGGCCTCCCGGCACTGGTCGCGCAAATCGCCACCTAAGGTACAGCGTTCCACCGTGGACAAGGTACTGCCGTCCTTATCGCGGAACTGAAAAGCCGTGATCCCGGCATCCAGCATGGTTGCGAGCACCTGCCGCAAGTCGCGGCCCGGTATGTCTTGACTGCCGGCTACAAAGTACGCCCGGAGCAAGCCGGGCTCAAACGTTACTGACATTAGATCGTCCCTCCTTGATTATAAGCCCAATGGTTCAACGGTCCGTGACCGTGCCCGACCGCAATCGGGTGGGCAATGGCGGCGGTCACGTAGTCCTTGGCCAACCGGATGGCCGATTCGAAATCGGCACCCTTGGCCAGTTCGGCCGTGATACACGACGACAAGGTGTCGCCGGTACCATGGGTGCGCACGGTATCGACTCGCGGCGCACTCAGCCAAAACGACCGGCCGTCGGCGAGCAACACGAAGTCGCTGGCCTGGTCGGGCGTGGCTTCGTGGCCCCCTTTGATGACCACGTTCTTCGCGCCCAGGTTCTGCAGCTCCACCGCGGCGGCCTCCATCTCTTCTTTATCATCAAGTGGCAAGCCCGTCAAGCGTTTGGCTTCTGGCAGGTTGGGCGTCAAGACATCGGCTAACGGCACCAGCTCGTCACGCACCGTGGCTACCGCGTCGTCGGCCAAAAGTGCCGCGCCGCCCTTGGCAATCATCACCGGGTCGACCGTGAGCGGTCCAAAGTCGTAGCGCTTGAGGTTCTCGACCACGCCGTGCACGTGGGCCGCATCGGCCAGCATCCCCGTCTTGCAGGCGCTGATTTTAAGGTCCGCGGCTAACGAGGCGAACTGTTCGTCGATCAATTTCTGCGGCAGTGCCATGAAGTCTTGCACGCCCAGCGTGTTTTGCGCGGTGACGGCCACGACCACCGCCGTGCCGAACACCTGCCGTTCCTGCATGGTCTTGAGGTCGGCCATCACGCCGGCCCCGCCACCACTATCGGTCCCCGCGATCGTCAAGGTCTGGGGAAATTCGTTTGCCATGATTACTCGTCCTTCTTTCCGCCTTAGTCGTACGCCGCCAGTTCTTCCAACTGGGCGACGGTGGTTTGTTGTAAGGCGTCCATTAATTTAATAATAAAGGTCCCGGACCCCATCTGCGGGTCACTTTGGGCCACGCGTTGACCGATGCCCGCAAAGACCAGGCACGCCGTCTGGGCCGCTTCGAAGTAGTCGGGGTCCACGGCGCAAAAGGCCGCCACGATACTCGACAGCATGTCGCCGGAGCCCACGTGGGTCTGGAACAACGGCGTGCCGTTCAAGACCTGCACGGTCCGCTTGCCGTCAGTGATGACGTCGGTCGGCCCGGACAAGATGACGGTACAGCGCCGCTTGATGGCACAGGACTGCGCGATGCTGACCAGATTGCCACTGCCGCTACCGGCGTCGATGCCCTTGGCCTGCCAGTCGACCCCGGCTAAGGCCGCAATCTCACCGGCATTGCCCCGGATGACGTCTGGTTGAAAGGCCGTCAATAGGTCTTCGGCCACCTTGGCCCGATAAGCCACGGCCCCCACCGCGACCGGGTCGATGACCAATGGTTTGTGGTACTTATTGGCCAGTTGGCCGGTGACCTTGATGTGCTTGATCTGTGGTTCGGTGAAGGCCCCCAGGTTCAAGCAGACCGCTTGAGCCAGTTGGACCATCTCGTCAGCCTCGGCCACCTCTTCGGACATGATCGGTGACGCACCGATAGCGTTGATGCCGTTGGCGACGTCTTGGACCGTCACGAAGTTCGAGATGTTGAACACGATGGGATTTTGTTGCCGTAAATCGTTTAATAAGCTCAGTTTCATGAGTAAAGGACCCCCAAAATAGTAGTGCTAACGTGCCCCGCCATGACCACGCTTCGCGTCAGTCCCAATCAAACGCAAAAGCCACCCCTTCACAGCAAGTGAACGGGTGGCTTCGCCATCAAACACGTTCCCTCCGCAAGCATGGTCTCGACAGGTTCAAAGGAATCGCGGGCATTCCCGCATCTCAGCCCCAAGGGGCACTCCTAGTGTTAGTTATCTTTAAGCATAACAGGTTGACGTGAGACGTCAACGGTTCTTAGATTATTGCATGATCCGTTTAGCGGCTGCACCAGTCCAGCGCCAGATCTGATCCATGGCTTTTTCGGACAACAGGCGCCGCGCCCATAAGATCTGACTGCCGGCCCCGGCGTGATAACGGGTCTTCGGCCGCCGGGCCAACGCCGCGCGGTCGACTAGCCGAGCAATCACCTGGGGTTCACTGGCGAAGCGTTTAGCGGCTCTCAAGATGGCTTCCCCGGTGCTGGCCGATTGGGCGTAAGGCCCAGTGCCCGACAGCTCGTGCAAGTGACCCGCGGCGATGTCGGCCCAAGCGGACTGGATACTGCCAGGTTCGACGACCACCACCTGGATGCCGTGGGGGCTCAGTTCGAAACGTAAGGTGTCCGAGAGACCCTCCAAGGCAAACTTCGAGGCCACGTACCAACTGGCCAGGGGTTGGGCGACCTTGCCGTCCACGGACGTGATGTTGATGATCCGGCCGCTGTGCTGTTGACGCATCATCGGCAGGACCGAGCGAATCAGCCGCGCCGCCCCGAATAAATTGACGTCAAACTGCCCTTTAGCTTGTTCTAGTGGGACGTCTTCTAACGCGCCCAGTAAGCCAAACCCGGCGTTATTGACCAGGATATCGATGCGCCCGGTCTCCCCGACGATGCGGTTGACCGTCTGGTCCACGCTGTCGGTATCGGTGACGTCGAGTGACAACGTGGTGATGCCCAAGTCGTCAAGGTCGTTCATCCGGTCTACCCGCCGCGCGCCAGCGTAAACGGTGACCCCGTTGCGGTGTAAGCCCCGCGCGATGGCGTTGCCAATCCCCGAGGACGCCCCGGTGACCAGCGCTACTTTTCGATGATGCATAAGCCAAGCCCCCTTTTTGAGATACTTCAATTGTACCGAAAAGCGCGGCGCTTCGCCATGAAAGCGGCCGCATTTGGGCGAACTTTTTGCGCGGGACCAAGCGGGAAACCCCACCGCGGGGCAAACTTTGGTATAATGGTCCAGATTGAATGGTTCTTAGACACAACTATATAGGAGAAAACATGAAAAATTATCAACCGCACCAAAATCGCCGGCGCAACGACCGGCACCGGGCCGACCACCGCAACACGCCCCAGGTCGAGGTCACAGAAGGCCAACGCTTTCCGTTGACCATCAAGCGCATGGGCATCAACGGCGAAGGCATCGGCTACTACAAGCGCATGGCGGTCTTCGTGCCCGGCGCCTTGACTGGTGAAGAGGCCGTGGTCGAGGTCACCAGCGTGGCCCACCGCTACCTGCGCGCCAAGGTCCACCGCATCCGTAAGGCCAGTCCGCACCGGGTCACCCCGCGCGATAGCTACGCCGACACGGTCGGGGGCTTCGAGCTGGAACACTTAGCTTACCCGCAACAACTCCAATTCAAACGCGACATCGTCATCCAGTCGCTAGAACGCTACCAGCCCCGCGGCTTCAAGGACTACGACGTCCGGCCGACACTCGGGATGGATCACCCCTACGAGTACCGCAACAAGGCTCAATTCCAAGTCCGGCAAACGGCTGACGGCACGGTCCAGGCCGGTCTCTACGCCGAACGTAGTCACGACTTAGTGGACCTGCCGACCTGTTCGGTCCAGATGCCCGTCACCATGACCGTGATGCGCGCCGTGGTCCAGATGCTCCAGGACCTCGAAGTCCCAATCTACGACGAGGACCACAACTCCGGGATCGTCAAAACGCTGGTGGTCCGCGCAGCCGCCAACACCGACGACGTGCAACTGACGGTCATCACCAACTCACAAAAGTTGCCACACAAGCACCAACTGTTGTTGCGGATCGCCGACGAGTTGCCACAAGTCACCTCGGTGATGCAAAACATCAACCCGGGCAAGACCTCGCTCATCTGGGGTGACGAGACCCGCCACTTAGCCGGCGAGACTACCATCACCGAAAAACTCGGCGGCCTAGCTTTCAAGCTCTCCGCGCGAGCCTTTCTCCAGTTGAACCCGGCCCAGACCGAAGTCCTCTACGACCAAGCGAAAAATGCCCTGGACTTACAGCCGGGCCAAACGCTGGTCGATGCCTACTCCGGGGTCGGGACTATCGGGTTGACACTGGCCGACACCGCCGCTGAAGTCCGCGGGATGGACGTCATCCCCGAAGCCGTCGCCGATGCCGAAGCAAACGCGCAGGCCAACGGCATCACCAACGCCCACTACAGTGTGGGCACCGCCGAAGACCTGTTGCCCCAATGGGCCGTCGCCGGCTTTCGCCCGGACGCTATCGTGGTCGACCCGCCGCGCACCGGTTTAGCTGACACCCTGATGGACACCATCTTGGCCGTTCACCCAAAAAAGCTGGTCTACATCTCCTGTAACCCATCAACGTTGGCTAAAGATTTGGTCACCTTGACCGAAGATTACCGGGTCGATTACATCCAGTCCGTCGACATGATGCCCCAGACGGCCCGCTGCGAGGCGGTCGTCAAGCTTTCTCGGCGATAGAATAGAATAATAGGCAACGATTTAATTTCGTGTTAGACTTTTAATAACGAATTTTGTTAGAAAGTTGGCTAATCACATGCAAGATCCTTTTAAGGGCTTTAACGATGATGATGGGAACAATAACGGTAACGGCCCTCAAGGACTGCCCTTGCCGCCGAACTACGCGACCGTAGTCAACCCCAAAACGGGGAACATGCGGATTGCGAAGGTTGGTTTCTCGTGGACCATGTTTCTGTTCCACCCGTTTCCCTCCATCTTTCGGGCCGATTGGTACAACTTGTTGTGTATCATCGGTGTCGAACTCGGCTTACAGATGCTGTTCTTCCTGTTAGTTCCGCTCAATGACCGGGCGGCCGCCAGCAGTGTCGTTGAACTCGGCATCGCCGTGTTGTGGGGCGCCATCTACAACCTGATGTACTACCGGCATCTCTTCACGCGGGGCTTCGTGCCCGCCGATGAGCGCTCGCGCGATCTCTTGACCCGCGCGCACTACTGGAAACCGCAAGACTAATTGAACCCGTTTCTGGGGCCCAGGCGACTGACCATTGTCAGTGGCGGGGCCCTTTTTGTACGCCTGGATTGCGACCGGTGTCCATTTAGAGTTGCGAAATGTGGCCCCACTTGGTATCCTATTGAGAACTTGTTGCCCTGACCCACTCAACGAACTCGACCGGTGGAACCCTTACTTTTCCACCGGCATCCCCACTTTCTAAGGAGGATTCACCTATGTTGACCCACCGAACTTTAAGCGTCGTGACCCGCCTGTGCAAGGGGGTCATCATCGCGTTAGGCTTCATCTTGCCCGGCGTTTCGGGCGGCGTACTCGCCGCCATTTTAGGCCTGTACGAACGCCTACTGGGCTTTATGGCCCACCCCAAGCAACGCTGGCGTCGTGATCTGCCCTTCTTCTTGCCGGTCGGTATCGGCGGCTTGTTGGGCGTGGCGCTTCTGGCCGCGCCTCTCGCCTACCTCTTGGCCCACGCGCAAGTCATCGTGTTGTGGGGCTTTGCCGGGGCCATCGTCGGCACGTTGCCCGACTTACTACGGACGGCAACCAAAGTGGCACCTCGTGACACCATCGACTGGATCTGGTTCGTGGGCACCTTGCTGGTGGGCGGCATCGGCCTCTACCACCTGAGCTTTTTGGGGACCCTACCGGCCAACTTCGGCGGCTTCATGGTCGCCGGCGGTTTGATTGCGCTAGGCATTCTGATTCCCGGCTTGAGCCCGTCGAATTTATTACTGATTCTTGGATTGTTCACGCCGATGCTCCAGGGGTTCAAGCGCTTTGATTTGCTGGGCGTCTTCTTGCCCATGGCTATCGGCGGGCTGGTGACGCTAGTGGCGTTAGCCCGCGGCATCGAGGCGTTGATCACCCACTACCATTCGCGGGTCTACCACTTCATCATCGGTCTGGTGGTCGCCAGCACCGCGCTGATCCTGAGTCCCAACCCCGCGGCGGCCGAGGGCATCTCCTACACTGGAGTGACCCTGGGGACAGTCGTTGCCAGTTTAGGGGCCGCGGTAGTCGGGGCGGCGTTAGGCTGGTGGATGAGTCGCCTGGAAGAGAGATACAAATAACTTTGATGGCCAAAAATTTGGCCATCAAAAGCCGCCCGAACCGGTCATGACTGGTTCGGGCGGCTTTTAGGTTAACCTTCTTAGGCTTCATCATCCGCTGGTGGCGTGGTGTCTGCCGTCGTGGACTCATCGGCGTTGGTCAGTTCGTCCATACTCTGTTGCAGGTCCTCATTTTGTGTCAACGTCGACCAGGCGTTTAGCGTCCGCTGCCAGGTCTCGTACTCCGCCTTAGAGATCATCACCACGTTGCGGTGATGCTCGCGGGTGACGATGACCGCCCCGTCGTGTTGGTTGACCCAATCGGCGTAGTGGGCAAAGTGTTTCTTCAATTTCTTCGTGGTTGTGGCTTTAACTTTCGTCATTTCGACTCCCCCTTAGTTAGAATGACTTATGCGGTGGTGTTCGGCTTGAAGGCCCGCGTGGCCGCGACAGCCTGTTGCCAGCCCTGGTAGAGCTTGGTGCGCTTGTCGGCCGCCATATCGGGCACGAACAGGCGCCCGTCGGCATGGATCTGCTCAATCTCATCGAGACTGTCCCAGTAGCCCACGGCCAGCCCGGCCGCAATCGCCGCCCCCATCGCGGTGGTCTCCTCATCGGCTGCGCGCTGGACCGGCGTGTTCAAGATGTCGGCCTGAAATTGCATCAAGTAGCGATTCCGCGAGGCGCCCCCATCGACCATCAGCTCCGAAATCGTGATGCCGGTGTCTTGCGTCATGGTGGTCAAGACGTCGCGCGTCTGGTAGGCGATTGACTGTAAGGTCGCCTTGACGAAGTCGTTACGGTTACTGCCCCGCGTCAGACCGAAGACCGCGCCGCGCGCATCCGGATCCCAGTACGGCGCCCCTAGCCCGTTAAAGGCGGGCACCACGTAGACTTCATCTTCGTCGGTCGAGGCCATCGCCGCTTGACGCGACGCCGGCACGTTGTCGATAATTTTTAAGCTTTCGTGTAACCAAGCCAGCGCGGTGCCAGCCACCAGGATCGACCCTTCAAGGGCGTAGGTCACCTGGCCGTCGAGTTCATACGCGATGGTGGTCAGCAAGTTATGTTTGGACCGTTGCGGGTGATGACCGGTGTTCATCATCGCAAAGGCCCCGTCCCCATAAGTATTTTTGACCATGCCGGGTTTCAAGGCCAACTGCCCCAACAGGGCGGCGGATTGGTCCCCCATCAGCCCCGCAATCGGCACCTCGATGCCGTAGAACTGGAAGTTTTGGGTCACGCCGTAGACCTCGGAACTGGACTTGACCGTCGGCAACATGGCCGCCGGGATATTCAACCAGTCCAAAATGTCGGTGTCCCACTTGAGGTCGTGAATATTAAAGAGCATGGTCCGACTGGCATTACTGTAGTCGGTCACGTGAATCTTCCCGCCGGAGAGTTTCCAGGCCAGCCAACTGTCGACAGTCCCAAAGGCCAATTCGCCCTTTTCGGCCCGTGCTTGTGCACCATCGACGTGGTCTAAGATCCAGCGGACCTTGGTGGCGCTAAAGTAAGCGTCGACCACCAAGCCGGTCTTGTCCTGGATGGCCGCCCCGTGTTGCGCGGCCAAGTCCTTGGCTAGAGCGGCGGTCTGTTGACTTTGCCAGCCCACGGCCCGGTAAATCGGTTCGCCGGTAGTCCGGTCCCAGACGATGGTGGTTTCCCGTTGGCTACTGATGCCGATGGCCTTGATATTTTCCGGGTGAATCGATGCGTCGATCAAGGCGCTGGCAATCACCGAAAGGACACTGTTCCAGATTTCGTTGGCGTCGGATTCGACCCAGTCCGGTCGCGGGTAATATTGGGGGACTTCTTTGTACCCCTCGATTACCTTGCGCCCGTTATGGTCAAAAATCAACGCGCGCGTGCTACTGGTCCCTTGGTCAATCGCCAAGACGTAATTTTCCGGCTCTTTGAGTGCCATATCCTAAAAACTCCCTCCCGGTCTCCGTGCGAAAAGTAGCGGAAACGGTTTCAATTTTCGTTGCACCTATCATATCACGAACTTCCCGTGAGTCGATAGGATTTGTTCAAATCAGTGGGCGCAACACCGGTGAGCCAACATTCTGCTAGTTAGATTTTTAGCTGGTGACCGGCCAGAAACGACTGGTCGAAATCCGCGGCCGTTTTCACCTGCTTGCCGAACTCGTCGATCAACGCGTGAAACTCCTGGTAGTCGCGTAATTCCCCGCTAAATTGGGCCAGGACCTGACGTTGAAACGCCGGGTAGGTCTTGGGCATGGTCGCCCCTAACCAGGCGAACAACCGCCGCGCGTAGGTGTCGACCATGAAGGTGCCGTGGTCTAGCGTGTACATCAAGATGTAGTCGGCCGTCTCGTTGCCGATGCCGGTGATGGCCAGTAGCTCGGTCCGTAAACTGGCGGCGTCGCGGCGTTTCAGGGCCGCTAAATCGTCGTTGGCTTGTCCCAACCAGGCCGCTAACGCCAGAATCGCCGGGCCCTTGCGGCGGTAAAAGCCACTACTGCGAATCAGCGGCGTGATGGTCGCAGGCGTCAGTTCCCGCAACTTAGCCGGGGCAAAACCCGTCACGCGCTTGAGGTTGACTAGCGCCGGTTCCACGTTGCGCCAATTGGTGTTTTGGACCAAAATGGCGCCCAACATGATTTCGATTGGCGTCTCGGCCCAGGGCGTCCCCGGGCGCAACCAGGGTTGAGGCCCCATCGTTTGCGCCATAGCATGGTACAACTCGGTAATCGTCACAATTTCCTCCTTGAAAAGACGCAAAAGAGCTTGGGTCGCCCCAAACTCTTTTGCGTAACCGCTAACAATTACGGTCTTAAGTCTTGATTAACGCTTGATTACTAAGCGAATGTCGGCATCCACGTCATCGGGGTGGAGCTCTTCTTTATAATCAAAGTTCGCACTCTTAAAGTATTTCTTGATCTCGTCGTTGAGTTCTTCAACGGGGCGCACGTCCTTATCCAGGCGTTTCAATAATAGCGTGTATTCCTTTGAATCTTCATCGACATCTTCGAAGTGGTATTCCATCGCTTCAGAGTTCAAAATTTCTTGAATCATTTGCCGTTCAGTCATCATGTCTACCTCGCTTATCATAATTTCGTGATGCTTACACACTCTACTATAAGGTTGATTGGCCGATTTGTTAATCACTTTTTGGGCGTAATCAGATTACCGGGTAAAATGCCGGCAGAACCCTTTTTTTCTCCCCTGATTTCAGTTAGACTAAAAACTGACTAAATTATACAGGAGGCCCTTTTTGTGGCAAAAATGAAGGATTTTGGACAACGCATGCGATTCTTGGGTTTCTCGATCGTCTTGAACTCCGGTGCCAACGCGTTGACCATCTCCACCAACCTCGGCAGTGCCGTGTGGACCGGGTCCTCGGTCAATTTGGCCAACTGGATTCACGTGCCCCTAGGGACCACACTGTTCGGGTACGGCATCGTGATCACGGTGCTCAACCAATTTTTTCTCGGACACTTCGACCGGCGACGTTTCGTGTCGAACCTACTATATATCGTGCCCTTTAGTTACCTGGTTGAATGGATTGGTTATTTCTGGAACTGGCTGGGCGTGCCCCAGTTGGGACTGCCAGCTCGTATCGGTATCGACATCATCGGCTTGACCGGTGTGGCCTTTGCGGTGTCCATCTACCAGCGGTGCAACATCATCATGCCCCCCAACGATGATTTGTGTTACATCATCCGCTTTCGCTTCTTGCACGGCTCGGCGGTCGTCGCCCAGTGGGCCAGCTACCTGCCGCCAGTGCTCATCATCATTCTGTCGTTTTGGGCGACGGGTCAGCTCCACGCCATCGGCTTTGGGACCATCTGGGCGCTAGCCACCCAGGGCATCGTGATGGCTTGGGCGGACACCCACGTTTTCGCACGCTTGAAGCAACACATCGACGTTTAATCGTTAACCTTAAAATCATTGCGTCCAGCCACTGGCTGGGCGCTTTTTGGTGGTCGCAAAAGGCGGCGGGACCGGGGTCACCCCCACGTTCCCGCCGCCTACGCTGTCGTTCTAGGCTTTCGGCCTTGGCGGCAGTTTCCCGGTCAAGATAAATTGTTTGATTTCCTTTAACGTTCGTTTAGATTCCGGCAACTTCAACCACAGCACGTAATCGTGGAGCATCGCACGCAACTCGCGGACCGCTAAGTCGGTGCCCGCAGCGTCGCGCAACTTCTGAACCAGCCGGCGGTCATCGGCCACCAGCAACTCGTTGGTCCCGTAGTACAGTAAAATGGGGCCCAGGTCAGCGAAATTCCCGTAAATTGGGCTGACTTCGGGAGCGGTCACCGGGTGTTCCCCGGCGTAAGCGAAGCCCACTCGTTTGAGCGTGGTCAGCGACAGATACGGGTCGTGTTTGGCCGCCCGCGTCAAGTCCGGGTTCATCATGCTGAGGTCCGTCCAGGGCGACACTAGAATCGTCCCGGCAGGCAACTCGGCTTGCTTTTCTTGTAACTGCTGCAGTAACGCCAGGGCCAAACCTCCGCCCGATGAGTCCCCCAACAAGAAAAACTGGTCGTCGGGGTACTGGGCGTGCAGGTACTCGTAAGCCTGGCTGGCAAAGGTCAATGTCTGGTCGACCGTGGCTTCGGGGACCAGCGGATAATCCACGTAAGTGACTCGCAGATTGGCCTCGCGAATCAAAGTGACCATGATTTTCCGGTGGCTCGCGATACCCTGCATGGTATACGCCCCGCCATGCAATAAGATAACGTGTTGGGGCAACGGCGCACCGGAATCAGCGGTCAAAAGCCGCCCATCAAAGAGTCGCCGGTCCTTGGTCACGATATCGGCAGGAAACTTGGCCGCGGCCAACGCCAAATTACGGCGACTCGGTTGCGAAAAAGCTTGTTGAAGCTGTTGCTTGAGTTGACTATGCTGGGTCTTGAAGAGTAACCATTTCCCACGCAAACTCACGACTATCACCCTATCTTTTCCTTCATCAATTTCTGACACTCTTACAGACAGTATACAGCGTTTTGTGTTTGCTCGCAGATTTTCTCAAAATGAATTATTAGGTAATTTTCATAAAAACCGGTAGAATAGAGCCAGACTAACACTGACCGAAAGGATGATAAAACGAATGGCAACTAATCGGATTTTAAAGGTGACGGGCGGCCTAAACTTCCGTGAATTAGGGGGGTATCCCACCGTCGACGGTCACACCGTCAAATGGCATAAGCTGGTGCGGACCTCGGGGCTGGATAAGCTCACCGCGGCCGACCAGAACAACCTCGCCAACTATGGCGTCGTGACCGACGTGGACTTTCGGTCAAAAGACGAACAATCCCAGGCGCCTGATAAGGTCCCGACGGGCGCAACGTATAAATTTCTGCCCGTCTTCCCCGATGGTGACCGGACCGACGCTTCTGCCAGCCAGGCCGACCTTGAGCGCCAATTTTCCAGTGACCCGCAAGCCGGGTACCGCCACATGCTGGACGTTTACCGCCAGATGGTGACGCTCGAGTCCGCCCAACAGGCCTACCACGACTTTTTGGCCACATTACTGACCAACACCAAGCCCGACCAGGCGGTCCTCTTTCACTGTACGGCCGGCAAAGACCGCACCGGCATGGGGGCGTTTTTGACCTTAAACGCGCTGGGCGTCGACCCCCAAGTCATTCGTCGCGACTACCTCTTGACCAACCAAACGATCACGCCCGTGGTCGACAAGATGGTCGCTCAAGCCACTGGTAAGAGCGACGCCTTTATCGCCAACATCAAGGCGCTCGCGACCGTCAACCCCGACTACTTCGACACGGCCGCTAAGGTCATCAATACGCAGTACGGGGGCGTTCAAGACTTCTTACACGACGTTTTGGACTTCTCGCACAAAGACATTGCCACGTTAAAGCAACTCTACTTGGACTAACGCACCGACCGTCGCTGGGCGCCCGCTCAGTGGCGGTCTTTTTCACCCCCAGACTTGTTCCGTTGCGCCGAAACTTTTATACTAACCACATGCTTCATGATAGAAAGGATGACCCCTCTTGAAGAAAAGATTCACGCTGGGCCTCCCCTTGCTGGGAGCCGCCGCAACCACCTTACTGGCTAGCGAAAAGCTTTTTAATTTTGCGTTCAAACGGGTCAACTACGTCCCCGAAACGTCGGCCGAAAAACAAAAATATGCCGACAACTATTATGCTTATGTCGACTGGTACCACGCCGTGCCTAAGCACGCCTGGTACCTCCACGAACACGACGCCAGAAACCGGATGGTCGCCGAATATATCCCGGCCAATCCGGCTAGCAACCAGACCGTTATCATCGGTCACGGCTACAAGGGCAACGGCGAGACCATGGCGAACTTCGCCAAGATGTACCACGACCTGGGCTTCAACGTCCTACTCCCCGACGACCGAGGCCATGGTGAAAGTGCCGGCAAGTACATCAGTTTCGGTTGGCTCGACCGCTTAGACTATCTCAAATGGATCCAGCAAATCATCGACCGGAGTGACACCCCCGTTAAAATTTTACTGTTTGGCGTATCGATGGGGGGCGCGACTATGGAAATGTTGTCGGGCGAGACTTTACCGCCGCAGGTCAAGGCCATCATCGCCGACTGTGGGTATTCCAGCGTCGAAGCCGAGCTGATTTACCTACTGAAGCGCCAGTTCCACCTGCCTAAGTACCCGATTGAACCCCTGGTCAGCACCATTTCCAAGCGCCGGCTGGGCTACTACTTAAACGACGTCACCTCGACCGGTCAGCTGAAGAAAAATACCCGGCCGATTCTCTTCATCTACGGAGAAAAGGACGCTTACGTCCCGGTGGGGATGGCCTACGAGAACTACGCGGCAACCCACGCACCCAAGCAACTCTGGATCGTGAAGAACGCGACCCACGCGGAGAGTTTCTGGATCAATCCAGCTCGCTACCGTCAACACGTGATCGAATTTCTGGACACGTACTTCACGCCAAAACAACCCTAGGCACCAGTCTTAAGGGGATAGTAAGGTCTTTAGACTTACTTTATAAAATCGTCAAGAAGTCGTCACGACTTTCTCCTGGTCTGGTCACAACTGGCGGGTATAGTAAACATCATAGTAATTAGCCAATAGCAATTACTAGTCAAAATCTATATCCAATTCCCTTTAAATTCTCCCCCCTAAGAGAATTTAGACTTTCTCGTCAGATCATCCTCAGGTCTGGCGAACTCCTCAATTTTGAGTTTCTCCCCTCATAAGAAACTCACTCCTCATGAAATGTCCCTCTGGCCTTCCTCAGGCTGGGGGGATTTTTGTTTGGGAACGTGAAAAAGACTTGGTAATTGGGCCAAGTCTTTTTTGAGGGAAAAATCATTATTATGAGGGACATGGATTCATCTAAGAATTATTCCTACACGTGTAAGGAACACAAGCATCGCTATGAGGGACATAAATTCATCTAAGAATCATCCCCATTATCCCCGCCTCGATAACTCGTTATAAAACTAAACGAGAATAAATATCCTAATTATTCAACAGCTTTGTGGCGACTATTGTAAACCAACCAGCCATGGCCCTCTTTAATTCTTAAGGTGTGCTTAGTACGTTTAAAAGTATCAATGTGATATCTGGTACCACCCATCGTTGTTTTAGTATGTACTTTATAGATTCCATGCCCCTTGCTTACAACATATCGAACACTTTCAGGTTCAGTATCAGATTGTGTCATACCAGTCCAAAACGAATGTTTATATCCTTGATATGTATAGGCAACTTCGTAGCGTTCTCCCCTAGAACCACGCGCCCATTTAACATGTTTTTTCCAGTGACCCCGCAATGCTTTGGGTAGTGTGGAATAAACTTTGGCATTAGCTGTAATGGATGTCGTAGATAATCCTAACCCAAGTGAAACCATCGCCATGCCGATTAATACGATATTCTTCTTCATATTTCCGCCTCCGGTTTATGTACAGCTACAATAATATCACTACCATTAATGGTTTAAAACACATATTAGATGAAATCTTTTCAATCAATCCTCGACGCCAAATCAACAAGATAAATCAAAAAAGCCGGGAAATTCCGGCTTTACTAGAAAATCAATTCACACGTTTAGAATCACAAAATTTGGAGAGAACAACTGATTACGTGTCGCAATAGCACATTCCAAAATACAGGAGCAATACACTTTATATTCAACTCAAAACGTCCAAGGGCATACAACTAGTTGGCAAATCGATATAATTATTCATGAGAACCACCCCCACACATGTAGGGAACACTTAATGGTGCCAAAAATGACCAAAACTAATCAAGAATCACCCCCACCTACGTGGGGAATACCAAGCAAATCCAAGAACTGGTTAACGATAGCAGGAATCACCCCCACCTACGTGGGGAATACACTAAACAAATCCCGTCATACCGGCATCTTGATTTTCCAAAAAACCAGTTTTACGTTAACTCGATTATCTTCTATTTTAACCCCAATCGCTTAAAAATCACATCCCCCCGTCTCAGGTGATAGTGATAATCAAACGCATCCTCAATCTGATCCGGCGTCAAGCGTTCACGAATTCCCGCGCTGGCTTCCACCAGTGGTCGGAATTGGGTCTGTTCGTCCCAAGCCTGGGCCGTTAATGGCTGGACCAAGTCATAGGCGTCTTCGCGGCTCATCCCCGCTTCAATTAACTTCAATAAGAGTCGTTGACTATAAATCAAGCCGTAGGTCCGGCCCATGTTGGCCTTCATGGTCTCCGGGAAAACGTCCAACGACGACAAAATCCGGTTGAAGCGGTACAGCATGTAGTCCAGTAACGTGGTGCTTTCCGGCAAGATGATCCGTTCGGCTGACGAGTGAGAAATGTCGCGTTCGTGCCAGAGACTCACGTTTTCGTAGGCCGTGATGACGTTGCCCCGTAGGACCCGCGCCAGACCCGTCACGTTTTCCGAACCAATCGGGTTACGCTTATGTGGCATCGCCGAAGACCCCTTTTGTCCGGGATTGAAGTGTTCCTCCACCTCGTGAATCTCCGAACGCTGGAGACTACGAATCTCCGTGGCAAATTCTTCGATGCTGGTCCCAATCAACGCTAACGTGGCGATGTAATCGGCATGTAAGTCCCGCGGTAGGACCTGACTGGCAATCGGCTGAGCCGTGATGCCTAGTTGGTCACACACGTAGGCTTCGACCTCTGGCGGGACGTTCGCGAAGGTGCCCACGGCCCCACTGATTTTCCCGGTCTCGACGCCCTTGGCTGCCCGGTCGAACCGGGCCAAATTCCGTTGCATTTCCGCGTACCAGCGGGCAATTTTCAGCCCAAAGGTGGTCGGTTCGGCCTGCACCCCGTGGGTCCGGCCAATCATCACCGTGTCCTTATAGGTCAGAGCCATCTGTTTGAGCGTGCCAATCAAAGTCACGATGCCCTGGCGCAACTGCGCATTGGCTTGTTTCAGCCGGTAGCCCTGGGCGGTGTCGACCACGTCGGTACTGGTGACGCCAAAGTGAATCCATTTACGTTCCGGGCCCAAGGACGCCGAAACGTTGCGGGTAAAGGCGACCACGTCATGGTGGGTCACCGCTTCGATCTCGGCAATTTTATCGACATCAAAAGCAGCGTGTTCGCGAATCTTTTTTGCATCTTCCACTGGGACCTCGCCCAACTTGGCCCAAGCCTCATCGATGGCGATTTCGACGGCCAACCAGGATGCGTATTGGTTCTGTAACGACCAGATGCGCCCCATCTCCGGGCGCGTGTAACGTGATAACATGGTGTTTCCCCCTTGTTGGTAGTAAAGGACGAACATTGTTTAAAATCTTCGGTTAATCTCCGCGACCTATTATATCATAGATTATCCTAAAAATGGGTCATATTAGCGACTTATGTGCGCCCATAATCAGTTTCTACCCCTAATAAATAGAATATTAACTCACATAGTTTAACAATCGTTCGTTTTTAACTTGCTTTTTATTTCCGAACGTGGTAAATTATTTCTTGCTGGGTCGTTCGGCTTAGCAAAAAATAAATCGATGAGGTGTTGTTATGTCATCAACAGTAGTAGTTGGGAGTCAATGGGGCGATGAAGGTAAGGGGAAAATCACTGATTTTTTAAGTGAGAAAGCGGAAGTTATCGCGCGCTACCAAGGCGGCGACAACGCCGGCCATACCATCGTCTTCAACGACCAAACGTTCAAACTACGCTTGATTCCTTCGGGGATCTTCTACGCAGATAAGACCAGCGTGATTGGAAACGGTGTCGTTTTGAATCCCAAGTCATTAGTGGAAGAACTTCAGTACCTCAAAGATAACGGCGTGGCCACGGACAATCTGCGGATTTCCGACCGGGCCCACGTCATCCTGCCGTACCATATTCTCTTGGATAAATGCCAAGAAAAAACCAAAACCAACAAGATTGGGACCACCAACAAGGGTATCGGCCCGGCTTACATGGACAAAGCCGAACGGGTCGGTATCCGCGTGGCTGATCTCTTAGAACGCGACACCTTCGCGGCTAAATTAAAGCAAAACTTGGCCGAAAAAAATGAGTTGTTCGTCAAACTCTACGACGAACAACCCCTGAATTTTGACGATATTTTCGAAACCTACTACCAATACGGCCAGCAATTAAAGGCCCACGTCACCGACACGTCGGTGCTGATCAATGACGCCATCGACGCCGGCAAGAACGTCCTCTTCGAAGGCGCGCAAGGTGTCATGCTCGACATCGACCACGGGACCTACCCGTTCGTCACTTCGTCGAACCCCGTCGCCGGGGGCGTGACCATCGGTTCCGGCGTCGGCCCGACCAAGATCGACCAGGTCGTGGGGGTCTGCAAAGCCTACACGTCCCGTGTCGGTGACGGGCCCTTCCCGACCGAACTCCACGACGAAATCGGTGACACCATCCGGGAGACCGGCCACGAATACGGCACGGTCACTAAGCGGCCGCGGCGCATCGGCTGGTTCGACAGTGTCGTTCTTCGCCACGCCGCCCGCGTGTCCGGCTTGACGCATTTGTCGTTGAACTGCCTCGACGTCTTGACCGGCCTCAAGACCGTGAAAATCTGCAAGGCCTACCAGTTGAACGGCGAAACCATCACCCACAACCCGGCCAGCTTGAAGGACCTCTCGGCTTGCCAGCCCGTTTACGACGAGCTGCCCGGCTGGGACGAAGACATCACCCACTGCAAGACCTTAGCGGACCTGCCGGAAAATGCCCGCAACTACGTGCAACACCTGGCCGATTTGGTCGGTGTGCCGGTCGCGACCTTCTCTGTCGGACCCGACCGTGACCAAACCAACGTTTTAGAACCCATCTGGGACTAATTTTAAGAAATAGGAGCTGACCTCGATGCACCCATCTGAAGTCTTCGATTACGAAGATATCCAATTGATTCCCAATAAATGTATCCTCGATAGCCGGTCCGAAGACGACCCAAGTATTACCTTCGGCGGCCGCAAATTCAAGATTCCCGTGGTTCCAGCCAACATGGAGACCGTCATCAACGAGGACCTCGCCGTCTGGCTGGCGCAAAACGATTACTTCTACGTGATGCACCGGTTCCAGCCCCAAAACCGCCGGGGTTTCATCGAACGGATGCACGCCAAGCACCTGTTCGCTTCCATCAGCGTCGGCGTCAAGCCCAACGAGCACGCCTTCATCGACGAACTCGCCGCGGCCAACCTCACGCCGGAATACATCACCATCGACATCGCCCACGGGCACGCCGATTCGGTGATTCAGATGATCAAAAAGATCAAGGCGACCCTCCCCGACAGCTTCGTCATCGCCGGTAACGTCGGCACGCCCGAAGCCGTCCGCGAACTGGAAAACGCGGGCGCCGATGCCACCAAGGTCGGTATCGGCCCTGGCAAGGCCTGCATCACCAAGCTCAAGACCGGTTTTGGGACCGGCGGCTGGCAACTTGCGGCCTTACGGTTGTGTGCCAAAGCCGCCCGCAAACCACTGGTGGCCGACGGGGGGATCCGCTACAATGGCGACATCGCCAAGTCGATTCGCTTCGGTGCCAGCATGGTCATGATTGGCTCGATGCTTGCCGGGCACGAACAGTCCCCCGGTAATAAGCTGACCATCGACGGTCGGGTCTACAAACAGTACTGGGGCTCGGCGTCCGAGAAGCAAAAGGGCGCCTATCGCAACGTCGAGGGCAAGCAGATGCTGGTCCCGTATCGTGGGGACCTCGCCGACACCCTCCAAGAGATTCGTCAGGACCTGCAGTCCTCGATTTCCTACGCCGGTGGCCGGACGTTACTCGACATCCGCACCGTCGACTACGTGGTCGTCAAGAACTCGATCATGAACGGTGACAATTACTAAACTCATGCCTAAAACTGCCGCTTCCCGTGTGGGCGAAGCGGCAGTTTTTTTGCGTTCTGTTAATCAATCGGCGCCCTTGCCCCGACCGTTCTGGAAGGCTTCCCAACCCTCGCTGGCAATGAAGTAGACTAAGACTAAGGCCGCCACGGAATCGGCCCACCACCAGCCAAAGGCCGCCGTGAGCACGGCCCCGATTAGGACCGTGGCCGCCATGTAGGCGCAGGTGATGTTACACATCCCGTCTTCAATCAGCGCGGCCGAGTGGACCCGGTGACCGATTTTGCGTTTGCCCCAGGTCAAAAGTGGCATCAAGATGACCGAAGCCACGGCAATCGCCATTCCCGACCAACTGCTGTTCGCTTGCTGGTGCGTCAGGAGGTTATAGACCGACACGCCCACCACGTAGACCGCCAACAGGAGTAACACCGTTCCCACAATCAATGACGAGCGTTGTTCGGCGCGTTGAATCTCCTGGTCACTGGCCGTGCCCGCGACCGATTTACGTAACCGCCAGATCAACGTGCTGCCCGAGATGATCTCTAAGAAGCTGTCCAACCCAAAGGCAATCAGTAAGATGGACCCCGCCTTGACGCCGGAACTGAAGCCCACCAGAAACTCGAAGGTCATCCAAGCCGTTGAAAAATACTCGATATGTAACCCGCGTTGAAACGCGGTTTTCGGTGCTGTTTGCATATTGATAATCCCCTTTTTACCCGGTGATGCTACCGGTCATTTAAAAAAATGGCGGCCTATGCCATGTCCTCTCAGACATGACTTAGACCGCCACAAGTGTTACTGATTCAATTTACCTTGATTATACCACGTTACCGAATGACCAACACCGAAATCGGTGAATACTTGGCCATATAGGCCGCTTGGCTCCCGAAGTGGCGCCGCACGCCCTTTTTGGCTTCGGAACCGATGATTAACAAATCTGGTTTAACGTGCGGAATCACATCTTTAACGATGGTTTCCCCAGGTTCCCCGTCCGCGACCAACGCGTGAACTTTGGTGAGACCGGCATCTTTCGCTTGCTTCAGATAGTCCTGGATATGATCCTCCAGCGCTTGACGTTCCCCGTGGATGAAATCCTTATTCAAGGCTTCGTAGACGTTCATCTCGTTGTTCTCCCAAACCGACACGATGTGCAGTTCCGCATCGTCACGTTTGGCTTGATGCAGGGCATACTTGAACGCTAGCAAAGCATCCGCTGAATCATCAACACCGACTAAAATCCGTTTAAACTTGGTTGCCATAAAGATCGCCCCTTAGTTTTCTTCTTGGTTTTCGATCGCGTTACCGGCCATAGCGGCATCAACGACGGATTCCTTCCCTTCTGACTTCAAGTGGTTAGCCAACTTTTGGTTCCCTTGATGAAGTTCCACGATGGTCCAAACTAATAAGGCCAAGATGGCAAAGATCAGAACGTAAGCAATCACGTTAGCCAGGTCCGTTTCAGCACCGGATGGGTTATCCCCGAAGAAGGCCACGATTTGGTCTGGCAGGCCCTTTAAGTTCAAGAAGGTCAACCCAACAACGGAAATCCAACCTAAGACCCGCACCCACATCGTGTTGCGGAACTCACCCATTTCCAGCTTGCTATCCGTCATCATCAACAACGGTAGCATCGAGAATGGCAACGCAAACGCCAGGAAGACTTGTGAGTTGTTCATCAGGGTATTCAGCGCTGTATGTTCAGCAATCGCGCTCTTACCACTGGTCATCATGACACAAATCAACACTGGAATCACAGAAATCAATCGGGTTACTAAGCGCCGTAACCAAAGCGGCATCCGCATGTGGACAAATCCTTCCATGATGACCTGACCAGTTAAGGTCCCGGTAATCGTGGAGTTTTGCCCGGAAGCTAACAGCGCCACGGCAAACAGGATGGATAAGATCCCGGTCTTGGCCACGCCGGCTAAGACCCCGTTACTCATGGTTGCCGTATCAGATAAGGCTTGGAACAACCCGAAGAAGGAAGGATCCTTGACGGCCCCCGTCTTGAAGACGGCAACCCCCATGATCAACAGTAAGGAGTTCACGAAGAACGCTAACGTCAACTGAATGTTGGAATCCCAGCTGGAGAACCGGACCGTGCGGGCGATATCTGCCTTGTCGGTGTGGTCGATCTCCCGGGTTTGCGAAATCGCTGAATGCAAATACAAGTTGTGGGGCATAACCGTCGCCCCAATGATTCCCAAAGCTCCTTGCAGCGGGCTGTTACCCCCGATGACCGGTGAGCTAGCAAACGTCTTACCCGTTGGCACTAAGCCGGCGAAGACGCCGCCCCAGTTCGGGTTGGACAGTGCAACTTCGTAAGCGAAGACGACTAAGATCACCATGATCAAGCAGACCACGATGGCTTCGATCTTCCGGAACCCAATCTTGGTCAACAAGAGCAAGAGCAGAACATCGAAGACGGTGATAAATACGGCGATGACTAATGGAATATTGAATAATAGATATAACGCAATCGCCGCACCAATAACTTCGGCGATATCGGTCGCCATGATGGCTAATTCGGTCATAATCCATAAGACAATGCCTAACGCTTTACTGGTTCGGGCGCGAATCGCCTGAGCTAAGTCCATTTGACTCACGATACCAAGTTTGGCGGCCATGTATTGAAGTAACATCGCGACTAAACTTGAGATCAAGATGACGGACATCAGCAGGTATTGGAAGTTTTGCCCACCGGTAATTGACGTGGACCAGTTACCTGGGTCCATGTAACCGACCGCGACTAAGGCGCCAGGACCGGAGTACATGAAGAGGGCTTTCCAGAAGCCAATGTTGCGTGGAACTTTAACGGTACCGTTGATTTCTTCCAATGACCGCCCGTTGGCGTATTGGATCAACTTGTGCTTTTTTACAGAGTTATCAGACACGTAAAAAAACTCCTTTCCCTTGATGACTTAACAACGAACCCATTGTACATTAAATCTAATCGAGTGCAAAGACTTTTTTAGCTTGACCTAAATTTAATTCGCGGGCACATGAAGTCAATTGGCAGGACCCTACTCAAACTTGAAAGCGCCGCCATCGTTGCTGTCAAGTCATCTTGCTTGACCACTTTTGGCTAGTCCCGTCATACCCTAAACTTTCACAAAAAAGTTCAAAAATTTGTCAAATTATCTAACTGCGATTAAGAGATTCTTAAGGGGGCCTAAACTTTTAACTGATGTTTCTATAATTTTTTCGTTGATCATCCCTTCTTTGGGCAACCAAAAAAACTGGCTGTCACCACAACGGGGACAACCAGTTTACTCACATTTTTTCGATTTTGGCGTCAATTTTAGTCGGCATCGTCGCTCTTCATCGCGGCATCGACGGCCGAGGCGTTCCCGGTCGCCTGCAAATGGGCGGCCAACTGCTTGTTGCCCCGGTGCAACTCGATGATGGTCCAGAGCAATAAGGCGGCGATAATCAAGTTGATGACCAACGCGATGTGGCCAGCCAATGCCGTTTGCGCGGCGGTCGGGTTGGCACTCAGGAAGCCGACGACTTGGTCGCCCATCCCCTGCATGTTCAAACCGGTCAAGGCAATCACGGAAATCCAGCCGAAGATCTTGACCCACAGAGCGTTTTTAAACTGGCCCATTTCCAACTTACTGTCCGTCATCATCAGTAACGGCAACATTGAAAACGGCAACGCGAACGCTAGAAAGACTTGGGAGTTGTTCATCAAGTCATTCAACGCCACGTGTTCGTCGATGGCACTCTTGCCACTGGTCATGGCCACGCAGACCAGTACCGGAATCACGGAGATCAACCGGGTGACCAGCCGCCGTAACCATAGCGGCATCCGCATGTGAACGAAGCCTTCCATGATGACTTGCCCGGTCAAGGTCCCAGTGATGGTCGAGTTTTGCCCGGAAGCTAACAACGCGACGGCAAACAACGTGGACAAGATTCCGGTCTTGGCAACCGCAGCCAGCACCCCATTACTCATGGTCGAGGTGTCGGACAAGGCCTGGAACAACCCGAAGAATGACGGGTCCTTAACGGCACCAGACTTGAAGACCGCGACCCCCATGATCAGCAGTAACGCGTTGACGAAGAAGGCCAGCGTCAGTTGGATGTTGGAATCCCAACTGGCAAAGCGGACCGTCTGCGCAATATCTTTGGCCGAATGGTGGTCGATCTTCCGCGTTTGTGAAATCGCCGAGTGCAAATACAGGTTATGCGGCATGACGGTGGCCCCGATGATCCCCAAGGCCCCCTGCAGCGGGTTGGTCCCGCCAATGGTTGGCGATTGGGCAAAGGTCTTGCCCGTCGGAATCAAGCCGGCGAAGACGCCGCCCCAGTTCGGGTCGGATAAGGCGACCTGGTAGGCGAAGACCACCAGGATGACCATGATCAGGCAGACCACGATGGCTTCGATTTTCCGAAACCCAATCTTAGTCAGCAGTAACAGCAACAACACGTCAAAGACCGTGATGAACACCGCGATGACCAGTGGGATGTGGAATAACAGGTACAGCGCAATCGCCGTCCCGATAACTTCGGCGATATCGGTGGCCATGATGGCAAGTTCGGTCATGAGCCACAACACGATTCCCAGCGACTTACTAGTCCGGGCCCGAATCGCTTGGGCCAGGTCCATCTGACTCACGATTCCAAGTTTAGCGGCCATGTATTGGAGTAACATCGCCACTAAACTTGAGATCAAGATAACAGACATCAGCAGGTACTGGAAATTTTGCCCCCCGGTAATCGACGTTGACCAGTTCCCAGGATCCATGTACCCCACGGCAACTAGTGCACCGGGGCCCGAGTACATGAACAACGCTTTCCAAAAATTAATATCATGGGGCACTTCAACGGTCCCGTTGATTTCTTCCAACGACCGCCCGTTGGCGTATTGAATCAACTTACGCTTCTTCGGCGTGGTTTGCGGCATCTCTAAAACTTCCTTTCTTGCGCGTTTCGGTACCCAAACTATCCAGGAAATAATATCCCCTACAAACAGCTTAGTCCCCAAAACGAATAGCTTATCCGATGATAACTTCGCTCCTTTCCCAATCACTCGCAGTTTAGCAAAGAATCGAGCCCTTCGGCGATAAAAACGCGAAAAAAGCCAGTATTTGCGCTGACCACTTAACGAACTAACTACCACTAAAACGGCGTTAGGTGGGACAATTACCCACAGGTGGGGGCCTTTGTTTCACCTAACCGGCCCCAGATTCTCACCGCACCCGCCCCAACTTCTGGTACACTAGACAACAAACCCATTATACAATAGAAGGAAGCGGATACATTTTGCAAATCATTCCCGCCACGCGCGCCGATCTGCCCGCCATTTTACGCATCGAAAACGCCGGTTTCACCCCTGAAGAGGCCGGGTCGCCGGCAGCTTATGAGGCTCGCCTGGCCGCCTTTCCCACAACCTTTCTGGTCGCCCACGACCACGGGACCATCGTCGGTTTCATCTGCGGTCCCATCGTCACTGAGTCATTAGTCGCCGACTGGATGTACGCCGACGCGCCACAGAATCTGCCGCACGGCGGCCACCAGATGGTCCTGACCGTCGCGGTCGCCCCCGCGGCCCAGGGCCAAGGCATCGGTAGTCAGCTTTTGTCCGCTTTGGCACAAGTCGCCGCCACCCGGGGGTGCACCAGCATGGCCTTGACCTGTTTGGCCGACCGCATCCCCTTTTACCAAAAAAACGGTTTCCGGTCACTGGGCGTGTCCCAATCGGCTCACGCCGGGGAGACCTGGTACGATTTAGTCAAAGACTTGGCCCACTAATTTCAGAAGACAGACAAAAATCGCCATGACCTGGCGATTTTTGTGTCTAACAGCTTACGTAACAAATAAAAAATCCACCCCACACAACCTGTAATGTTATGGTATGTGGCAATTCTTCTCATCAGTCAAAAGAGTCCCTGTGTCCCTTTGATCTTTTTTATTATAGTCCCTTCTTCCGCGTCTCTTAACTTGCGGATTACTATATGGAAGAAACGGTAAAATTTACGCCTGAATGGCCCGGGTGGTCACTGCCAATTGTCGGCGAATTTCGGCCACAATTTGTACCGGGGTCAACTCATCGGTGACCACTAACCGGTCGGCCGCCGCGCGGTACAGTGCCGCCCGTTTGGCCTTTAACGCGAGTAGTCCCTGGGGGCCCAACTGGTCCACCAACGGCCGGCCAGTGTCTTGTCCGACCCGTTGCAGAATCGTGCGGTCACTCGCCGTTAGACAGAATGCCCGGTTGGTCTAAGGCGCCACGCAAGGTCCGCTGTTCTAGCTGGCGGAAGTAGGCCTCACCTTGCGTGTTAAAAATCGTGTTGATGGAACACCCCGCCCTTTGGACGATCAAGTCATCCAAGTCGGCGTGATGCACGCCCAGTTCTCTGGCCAATAACTGACCAACCGTCGTTTTTCCACTTCCCATGAACCCAATTAAAATTGCTTGCATGTTAAGCCCTCCTCACAATCTGGTAGTCTGCTGCCTGTAAAACTTCCGCCGCTTGGTCGCGGGTGGCCGCGTCACCGAAAGTCAGTTGTAAGACCCCGTCGACTTCCTCGCGAATCTCTAAAATATGGACGTTGACCAGACTCAACTTAGCTTGCACCAACCGCGCGGTCACGTCGGCGATGGCCCCCACCTGATCAGGAACGTTCAAAAACAAATCAAAGAAGTTCGGTAAACTCCCCAGCCGCTCGGGGCCCAGGTGGTCGCGCGTGATCTTGGCCGTGGCGAAGAACGCGGTCAGTTGGGTGACGTCGCGTTGCTTGACGGCCGTGGCGATACGGGTCAATTCCGCCTGGTAGGCCGCCAACTGTTCGGTCACGATGGGCCCGTTCGCCAGTAAAATCGCGGTCCACATGGTCGGATCCGACGACGCGATGCGGGTGATGCTCTTGAAGCCGCCCGCGGCTAACCGTAACCCTAACGGCGAGTCAGCTAACGCCCGTTGGGTCTGATTGACCAACGCCGCGGCCACCACGTGGGGCAAGTGACTCAACTGCCCCACCAACCGGTCGTGCTGGGTCGGCGTGACCGTCAACCACTTGACGTGCGTACCCTTAAGTAAGTCCTGTAACCGCGTCACTGCGGCCTGTGGCGCGTGGCCCGGCACCAAAAAATAAAAGGCGTTTTCGAATAAATCAGCTCGCCCGGCGGTGGCCCCGGATTTATGCGACCCAGCCATCGGGTGGCCGCCCACGACCGCGACGCCCCGGCGTTGGAGCGGCTTGGCGGCGGTGAGCACCGTTTGCTTGGTGCTGCCGACGTCGGTCACCAAGACGTCCGGTTTCAAGGTCAACGACGCCAATAACGTCAGGTCGTCACAGATGACGCTGACCGGTCCGGCTAAGATGATGACGTCGGCTTGTGGCGCGGCGGCCAAGAAGTCTGACGCCACAGCATCGATCATTCCGGTTTGTTGGGCATAGGCTAAGCTTTCGGCGTTGACGTCACACCCCACCAGTCGAACTTCTGGGTGGGCTTGGCGGATGGCCAACGCCAGTGAGCTGCCAATCAAGCCCAGTCCCTTAATTAACACTTGCGACATACAATGCCTCCTTTACCGGCACCAACCGGGCCAAATCATCGAAGAACGTGGGGTACGAAATGCCAATCGCGTCCGCCCCGGTCAACGTCACCGGGGTGCTAAGTCGCAGCGCCGCCACCGCCAGCATCATGCCGATGCGGTGGTCGCCGTGACTGTCCAACTGGGTGGCGCGGACCCGCCAGGATTGGCGACCGTCGATGATGAAGCCGTCCGGTTTTTCGGTGATGGCCACACCCAGTTTTTTAAGTTCGGTCACGATGGTGGCGATGCGGTCGGTCTCCTTAACCCGTAACTCTTGGGCGCCGCTGATCTCACTGATTCCGTTGGCCGTGGCGGCTAATAAGGCCACCAGTGGCAACTCGTCGATGACCGCTGGATGTCGTTAGCCGTGAGGGTCAGCGGTCGCAACGGCGCGGCCGTCACGGTCACGTCACCCAACGGTTCGCCTACTTGGCCGTGATGGTGAACGCTGATTTTACCGCCCATCCGCCGCAAAACAGACAAGATTCCAGTCCGCGTCTGGTTCAAGCCGACGTTTTTGAGCGTGACCCGTGACCCCGGCACGATACTCGCCGCGGTGATGAAGAACGCCGCCGACGACAGATCGCCCGGAATCGTCAGGTTCTGCCCGCGTAACGTCGGGTGCAGGGCCACCGTGATGGTCCGCCGGTCAAGCGCCATCACCACCTGGCCCCCAAAGGCGTTCACCAGTCGTTCGGTGTGGTCACGCGTGGGTAGCTTTTCCACGATGGTACTGGGGCCCGTCGCTTGAAGCGCCGCCAAGATCACGGCGCTTTTGACCTGGGCACTGGCGACTTTCAAATGCACCGTGGTGCCAGTCAACCGGCGGCCGCGAACCCAGAGTGGCAGGTGGTTACCGGTCAACTCTAAGGTCGCGCCCATGGTAGCCAGCGGCGTACGCACCCGGTCCATCGGCCGGCGACTCAACGAACCATCCCCCACCAGTTGGGTGTCGAAGGGTTGTCCGGCCAATAACCCCGCCAGTAAGCGCGTGGCGGTCCCGGCGTTGCCCAGGTCAAGCGCCTGGTGAGGCGGTCGTAACCCAGTCAGTCCCCGTCCGGTAATGGTCACCGTGGTCCCTTGTCGCTTGATTGGCACCCCCAAGGCCCGCAACGCATTGAGCGTCGATAGGCAATCGGCGGCCGGGAGAAAGTGGGTCAACCGGGTGGTCCCGGTACTGATAGCACCGAGGATCAGGCCCCGGTGAGAAATGCTCTTATCGCCCGGCACGGTCAGTGTGCCGTGAAGGCCAGTGGTTGGTCGGTTCTGTAATCGTCGTTGCTTCATTTGCTCGCACCCCTTATTTAATTTGATACACGCACCACACCATCTTGGGCGTGAGGCGTTTCAGTTGTCGTTCGTAAGGCCTCAGCGTGACGTTTTTTTCGTTAGTCAGGACGTAGGCACCACGGTTCGCACAATAAGCGCGGTACGCCAGGAATTTACTGGCGGCGGTCTGAACGTCGACGCTACTCACGATACGGGCCAGCAGTTGTGCCGTGGCCGCGTGGGTGTAGCCGATGCGGTTGTCAGCGTGCCGGCGCTCAATCACCACCAGCGGGTCCAACGCCGTGATAAAACTGGTCACAAGCGTCCACTGGTCGAGCAACGCGTAGTGCACGTCGCCCCAACTGGCATGCAGCGTTGGTGACTTGAACGCCGCCGGAATTACCACCAGATCACCGGGGTATCGCGCTAACGTGGTCAAGAGGTCCTCAAAACTCGCGTGGCCCATGATGGTTGCTTGCCCCTGGCAGTAGCGCTGGTTATACACGCTGGCAGCCGCGTAGCTGTCGGTCGCTTCTGGCCCTAAGGTATGAATGTTCACGCCCTCACCACCCTTAGTAGTCGGCCAGTTCGGTCCGGTAAGCTGCCACTTGGCGTTGCAAACGCGTCAGGTTACTGCCGTCAAACGTCGCGGTCAAGGCCTTGGCCAGTTCGATGGCAACCACGCTTTCGACCACTAACGACGCTGGTACGATGGCCGTGGTGTCAGAACGTTCGACGTTGGCCTTTTTGACCACCTTGGTCTGGATGTCAACGCTTTGTAGCGGCTTGTACAGGGTGGGAATCGGCTTCATCGCGGCCTTGATAACGATGGGCATGCCGTTGCTCATCCCGCCCTCGAAGCCGCCTAAGTGGTTGCTCAACCGCGACCAGCCTTGACCTTGGTGCCAATCGATCTCATCCATCACCTGACTGCCGTAGTGGCCGGCCGCCGTGAAACCGTCGCCGATTTCGACGCCCTTCATGGCATTGACCCCCATCACGGCCGCGGCCAGTTGGCCATCGAGCTTGGTGTCCCAACCGGTGTAGCTCCCCAGGCCAGCCGGTACGTTTTCAGCGACCACCCGAATCACGCCGCCTAAGGTGTCCCCCGCCTTGCGGGTCGCGGTGATCAGGTCGTGGAGTTCGGCGACCCGGTCATCAGCCGCCAAGCGCAAATCGTTTTGGGTCACCCGCTGGGCCAACTCGCGCAGCGGCAGTTCCGCGTGGGGGTCAACGGTGACGGCCCCAATCTGTTGAACGTACCCCAAGACGTGAATGTCCAGTTGGGCCAGAAACTGTTCGCAAATCTGCCCAATTGCCACCCGCATGGCGGTCTCCCGCGTCGATGAACGTTCCAAGACGTTGCGCAGATCGCGGTGACCGTATTTCATGCCCCCAACCAGATCGGCGTGGCCGGGCCGCGGCCGGGTGACCTGGCGCAAGGTATTTTCGGCCGTGGCCGGACTAGTCGGATCCATGATTTTGGACCAGTGGGCGTGGTCGCGGTTTTGGATGGTCAAAGCTAACGGCGAGCCCAGCGTGACCCCGTGACGCAGACCGCCGACCACGGTGACCTGGTCGTGTTCGATCTGTTGGCGGTTGCCGCGACCAAAGCCCCCCTGGCGTGCGGCTAAGCCGGCGTTCACGGCGTCGAGGTCCAAGGTCAGCCCCGCTGGTAATCCGGTCAAGATGCCGGTCAGTTGGGGCCCGTGTGATTCTCCTGCAGTGACAAAATTAAGCATGTTCATCCTCCTTAGTGGGTGCCGTAGGGACCGGTCGCGTTTGACGAGAAACGGTGGTGGCATCCGTGCGGCGGGCCTG
>NZ_QXIL01000021.1 GCF_004115745.1 Levilactobacillus suantsaii | reverse complement strand
CTCCCGCAATTCCCTCGGAACCATCACTACCGCCTTCATCCGTGATGGTTCCGGCGCTAACGTTGCCACTCACTCCCGGTTCATTTGCCTGGGCCTGTACGGTCACCCGACCAATCTCGTTGCCGTCGTCATCCGTCAGTGGAACGTCAGCCCCAGTGTCGTCCTTTACGGTAGCTACCCCAGGGACCTTTGCTTCATCGAGTGTATTGAAGACGACCCCATCAGCCGTGCTGTACTGAGTTCCTTCGGGAATTACGGTATCTGGATCAGCATCAATCTGCAGGTAAACGGTAGCAGCCGTCGCGGGCGTCCGAGAAACTCCGATGTCTGATCCACTGATATCTAAGTCTTGGTCCCGTCCGCGTAGCGTGTAAGGTGAGTTGTAAGTTAGCTCAGCCAACTGTTCGACGAGGTTCTTGCCTACCGAAATAGCCCCAGCAAACTGGCCAAATCGGTGAGCATCATCGGTGGCCAGACTATCGCCTAGGGATTCTTTAAAACGCTGGTTAACGCCCTCGCGGATGTCGTCCAGCTCTTCCCGGTCAAATCCTTTATCAGTCAGTCCCAATGTTATCCACCTCCGTTCCTGCGGTTACCGTTGTTTCTTCGCCAGAATCATCCAAATAAGTAACGGCTAAGTCGACCGTTGCCGTACGCCCATTACGCTTAATGTCTTTGATCTCAGCACTAACAAAATTATCAAATTGAGATTCGAGATAGTCTTCAATCTCAGCTTCTAAGCTCGGTATGTCATCCAAGTTTTCAATGACGTGGAGATGATTAAGACCAAAATCGGGGTTCCAAGATAGTTCGCCCTCGTTGGTGCCTAAAGCAATGTTGGTGGCCACAGCTTGGTCTGCATCATCAACCATGACAAAGTCGCCGGTTTCTGGGTCAATGATCACATCACCGGTTTCGTCAGTCGCTATATCCATACTCATCGGATCACCCCCATGATTATTCCGTCGTTTTCGCTGTGCATTCGACGGCTGGCTAGGCTGTAGCTACCAGAACCGCCGTCAAAATTATCTTGGTCCCGGTCATCAAACGCTACCTCGACGATGTCCCCACGCTTTAGCTTTGTGGGTTTGCCATCTTTGAGATATTCGGCTGCACTGGCCAAGACTAGGCAGTTACCATAGATAGCACGGATCTCACCGTCAGACTGTTCCGGCAATGGCTGGACGTCTGCATACATGGGACTCCCACTTTTGATGGAGACCACTTTTCCTTTCATATGACTATGAACGTCGGCTTGAAAGTATGGAAGCAGTTCATCGACTAGCAGCTTTAAAGCGTCGTTTCTATCTTTACTCATCTAAACCGCCTCCACTTCACAAGTCGTTTGCATATCATCCAAGCTGTGCGTGTAGTTCTTGACCCGCACCAAGCTCTTGATGTTTTCGGCCACATAGAAAACGGACCCGTTAGCCACCAGCGGATTAAGGTAGGTCACCACCGTCCAGGTTGCTTTCTTCCCGTCCTCGTCAGAAATAGTCGGCATGTTGACCAGACCATCTTTAAGAGTCAGATACAGGTGCGTTTGCCACAGTTTCGGCTTCTCGTCGTAGTCAATTACGATGTCGTCCATCCGATACTGGAAACGGCTGCCGCAGTCCTTGACAATGGCCTTGATGGCCGTCTCTGGCTTGCTGGACAGCCGATACCCCTTCTTGTACACTTTGTTCTTTTTGAGGTGCAGGGCGGCGATAGGAATGCCCGCCTCACGCGAGATTCGCTGGATAATCGTCTTGGCTTTAACCCCATTTTTAAAGCGTAAATTGATGTTCTTCTTTTTCGTGGTGGTCCATGTAATAGTTCGCCCACTCTTGGTCTTGTAAGAGTGCTTGACTTTCTTACTGCCAGAATAGGGATTGTAAATTTTCTTGTTTTTGGCGTAATCCTTTCCAGCTACGAACGTGATGGCAATGTAAGTGTCCTCACCATCGCGGACCGCAGGAGCAACCTTGGTAATATTTCCAGCGCCAATGATGCCGAAGAGGTCATACCCACCAGCTTTCACGATCACGTGCTCCTTAGACTTGAAGAGGTTCTGGTGAGCCTTCGATAGGTTATAAATGTTGAACGTGTTGGTGGCTGGAGTTCCCCCATCGCCGCCGCTGATTTCACCGGTGATCTGGACGCCGTACCCTTTGGGGTGGAAATTAGTGAATCGATAGGTACCGGATTTAAGTACCAGATCAAATTCCACCTTCGCCCCGTACCAGGTCTTCCCCTTGGGATTGGTGACTTTAAGACCCATTACCATCACCGCTCTCATAAACACTATCCTGGTCCATGACGAAAACCGTCTTTTGGAGGTTGCCCTTAGTCACTGAGGACTCCAAGCCGGATTCGTCCATCGGGACTAGCCGTTCGACCGGCAGCCAATCGTAAGAGGCCCAGTACCAAAGCGGGACGCCGTAAGTGAGCGGCTCGCCCATGATCTTATGGGTATCGTCGTCAAGGTCCTCATAATCGACCGTGAAGGTCTGTGAGAGCTCGCTATACTGCAGAGTGAGCTCCGCGCTGACATTTTCAAAGTCCACTTGGATTCGACTTGGCAAGCTGCTTAGGTCAAATTCGATCGTTTCATGCTTTGGCATCTAATCGCCTCCTACTTTGGGATTTTTAGCTTGTGACCAGGGAACATTGTCTTAAACCGTGACCCATTGAGCTTAGTCAAGGTGGCCACGGTCGTGTGGTTCTTCTGAGCAAGCCCCCAGTACGTGTCACCGGACTTGACCGTATAAGACTTATACTTCCCTTTGTCGGAGCCCTTCTTCTTAGTGCTCTTGACGGCGCCCTTTTTCTTAGTCTTCTTCTTAGCCTTGCCATACAGGATTCTCCCCTGTTTGACGTACTCAAAAGTGATACTAAGCTCTAAGGCATTGGAACGGGCGAGTCCTGAGACTGTCTTACTGATTGAGGAAATTTTGACGTGATTCCAGTTGGAGAAACCCTTGATCACAAACTCAGTGTCCAGTCGTTGTAACTTCTGGATCGCATTAAATTGCTTGCAGGCCGCCGCATAGCTCTTGCCAAAAAGCCAGTAAGTCCCGGATAGCTCTTTGCTTGTCCGTGTTGACTTACCGGCCCGTGGGTCCGAATTGTCGACACCGATCGAAGTCACTTCGTTGGTATCTGTTTCCGTCGGTTGAACTTCACCCAAAAAATAAACAACCGAACTCATCAGGTCTGCGCGATACAGCGCAGTTTGCCCGACGAGCGGTTGTTTTTTGTGTGCTTTGATTTTTGACTTAATTTTAGAAAGATTGGCCTTCTGTTTCTTGCGTTTGGCCGCCGCGGCACGCTTGGCCTTCTCTTTCTTGTAGACGTTGTATGCGGCCTTATCCTTTTTCTTCTTGGATTTAAGATTGGCCAGTTTTTTCTTGGCGTTTTTCAAGGCTCTCCGAGCCTTACTCTGCTCGCTAAGTTTGGCCTGATAGGATTTTGAACTCGTTACCTTTTTCAAATCCTTGTAGGCCGCCGTCTGGTCTTTCTTGGCATCCTTAATCTTAGCGGTGATAGATTTTTTATCCTTAGCAGTTTTGGCCTTGGCCAACTGTTTTTGAAGGTCGGCCACCGTCTTATCAGCATGGTCATACGCTGCCTTACGGGTCTTATAGCCATTTTGCTTAGACAGAAAATCATCAGCCTTATCGATTACCGCTTGCTGCTTGGTAATCGTGGTTTGGGTATTCTTAATGCCTGTCGCATCAGTCTTCACCTTCTTTTTATTCTTGTTGTACTCGCTAGTAAGCTGCTTATCTGTAAGCTGGTCCGGTGCAATTTGGTCCGTTTTAAAGCGAACCAACTTGTGGCCCGGGACATTAAGATAACGTCGAATTGCGTTATCAACCGAGCTGGAAACGTTCTTTTTTAAAGTGATGTTCACCATTAGATCACGAATCCTTCCCGGCCCTGGTCAGTGCCGATTACTCGACGAACCATGTCAATCATTTTTTCACTACCGCTTTGCAAGCCAGCTTCAACTGACTTCTTAATGGCCGAGTCATCGCCAGCCCCTTCAATTTTGATGTGATTGGTCATCTTGATAGTGACATTTCGGCCGCCGGCGGAACCGGCCACCTTAGCTGGCTGAACTCGACTGGCAGGCTTAGAGCTTAAAACCTGGTTAAGGGTTCCAGCCAAGCCGCTACCATCGACCTTTGAACGGGCCTTAATGGCGCTGTCGATAAGTCCATCAGCGCTAGCCTTACGAGGGTTAATGGTAACCTCTTTGGATTTTTCACCGAAGATGTTGAGCTTCCCCTTCTTAGACCAGCCACCTTCATCATGCAAAGCGGCCTCAATCTTGCGGGCTCCTGCGACGTGTTGTGCGTTGTAGCCCCCACGTTCCCACTGTGATGATAACTTGTTAGCTAAGGACGCTACGGACCCAGAACCGCGTAAAACGCTCTTCAAGACAGAGCTATCAGAGCCATCGCCTTTAAGGGCGAATTCCAGCTGAGCTTCCGCAGACTTCCAGTTTTTGCCATGGCGTTTCGAGTAGTTGATTAAGGCCGTCTTACGTCCACCGAGCCATTGGCCCAGGCCAGACGCACCACCACTGGGATTAACCGCTGATGGGTTCAAGCCGGACTCAAACTCCCAGCTTCCCAGCACAGCGGCGATTCCGGCGTTAGTTGCAGAACCGTACATCTTCTTGATGGCAGCTGCTAAAGCTTTAGCCCGATGCATCATGCTTCCAGACAGGTTACCGATGTCAGCATCGCCGATGGAATCTTGAAGGTTCTTCTTGATCCACTTGACTGCTGTTGGCCCCAGTTGGGACTTGACCAGCGAAGTCATGGCCTTGCTTACCTTCGGCTTATCCTTAGATTTCTTACTTTCCGAATTGCCAAAGCTGCTGTGTAGCTTGGTGACATCCAACCAACCACGTGTTGAATCCCCACCGTGAGACCAAAGCCCCTCAGTGGAAGCCCCGACGTGGACGTGAGTGCCACTAGGCCCTAGTTTGGCGATTGCTTGGCCTTGCTTGACGTGCTCACCCTTGTGGACAAGAATAGTCGCGCCGGAATTGCTCTTGCCGTTAAGCTCTTGGTAGATAAGACTGAGGTTGCCGCCTTTAGTCGCGACAGACTCACCAATCCCGTCACTACCACCCCAGCCGCTAGGTGCGCCACCAACTCGGGTGACGACAGCGTCTTGCATGGCATGGACCACCTTAGCACCCGAAAAGTCGTTCCCGTCATGGCTGCTGAACCCACCACCGACAGCACCACGATTCCCGAATCCGGACGTTTTCATCCAACCGGAACCGGGAGAATGAAGCACAGGGCCGCCACCGACGCCACCACCAGAATTGATCAGTGACTCGATGTAGCCCCACATCGCATTCTCCCAAGGAACGCCGATCGTCTTAGCACCAGCACTAGCTGTAGAGGTCAAACCTTTCTGCAAGTTAGCGCCATTCGCTTTGACGTTGACAGTGAACTCTTGGCTAAACGCTTTAGATGGGGCTGAGGCGTTGCTAGAGGCCAGTGAACGCAGTTTGCTATCACTAGCACCGGTTCCTTTCTTAAAGTGCGGCAGGTAAGACTTGGCGCGCTCTACTTGTGTTCCGTTGAAGACCTCGTCACCCTTCTTTAAGTGAACGGCGACGTTATCACCGACAGGCCGTAGCAGTTGACTGCCACGACCGACAAGCTCTTGCCGCGGCCCAACCGACGCATCGTTGAGGACGGCAAGCTGGTCACTGTCAATCGGGCCATTAGACCCGGTTGCGTAGTGGATTGGTCGCAGAACCTGCTTGTTCCCACCAAATTGGGACAGGGCCGAGTCGATTCCCGTAAAACCACCATTCAAGGACGTAATAGCGCCCTTCATAGCAGACTTAGCTAGCCCTGGTAACTTGCCGAAGTTATTGCCGAAGTCTGAAACGATGGTCTGGTCTGCCTTAGCCATGCCATCCTGCAATTTGCCCATGGTTTTGAGCCCACCATTTTTGAGCTGGGCTAGCTGCTTGTCGGCACCCTTTTGAGCGGCGTCAAAATCAGCAATCATTTGCTTGCGAATCAGATCTGTTTGCTTATTGGTTCCATTCTTCGTGTCCTTCAGGATCTGACTCGACTTCTTGTTAAGACTAGTCAGTTTCTTTTGAGCGCCCTTGGTACCCTTACCATACCCAGATACAATATCAGTACCAATCTGATCAGCCGACCGCTTGGTCTTGTATTCAGTATTCTTCATGGTAGCGTCATTGACGCACTTCACCTTGACTGTCGTAGCTACAGAAGCAGCGCCAACAGACCCAGTCCCCTTGGCATAGCCCGGTAGAATCCGGCCTCGTCCGAGGCCACCACGCATAGCTTTCATGCTGTCACGATGATTCATGATGTGCATACCAGCCGTGAGGTGCACCAGCTGCGGTCCGTGGTCGAAAATCTGATACTTCCCAGAGCGAGAATCGTACCCGATTTCAGTACCGGCCTCGGCCACCATGGCCATACCCGGCTTTGCGATTGAACCACCAGACGCGTGACCAGTAAGTGGGTCAGGCATTTGAATTCCTGCCTGCCCACTCTTGAGCACGGTCGTCTTGCCTTGGAGCTTCCTAGCACCCTTGGCTAAGTTCCCAGCAGGGTCGGTGTTATCATGAATCGCTTGATCATTGGTCTTAGGCTTGTGCCAAGTCCCACCAACCGCCGTGGCAAGCTGTTTGCCAAGAATCGTGATGTTGTCGGACATGACGCCCATAATTCCGTAGACGCCGCCAGCTGCATTAGCAGCGGCTAGTTCGACGGCCTTTTCGGATTTATTCGCCCACTTGACCGTGTCCTTGTACTGCTGATGAGCAGCGCTAGTCGTATCGGTGTACTGCTGGTCGGCGTACTTCTTAATCTTCTTGTACATGTCGGAATGGACACCGTAAGTAGCCTTGGCGGACTTCAGTGTTTTGCTGTAAGTCTTGCTAGCGCTCGATATCTGAGCGTCGTACTGCTTACGAGCGTCCGTGACAGTGCTAGTCCGTGCCTGGCGGCTCTTCTTCATAACCGCTGAGTACTGCTTAGAAGTCAGTGACGTCACGCCATCGTGCAATTGCTTGTAAATTTTGCGCTGATTCTTCGCACCGGTGTCAGTCAGTCGAAGGAGTTGGCCGTCAAGTTTAGCAACCAGCTGACTTCGCTTGCCTCCGCCATTCTTCTCATCACGTTCGATTTGAGCAATGGTTTTCTTGACACTGGCGACCCGTTTGGCAGACCCGGAGTCTTCTTTCTGCAGGGCTTTAGTTTGCTCTGTAGCCGTAATGGCCCCGATTTTACGAAGATAGTTCACACTGCCATCAGCCGACTTTTTCTGTGATCCGGCATACTTGTCCACGTTGGCAAGCAGCTGGGAGTAAGTGGTTTTATTCTTGGAGATAGCTTTCTTCGACCCCGTCGCCATGATGTCTAGGTACCCGTTGGTGGCCGTCTTGATCTGTGAGCGTGTAGATTTCAGGAAAGATTTAGTGTCCTTGGATACACCGCTGTAGGGGTTCGACTTCGTGGTTTCTTTCTTTGGGGTGGCCTTCTTAGGGCCTTGGCCTTCTGGGTATCGGGTCGTGGTGGCCCATTTCCAGAGAGACCCAAGTTTGTTCCCAATCCACTCGTCAGAACCGACGCCGCCTAGAAACTGTTTCTTCGTCGACTTGCTGACATCTTTACCCTGTGAAGCTTCTTTAACCCCCTTGGCCTGCCCAGCAATCGCTGATGGAAGCCGGTCGATGATTGTGGTAACTCCTGCGGCAATCAAACTGCCTTTAACCAATCCAGCCGCACCGCTTAGCAGCCCTTTTCCTTTGGTCAGCAATCCACCACCAGCCGATGCCTCGGCTTTAGGCGCTGACCCGGTAGGAATTTCGGCAGGAATTTCAGGCGTCCCCTTAGGCGTCTTTGAACCACCGAACGAACCAATAGCGTTTAGAGCCGCTGAAATTTTAAGCTGGGTGTTGACTTCCTTGAGCAGTTTGACGAACTCGGTCGCCTTCTTGATGGCAAAGAATCCGACCATCAGCTTAGCGGCGATTCGAATGCCCTCTTTATGCTTGTCGATACCCTTTAGCAGGTCATCGATTTGCTCCAGTGGGTCCTTAGCGGCTTGCCCGTTTTTATCGACTAATCCGAATGCAGAGCCGATATCATCTAAGATATCGACTGTGTCAGACCAAACTTCCTTACCGAAAACGCCAGCAATATCCCCCGTGGTCCCCAACACGTCAATGACGGTGTCTTTGTGCTTATCAAGGTACCCAATCATATGAACCGCGGCGCCTGTGACCACGCCCAAGGCGGAACTAATCCCCTTAGCGTACTTTTTCATCATCTTGTCAGATAGAAGGTCTTGCATGGAGCTGGCCGTCTTCTTATCCATTTCGAAGCTGGTCTTCATGACGTCCCCGGCTAGAGTGCTAAAACGAGACTTCAAGTACATGCTCATCCCTAGGAATGAAGTCATGGCCTCTTTAGTCCCACCTTCGTACTTTTTGCCAAGATAGGTCAGCGTATCAGTAAATTGTTTAGCCGATAGCTTCCCAGCTGCGGACATGGCATACAACTGTTTCATTGACTTGCCCGTCGCCTTCTGCAAGGCTTCACCGAACATTGGGAATCGGTTGATCATGACCGCCATATCTTCGGATGACGCCTTACCACCAGCAACAATCTTTGCAAATTGCTCACCAGATTCGGCTAGTGCGTCATTAGACATGTGCAGCGTGGAACCTAAAGCGATGAAATCATTGGTCCAGTTCTTGGTTTCCTTTTCGTTTGAATGAACGTGGTAGAAGGACTGAGCCATCTCATTCAGAGCATCAGCGGCATAAATGGAATGCTGAGACATGGAGTTGATGTACTTGACTAAATTTTTCCCATCCTTAGGTGCCTCAGTAGTCAGGGACGTCCACACAGTCTTCATCGTGTCTTGCTCTTTGTTGTACTCCATACCAGCCTGAGCGGCCTCGTGTAAGCCGTTGGTGATACCCGCAATTCCGTTAGAAATTGCAGTACCGACAAAGGTCCCCATGATGATGTCGTGCAGCCGGCGGCTCTTCTTAGCCGTCTTGTCCATAGACTTATCGACCTTGTGAAGCTGGCCGGTTAGGTCAGTAGCTTGAACGCCGTTAGTGTCGAAGCTGACCTTAGCCGTCGTTTCCTTCGGCAAGTCGTGTAGCTTCTTGCCTAAGATGCTGGCGTGCTTAGTGACCTGATCCATGGCGGTGCCGACTTGATGATAGTGCCGCTCTTGTGACGCAGTGTAGCTGTCAGTAACCGAGTTGATGTTCGCCATCTTGTCACGAAAAGTGGTGGCCACACGAGAATTATTCTGGATTCCCTTGCTGACCTCGGAATTAGAAGCGTCAAGCTTCTTGTTGGCGCCCAAAGCCTTATCGATGGTATCGACGAAGGTAGTGCCAAAAGTCTTAACCTGCTGATTGACCGGTTCAAACTTATGGCCCAAAGATCCAAGTTTATCCACGATCTTGTCGATTCCCGCATCGACTTTTTCCAACTTCTGGTAGTCGATATTAAAGCCGATTGCGACGTCCTCACGTCTAATTTCTCCAGCCATTGGCACACCTCCTATCTGCTATTGGCTTTCTGCAGGGCATTCCAGAACTCCGTAGCCCCCATTTGAACCGCCATACTTTGTTGCTGAGTCCGCTCGTCGATGATTCGTTGAGCCAGATTCCCCATCAAGATTCGTTGGTCGAGCGTCCAGCTCATGACCTCATCGATTGACTTAGCCAAGCCAGCAAGCACCGGCTCATACAGCTCGTAAAGGTGATCCACATCAGCGTTTAGTCGCTTCTGGTCAAACTCACCTTCGGAGTTGTAGTAAATCGAGTGATTAGTAGAGCGGTTGCAGAAACGTCACAGCCTTACCGAAGATGGTCAAGTACCCTTCGCGGTCCATGACTTCGGTAAAGTAAGTAAGCGCCTCGCTGATGGCCTGCACACCGCCCCCGTTATCGCCCCAGAACTGAATGTCTAAGGGATTGTCCGGCTTGTCTGCATGACGAAAAACATCTTGGTCAAGTGCGTTTAGTACGCCTAGTGACATGTCGGCGCCATTAGCACCACGGATATCAGTAACAAGGTTAATGGCTTCCCGATACCCCGGAAATTTCATCAGAATTTGAACTTTCTTGCCCTTACGTCCGTCCAGCGTGACCACCTTGGATTCATCCTTCTTGGAAACGGACTTGTTAAGGTCAGCGAAGGCGTAGCGTGGGTGGACGATCACGTTTTCGTTGATCAGATTGGCCATTTCACCGAAGTCGCGTTCGTTGTCACCAACATTTTGCTTAGACCGAATTTGCATAAGAACCCCATAGCCAGGGTCCCGGAAGGTTACTTCCTTGGACTTGGTGGGGTTACCCTTATCATCGAGCGGCCCATACTTGATGGTTGCGTGTTCGTCCTTCTCCGCTAACTTGGTTACGTCTACTTTTGGTGCTGGCATTTGTTCAGTCATAATTAATCTCCATCCTTTCAAAATGGGTATGTAAAAAGCGGGCCCGTAGCAGACCCGCAGAGTTCTTCTATAGTGCCGATTAAGCCGCGTTATTGCCGAACGTATCTTCGTACTGGCAAGCCAGCAAGGTCCAGTCGCGCGTGGTGATCCCGTTAGAGACGGAACCATTCGGCATCTTCTGGATCAAGCAAACTGAAGACTTGACTACTTCACCGTTATTGTCGTTCTGGACCTTAAATCCAAAGGTTGGGACGACATCGGAAGAGTGGTTCATCTGCCGGTAGTAGCAGCTGTAGATGATGTCATGGGCTGGGGCGCCGTCGTTAAGGTGAGCAACAAATTGCCCTAACTTCGAGTGATTAATCAGGCCCAGTGGAACGCCCTTAAAGTCAGATGCCACATCGACATCGTTATCAGTCTTAGACCAGTTAACGGCTTCACCAGACTGGAACCCGCTGAGTTCCGTTGGAGTGCCATCAACAATCACGTAAACGTGAATAAAGCGAGAATCCTTTAGGACAAAGTAACTCCCGTCATCGAGTTGAACGCGTTGAATCATTTAGCTCCACCTCCTAGAGTGTAATGGCATTGTTCAAGTAGACCTTTTCAAATGGGTTAGGCAATCCCATCTGAACATCTAATGACTTGTACTTACGGTGCGAGATTTCATAAGAAGATAACTGTGAACGTAACTTGGCCGTTACATGGAAATCGGCCTTGCCATCGTCCCCGGTAGCGATGGTTCCCAGTTTGAACAAGTCATCGCCGGCTGCTTGTGCGGTCGTAACTAGTTCACTGATATTGTCATCAGTAATCTCGGTAAAGTTTTTACTGTTCATCCACTTTTGAATCCGGTATCGCAGAAAATCAGTGTTGAATTGCGCATTGAAAGAGTTGTCAATGTAGTTGCCATTTAACTCTTTGTCAGCGCTCAACATGAGGTCATCCGCCTTATTCACGACAGTCAAACTATTTAGGTTTTCGATCATATCGAGTTCAACTTGGGTCCAGTCGTTTGGTACGAACTGGCTAAGATTGCCAATCCGCATCCAGTCAAGCAATGTCAGAGTTGAAGCGTAAGCCACTGCTTGTGCGGCCGGCTTATTTTCAGCACTCTTTTCGACAATTGCCCGCAGGTGTCCAAGCTTGTCCTTATCGGTTTGCGTTGCAACCGCGTAATCATGCCATTTCTGTAAATCAGCAATGTTGTCGACCTGCAATACCAACTCACTGTGTGCATTGACGTACATAATATCAGCAGCTGTTTTGATGTCGTCATCCGTCATCCCAACCGGAATAAACCACCGAGGGCCATCGTTTAAATGGTCTTCCAACCACTTTTGCACACCAGAGATAGTAGCAGATACTGTCGCACCATCAGAAGTTGGCGTCACGCTGACGTCATTTAGACTAATGACATCGGTGTTTGGATAAGTGCCAATCATAACTGGACCTTCGAAATTCTTAACATCAAACATTGCTTCGACAAGCGCATATTCCTCAGTTGTTTCATCAAAACCCGCATCTGGCATTTCTTCTGGATCATGAACTAGCAGCACGCTTTCGGTTGCGTCAGTTCCCCGGCGTAGCAAAGCAACGGCTGCAGTATCCGATCCCGTATTAAGTGGGGCAACCGTCGTAGTTGTGATTAAATCCGAGGGCTGCTTAATAATCTTTGCAATAGGCATTGTTTATGATTCCTCCTTTGTAATCTTGATATTCGGTTCAACGGAATCGAGCTCGCCCACTTGTGTCTGATCACGATAGTCAGGGTTGATCATCAGCGTGACTGTGACACCAACCTGATTTTCAACAGCGATCGTCCAATCTTCGTCAAGTGGCTCAGGGTCACTCACTTCCACAATTGAAATGCCCTGCTGGGCCAAGTCGACCTGTGGTTGCATGGAACCTAAGACGTTTTGCAACCATTCGATGCGATCGCTAGCTTCCAGTGGGTCATCACAGTGGACCTTTAACTGAATAACCTTAAGAAATGGTTCACCTACGTGCTTAAAGGTGCTTCGTTGATGAACATTGGCAATCGTCCAACTAAAAAAAGGCAACTGACGTTTTTCGTCAATCACCTTCTCATAGACCCAAGGGATCTTCTCCCCCTGGTTCATTGGATACTTGTTCAGCTCCGTTACCAGAGCTGTCACCGTTTGTCGGTTGTTCATCATTACCATCTCCATTCCGTTGAAGCGTGTAATAAGTCAGCTGGCTATGCGTCAATGGCGCTACACCAGTTACCTCATACGTTTCACCCGTGTTTTTCCGAAAAACCTTGGTGCCCTTCTTGTACCCCGATGTACGTGAAGACCAGACCAAAATGCTAACTTCCATCTCACCACCAGAGCCTTGCTGGTATGTAATAGCTGGATTAGATGTTGTTGTGAGGGGTTCAACCACATCACGCGGTGTTCCCCACGACTGACCACCTATTCCTAACGGGTCGCTACCATCATTACCAAGATATGGTGTGATTGTCAGCGGTTCTTTGTTGCGGTCAAACATATAGTGAAAAGTATTCAGGTTTTGAAAATTAGGCATTAGTTACGTCAGCGGTGACATCTGCTCCATCTTCCGTTGCCGTAGCCTTTACGTTAGTTAGCTCTGGTTCAGTTTTTTTTAGCACCGTCCATCCTGGTACATCAACCTTACCTGATGGATTTTCGGCATTAGTATCATCAATAACGGCGGCTTGATAATCACCATTGGCAACGACCGTGCCTGCTGCTAATCCAGTTACGGATACCTTTTCAGATGGATCACCAGTTGCTAAGGGTGTCGTTTCACCCTTCTTGTAAATCGCTAATTTTTGAGCCATTTTTTATAGCTTCCTTTCACGGGTCCATGTGATTGACCCAATTAATTTTCCTGTGTCCTGTAGCGGATCATCGAATCCCTTACGGTCAACAGTGAGCGACGCGTTATGCGGCGTGTGCAGGTCACGGATAGTTTTCTTGATATCATTTGATATTCTTCGCCCTAGCTGATTTTCAAGACTTTCTGGGGATAGCTTGCCGTCCATAACTCGAAGAAAGCCATCGGCCACAAGTTGCCCCCACTCATCATGATTGCGTTCAAAGGCAATATTCAGAAACCGTCTTGGTGGAATCCGAACACTCTCTTTGAGTACGAACATGATAGTCATGCCGTATGGGACCGACTTGTCGGCGACCACTAGGACGTGATTGTGAGCACCCTTAGGTTGGAACAGGCCAGGTATCTCACTTGGCTTTCGTCCCTTGGCTGCAGCCGTGGGAATGGTCAAAAATGACTTTTTAGCATGAATCACCATGCCATGTTCATTGACCCGGGCAACCATCTGTAAGAACGAATTATCGATGGGGACGCCAACAATCAAATCCATTTGATTAAGCCGTTTAGATCGCTCAACCCACTCTGAAATGTGATTAAAGCTTGCCACCTAACCACCTCAATCCCGACTGAATGCCCGGCCACGGTGATAACTACGTCCGAATTGATTAACCAAGGCTTGGTACCGCAACATGTACGGATCGTTGCCCTTAGACCAGTCAAACATGGTCTGAGATTCACCTAAATGGCTGGCAGACTGAACGCCGCCGTTAGCCACCAAGGTATCCACATACAGCTCACTAAGCACCAGCAGGCGGTTGGCCTCTTCTTGCTTAATAGGTTTGATGTGGTCATCTTGCACAGTTACCCATGAATCATTGATAAGCTGCTGCAGATACTCGTCATCGTCCAAATCAGACGCCAGCGGGTATTTTTTTAGCTTATCGAGTGTCGTCTTGTTATCGGCCATTGCGGTTCACCTCTTATTTACCTGTAGTTGTTCCAGAACCTGACCCAGAACCACTAGATGCCTTCTTCTTAGGTAAGAATTCGGTTGATACCTTAGCCTTATATGCCACAACCTTGATGTTCCGTGGGTCGACATCCTTGACGACTTCCCAAGTATCTGGTGACGCCAGTTCGGCCATGGTGACTGTTTGACCTGCTGAATGAAAGCTAGGAGCCACCGATGTTCCCATAACGTGCATGGTTTCAACACGCCGGTTAATGACATTGGTACGACCACCATTCTTGCGGGCTTCTCGTTCAACTTCGGTAGAACTAGCTGGGTTAGCCACAGAATAGCCAACTGATCCATTACCAAAAATGTAACTAGTGGCCACTCCGTTTTCATCCAGTGGCAAGTCGTCATCGACAACGATCTGCATACCATTATAGTTTCCGAAAGGACCAACAGCTTCATTTGGCTTAGCTGTATCAATCATCTGTTGTGCCTTCATTTCCGAATAAGCACTGGAATTAACGGCAATCTTGCTAAACGTTTGATCTTGCAAGTCACCTAATAGACCGATGGTTGCCAAGAAACCACGAGGACCGAATTGCTTGGCTGAATCGTCAAATAACTTGGCTGTGGCAATATCTGTATTTGAAAAAACACCGGCCAACATTTGCACTAACATTTTTTGTTCTGCACGAGCCCAGAAGTCACTAAAGTTTGCTGCAATAACATTTGCAGGGTTAGATACTGAAAATTCTTGTGCAATATCGGTGTAGCCAAATGCCTTAACTAGCCGCATTCGCATAGCACGTTGCTTGCCAGTCGTGACGTTGCTTACCTCGATATCAGTCAAATCGGTCCATGGATCAGGATCGCCGGCTAAATCATTGGTGAATGGCAAAGTCATGTAATCCTCTGTGGAATCCAGTAAATGAGCACCAAACTGTGCATCTGGTGTCAAAATACCAGACGCTAAGAATCGGTTAGTCTTGGTGGACTTGTTAATGACGTTCTGACCAAACAATGGCGATTGAAGCATGCCGGCCAGTTGTGTGAAATTATCTGCCAATGTGAATCACTCCTTTTCTATTTCGTAAACTTTTTTGCCAACTCAGGATTCTTTTGCATCAACGTGTATTGATCCGTAAAACTCATAGCGTCCCAGTCCTTTTGTGTGACTGTTGCACCGGGTGTTTGAGTACCAGCCGCTGGCGTTTGGTCCCCTTGCATGCGCTTCAACGTTTCATCATGAACGGCTTCGTTAAAAGACTTTTCAAAAGAATCAACGTTTGCAATCATAGTGTCGTGATCTTGATCGGCAACATAGTCAGCAAAGGTAGCAGGCAGCTTCCGATTAGCAAGTTCCTGTTGTGCATAAAAATGGGCTTGTTCTTTGTGGAAGTTATCCCGTTCTTGCTGATCCCGTTGTTCTTGCGCCTTACGATCGGCTTCTGCTTTTTCCTCAGCAGACATCTTGGCTCGGGCTTCCCCCTTAGCAATAGCTTCATCAATGAATCCTTTGAACTTATCAGAGTTCATAAACTGATCAACAGCGTCCTGGCGGATTCGCCGTTGGTCCTTGATGGGAACCTTATTAGGTTCACCATCTTTGTGACCATCATCCGGGTTGGGATCTGATGATGGTGTTGGCTCCGTTGGCTTTTGACCATCGGTTGGGGCACCGGTATTGTCATCTGGAGCTTCAAACATCTTTGAGTTGAATAAATCGCGTTTTAACATAAAAATCCTCCTTAAATGCCTTTTAGAGATTGCATATCTCATCAGCTTTCTTTAACGCCCACTGCCGAAAAAAGGGCATAAAAAAGCACTCGCTAAGAGTGCTTGTACATTTTGTCGTCTTGACTCATACGCTTACAGAATCCAATTCCCAGATTACGGGACCGGAAAAATACCCACACGGAATTGTATCCTTCCATGAAGTCTTGCGACTTCCAGATAAACTATAAGTAACGTTTAATGTGTTTCATCGTTTTCCTCCTGATGTTCTCGTTTCTTACATCGGCAATTAGGATGCCATGGTAAATCTGGACACTCACTAAGCGAAAATGGTCCTTGAGCTGCCAGCTTGCGGCATTTTTCGCAGGCGTCCGGCTCTGTCACAATATCAATGCGTTTTACGCGTCTGTTTTTTAACGAATCCATGGTAGCCTTGTCAACTAATCGTGCCGATTCAGTTCGAATAAGGCGGTCGACCATCCACATTTCAGTCTCACCAGCTGCTTGAATGCCCTTTGGTACCATACCTGTAGCGCCAAAATGTAGGAGCTTTTCGAGCTGGTCTTGATCTAATCCACCACTAAGTGAATCGCGTACCACTTTCTGGATGTCGGCGACCATGTCATCTGAGCGCACCCACAAACGGTCTGACCAGTCCGAGCCATCGACCGCATGGCCAATGGCTGGTGTGATTTGAGCGTTTTGGGTACGTGGAAGCGTCCAAGTGAGGTGCTTCGATGCAATGGCTTGCTGATACTTTTGCTCAGACACATAGTCGTTAGCGAGGTGCTGGCGACTAGTCTTGTGGACTTTCTCAGTTGTGACGGCAATGGTTGCACCGATAAGGGCCGCAACTGCGTCAGCATGGTCACCGCCAGCCGCTTGATACTTTGTCAGCTTAAGCCGCTTCTTTAAGTCAGCACTGGACTGATCACCGTTCATCAACAGGTCAATAGCGTGCATGAACTGGTCTAAGTCCCAGTGAGTGACCCGTTCGCGAACCACATCAGCGGTCAATCCTTTACTACTGGCATATCGAGCGTAGAAAGCCCTGATATTGTCACTGATGAGTTTTAGTGCTTGGTAGTATAGGTTATCAGTCTGGCCTTTAAACCGTTTGTCCGAGCTTAGGAGCTGGCTTATTCGCTGTCCCTCCTGTTGGTCGGTCACTATCGTCTTCGCCATCACTTACACCACCTTGAGCTTTATCTTGGTCGGAGCCATCTATCTTATCCATGTAATCTAATCCATCCTGTTTATCCTGAGCTTTCTGGTCTTTCATGCGCTTCTCTTCGCCATCAGGCTTGACCCCGGTAGCTGATTCAACCGCTTCCCAGAACGTCTGATTAGAGATGGCACCGGTCTTAAGCAATACGGCTGCGTTCGTGATGACTTCGTTATCGTTCTTCGGTAGATTAGGTGTATAGCTGGGGTTGACGTGCTCAGCCTCGTCTGCGGACTTGATAAGTGACGTCTTTGCCCAGTAAGTGGCCAGCAAACGAATTCGACGCTTAATTCCCCGTGTATATAAGGATTGTTGTGTCGCCCGTTCTTGGTCAGAACCCCACAGCTTGTAGGACATGGCCACACCACTGGCGTTAGCCGCAAAGTTTTGGTCCGTGACGTCCGGGGTGTTGGTGTCCTTATGGATATCAGCCAGCAAGCGGTCGTTGTACGTCTGCCAACCTTGAGCGTTAAGCTCTTTGGTCAGATACTCGGCCGTGGTAGGTACGATGGTTGGGCCCCCATTCAGATTATCAATAATAGATGGCTTGATAAATAAGATGCGGTTCTCCGGATTGATGCTATCGACTTTGTAGATCGGATTTCCTTCACTATCAGTGACCTGCTCACCGGCAACGTCTGTCAGTGGAATTGCATTGTCGAGATCATCTTCATCGTCAACATCCCCGCTAATCACTAGAATGGCATTGTTGAAATCTTCCTGACTGTTTGACATTTCGGAAATAGACTTGTCGTAAGCGTCAATTTCGTCCAGCTTTGGCTCCCATGCACCTAGTCGCTCGTCGTTGAGCTTGTACTCGGTGATCGGAACCGTGCCGAAGAAATGTGGCGACTGTTCGGTCAATGTATACTCACCGTTTGGGCTATCTGTGCTGGTGTAATAAAAAACGTTGGAGTTAGTATAGACTTCAACGTAATAAGTGGTAGTTTCCATAAATTTGACCATGTAGTACCGCACCGCAAATAGCGAGTTTAGGTCAATAGTGGTGTCATATACCACAAAACAATGGGCCGGATCAATAGCACGTAAGGCTAAGTCATTGGTTCCCTGTTTGACGTAGGTCAACTCGTACGCTCGGCCCGTGTTGTTGAGGTTCTTACTCATCACCTTCTCGTGATAAGGCTCATCTACCGCGTCATTGAATGCCGCAATGGCGTTCACAATGTCTTCTCCGCTGTCGTCAGGATTATCGGGGTCACTGTACGCAAACTTTAGTGGGTTTCCAAACTGATAGCCTACCTTTTGGTCCGTAATGTACCGTGGCAAACCAGATGTGATGCGGTTGTCAGCCCGGTCAGGAGCCTTGTCTGATCGCCAGAAGTGAATGTCATTTTCAGCCTGATAATAGCGTTCGAGGGTCAGCAAGCGTGGAAGCTGGTTGGTGTAATGGTCGTTAACGAACCAGGAAAGAATCGGTTTGATAGCGTCTGGGTTAGCTTTGATGGCATTCCATTCATCAGCTGGCATTTGATAATCTTGGTTGGCATCGAATCCAAAACGTGAACCACCACGAAGCATGTAGATACTCTTACGATCAGGCCACGGCAAAGACATGCCATGGGCTTGTAGATCATTCGTTTCCGCCATCTAGTTCATCCCCTTTCTCATCAGTTCCGGCTAGCATTTCGTTAACCACTCGTTCTCGTTCCTCAGCTCGTTTATCTTCTAAATCAACATCTTCATTAAGAAATCGCTTCATTGCTTCACCCAACAGGATTGTTGTGGCACTATCTGGATAGTTGCGTCCTTGCTCGTTATCTTTAATGGCCACCAGTAGCTCGTGCTTACTCATTGAAGCAATGCTAACGCCCTTCCACTCAAATACAGGTACATCAGCCATTAGATCAGCCCCAGTTTCGATTTAAGTGTTCCGTCTGGCCCCGTCTTGATTAACTCATCAATGGTGCGTGGCCCTTTCTTTGTACCGAATTCAATCTTACCGATATCGCGATTGGGGTGTGTGCTAATCAGCACCTGCCACACTATGTCGGCCTTCTTACCAGATAGCTTTAGCACAAACGCTTCACCAATTTCACGGTCAACAATAGTAATCTGACCACCATCGCGACCTAACGCGTATCGGTCCAGTGCATTGGCAACCATCGCGCTAACGTGGCCCATTTTCTTCGTCATACTAATCCCATCCTTCTTAATGTTTTGGCTTGCTTACGACGGCTAGGACGCTTGCTGATGTTTACCTTGTTTTGAACCGATTCAGCCACACCAGTGAGAGCATCAGGGGCGTCATCATGCTCATTCTTCCCCTCACGCTGGTATCGCGTCAGAAAATCAAACAAGTCTGGCCAACGATTACGCCAATTTCCTGGGAAGTAGATGTGTTCCATGACCCAAGTTGAGTTCGACAGAATCCGAGCAATCTTGTTCTGCCCGTTATGGAACCATTGAACTTTAGTGACGTTGCTGTGATACTCCTCATGCAATCTCCGCTCAACCTGCCGGGCAAACCCACGCCCACCGTTGTTAGATTCGATTGTGGCCGCGTTGACCTTATTCTCGAATAGCGATTGGGCCACAGCTGGTTCTGTCATCTCCATTGGGTCTTGCGAGAAGACTACGTCCAAGATATAGGCCTCGTCGTTGTATACCCCATAGACGTAATGAGCCAACCAGTCAGAGCCTTCGTCGGCAGTATCGGTGTATGAAAAAATCCCCCGAAAGAGCGGATTGCCCTGCTCATCTCGTGGGATTTCGTCGTAAGTTTTGAAGTGCTTGTACAATCGTCCTTCTTGGTCAATTGGTTTTTGCTGGTAGTTGGCCGCCGCAATCTCAGGCGACTGGGTCTTAAAGGTCCGTTCGTACTGTGCTCGTGACAAGATGTCCTCGCAAAGCATCGTCCCGTCGTCCTGGCGAGCTTTCATACTGATGTGCTTGACCTTATACCCTAATACGGGCAATTCGTCCAGAGCACGTCCTGCGAGGTCCTGTGATGACCACCAAGTCATGATGATAATGATTTTTCCACCAGATTCGAGCCGGGAGAGCATCGTGTTGACGAACCATGACCACTGCGCGTCTAGGGCTACTTCGTTGAAAGCTTCTTGGGCGTTCTTGATAAGGTCATCGATGATCATGACGTCAGCCCCGAACCCTGTCGCGGTACCAGTTGGTGACGTGGCCAAATAATTATTGTATCCGCCTTGCAGTGACCACAAGTTCATGGCTCCGTCACCTTGCTTGATGCCGACGCCTGGGAAAACATCCGAAAACACCGGGATATCCGGGTCCGCCTTAACCTCTTGAATAGCGTTCCGTACCCCCTTCGAGAAAGTCGTTGAAAGCGTCTCATTATAAGAACCAGTCATGACCTTTATCGATGGGTCTTTACCCAACAACCACTGAACGAAAAGCCCTGCTGTGCGCGATTTTCCGTGTCGGGGTGGCTCATTGATGACTAGGATATCATCGTCGGATTTAACGAAGTCTTGCAGGGAATCACACATCTCTACTAAATAGCCCCGGCTCCGCTTGTAAAAGTCTGGGGCCATTAACCGAGCATAGGAAAAGAAATGGCGCCGAGCCAGTTCAACCCGCGCGCCTTGTCTGATAAGCTGCATGTCAGCCATCGTCATCATCAGCTAGCTTGGCTAACTGCTCCTCAGATAAATTCTTGTAGGGGTCACTGACCTGTACGCCTACGCCACCAGATAACTCGGTCTCCTTACGGTCACGCCATTCATCTGGCTTACGATTCTTTAACCAGAAGATAGCTGCTGTAGTGTCTGGTGGTACCTCATGCTGATTCTGAAATAGCTCAATGCTTTCTCGCGTTGGGACCTTTTCGGCAGCATAGTCATCAATTTCCTGCTTGTTTGCTTCCGGATGGTCTAGCTTGTAAGTATTGGCCACCTTACGACGTCGTGCATGCAGCACATCCGGATCAACATCAACTACTTTGTACTGATGGTCAACTGTCGTATATCCCTTGGCACGCCGCAAAAGTGAACCTTCAACTTCACGATCAACGACTTCTTTTCTCTTTTTTAGGGCCTCCACAATCTCCACATAACGCTTTTTCCAATTGTAAAGAGTCGTTGTACCAATGCCAATATTATTAGCAATTTGTTCATCGGTTAGGCCATCTCGGGCCCACCCTTCTAGTTTGGTCAAGCCCTCGTGGGTCAACCAATCTTGATACTTGCCTTTACCCATGGGGGCGCCTCCTAATTCATAAATACACAGGCCATCGTAAACTGACCCATCGGAAATCCCTTACCGTACACAACGTTCGGACCGTACTTGATATATCCCGAATGGCTCTCGTACAAGTTGCCAGTGTTGTCATCCTTGATAGCCAAGTGAATTGGCTTCTCTTGCCGGACTAAGCTCTTTAGCAGCTCATCCGAAGGCTTGCCCAGTGGGACCATAATCTGAACCAGCTTGTCTACGTAGTTTGATCCAGAGTCAACGACTCTAACTGCCACGTCACTACTAAGACTGTTTAGTTCTTCATCATTGATCAAGACATGGAAATACTTTGGGTCAAAAAGGCTAATGAATGCACCGTCGCTAACCCGGATTGAGTGCTTATTTTCTTTATCAGTCACGATCAACAACCTCCTGTGCCTGCTTGTGGTTTCCCCATGTCATGGCACCTTCGTAGTAAACCTTGCCATCGATATCAGCAAAATGAGCTTCTTCTTTGTTATAGCTCTCAGTGAAGATATAGTCCTTGTTGACAATCATGCCATCACTGGAACCAGCTTCGGGCTTAAGCGGGATATAACTAATCAGCTCCCCGTTAGGTCGAGTGACTGTGACGTAGTTCGGTAGATCGTCCCACAGTTTAGCTTTTTCTTTATCACTTAATTGATTTTTCATTCCTAACATCCTTTCCCAATCTTTCTTCAACAGAAAAAGCACCACTCTTTTGCGAGTGATGCTTGATTCAAAATCTGAAAATTTAAATTTATAAGTGTCATTTACACTATCTCTTGCAGGATCTCCTTATTAGACAAGCAAATTAAAATGTGGAATAATACTGTTGTAACAAATTACATTATGGGAGGTTATATTATGAGTCTAGATGACAAGATTGATAGCACCAAAGATAAGGTAAGTGGAAAAGCTAAAGAAGTTGAAGGCAAGGTTACGAACGACAAGGCCCGTGAAGCTGAAGGTAAGGGTCAAGGTATTCTAGGTAAGGCTAAAGATAAACTGTCAGATGCCAAAGATGCTGTTAAAGATACGGTTGATGACGTAAAGGAAAAGTTAGATAAAGACGATAAATAAATTATCATTTTTAAGAAGACCAAAATCTGGTCTTCTTTTATTTTTTCACGCTTGTTACCCTGTTTTTTCTCCACACTGTAATACGCGGCTTATGTGGTCGCTGTGGCTTTTTACGTTGCCACCGTCCATCTTTAAGCTGACGTTCCAAGTCACCCAAGCATCGCGCCTCGACCGGGCTGACCAGGCCGAATTTAGTTTTCAGCATTCTGGCCATGCCGGCCACCTCCTAAAATAATGATAACTGCTCGTACTCTTCTTCCCGTGTTGCTAATGTGATGGCCACCGAAATATCTTCGATGTCCTTCAACTTGAGGTTTAGACCATCCTGAACCCGATGGAACCAGCGCGGTGCCCGCACTTTTAGCATGTAGAAGACGAAGCCCGGTGTGAACGGTGTTTGGATACAAGCGTACTGGGTACCGACCCTACCACTGGATTCTAGCAAACCGATTTGCCCCCGCGTCGCCGACATCTGAATCACTATCGTCCCGGCGGGGTACACTTTTTTTGCTTTCGCGCGTTCGACTGCGGCAATATCTTTCAGTTGCAAGTGGTCACTGGGTTTCTCATACGTCCCAGCGATTGGGTCCGGATTAATCTCTAAAGCTTTCTTCTGCATCGGTGCCAAAGTAGGCCAGAACTTAACCAAGCCACTTTCAATGTGGTCAATGGTCTCTTCTTCCCACCCACTGATTTCAAATTGTTCCTTAATTTCATCGGTGTGGGGCATCACGTTGATTGACGAAAATCCTAAGAAATCGTCATTGTCGTTCTGAACGAAATAGACTTGTTTGGCCGTCCGTTCCAACGTGTCTCCGTGTATCACAACGCAATTCATTCCCCGCAGTGCTAGGTTGTGTAGCAAATACGGAATGGCGTTGTCAGCCATCTCTTGAGCCATGTACAAGTAATTGTGAGGCGCGTAGGTCGTGAGCGGATTCTCGGCTAGCTGGTCGTCCTTCCACTTCTGAATCAGTAATGAACCTGTCCCGGCCGTTGGATCATATCCCGACCATCCATTGGAATCCTGGAGGTTGTTGCGCGTGATGGCCGCCAAGATGTGGGCCACGGTGTCCGGCGTATAGTCCTGCTGATTGGCCTTGCGCTCTGCGGCGTACTCTTCAAAGTAGGCCCGGAAGCTGTCGACGTAGACGTCTGTGCTAATCCGCAGCATGGCCTTGTAAAACTCTTGGCGCTCGTCTGGCTTGAAAAGGATGTCCTTTAGATACTGCTCAAACTCGGCGTGTTGCTTAACGCCAGCGATTTTGTAGAACTCTTCCCGGACTAGCTTGCCCATCTTAATCACCTCAATTTATGTATCTAAAAAGCCCCGGCGACTGCCACCGAGGCCTAACTTTAACTTCTAAAGAGAGGAGTTTTGCCTCCAAACTTTAGTTAGATTTTGGACACCACAAAGTCTGTAGTCCATTTGAGTTATTTTTATTATTATGGTGTCCAACGAAGCCTGCAGGATTCGAACCTGCGACCCTCTGGTTAACAACCAGACGCTCTGCCACTGAGCTAAGACTCCAATGAACCCTGTGGGCTTCAATCCCACGACCCCCGGTTTAAAAGACCGGTGCTCTACCAGCTGAGCTAAGGATTCAAGCCCCCGGCCCTGCAAGACTGGGGAAGAAAGAGAATACTAATGAAGGAAGGTTTCACAGTGGGGTTACCGGGCCCACTGCTATGACCTGGTGAGGATTTGCACCTCCACATGCCTTATCCAAAATGAAGTTCCGTGGTGGCGCGGGTGAGTCGATAAGGCGACTCCGCCATAGCCTACTTCATTCCAGTGCGTCTACCTATTCCGCCACAAGCACACGATGAATTTTCGGTCTTCATCAGGACTAACGCGAGGTTACAAGGCCACCCGCGGGGCAATGTGATTGGTGTGGAATCGAACCACACGCGGTAATGAGCCTCCTGACGTGGACTTTTTCTATTTTAGCCACGTTTCAACCACCCGTCGACTTACGCTTTTAAGCTTAGCGTATAGAACTCGCATTTGGGTATTGCGCCATACCGTGGTTGCTGACCAATGGACCATGTAGGACTCGAACCTACGACCATCCAGTTATGAGCTGGAGGCTCTAACCAACTGAGCTAAAAGTCCGTTATGTTCGCCGTGGGGATCGAACCCACCACCTACAGATTAGAAGTCTGTTGCTCTATCCAGATGAGCTAGGCGAACGTTTTATGTGCTTGAGTAGTTTAGCGACTTGCTTAGGTCAATGTGATTGGTGTGGAATCGAACCGCGCACGGATTCAAATTCAAACCGCCCTCTTCTGGCAGGCCAACGCCAGTTACGATCACACTTGGACACTCAATCAATGAACGGGAGGGTCCATCTCCTAAGGTTTATTTGCGCCCGATGGACCTTGTAGGACTCGAACCTACGACCGAACGGTTATGAGCCGTCTACTCTAGCCGACTGAGTTAAAGGTCCCTACTGACCGGTTATGCAGGCCGGTCAATTTTATGAAGGAGTTTGGCGAGCTGAACATGCGTTTAAATGAAGGGGAGTCGCCTCCCATTTTGTAATACTCGCCAATACGTGCAACGGGAGTCGAACCCGTATCTTCTTTGCTCTGCCATTGAGCTATGCACGTTCCTGATCGGAGGTAATCTTGTGGCCGGTTCATCATTCCACCACAATGCACGCAGCGGGATTCGAACCCGCGTCGGTGGTTTAGGAGACCACTGCTTTTCCGGCTAAGCTATGCGTGTTAGATGAGGCGGGGTGGCCTCCCTACATCTTTCGATACTACTAATTTACACCCCGAATCCATGTATAATCCGGAGTGAACCCGGAACTTTCCCGGAATTTTATCGGAAAAAAACACGGAGTAATTAATCAAAGCTAAATTCTGCACGTTTCTCTGGATCATACTTATGTGGCTTTTTAACGATTAAGTTCTCAACGGCGTCAGGATAGACTTCGGCAAAAGCAAGCTGGCCCTCATGTAGATACTTGTCGAATGTCTTATCTGAGATATGATCCATACAGGCCATGCACTTTACCTTTGAATATCGCTTAATGTACAAGAAATACAGTGCCTGTGAATAGCGGTCAGTCTGCTCGTCAATGCCAATCGCCTTAATAACGTTGACTACCAGATTAGCCATAAATTCGGCGTTAAGCTTGTTTACATGCTTCTCATCAACGCGGTTTTCGAAGCTGGGACTTTGTGGCATGCCGTCCATTGCAGGACTCTGCAAGTTGAAACGCGCACGCCGTGCCCGCAATTCCCACTTCCAATAATCTTTTAGCACTGACTCAGCTTTTTCAATCGTCTTATCCTCATCCACATTCTTAAAGATGCTTTCCATAGCGCTTGCCACCCCTTGGTTATGCTATAATTAGTTGTTGACCATTGAGTAAGCATAATTTGGGTGAGGGCTGTTGTGTCAGCCCTTTTTTGCTGTCTAAAATGGCCGCGTAAGCTCGTGTAGCACGTTAGTAATCTCCGCATTGCTCAGCATACCCAAAGCAATGTAAACTTCCTTAGGCACGCTGTGATCGCTTAATCTGGATTGAAACTCGGCTAGCCCCATCAATACATCGTCTTTCGGCACCAGCGCCTCCAGATATCTAAGCAGCATACGTTGGTTACCGTTCATTTCGTCGCGTGTTTTATCCATGCTTATCTCCTACGTAAAATAATAATTTTATCCCATCGTCAGTTCATGAATAACTTGGTTGCGTTCCTTCGCTGACAGCTTGTTAATCGCGTTGCGTTGGCTATTGCTCAACTTGATAAAGTGATTGCCACACCACACTAATGCCTGTGCCACATCGCCACCATAGCTTGCCATGCCTTGCATCACGTATTTTCGATACTCAATCTGTTCGTGTGTCATGCTGTGCCTCCACTTGATACCCATCTAGCCACGCGCGGGCAATTAGTTCCTGATGCTTCTGATAGCGAGCATAATCAAATTGATAGGTTCCCGGTGTAAGTGCCATCCAATCACGCATTTTTTCTGGTCGTCTCTCTGAGCACAGCATATCCCCAATTGAAATGCTTTTATCTTTGCATTCCTCGATCCAGTCAGCAACGGCCTTAGGAATAACTGGCAACTCAGCATATGTCTTACGGAAAACGTCATCAGCGATCGGCCAGTGTTCACCTTCAATGCCGGTGGCAACCCAGTCACCGTTATTAATTCTTAGACACCCTTCTTTAGTCGGAATACATAATCCTTCATCTTCCCAATCTGAATCGTTATAACCACTCTCTGCGCTATCTTCTATTCCATATTTTTTAATCATCTTCTGTGACCCGTCAAATTGTTCAGCCTTAATAGTTACTGTTTTACGGTATATCTTAATCATGCTGTGCCTCCTCATAAAGTACCGTTAGTGTATGGACATAATCATCATTGGTAGGCAATGAGTCTCCAGTTGAAATCTGTATAACTCTTTTGTCTTTAATGAAATCGTTGACGGAAGTTTCAAATTCGTCATCCTTAAAATATTCAGTCCAAAATGTTTTAATCTTCATGTTGTTCCTCCAATAGTTCTGGGTTATTTAATATTTTCCCAAAATCCCAATCGCGTTTGTTAACTCCATCTTCCAATAGTAATTACTGGTCAGCATATTCAAAAAATTTAAACTTTCCGATATAAATTCCATCCTTGTACATATCGACAGGTTTTTCTTTTTTCTCGGCGACCTCGTGAATACCTTTATAATAGTTTTCATTCCAAGAAAGCCATTGCATATTGTCAAATTCATAACCGACTGTCGGGTCTATTCTGTCAACAGATGGTTTTGAGATTTTGCTATAATTGTCAAAAACCCACATTCTAAATAGCCGGTGAAAATTTTTATCTTTCATAGACCAATCATAAAAATCTTTTAGACTAAACGGAACGCTGCCAAATCCATTATTTTTATTTCTTTTCTTCAATTTTTGATAAAGATTAGTTATAACCCCTTTTTCTGTGTGTCTAAACTTTTCAGTGGAATTGCCATTAGCATCTTTTAAGCCGGTATACTGTTCAGCCGAACCTTTTTCAATGGAGCACCACCATTCAACATTCACATATTCGTCATTTATTTCGATTAAATCCCCAACAATTGCATCAGTATTACTCTTATTTCCTCCTTCAATAAGATTGCCATAAACAAAGTGTCCCTTGTGAGGAACATCGTTGTAATCCAGATCATCAGTATCTTCAATGTATGCTCTAAACATCATTTGCCCTCCCAATCTCAACATCACTCGGTGCCACCTCAATATGCCTATGGCTGCCTTTAACTTTTACCATCGCTATCCGTCTATCACCACGATTGATCCAGCATAGACATGTGGCAGGCTGCTTTACGTGATGGCGTGGGTGGTAATATACCTTATCGCCGTGCTTCATTATCTGCCTCCGCTAAGCTTCGCCCAAGTATGAATATGCTGTCTTTGTCAATCTGAATAACTTTCTTCAAGTAATATTTTTCATGCCAAACCATCGGAAAAGTTAATTTGTCAGACATTGCAATCAGTCCAAACAGGTCAAACATTATTGGATAACAATCTGAATCCTTAAACTTAATCATCGTCAGTCACCTCCAACTGTTCTACGATGTTCATTGTTCTTCCTCCTAAGCTTCTGTAACTGTGACTTCAATCCTCGGCTCGTCCGAATAGTACTTGCTGCAGGAGACATCCGTGATAAGATTGTCGTCTTCCCACACAATGCCAGTCAGTGCGTCCTCAATCAGCTTCAAGTAGTTTGATGCGTCCGGCTTAACGATGGGCCGATGCTCACCACTGATGCGCCGTGTCCGCTCTACCTTGCTGACTGACCGCTGCACGTGCCGGTACACTTTGACATCGACCTTGAGCGGATCATTTCGTAGTAGTGGCCCGTGATATTTCATCTTGGCCTCTTGACCGACGAAGCGCTTGTAGTCCCGGGACCGCTTAGGGTCGAACGCGTGGCCGTTTGAGAATCGCGGGCGCCCGGCTGGGACTGGTTCACCGTGAATCACTAGGCGGGCCAAAGCATTCCCACGAATTCCGAACGCAGCGTACGCTTCCATCTCGCGTCGGATTCTATCGGTATCAGATGGCCAGAAAATCTCTTCTTCGTCGTCTCCTGCCGGATGGTTAATGTGCTGATGAATCAGGCTACCGTCTGGGTCCCGGTTAAGCGCCTTAACTCTCATCTCCTACACCTCCATGGCAGTCTGCTCACCGGCCTGCTGCATCATCATCTTGGTTGCGGTGTTGGGTTCCCAGTCGTAGATATACTTCATGGCCCTGTTGAAGTCCTTAGCACGAATTTGAGTTCGCGTGTGAACGCCACACACCTTGTTGAGCCCAGTGCTGATATCCTTGTAGAGTTCCGCGCGTTGATCACGCGTCAGTTGAAGATGATGCTCACCGACATATCGATTAACTGCGCGGGTAACGCCATGACTGACGGTACTGTACTCTGTTGGGTCCATTTTTTGATTGGCCTCGAATTCGTCCATACGCTCCTCAACCCCAGTTAGTCGTTTGTTGGCCCGATTGGCGTTCTCCATGACCAGCATCAACTTTTCCTCGGGGGCCATCGGCAAGGTGACTTGCTTAGCCCGTTTCTCCATCGTGATGAAGTACTCACGGGCCTGCTTGCCCTTATCGGTCCGTTGAATCATTGACAACTCCTTGGCCATATCCAGGGTGAGCGCATAACCGGCGCGGGGCCGGCCACCAGTACTTTTCACCGAAAACGGGGTAAAGTCCTTACCCTCTTCAAAGCCGTAGTCAATCATGTCCTTGAGCCACGACGTGAAGTCCTTGCCGACCTCCAGAAAGTCGTGCAGGTCTCGTGCATCGACGGCCACCGTGCCGTCATTTTGCTTGAAAGTCTTGATTAATTCGTTCATGCTTGTTCCTCCTCGTCTAGCTCACTGAGCTTGTCCTCAAGCTTCTCGTAAATCGCGTCCCAGATATCCTGGCATAGATCAGATTCAACGTTGCCCTGTGCCAGTTCCTCAAAATCCTCTGCCTCTTCCGGAAATCGGATGCCTCTCTGTAAAACGTACAAATCGTATTTATCTAAAGCATAGCTGATTGCGTTCTTCATGATGTCGCCTCTTCTTTCTCCGGCCGCCGTGCCTTGAACTTTTTGATTCGCGCGTCCAGTGCTGCCTGCTGTTCGGGGCTTAGCTTGCCGTCCGAAGCAGGTTTATCAGGCGTCTTCTGAGCCCACGTTGGCAGTGTCTCCTTGGCCCTTGTTGGCTTAGAGCTCCCACGGCCGCGTGATGCCGCCTGCATCTTCATCTGGTCGAACTGCTTCCGGAGCTTGGACCCGGAAAGCACGTTCGACTTCCAGAAATCGTCGTGCTGACACCACTCGACCATGCCGTCCAGCTTGTCGTAGGTATGACCATCTTGGGTATGAGCCAGGCGGATGTCGTTGGCCCATGTCTGCAGCTTATGCTCGTCGTTTTTAGGCGAGAACTCAGGGTCATTATCCCGAATGGCCTTGAGCAGGTGCTGAGCAATTTGATACGGTGGATCATCGGGTCCGTACTTCGGCTTGCCCGAATGCGGACGCTTAGGTTCTTTTTTACTTTTATTTACTTTACTTTCTTTTGCTTTACTTTGGGGATTGTCGGCGCCCGAAACTGGGGTTTCCGCGTCAGAAACCTCGTTATCGGTGTCGATAACTCCGTCAAGCAAGTCATATTCGGGATTAATGGTGGAATCTTTCTTCTTTCTAGCCGCCATTTGATACCTCTTTTGAATCCCGGATGAAGTCAAAATTGAATACTTATCAAGCATGCCCTGGTCGAAGAATCCAACTTGGGCCGCCTTAGTCACAATCTCCTGTACAGCCGCTTCCTTAACCCCAACATCGTCAAAAATTAAGAAACGGGCATCATCGTCCCACTGCATGTAATACCCCTCGTCTCCGTAGATATTACCGAGCAGGTCGACTAGTACAGCGATTGACTGTGGGCCACAGCTCAACATTATTTTTCTAACTTTCATTCGGTGAAGCATGTCAACGTCTATCGAGAAGTACTCCAGTCCTTTCTTAACCGGACGTGCCATAGGTACACCTCTTATGCCTCCCACCCACCACTTGATTATTTAAAACGGCAGGTCGTCATCGTTGATCGTAACTGAATCGTTGTTATTCACAGATGGAGCTGACGCATTGTCCGGGGCCGTTGCGCCATTACGATCAGGTAGATCAAAGTCACTAACGTTAACGCCTAATTGCGTTTGACCGTTGTACTCGCTAACCTCTAGGTCGCCAGATACAACAACGTGGCTCCCCTTTTGGAAGTATTGCTGGATTACTTTGGCCCGGTTCCCCCAGACAGTACAGCGGAACCAGTCGGTCCCATACCGGCCATCGTCGCCTTGGCGGTTTTGACGAACTGCAACGCTGAAGTTAGCAACCATCAGTCCATTCTGTGTTGACCGAACCTCGGGGTCCTTACCTACGTTTCCAGAAATTGTAATTACTCTCATGCTGTTTCCTTCCCTTCAGTAACAAGTTTATTTAGCTTATTAGTAGCCACAGAGACTATCTCCTGTGCCTGTTTATGATTTAATTGATCCATACTCGTTGCCCCATTAACCTGCTTCAAGAAGGAAGTGGCAACAACGTTTAAATCAACCTTCGCCTTACCGGCAATGGCATTAAACAACTTGCTCAATGTATCTTTCTGTTGCGGAGTTATCGGTTCCGGACCAGGAGTTTGTGATTCCTGTGTACTAGTCGTCCCACCAAATCCTCCACCCGGGTGACTATCATCAGCGTCCGGATCTTCGTCCTTGTCGGTAATGTTAAAGAGCTGCTTGTAGAAGTATTTCTGAGCACTCGTGCAGGCCTTGGCCATTGCTTTTTCACCGGAATCTTGACCACTACCGGGCATGGTTCCAACAACCGTGTTTTCTCCATCCGTGATAGTGAAGGTCCCCATCACGTCGACGAAATGATTCTCGCCGCCTCGTTTTGAAGCCTTGTCGTACTGGTTAATGACTTCATACTGGGGAATGATTCGAATGCCAACTTCACGGATTGCAGACTCAACTGCATACTTGATGGCCGTTTCACTTTGAAAACGGTATTTTTGAAATGAATTGTTTCCGTCCTTACCAATTGGGCCAATGTGTTTTGAGGCCTCATTCAGTTTTTGAATTAAATTCAGTTCTTTTTCCTCGGTCACGATGTTTCCCTCCTATCGAATCCGGATGGACCGCTTCTGTTGGAGTTCGGCCCCCGGAACTTCTTCTCCGGCCTTCAGGGCGGCTAGAATGGACTTCTTATCGAGACTAGTTGTCGTCCTAACAAAGTCACCAGGTACTTTCTCCTCGTCCGTTAAATTGACACTGGCCGGGTTATTCTGAATCCAGATTGCTAGGTCAACGTCTTTAACGTGGTCTAAACCGGCCGCCTCTAGTCCTTGCTGTAAGGCGTCCTTTAATCGTCTAATGTTGCTAGCGAGTGAAGCCTTTCGGTCAGCATCGACCTTCATTTTCTCGGCAAGTTGCTTTTCATCGGACGTTAGCTGCTTGATTACCTTGCCATAGCCGATTGCCTTATCTGCAATGCCATCTTTCAGGCTGAGAATCGTGTCATCAAACGCCTGTTGATCTTTCGAATCGGCACTTTCGGCTAATCGAACGACTTGGTATAGATTGTCTTCCAATTGATAAAGATTCATTACTTAACCTCCACTTCGGGTTGCCATTCTGCCAGCTGATCGTTAATTCGATACAAATGATCGAGTTCTTCGTTGGTGATTGGGTGTCCCGGTTCGTCGATCGCTTCGATAAGATTAAATAGTTCGCCGCGAATATCGGCCAACCGATTACGACTTTCGCTAGTAACCTGGGCCACAAGAATCACGGGGCCGCTTGCAGTTTGCTTGCCTAATACTTGATCCATGTGATCACCTCCATGTCGCCAAACTCTTCGCCAACTAAATCAGTTAGTTCCGATCGGTTGTCCGGAAGGCCGTCGGTGTCCCGGTCGCTGTAGTCGTACAGGAAGCTCCGAATTGCTTCGGCGTTGCGGGGCACGTAGATATCCCCACCGTCGAGTTTCAGGTATTCTTCTCCGTCGACCAGTCGTAACCCGGTGATGTCTTGCGGGGTAGTGTCGCCGGCCATTAACTCATCATAGTGTGGTGCAAATCCACCTAAAGTCATTGAATCCACCACCCTTTCAGAGTAGAATTGAAGTCAAAGAAATGTGATACATGCAATTTATCTTCGAGTTCTGACGTCCAGGTCAGGGCTCTTTTTTTATGCCAAAGCATCATTTGTGATCCTCCTTTTCGTTGTAGGTCAGTCCGAAGAAATCGTCTGCCCAGGGCTTCCAGCCGCCCATCTCATGTACCGATTCAGATAGCCAGTATCCGAAGCCGATAAACGACGCCAGGATTGCGGTCCAGACCATGAATTCTCCGACAATGTAGTAGAGCAAATCCATTCTTGTCACCTCCTTACCAAGGTAATTCTTCCCAGTGACGGTCTAAGAACTCCGCCATGGGGCCAGCTTTGAAAAGCCAACGTGTCCCGGGCCCCGCAGCCTCTTTGATTTCATGATGGTCAACCATTTGTTGAATCTCTCGGCTGTACCGCGGATTCTCCAGGATGCTGGCTTTGATCCAAGTCGTTGACTTCTTGCCGACCCACTCACGTAAATCTTGCATGGTCCACGTTCGACCGGTCAGTGCTTGACCACGAAGGCTCTCGATTTCGTCACGCTGGACTAACTCGAAGTTATCCGGAATGGCAATTTCGATATTTGCTTTGATACTTTGCGGTGCTTGAATCATGTTTTCACCCCCCTATTCGCTTGTTATAAGCATCGAAGACGCTTTGGATATCCTCACCCGCGTACTTGGCTTTCATCGCGATATCAGTCTCTTCCGCGCCGATTTCTTCGACGTATTCTCGGAAGTAGTCCCGGATGAGAAGCGTTTGCTGTGGCGATCTAAGCTCTGGCTTAGTGGTCATCGCTTCATCGAACGACTCTTCAAGACTTCGGCGGTCGTTCTCCTCTTTGCGTTGCTGGAAGAGTGCCGCCATCACGTCATCGTGCTTGGTACGGTCTTTCATGAAGGAAGGTGTCCCATAGTCCTTACGGGCACCGGAGAAGTTAAGCCAGACGCTCTGCAGAGTCTTTGCAAGTGATACCCGGGTGTTCTTGTCGCCCTTTCGTTGGCCATTGGCTAAGCGAGTAAGCTGGCCGTTTGAGACGTGGACCTTAGCAGCCACATCCTTGTGGGTCATCGCTTGCTGTACGCCATCAAGTGCAAGCGTGAGCTGTTTGGCAAATTTACTTTCGTTTTGCATGCTGTCACTTCCTTTGAAATTGGCAATTTAAGAAAATCGAGTTGTCTAGCATCCGCTCTAAACTTAAATTAAATAGAGGACTTTGCTAACACAGTTACTACTAAAAGTAAGCCTGGAATTTTAAGCATTAGCTCACCTCCTTGTTCTTTGAAAAATTAATACTCATCGCCTTCTCTGGTACAATTAGTACCGGAAAAGAGGTGATTATATGCAATGGATTTCTAAGAAACCAATTCTTTCAGACATCCAGCCCCGCGTAGATGCCAACACGTATGGCAAAGACCTAAAGGTTGGATTCGATAACGACACTGTCTTTGAGAACGGTGACCTTGCTATCGTTTCCGGTGCAGAAAATTTTCTACAGACGGTGAAGACCCATCTAATGGTCTCGAACCTTGAATACGACTGGGGACTGAAAGAATACCTACCAACTACCACAGATGATCAAGAAGAATTCGATTTTAACTGTGAAGAGCTGGCCAACTATCTTGTATCAGACCCCAAGATAGGCAACACCATTAATTCTCTGACTAGACTTAGCTTTGACGGAGAAGTCTATGAAGTTGAATTAACTGCGGATGGGATCGACGGTCTTGCAACCATCAAATTTCATTTCTAGGTTTCTGAGAAAATCGATTATTACTTAATCGGCTTTTTCTTTAGTCCTAAAACAATCGCCAATACGAGCGAGTAATTAATTGATCCTGGTTGAGATTCAAGTCCTTGCTTCTGTAGCTCCTCCTGAATTGCTTTTACCGTTTCATTCATCAGCTCACCTCCTCAGAGCGTTTGGTACTCGATATGAGTACCACGTCATCAAAAAAATATGTCCACTTTACGTCTTCGCCGCGAGAGATGTCATTCATCTTTTCCGCAATAGTTTTAGCGCGATCCACGCTTGGGCTTCGATGCCCTTGCTCGTATGATGCGAAGGTAGTTTCAGGGATTTCAACGGCTCGTGCTGCTTGCTTTTGCGTAAGACCATTCACGTCTCTCCAGCGTTTCAACCACATTCTCATAAATTATCATCTCCTTATGAACGCGTTTCGCGTACTCTCAACATAAATAAGTGTAATACATAACGCGTACCTAGTCAATAGAAAAGTACTCTTTTTGAGTATATTTCTGAAACAGCTTCAACATACGCGTTTTGCGTAGTAATATTTACCATAAAAGGGGGAGCTATCCATGTTTGCAGCTCGGCTTAAAGAACTTAGAAAACAAGAACCTGGCCTCACACAAGCAAAATTGGCCAAGCAATTAGGAATCGCGAAAACCACCCTAGCATCTTATGAACAAGGAAAAAGGCAGCCGGACTTTGAAGTGCTCTCAGCAATCGCAAAAAGATTCGAGGTCACCACAGACTACCTTCTTGGAGAAAATCAAACTCCCCAATGGGCCAACTCAAAGGATACTAATGATCTAGAAAAGTTTCTCAATGATAATGAAGGGTCTATGACTTATGGCGGTGAAGACCTGACAGAAGAGCAAAAAGAACAAGTGCGTGTGGCTATGACAGCAATATTCTGGAAGCGCCACAAGCATGACTAGGGGCTGATTATTTGGAAAAGATTAGTAACGTTGTTAAAACAGTGACGAATCGGTATCACACTGCCAACCCTTTCACTATTGCTGAAAAACTTAATATTCAGGTAGAATGGTGCTATTTTGATCGTTTACCATTAGGAAAAACGATTTATGATGATGGACAACCTATTATCATGCTCGATGAGGCAATTAGGCATACGCCAGACCAATATTTTGTTATGGGTCACGAACTAGGCCACACCATTCTACAAGAGGGTCTAGTAGGCTACTATACAAGTAGTATCCGCGCACACGGTCAGCTCGAAACCGAAGCAGGTCAACCACTCCCGACTAAAGTCGGAAGCTTGTGAGAACTGCACCTAACGGTGCAACGACCACAATTTGCTTAGATACAGCAATTGCCTGCATGCAGGTCTTACGTGCTAATTACCAAAGCCTTTTATGCCCGCAGGTTGCCAGACGGACAAACAAGTTAAGCACTTGCCAAGCCTTTTTTGAGAATGTTTTTAGCAGCATTCCAATCGCGAATGTGGTGATTACCGCACTGCGGGCAAGTCCATTCACGATCTTTTAAGGTCAATTTTTTATCACCGCACATCAAATATCCACACTCACTACAGGTTTGTGTCGTGTTACGCGGATTAACGGTGACAAATTTATGGCCGTATAGGTCGGCTTTATAGGCCAGCATGCCTAAAAAAGTTCGCCAGCCAACATCAGCAATGCTCATTGCCAATGCATGGTTTCGTAACATATTCTTACTCCGCAACTCCTCTGCAACAACTAAATCGTGGTTCTTGATAAGTGTTGTTGAGACAAGATGTAGAAAGTTGTTACGTTGATTAGCAACTTTTCGCTGGAGGGTGGCCACCAATACACGTTGTTTCTGATAATTCTTAGCTTCACGAAGCGGCCGATTTTCTTTTTTAGCCCGTAGCGCACGACGAGAAAGTTTACGTTGGGCTTTGGCTAGCTTGCCCTTGATAGAGCGATAGTAACGTGGGTTGGCAACGATGTTGCCGTTTGAATCAGTTAGGAAATTGTCAGTATTTAGGTCAATGCCTACTGGAGAGATCTGTTGCTTGCCACCCGCAACAAACGGGGTGTCCGATCCTAGTTGCATAGATAAGTAGTAACGCCCAGTGACATCGCGCGAGACAGTGATTGTTCCAATACGAACATCATTGCCACAACTAAACAAGCGTCTATGTGACCCAGACACACGCAATCGGCCAATCAAGCTAATTTTCACATGCTTAGAATCGAGAAAACGGCAACTGCCATTGAACAAATTCGGCTTAACCTTAGCATAGCGATTTGGGAGCTGAAAGCTGCCACTCATCTGCTTTTTATGGAACTTTGGTGTGCCAGATCTGTGTACTTGTCGAAATAAACGCCACGCGCTCTGATAAGCTCGTCGTGCTTGATCTACAACGTCGGTACCTACATTGGTACCTGATAACCAAGGATGTAGTGCAAACAACATTTGTGTGTTGTTTTTACGTTTCTGCAGGTAGGCAATGCGATTAACAACCGAAGCAATGTAACACTTTACTTTACGCAATTGAAATAGTTCTTTGTCGATGGCCACCATCTCGTTGTAAGCAAAACGGCTTGCGTTGATATTGTTGTCAAGCTGATGTTTCTGCTCACGAGATGGGAATATTCGCATTTTAATTCCGTAATGGTATTTGAACTCAGACATTTTCTTAGTCACATATATCACCTCCTTAGACTATAATTATTATACGACTGTCACCACATTTAAATAACAAAGTCGTTTATCTATAAACGTTAGGAGTAAATCGTATGTCAAAAGAAAATGTGAAACACGAACGCGGATATGTTTATAACTTTCACTTCCATTTAGTCTGGGTAACGAAGTATCGGAAACAAATATTTAACACACCAAGATTAGCAAAGGAGATGTTGACAATCTTGCAAAACATTGCGAATCAAAACGAAATTGAAATTGAGAAAGGTGAAGTCATGCTTGATCATATCCATCTGCTAATCAGCTTTAAACCAAAGTACGCGCCGGCCAATATTGTCAAGGTATTAAAGGGGGTCTCAGCACGCGAATGGTTCAAAATTCACCCAGAAACACAACAAATAGTTTGGGGCGGTCACCTTTGGTCGCCAAGCTATTACATGGGCACTTTAGGGGATATGTCAAAAGAAACAGTCGAACACTACATTGAGAACCAACGAACAGAAAGGGGGAAGGCGGGAAGGCCTCTGCTAAAACGCAACTAACGTTGCGAAACATGGGCGTTCCTCCCATGATTGAAATCATGGGTTTCCCGCCAAAATTTTAATGAATTCTCAGTCGCTCTGATGGGTTTACTGTTTATCGAAGATAACGATCATATGCCGACTTCGTACAAAGACTTAGCACGCCAATATGGCCTGCCCTACGATTTTGATTAGGTAAGCCTGCCTGATATACTTACCATTCTGGAAAAAATATAACGTGTCCAAAACTGATGACGTTAAAAGCTGTACATATCATGGGAGGAATTTACTATGCAAGAAAAAGCAAAACAGTCTTCGGCTTGGGGAATATGGCTGGCTGTCGGCTGGATATTTTTTGCAGCTAGCTTCATCTTGACCAACTACGGAACGATTTGCCAGCTAGTTGCCGTGGTTATCGGAATTATTATCCAAGTAAAATACCGTGACCATAAATATGCGGGTATGGCTCTCTGGATTATCACACTAGTCATATCTGTCATTGTAGCCGTTATGTACTTCGGCTAATGACCCAAATCTCTTAATCGGCTTTTAGCACCCACTTATTAATTTTTGCAGGATGAGTGCATCTGGAAAATGACAGAATGCGGAGGACTATATATGGCGTTTGGTGATATTTTTAAAACTTCTGAATTTAAAAAAGACATTGCTAGTCTTAAAGAGAACATATCCTCTCTAACGCAGGAGAACAATGACTTAAAAAACAAAGCTAACTTAAAACTGTCTATACATGAAATGGAACCCCTCAAGCTAGACGAATTAATTAAACAAAAGAAAAACACTGCCTTAGAAGTAGATGCTAAGATAGCAGAAAAGAACAAATCGCTTGAAGAAATTTCTAAAAAAATTGCCGAATCAACCGACTCTTTAAATAATATTCGAGCCGATATAAATGATTTAACACCCGACTTGGAAATGAGCTCATACGGACTTTATAGACCACAATATGATTTTTCAACTTCATTAGGATATAAAGACATGCTCAAGATGATAAGAGATGATCAAAAATCAATGATCAAAAATAAAACCGCTGTATCATTCAATCCGAACTGGTTAGTCAATAACAGTAAAACCGAAGGCCGAAAAATGAATAGAAATAACATTAAGGCCATCTTGCGTAGTTTCAATAATGAATGTACTGAAGCTATTGGAAAAACGACTTATTCCAATTATGATCGAATCGTCAAGCGCATAAAACGTTCCTTCGACCAGCATAATAAAATGTATAGGGTAGTAGATATTCAGCTAAATTATGCCTACCTAGATTTAAAAATAAAGGAATTAAATGTTGCCTTTGAATATCGACAAAAAGTTGAAGATGAAAAAGAAACTCTTCGTGAGGAACGTGAAAAAGAACGTGAAGAAAAGGCGTTACAGCGAGAAATTGCTGCAAAACGAAAACAAGTCCCAAATTGCAAGAACAAATTAGCCACACGACAAATCCTATTAAATCAGTATTTTCATTAATATTCATATTTTATGGACTTAACTTAACCGGCGGAAGCAGCGGAGAAAAGCTCTTTG
>NZ_QXIL01000020.1 GCF_004115745.1 Levilactobacillus suantsaii | reverse complement strand
GGACTCATAGCCTAAGAACTCCTTTAGATGATTGTTATGGTGACTTCATTCTACAGGACTCAGGCTAGGAGTCTATTTTTATTTTCTTACTTGTTGCACTTCAATTGTAAATTCGTCGCGCAAAAAATGACGTTTTTGCCACTTATCGCTTGACCGGCTAATTAAATGGTATGGTTAACACAGTTGGAAGGGGTCAAAGACGTTGGTCGTTGAACCTGACCTAATGTGGGGAACATGCGGCCCCACGAAAGACTGTGATGACGGTGAATAAATTTGTTTGTCATGATGTGCTGAGGAGTAAGTTTTGTTAAATAACAGATTATTGCGGTTGCGTCAGTTATCGAAATTGAGAACTTGGGGGAGTGCTGAATTTTTATCATATGAGTTAACGGCATAATCTGGTTGAGCGGCATCGCCCGGTGGGGTGGTGCCCTTTTTCGTCGGTGATACTTGTGGGGCGTCATCACTAGTGGGCCTAACGATTTGGCTGATCAATCGTCAGGGGATTAGGGCCTGCTGGCAAGCTTAATAGTGAGAAGCGCGTACCAGTCGTGATTCCCGTCAATTCGGGCCAATTGAGCGGGAAAAGGATTGCAACCGGCGCCGATTCACGTTACATTAAAGGTGTTTAGAGAAGGGAGACGGTGTCGGTGTTATCGGTTTATTTTTGTGAAGATAACCGCAAGCAATTAGAACATTACCGCGATGTCGTCCAACGCTACATCATGATCAATGATTACGACATGCAGGTCAAGCTGGCCACGGCCAGCCCCAAGGAATTGCTGACGGCGTTGGATACAGATGCCCCGAAGTACGCCCTACTATTTTTAGATATTGAATTTCCTGCCGCAGACATGAACGGTCTAGAGACCGCGATTGCCATTCGCCAACAGCTGGGATTTGCTGAAATCGTTTTCGTCACTACCCATTCGGAGATGGCGTTAGTCACTTTCGAGCGCAAGGTGGAACCGATGGACTTTATCGTCAAGGACTTGGGACGCGACCAGATCGACCAAAAGATTCGCGAGAACGTCGACTATGGTTATCAGCGCTATACCAACTATTTGGAAAACACGGAGAATCTCTTTCAGTACACTATCGGCGGCCGGACCTTTAGTCTGCCGATGGGGGACATCTACTTTGTCTCGACCGCGGATACGCCGCATAAGGTCTCGGTCCATGCGGCCAATCAACTGGTCGAGTTCCCCGGGCTTTTTGAAGGACATTGCGGATCAGTATCCCGAATTGTACCGGACGGACAAAAGTTTTCTGGTCAATTTGGACAACGTTAGCGGGATCGATACCGCTAACCGGCGACTGATTTTTCCGAATGGCGATCAGACCGACGTGGCGACCCGACGTTTTCATGAGGTTAAAACATTAGCCCAAAAGCATTTAAACGACTAAGTGAGTGATAATATTGATATTTCATTTATTTGACCAAGACTTCTGGGTCAACTTGACGCTAGCCATGATCATGCAGTGGTTCTGGACGCTCTGGATTGGTGAGATTCGTCCACAGAACTGGACGCTGCCACTCAAGTGGTTGGGCTGGGCTCTGTTGCCGGCGGTGATTGGCCAGGGATGGAGTCCGGTGATTCCACCGTTAGCGGCCTTGGTCTACCTTCTTCGGCAGCGGCCGAATCTAGCTCTGGTTTTTACTAACGTGACCATCGTGATTTTTCTCATTGTCGTGTTGATCAACGACTTCTCGTGGGAACTGACCCGCTTATTGTGGGGGCCGACCGTGGCCACCAGTGTGTTGGGAGTCGGGGGACGGTTGGTCGTCCAGTTGGGCATCTATTCGTTAGTCTCGTTGGGCGTGCGAAAGACGCATATCCAACCGGGGAGCTTGAACCAACTAGCCCTGAGTTACAAGGAGCAGTGGACCGTCTTGGGGTTGCTCTTGAGTCTGTCGGCATTGGTTGCCTTGTCATCGAACATTATTTACCAGATGGTCCTCAGCCAAGAAATGTTGACGTTTGCGCTGGGCATTGAAGTCATCATGATGGCATTGATCGTGGTGAGTTTGTTCGTGTTCTTACGCAGTTTTATGACCCGGCAACGTGTTAAGGCCAACTACCAGTCGACGATGCTACAGAATCGCTACGACCGTCAAATCTCGAATCAGGTCCAAACCATCCGGGATTTCAAGCAGACCTACCAAAAGCAGATGCTCAAGTTGGGGGATTATCTCGATGCCGAAGATTATGCGGGGCTGACCCAGTACTACCAGACTTTAAATACGCGCTGGCAGACCACCAATCAATTGGCTGGTATCGAAATCGACGGCCTGCAACGCTTGAACGACCCGCCATTGAAGAATCTGCTGTTTCAAAAGATTCTGCTGGCCCAAAACCACAATTGGCACTTTCGCTTGGAGGTCCCCGACCCGATTCAGGCGATTCCCATGAACAACGTCCAACTCTTACGGGTGTTGGGAATTCTATTGGATAACGCCATCGAGGCACCTCGCATTGGGACGCTGCCCGAAATCTACTGTGCTATTTTGGATTATCCCAGCGCGGTTGAACTGGCGGTGGCCAACCCGGTCGATGCGAAGAATCCGCCGGCTATCAACCAATTTATGCGCGCGGGCTACACCACTAAAGGGGGGAGTCACGGCCTGGGGCTGAGTACGGTCCAGGAGATCATTGACCAGACGGCCAACGCTTCATTACAAATCATGATCAAACACGATTACCTGTACTTTACGGTGATTCTGACTAAGGCAGGGGGTGGGGCAGATGATAACCGTCACAGCGCCTAGCTTATGGCTGGCCGGTTTCGTGATGAGCTTTTGGGTCATCTACTTTCAGTATTACTGGTTTCCCCAGTTGCGGGGGCCTCGCTTCGTGGCGGTGGCGTTAGGCCTGGCGGGACTCTATGCGACGCTGGATTGCTGGTTGGCGTTGCATTTGCGCACCCCAGTCGCGACGTCGCTACCAGCCGTTTTGTTACTTGGCGGCGAGTGTTTGTGGTTGGGGCGGCGGCATAATTGGCGTTACCTGCCAGCTTTTATGAGCGTTTCGATTTTGGCGTACCTGTTAACGGAATTTATCGACGCTTTGGTCACGACCGTGTTGATTGCCGCTAGCAGCTTGTCCTTTGCCACCACGTTGGTGGGGACCGGCATCACGTTGGCGTTTGATTCCGGCCTGTTCATCCTGCTGGTCTGGGTGATCTGGTCAACACAAGCACCATTGGAGAATCTGATTCAATCTCTCTGGGGACGGGGACTCGAATTCCTGCTATTGGGTTTGATGTCGGCGTTGATGCTAGTTTTCATTTTATTCGAGTATTCGTTGCAAGCATTGAACCGCTCGGCCAGTTACATGGTGATGCTGACGGGGATCTCTGGGGTCTTCATCTTAGGGTTTACGCTGAGCCTTTACATTTTGGTCCAAAGTCACCTCCAAACGGAGCGTACTCGCGCCCAACTCCAGGACCAGCGGTTTCACGACCAGTATCGCGCAGAGTTGCACCGGCAATTAGCCAGTGTCCGTAAGTTTCAACATGATTATCAAAACATGTTACTGGGCTTGGGTGGTTATTTGGCTGATCAGGACTACACCGGGTTTCGCCAGTTCTATGGCGACATTCGGTCACGGTGGACCACCAGTAACGCGGCGGAATTGACCATGGGAGATTTGATTAACATTCCCCAAATGGCATTACGCTACGAAGTTTATCACCAATACTTAGTGGCCCGGCGGTTAGGCGTGGCGCTGTACGTCCGCACGCCGACGCCTTTGACCGTCACCATGGCCGGGTTGCACCAGGTGACCCATTTGATCACTCAAGTTTTGGCCCAAGTCCTACCAGCCGCAGCGACGTTGATACCGGCTGTGGTCACGCTGGAGTTGTTGGAGACCCAGCATGCGTTTCATTTCCGGTTGACCTTTCCGGTGGCCGCGGGGGCTCAAGTGGTGGCCCACCACCGCATCGTCAGTGCCCAGGGAAATTTGGATTTTAACCGGGTCATCCGGCAATTGACCGGTGAACGGCGCGTCACGTTGCGAGTCAAACTGCATTGGGGGCAGTTAGAGATCACCTTTCCGAAAAAGTAAGTCGTTGATGGGGGGAGACACAAAATGATGACGGTAAACGACAGCAGTTTTATTTGGAACAATCTGATCATGGGATTCTGGTTCATTTACTTTCAGTTCTACTGGTTCCCAAGTATTCGCCGCTGGTGGGTCAATTGGGCCTACGGGGGTCTCGCGGCAGTCTTTACCCTGCTGAATTGGGTCGCCATGCGGCTTGAATCAAGGGGATTGAGCCTGCTGGCAGTCGGCCTGGTTTTTCTAGTGGAATTATGGTGGTTGACTTACACCAAGCGGCGGCACTATCTGCCGGCCTTCTTGACCGTGGCGATCCTAGACTACCTGCTGAGTGCCTTCGTCAATAGCATTAGCGTGACGGGGACCATGTTGTTGACGTCGTTTCACTTCACCACGACCAGCTGGGGGATGCTCACCGTGCTGACCTTCAACACGGTCCTTTTTGCCATGGTCGCCGTGGGGCTACTGGGGACGCAAGCGCCGATGGAGAACTTCATCCAGTCGATCATGACTCGCAAAACGCAGTACTTATTGTTGGCGTTTATGGTGGTGATGATGACCGTCTTCGTCCTCTTCATTTATCTATTGCGCTGGCTCCATGGCTCGTCCAGTAGTCTCTTCTTCTTGATGGGGATGACTGGGGTCGTCATGATCAGTCTATCGGTCAGTCTGTACCTGTTGATTCAGACCCACTTGCAACAGGAGCACGCTCACATCCAGTCGCGACAACAGGATTATTACCAACAGTATACCGATGAACTCCAACGCCAAGCGGCGGTGTTTCGTAAATTTCGGCACGACTACCAAAATATGTTGTTGGGGTTGGGCGGTTACCTGCATGACCAGGACTACGCCGGTTTTCGTCAATACTATATTGATATTCGTTCGAAGTGGCAGACCAGTAACGCGGCAGATCTGACCATCAGTGATCTGGATAATATGCCACAAGGGGTGGTGCAGTACGGCTTATATCACGACTATTTGACGGCCCAACGCCTGGGCGTCAACTTGTTCATCGACATTCCTAAACCACTGACCGCCACGGTCGCCGTAGGACGTCAGGTTGGTCGAATCCTCACCCACGCCTTACCAACGGCGATTCACGCGGTGGCCGCACTGGAACCGGCCCTGGTCAACTTGAAGATCACGGAGTCCGTCAAGGTGTCGTGGGTGGAACTGACCTTTCCGGTGCCGACTGATGTGCGCCTGTTGCGGGGTAATCGGCTAGTGGGGGACCGGTTCGAAGCCGATTTTTCCGGGATCCTCCGGCAGTTGCCCCCCGCGATTACCGTTCAGTTGAAGACCAAACTCCACTGGGCCCACCTCTTAGTGACGTTACCCATGAGCTGAGCCAGTATAAATTAGCAATTTAAGTTAAAGCTTATAAAGTAACCAAGAAATGTATAATTGTAAAGAAAGCACTTGCAATTAAAAGCGACTTTGTTATACTGAGAGTTGTAATACCAATGAATCCTTTGAAAGAGCTGATGAATTGAAGCGTTTGTCAGTGATTGGATTTTATGAATAAAATGTAATTGTGACGATTAGATTTTATTCATACCTCGGATGGCCGTGGTTATTCGGGGTTGGCACACCTCAATACGACCTATTGAGGATTTAGCTAAGTGGAGGCACGACGTTTCCTGACTACAACTGTGAAATGTTGAAACTCTAATGATGCTAGTGGGAGCCGGAGTGTGGTTACTCCGGTTTTTTTATTGGCCAAAATCAGGGAGAACCCTGATTGTTAAACACAAATGGCAGCGCTACCATATAACTAAACCGAGCGGTGTGCTTAAGGCCACGGCCGGGTTCAGTTCGGGCGGGATATAACCCGCCCATAAGAGGGGGCAACCAAGCATGAAAATCACGTTTAATGGCAAGTTTTATCGGAACTTCTTGTTCTGGCTCGGCCTGATTTTTCTCGCCGTAGTCGTCTTGGAAAACGTGTACCTCGACGTTGCGTATAACGTTGCCGGGGTTGGCGCCGGAATACTCCTGATGGTCATGGGGTTGTTCCGTTTCACCGGGATTACGACCCGAAATTAATCTATTATGGTTAACGGCCCCCACCGTTGATGGTTGGGGGCCGTTTTTTGTTGGCGTAAGGGACTAAAAAACCAGGCGGCCTTGTGGCCTGACCTGGTCTCAACTGATGTCAATTTACGGACTGAGTACGCTGAAAGAAACCGGAACATTAAGTCAACAGAAACAGGTAGTTCTTCACGGCGGTCGCATCAAGCGATTCACCGGCGGCAGCAGCCTGGTCGTCTAACTCGTGTAACCACCGACTGCGGGCGGCCTCGTCGATTTGCGGGTCGTCAAACTGGTCGGTGGTATCATCAACGGTGGCTTGGTACGCCAACAAGTTGGTGTACAGCAGGCGCTGCGAATTGGGAATGAGGAGCAGGGCCCCCGATTTCTGAGGGAGGGCGAAGCATTCGGACGTTGGTTGTGGATTAGCCATGTTGTCACTTCCTTACCCTTAGTTTACCAGTTGTTAGGGTGGAAACCTAGCGGATTGTTACCGCTTACCGAATCTGGTCGTTAACGCTTAGACTGTCGGGGTGAAGTCGGCGGGTACCGGTGCGGTCACCAAAGTTTTGGGACCCGTTAAGGTGAAGGGTTGCGGGAAGGCCAGTTGCCAACAGTGGAGTCGTAAACGGTGGTGATCGGCGATCCCGTAGAGCGGGTCGCCCACTAGGGGGTGGCCGCTAGCGGCTAAGTGGACGCGTAACTGGTGAGTCCGACCAGTCTCTAACCACAGGCGAACTAGCGTTAGGTCAGGCGCATGTTCGACCACCTGATAGTGGGTAATGGCCCGCTGAGCGTGAGTCCCGTTGACCAGCCGCTTGCGTTTATCCTGTGGGTCGCGGCCAATCGGTGCCGTGAAGGTCCCTTGACCCTGGAGCGTTCCGTGGACCCAGGCCAGGTAAGTCCGTTGTACACGCTTTTCGGCAATGTTGCGCACCATGATGGGGACCACGGCGGGGGTCTTGGTCATCAAGAGTGCCCCGGTGGTCTCCTGGTCCAACCGACTTAAAATGTAGGGGCCGGGTTGGTCCGACCCTAAGTAAGCCGCTACGTGGTTGAGCGTGGTGCCCCGTTCGCCGGGTTGGTTAGGGTGGGTCTTACTGCCGCGGGTCTTGTTGATGACTAACAGGTCAGCCGTTTCGTACAGCACGCTGACCGTTGCCGCGCTGTCGGGAGCGACGGCTGGAAAAGGGTGCACGAAATCGGTAGGGATGAAGGTCAAGGTGACTTGGTCGCCACCCGTGACCAGTTGGTTCATCGAGCGGTAGTGGTCGTTGATGAGGACGCGTTGGTCGACGCGTAAGCTATGAATCAGGTGACTAGGAATCAACCAGGCCCGCAGAAGGTCACGGACCGTGAGCGCAGGCAGAGTGGCTGGAAGTTGTCGGTGGTAGGTCCAGTGCATAGGGGTCACTTCTTTCACATGGGTTAAGGTCAAACTAAAGAAGGCCTGAGACCGCAGTCCCAGACCTTCTTGTCATTCGCGTCGAGATTAATTGGTGAGTTCTTCGGGCTTCACGATGAGCACATCGCAAATGGCGGAGCGGCTCACGTAGTTGGTGACGGACCCCACCATCAGGCGCTCTACGGCAGTTAACCCGGTAGAACCGATGATGATGAGTTCCGTGTCATGGTCAGCTGGAAATTCCCGGGCGATAACGGGCTTAGGATTCCCAAACCGAACGTGGATGCTGACGTCTTTGACGCCAGCATCGATTGCTTGTTGCTTCAAAGCGTTTAGACGATCTTGGACGTCTTGGGACAACTTGTAGATGACGTCCCCACTAACGGCACCACCATAGGTATCGCTGAATTGGTTGACTTCCAGCACATTTAAAATGTCCAGGTGGGTTTTGTTGCGCTTTGCGACTTCAATTGCTTTTTCGAGAACTGGTTGGGTTGCTTTCGAACCATCAACGGGAACCAGAATATTTTGATATTGTTGTAACATAATGGATGCCACCCCTTCACGATGCATATAGAAACCTTACCTATACTATATCATTTATCACTTATCATGTAAGCCCTTAATTTCGCCCGGACCGTTATGAAAATCATGAAAACAAGGCGGTTAGCGCCTGGGTAAGACTCCTTGATTGAGACAGTCTTTCACGCGACTATTCACGAAGCTATTATACCGCACTTGACTCCGAAATGGGGAATTTGAGTAACTGTTCGCTACTGAACGTAAAGCCCCATCATGATTCAGTAGTGACCCAAAGCTTAAAAACGGAATCTCCATGAAAAATTGTGGGGCCATTTAGTTTATTTTACGGGGTTGACGACTCTGCTTGTGCTGAGTGCGAGTAGCGCTAGGAAGCTACTGTGGGATTATCTTTGAGATGAGACTGACTTGCCCTTGTAATCTGGTAGTCATCTCCACGCAATTCACAACGGGTAAACTGGGTATCATAAGCGCATGGTTGGCGAGGCTGAGTCGGTAACGTCATTACCGGCTAACCGTTGGTAACCTTAGTGGAAGAATCGAGTGGGAGGTCTTGACGGTCAAGTCTAAAAACTTTAGGATAACGGAGTAGTTCATTAACCGGTCAAAACACCTTTGAATAGGTGAGTGATGGTGAGGTAGTGGGGTTACCTCACCGTTGGTTGATTGGGTAATGATGTAATTTCAGGGAGGAATCAGTTTAATTGATGAAAAGCAAGCGACAACCAAAATTGGCTTACGCTGCCTACACGGGGATCTTTATCGTGCTCGTAGCCGCCATGTATGGCATTTTTATTTTGACGGGGAAGTCCTTTATTTGGCAGGGTGATGGGTTGGCCCAGCATTATCCGATTCTGGTTCGATTCTATGACTGGCTGCATCAGGGGAAACTAGCTGGCTGGTCTTGGAACCTCGGTTTAGGGGCGGACCGGATTACGGCGTTTTCATACTACGTCTTGGGGGATCCCATTAGTTATTTGATTGGGTTGTTCCCTAAGCAACATATTGAGACCGGGTATAATCTTTTGGTCCTGGTCCGCTTGTATTTGAGCGGCCTGGCCTTCATGTTCTTTGCCCGGCAACGGATGTTCAAACCTAGTAGTCGGCTCATCGGGACGATTACTTACACGTTTACCGGGTTTTCGTTATACGTCAGCATTCGCCACCCCTTTTTCTTGTTACCGATGATTTTGTTTCCGTTATTGACTTACGGGATCGATCACGTGTTAGCGGGGAAATCATGGTTGCCACTGGCGGCCTTTACGGGCTTGACCCTAATCGGCAACTTCTATTTTGCTTACATCCTAGCCATTGGGAGCTTGGTCTACGCCATCTTACGGTACTTCGCCGTAAGACACGACCATGTCTTTCACCTGGGGCGTCTGATTGGGCGCTTAATCGGGGCTGGCTTGGTCGGGGCTTTACTCGGCAGCATCCTCTTCATCCCATCCGCTTTGGGTGTGTTGAAGTCGACGCGGGCCGGCACCGACTTTGCGAACGGCTACTTACTTTATCCATTCAACTACTACTTAAAAATTCCCAACGCAGTGGTGACCACGGGAAACGCGATGAGCTTTTGGGTCAATCTGGGGCTCGCGGGGCTGACCTTTTTGGCGTTGGTCTACACGCTTAGTCATTTTAAACGCTACCTCTGGTTGAACCTAGGCGTGGTGTTACTGGGCGTCGGCCTACTTTTTCCCGAAATCGCTGCCATCATGAACGGGGGCACGACTCCTTCGCAACGCTGGTTACTCCTGGGGTGTTTAGCCTTCGGGTTGGCTGTGATGAGCTTCTGTGACCAGTTAGTGGCGTTGACGCACTGTGATCTACTCGTGCTGGTATGGGCGACGTTAGGACTCTTACTGCTAGTATGGGCGGCCAACGGCTTTATCATGGACAACGACGCCCACGATTTCGTGTTGTATGGCTGGTTACTGCTGACCCTCGGCGCAATTGTGCTGGGAGTCATGGAACATTGGTCAGCCAAACGGCAGGTGACCGTGCTGATGGGACTGTTGTGCCTCAACGTTGTGGCCAACAGTTACGGCTACTTCAGCCCACTATCGGGTGGGGCCAGTCAACAGCTGACGCCCCGCGGCGTGGCCACCAAATTTCAGAAGGACTACTACGACGGTGCCGAAAAGTACGTCAAGCACCAGGCCGGGTTCTCCCGGAGTCGAATCAGCCGTCAATATTACTATAGTAATGATGCGAAGACCAACCTGGGAATGAACCTGGGGGCTCATGACATCATGTCGTACTTCTCCGTGGAAAACGGGGACGTTGGGGTCTTTAGCCAGGCATTGGGCAACGCGCAGTTCAAGATGAACAAGCCCATTAACCAGGGCGACAGCCGCACCACGTTGAACAACCTGTTGGGGGTCCGCTACGTTTTCGCCCGGGAGAACCAACCCGGGATGCAGGCGTTCCCGTACGGATACCACGTGGCGAAAAAGAACGGCAAGGCGGTCACTTACGCCGACAAACCGGTCCATGGTTTTGGGAACAGCTACGGCACGACTATCTTGACCTCGAAATACGCCTTGCCACTGGCTTACCTACAGACGCAAAAATTAAGCGCGAAGCAGTTTAAACACCTTAGTGATACCGACCGTGAACAAGCTTTGACCACCGGGGCCCTATATGAAGCGGCCGCGCCCAAGGTCAAGACGACGACTTACCATAGTCGCCAGCGTGAGCTGAGCTACAAGGTCCGGCCCTTGAAGGAAACGGTCATCAACAGCTTCAAGCAGTTGGTGAATTACCGACAACAGGGGAACCAACTGGACCCAGACCTGGTCAAGACCTCGCAACAGTCCCTGCGGAAGCATAATCAGGACCGGTCCGTCAGCATCAACGAAGACCGGACGCGGTTAGGGAAGTTGATCAAACAAAACCAAAAGATTTTGAAACAAGGGAAACAAAAGAATAAACACGGGTTGACGCGGATGACCAGTGATAATCAGAATCATCCCATCACGTATCAGTTGCGGATTAAACAGCCGCAACGCACACGGGGCACGGAATTGTACCTGGACCTGAGTGGTATCAAGGCGGAGCGATTCACCGTGCAAGACAAGTATCAAGGTAGGCGTAACACGGAAATCTTCCAAAACCGGGCTTACACCGGGCTCAGTCGTCTGCAAACGTTGCGGAAGTCCATCTGGAACTTAAGCGACGGGGCCTACTCCGTGACGGCCACCAGCTTCCAGAACGTGAACAGCTTCAACCAGTTAGGCCAAACCAATCTTTCAGACTACGAACCGAAGTCCCACGTGCTCTTGAACCTGGGGTACTCGACATCGCCACGGCGGAAGATTAAGTTGACCTTCAAGGGCGTCAAGAGTTTGTCCTTCAAGTCGGCTAAATTGATTGCCGTCCCGTTCGGCAAACCCTACGCCAAGCAGATGCGGACCTTGCAACATCAAGGCCTGTCTAACTTGAACGTGACATCGGACCGGGTCACAGGGACTGCACAGGCCGACACTGCCAGCATCCTGACCACGTCGATTCCGTATTCGAGTGGCTGGCGGTTGACCGTCGATGGGAAGCCTCAGGCCACACACCGGGTCAACGTTGGCTTTATCGGTGCTAGCTTACCGGCCGGCCAGCATAAAATCGAACTGACGCACCGAACGCCAGGCTTACGACTGGGAATCGTTGCGACGGCACTGGGCTTACTCATTATGGTGCTAAGTGCCATTTGGACGGGGCTTAAGCGACGTAAACGGCCTTAAGTAAATAATATCAACTCCTATTTGGGTCGGAGCCTTCTAGCGTTGTGGGACCGGCCCATTTTGGTCGTCTTTTCGCGCTGGTTTACCCGGAAAAGTGGCACGCTCTAAGAGTTTCGTTCAGGCAGTGTGGTATCATAGATGAATAATGATAGAATTTTTGGAAAGCGATGGCTAAACCATGAGACTAGACTTTTCCGTTGCCGTTCATAGCTTGCTGTACCTCGACGAGAAACGTCCCCGCAAGATTGCAAGCCGGGAACTGGCGACGTCCTTACAATTGAATGCGGTGATGATCCGTAACATTTTGTCGGTGCTCCACAAGCAGGGGTACATCGAAGGGTCCGTCGGTAAAAATGGGGGGTACCAACTGATCCGGAGCTTAGACGATATCAACGTGGGCGAATTATACGACCTCACGATTCCGCCAACCATTAGTTACGCGCGCTTTATTACGGGGGATTCGAAGGGCGCCAAGGTCAGTGACAGCACGGATATCTCGGCGAACATCTCGCAAACGCTGACGGATCTGTTCACGCTAGCCGATGACGACTACCGGCGCTTCTACCACCAATTTACGATGACGGATTTAAAACGCAACCTGCACCAGCATGGCTTTTTCCGGCAATTAGTGGTCGATTCCGACCAGGACAAATAGTTGAGCGTTAACCACCCGGTGGGAGTGGTAAGTCGGTATAATAAAGTTAGAGATGGCTGGTGGTTACGGCCACCATTAAGCTTTACCAGTCTGGCAACGAACGCCGACCGCAAAACGGAGCATCCCTTTTCGGGGTGGTCCGTTTTGTGCGTCTTTGGGGGGAATGAACGAAATCAGCCCGACGATTAGAATTATAATAATGGCCCGGTGAGGGGGCCACCTTTCAGGGGCTGAATGGTGGTCGTTGGGGGTCATCTTGCACCGCAACTTTCACAATTTTTTTAATTCGTGAAAGTGTAATTGTAATCGTTTTCAATCAGTGCTATGATTTTAAGTGACCGTAGAGTCGGTTTGGTCGCCGATAAATCGGTTGGTTAATTTGAAAGGGGTTTTTGGGTTATGTATTGGTACGCAATGAAGTCACACGATATTCGGCATAATTTAGCCACCGAACAATACTTAATGAATAATAAGAAGTTCGATGAACCACTGGTCTTGTTCTACTACGAAGGCCCCTGCATCATCGTGGGTCGGAACCAAAACACGTTGGAAGAAATCAACCAGAAGTACGTGGACGAACACAATATCACCGTTACCCGGCGCTTATCCGGTGGGGGTGCGGTCTACCAAGACCTCGGCAACCTGTGCTTTAGCTTCGTGGTCGATAGTGACAGTGAAGAATTTGGGGACTTCAAGTCTTTCGTCCAACCGATTGTTGATGCCTTACACGCCATGGGCGCCAAGACCGCCGAAGTATCTGGCCGCAACGATATCTTAGTCGACGGCAAGAAGTTCTCCGGGAACGCGATGTATTCGCACAGCGGCAAGACCTTCTCTCACGGGACCTTGATGCTCGACGTGGACCAAGACGTGATTGCTCACGCCTTGAACGTTCCCGCCGACAAGATGAAGTCCAAGGGCATCAAGTCCGTGCGCTCCCGGGTCACGAACTTGAAACCGTACTTGGCACCGGAATACCAGAACTTGACCGTCCCAGAATTCCGTGACACCCTGTTGAAGGAACTCTTCCACGTGGACAACTTGGACGCCATTGCGGACAAGGAAGTCCAAATCAGTGACGACGAAAAGGGTGCCATCGATGAGATCTTCAACCAGTACTACAGTAACTGGGACTGGGTCTACGGCAACTCCCCCGAGTTCACGGTTAAGAAGCGCCAGCACTTTACGGCGGGGACCATCGATGCCCGGCTGTTGGTCGAAGGCGGTAAGATCAAGAACATCAAGTTCTACGGGGACTTCTTTGGCCCCAGCGACGTCACGGAACTCGCTGATAAGCTTCAGGGCGTTCGTTACGACCGCGAACACGTTGGCGCCGTCTTGAAGGCGGTCGACACCCAAAAGTACTTTAACGGTATCGACGTGGACGACGTTTTGACGCTCTTAGTGGACTAGTTACCCCAGATTAGCGGATTTTACTGATTTTACCGAGAGAATACGTTAGAATAGAACCAAATTGACTGAAACGCGGTCGGTTGACCGCGTTTTTTATTTTGACAACGATTAAGGAGTTTTGGAAATGAGAGATCGAAACGTGATTTCGTGGGCCATTATTTCGCTGGTGGGTTTTATTCTGATTAATTTTTTGATGAATCAGCCTTTCGTGCAAATTGGTCACGTCACGAATGACTTTTGGCCATCGTCTTTGTTGGCCCTGGTGCTCTACGCAGTGCCGATTGCTTTGGCTATCCTGAACTGGAAGCCCTCGTTTTACTTGCTTGGACTCGTGATTGTATTGTATTCTTTGGGATTGTTAGGGATGTTATTTGTGATGTGGGGGTCCAGTCACGCTAGTTTGACGATTCGACTCCTCATGTCGCTGTTCAGCGTGGGCATGCTGGTAGCCAACGCGTATTGGTTGGTGCTGGCACTGCGGTTGCGTAAGGACCAGCAGGACGCCCGCGATCGTAAACGATTTGGCAAATAAGACGAGGTGAGTAGAAATGGAACGCAAGATTCAAGATTTTATTGACGCGGTGGCAAATGATGAGGTGGAACATTTCACCACTAAAACGCCCCAGAAAGCTTTTTACGCCGATCCAGACAAGGCCGTGGCGCCCTTAGTGGACTTCATGCGCCAACAGATCCAACAAGACCACTTGGCCCAAGCGGAAACGACGGTCAACGGCACGGACATCTCGGTCCGCTTGGAACTTAGTGTGATTAATTTACCTTTACAAGATACTAAAACCATCGCCAAGATTATGGCGGTCGACGAGACGGCCCCATTGAACGTCTACGCGGTCATCGAGACACCGGACATCAATGTTTCGGGATTGCGCATCGATGCGCTGGCCCCAGCCCAGACTTACGTGGATCAAGCGGCGACGGCGGATGCCAGCTTACACGACTGGTTAAAGCTGCAGATTGAAAAGTTGCAAGCGGCGGCGACGAACGCCGAAGAAACGGACACAGTCAAAAAGCCGACTAAGGCGAAGAGTACCAAGACGAAAGCCACCAAAGCTAAAACTAGTAAGACCAAGACTACTAAGGCCAAAGCAAGTAAATAGTGGCGGAGTGGTCAACCATATAAAAAGGACGGTACCGGAAATTGACCTGGTGCCGTCCTTTTTTGAGTTTTGAGACCGTGATGCTGAAACTGGCTAGGGGCTTACTGATTACTTGACCACGTTGGTCTTGATGCGGTCCTTAGCCACGTCTCTAGCTGTGAAACTTTCGTCGGTTTGGCCTAACGTCAAGGCAAAGACGCCGGTAAAGCCAGCTGGTAACACGTCTTTCGGCACGGAGCTGACGCCCGCCATGTTGTAGTTGGCGCCTACCCCCTGGTCTTCGGCGGCCAGTTCCATGTTATGGACGATGGCGCCCACCGAGATGTTTTCCATCGGGCCAGGATTCTTGGCGGAGACTACGATGACGGTCGGAGCGTCGTAGATGTTGGTCATTTGCTTAAGAACTTGGGGATCTTGGATGACCGTTAAACGGTAGTTGTCATATTGGCCCATGCCGACGGGACCTTCGTTCGCGGCGGTCAAGATGGCTTGTAGTTGGTCATCGGTCAACTGGCCGTTATATTGGCGAACGGCCTTACGTGCGTTAAGTAGTTTGAGTGCTTCCATATAAATACCTCCTTAGTGGGTGACCAGGTAAATGGTGGCCCACTACCTCCATTATACGGCGCGCTGTCAAAACAGTCAGAACGAAATCGAAGTGGTATCATGGCCGCAAGGAGGGACCAAAATATGACGACAACCATGATTTTAGGCGGCGCCAGTGGCGTCGGTTTCGAGGTCGCCCGGCAATTCGGGGCCCACGACCAGGGTATTATTGTAGTTGCGCGGGATGCCGCAAAGGTCAAAGCCGCGGTGCAAGCCTTACAGCAGGACGGCGTAACGGCCAGCGGCTACGCCTGTGACGTCGACGATTACCTGGCGGTCCAGGACTTGTTTCAAAAGGTGACTCGGAAGACGCCAGACTTGACCACTTTGATTTATAACGTGGGTAATAAACACCTGGATAACGCCCTGTCGAGTGATTTGGCGACCATTCAAGCGAGCTTTAAGACTAATGTCTTGAGTGGGATTTACGCCGCCCGGCTGTTTTTGACCCAGACCGCCACGCGCGGACCGCGGGCCATCTTGTTTACCGGTGGGGGCGCTTCGGTGCGGCCATCGAACAAGGCGTCGATCCTGTCGCTGACCAAAGCGGCGCAACGCAGTTACGTGGCGACGTTACACGAGGAGTTGGCTCCGAAAGACGTGTTCGTGGGGCTGGTCACGATTCAAGGCATCATCGACAGTTCCCCAGAGATGCAGGCGGCCAAAGTCGCCACCGCCTACTGGACACTCTACCAGCAACGTGACCAGGGTGAAATCTTTTACCCGGAACACGTGGGGGGCTCCGAATTTGACCGATCCAACGGGTAAAAATGACGTTAACCAAATTTAAATTAAAAAAATTGTAGATTTAGCTTGTCCTGGAGTCGACTCCAGGATATATGCTAGCCTCATCCTCAAATGAGAAGGGGGGGCAATGAAGTGAATTCAGTTGTTGGAAATGATACGGTCGGCCTAACGGATGTGCCGCTAGCGAACTTGGTGGCGAGCGGAAGAGACGTTTTGGTTCAAGTTAAGGCCATCTCAATCAATCCCGTCGATATTAAGACCACGGCCCATACCGCAGCCGCGCAGATTCGCGGGTACGATGCGGCGGGAATCGTCGTTGGTGTCGGACCGGACGTCACAAAGTTTAAGGTCAACGACCGAGTGTTTTACGCTGGGACCACGACGCGTAACGGCAGTTATGCGGATCAGCAATTGGTTGATGAACGTTTAGTGGCCCGTGCGCCGGCGTTAGACTTTGCGGATCTGGCGGCACTCCCGCTGACCTGGTTAACGGCGGCGGAAATCTTATTTGAAAAATTGTCGTATACGCCGGCACCGGGAGCCAACGTGGGACATACTATCTTGGTGATCAACGGCGCTGGCGGCGTGGGGTCTATTTTGACCCAGTTGGCCCATTACGTGGGGCTGACGGTGATTGCGACCAGTAGTCCGCGCAACTTTGCGTGGCTGAAGGCCCATGGCGTCGACCACGTGGTGGATTATCACCAATCATTAGTGTCCCAGGTGAAGCAATTCGGCCTCACTATCGACAGTAGTCTTAACCTAATCGACACGGGGCAGTATTTTGATGAGTTGGTTGAGCTGGTCCGGCCGTTTGGCCATCTGGTGAACATCACCAGCACCGCCCAACCGATCGATATCATGAAATTACAACCCAAGTCGTTGAGTTTTGACTGGGAGTTAATGTTTACCAAGAGTGGCTACCATGACCGAATGGCGAGCCAGGGGCAATCATTGGCTTGGCTGGCTGATCTGCTAGCAAGCGGGCACATCAAATCGACACGGACCCAGACGATTCAAGCACCAATCACGGCCGCAACCCTGAAACAAGCCCACGCTGACTTGCGTGACCACCATATGGTGGGGAAGTTAGTCGTCGAGAACACAGCACACAACTAAAAGGAGAACAAATTATGAATTCAATTAATTGGTCTACAGAATTTTTACCAGGTAAGACGGACAACTTTGTGTCCAACGAGGTCATCGCAACGGGCATCACTTTAGCGGATGTTTGGGCTAACTTAGTGGATACGTCCAAGTGGGAAACGTATTACGATAACGCGACTAACATCGAATTAAGTGATAAAAGTGATTCGAACCTGCACTTTGCGGAAACGTTCCACTTTGACACCTTTGGCTTCCCCATCGATGCGCAAGTCATGGAATTAGTTGCGCCATACGATGGTCAGGTCGCCCGGTTGGCTTGGCACGGTTGGCAAAATGGGGACGCCGACACCCAGTTCGACGTTTACCACGCCTTCTTGATTGAAAAATTGGCGGATGGCCGTATCCGGTTGTTGACCCAGGAATCACAAATCGGGAAGCCCGCGGCGGAGTTGGCGCAACAGGATCCGAACCCGATGCTGAATGGCCACCAAAAGTGGTTAGATGGCTTAGTTAAAGCAGCTCGTCAAAATTAAGGAGGGGTTTCAATGGCAAAAACTTGGTTAATTACGGGAACGTCCAGTGGCTTCGGCAAGGCCTTGGCCACGATCGTCGCGCAACAACCCGACACGAATTTAGTCGCGACCGCACGGAAGACCCAGGATTTGGATTATTTAGACCAATTTACGGCGGCTCACGTGGAAAAGGTGTTGGTGGACGTCACGCAGCCCGCTGACGTTGAACGCGCCGTTCAAGTGGCCCAGCAAAAGTTTGGTACGGTCGACGTGTTGGTGAACAACGCTGGGCTGGGCTATTTCGCAACGATTGAAGAAAGCGATATGCAACAAGTCCGGCACATGTTTGAGGTCAACGTCTTTGGCTTAGCTGCCATGACTAAGGCGGTCCTCCCCCTGATGCGGGCCCAAAAGGCGGGCGTCATCGTTAACCTGTCATCGGCGTTGGCGCTAACGACGTTACCAACGATGGGCTTCTACAGTGCCACGAAGTACGCGGTTGAAGGCTACACCGATACCTTACGTCAAGAAGTGGCCGACCTGGGGATTCAGGTCATGGCCGTTGAACCGAGCGGCGCTAGGACGGATTGGTCAGGACGCTCATCGGCCAAGGCAGTGCCAACCTTAGCGGACTATCAACAGTTTAGCGAGTCGGTCGAACACGTTGCGGATTCAGTCCACGATGCCCCGGGTGCCCCGCAAAAGATCGCCCAGGCCATTTATGACCAGGTCACCCAAGCTGACCCGCTTCCGCAACACCTGCCATTGGGCCAGTTCGCGTATGAGGGTGGCCTTAAGAATTTGACGCAACTGGTCACGGAAATCAAGAGTCGGCAGGATATTTCGTTAGCTACCGACGATTAGTGAAGGGGGCCAATCATGAGCTACAGTATTGGGGAGGTCTCCCGGAAGCTGGGGGTCACCATCGACACGATTCGCTATTACGATAAAGCGGGTTTACTCCCTTTTATTCAGCGAAACGCGAGTGGTCGTCGCGCTTTTACCGAAAATGATATCCATCTGATGCGGACCATCGTCTGCTTGAAGAATGCGGGGGTGTCGGTCGCCGACATTTCCAAATTCATCGCGTATCGCTTGGAAGGTGATAGTACCCTGACCAAACGGTACCGGTTATTGGAAGACCATCGGCAAGCCCTCCAGCAACAGATTGCGGATCTGGAGGATACCATGACCTATTTGAAATTCAAGGAATGGTATTACAAGACGGCCGTGGATGCCGGGACCGAAAGCATCCACTTCGTCCCTGGGACCAATGAGGTGGTTCCCGACTTAGCGCAGGAGTATAGTGACCATTTAACGGCGGAGAATCAATTAGCTGAACGTGAACACTTCGCAAATGTGAAAGATTATCGCAACCGGGGCACTCACTGAGGTGGTGCTTTCTCCCACGATACCTTGCATTTCATGGCGTGATATGGTAGGGTATTGCTATGCGATGAGTCGAGAAATCACGCGTTGTTGGCTTGCCAATCGCGTCCGCGCAAGCGGCTAGGTGAAATTTTGATCGGTAGGGCACAGATGTCACCGGATTGTGACGTGCAGATTCTGCGGGAATGTGGATTCCAAAATGAGTCCCGTTAGGCTTGCCTAACGGCTACCAAAAACGGTCAGTGAAGAGCAATCTTCACTGACCGTTTTTTATTTGCTGATAGTGTATTGGTTACGGTGGTGACCAGGCGCAACCGGTGGTTAAATGACTCACCCGCTTAATTGTTCCCTCGTAATAGAAAGAAAACGGGGGATGAGCAAGATGTTAAGTCGGGGATTACCACTCTTGATGTTGGGAATCGAAGTTCTAGTGGCGCTCCACTTGGTCGGCCAACGAATCGGGGGCGTGCGCTCGCGGGGGAGTGGCGTGACCCAAGCCATTTATACGGTCGTCGTGGGCAACTTTATTTTGGGGATGGGCCTGTGCTTGGTCTTGGGGCATCCCAATTTGTTGCACTGACGGCTTTCCCTTTGCGTCGGGTCATTAATATCGGTACACTAGGCGTATGAGACTTGTGGTCCCAACCGTGGTGGGTCAGGTTAACTAGACTCACTGAGTTGTGGACGGAAGGGAATGTGACGATGCAATTACGACGTGTTGGTGGTCAATTGATTGGGTTAATCGTGCTCGCGCTGGCCTTGATCTGGGGGTTAGCCTGGGGTGGTCGTTGGGGTGGCCTGGCGCCTTTGGGCCGCTTGGTGGTCCAAGATGGAGGTTTATTGGTGGTTTTACTCGCGGTGAATCACTGGTGGCTGCGGGTCCCGGTATTCTTCCGGTCGCCGTTAACTTTAGCGAACCAGTTCCGGGTCAACACCTTACCGGTCATCTGGATGGTGATTTTAGCCTTGGGGGCCGCCGAAATCGGCGCCGCGGGGTTATGGGCCATGCCGGTGGGCGTGGCGCTCGGAATTGCCATTTTGGTGGGGTGCTGTGAAGAGTACCTTTTTCGCGGGTTGACTCTGGGCCTGTGTTTGCGGTTATTTCACCCCACCACGGGGCCTCAAATTTGGGGCGCCGTGGGACTGAGTAGTCTCTTGTTCGGGGCGTTACACCTGATCAATTTGACCCACCAGGATTTGGGGCTGCCCCTGATTCAAATGCTCAACGCCTTTGCGCTGGGCGCGCTGTTCGCCGCGGTCTATCTGCGGACCCGCAGTTTACTCTGGCCGATTCTGGCCCACGCGTTCAACGATTTCGTGGCTTTTTTGATCATGGGACTGACGCCAACGACCGTGGGACCGACCAACAAGGCCGCCGTGATTGCGGTAATGGCCGTGGTCTATCTGGCTGTGGCCGCCTGGTTATTACGACGGGCGCGCCTGACCCAAGTGCAGGCCAACTTTGTGGGTAAAGCTTAACTTTAATTTTGGCAGTCCGGTCGTCATTGGCCGGGCTTTTTTAGTGCCGTCTCAGCGTAGCTATTTCGCTCACTGGTCGAACGAACCGGGTAACCGCGGGACAATTGAACTCATAGACTCGGTATACTAGGGCCATAGCTAGGGGGCGTTAGCTGATGCAAGGTAAAGCTGTGTTGCATCTGAGCGGGGTCTGCGCCTTATCGGTGGTCGTGATGCTTGGGCTAGGTCTGCTGGGGCACCTCCGGCAGCTCGCAGATCCTACGGACGTCGTGTTACAGGACGGAATCTTGTTGGTCATGATGGTGGGACTCAACCTGGAGTGGTTGCAGGTCCCCGTCTTTTTCCGTTCGGAATTACCGCTGGGGCAACAGGTCCGCTTGAATGCCGTGCCCCTTTTGGTGATGGCGTTGACTTGGTTAGACCTGTTGGGCATGGCGCAAAACTGGTTTCACCCCTTTGCCATGCCGGTGAGGTTGGCGTTGATTGTGGCGGGATGCGTGGCCGTTTTTGAAGAGTACTTTTTCCGTGGGGTGGTATTGACGCTGTTGATGCGGGCCTTGCCGCACCATTTGCTGGCGGCCGTGGTTGGGAGTGGCTTGATTTTCGGGAGCTTTCACCTGATCAATTGGGTCCACCAACCCCTGGCACTGACCCTACTTCAAGGCGCCAATGCCTGGGCGATGGGGCTGTTACTCGCGGCCATTTACCTACGCACGCGGGCCTTACTCTGGCCGATTCTGTGGCACTTTACGCACGATTTAGGTGTGCTGTTGCTGACGGGCGTGGTGGTGGACACGCGACCCACCACGTCGGTAACCGTGGGCACGGGCTTAGCCATTATCTACGTGGTGACGGCGCTAGTGTTATTGCGGCCGGACAAACAGGCGACTTTGACCTGGCCGTTGACGGCAATCAGTCATCACGGTTAACCACCGGCTAAAGGGAGGGATGTCCATGCGCTGGGCGTATTTCTTCGTGATTTTGGGGGCGGCGGTCTTGACCGTGGCCCTGACGGTCAACGGGGTGGCGACCACGAGTCATCGTGGCGCAGCCCTCGCCAGTTCGCCCCGGCAACCGATCAATCTGAAGGTCGCGTTGGGGCTGTATTTGGTGATGATCATCATTTTAGTGGGTGGCGTGGGAGCCTTGTGCGTGCTAGCGGCCCGGTGAAATTGGGCCGGCGTTTCAACGCAGAAAATAAACGAAATCTGCACGTCACACTACGATTAAAGCGGGAAACCCAGAGAATTTTTTAGATGGGCCCGCGGACGATAAATTTTGTGCTAGACTGAGATTAGGGAGAGTAAAACACGGTGAATGAACGACGCGCAAATCGCGCCACGACTGAATGTTGGGATAAGGGGCCCACCATGTCAGCGAGTTAACGTAGAGGGGAATTAGAACCATGCATAAGTTTTTAAAGGCGGGGATGTTACTAGGATTAAGTTTATCGGGCGTCTACGCGGCCGTTGCCAGTGCGACCGGTAGACGCCGGCCACACGTGGCACCGGCAAGTTCGGCGCCAAGCGTTAATCGTCTCCGGATCCATTACGGTCAAGACGGGTCGGCGACGATGGTGGCTTATTATCCGGCGAGGCGTCACCAATTAGGGACGCCGGTCTACCGGTTACAGGGCGCACAACACAATACGGATGGCTGGATTTGGCGCGGTAAGTTGCCGCGGTCCAAAGCACCAGTCGCGTCATAACGCAATTAAATCAAGTTAAAATAAAAGTGGTTGCAGGCAGCGGTAACGGTGCTTGCGACCACTATTTTAGTTAGGCTTGTTTGGCGGGTGTCACGGTTGACGTGACGTTGCTGGGCGTGTCGGGTTGAAAGACTCGTTTGAAAATGTCCAACCCATAACTGGTCAAACGTGGTTGTCCGGGCACTAGTTTGAAAGTCCGGTCGCCGTCACTGAGCCGTTGCGCCCGCAAGAACAGTGGGGCGGGGGTCAGTGTCGTGAGGCGTTGCCCCAGTTCGTACTGGTGGGTCACCGCACAGATAGTCTGGTTTTGGCTCAAGAGTCCGCGAATGATTTGCTCGTTGAGGATGGCGCCCTCGTGTTCGTTAGTGGACGAGAACGATTCGTTCATCAAGAGAAGGCTCGGCGCACTCAAGGCCTTGACGATGCCCTGCATGCGGACCAGTTCTTCATCGAGCTTGCCGTGGTGGGTGGTCTGGTCTTCCTCACGTCGGAAGTGGGTGAAGACCGCGCGGTAGGCGGGGACGGCGAAACGCTCGGCCGGCACCGGGAACCCGGCTTGGCCCATGACCTGAGCTTGCCCCAAGGCCCGTAAGAAGGTGGTCTTGCCGCCCTGGTTCGCGCCGCTGATTAACATCAGTTGGTGGGGCGTGGCCCGCAAGTCGTTGGCCACGACGGGGTGGTCGAGGTCGGTCTTCAACAATAACTGACTATTTTTAAGGCCGATGATGGTGGTCGCCGGTTCAAAAATCAAGTTGGTCAGTAGCTGGTCGGCCCCGAGGAGATTTTTGTAAGTGGTGACGGCCACTAGAAAGCCACTCTGGTAACGAAGTTGTTTGAAAAAGGTGGTGAATTCGCGGGTCACGTTGGTCAGAATCGTGGCGGCCGATTGGGCGGCGACGTTCTCATCGTGACTGATGGCGCTGGCCGCGTTGTCGTCCCGGTCGGGGACCTCGAAGGTCTCGCGGTTGTGGTGATTGGCTAAGAGGTGCCGGCCCAACTGGGTCAGCTTATTGCCATTTGGGTGAAAGTCGAGGTCGGCTGGCGTACTGCCGAGGTCGGCACTCAACGCGACCGGATAGCTGTACCCGTCACTTTGGCGGCAGGCAGCGACCACCTGGTGCATGGCGGCTAACTTGTCCGGAGAAAAGAGACGTTTGAGCTGGCCGGTAAAGGTCTTGCCCGCTGGGGATTTCCCGTGAAAAGCCACCTGCGTCAGGCTGGCGATGCCGTTGAGATAGGTCTCTAGGGTGTTGGATTGACTATAGAGTTGGTAGGTGGCGGACCCGTCAGGAAAGCTCCAGTTGTCCCGTTGAATTTTGTCGAGCGTGGCACTGGCCAACTGGTAAAGCTGGGTGCTCCAGGTCGGGTCGGCTAAGGCGTCAGCCACCGCGGCTTGGCGGTAGGCTAGTTCGGATTCGTCGAGAAGCGGGTGGCACCACTCACTGATGAGGATCTGCGCTACACGGTCGTCACCTTGAGCCAGTAACGAGGTCGGCGAGCATCGCCTGTTGCTGAACTGTAGCGGGGGCTTGGTCCACCAGATGGTCGTAAGACGTAATGAGATTAACGCGCATGTTTAGTCCCCCCTTCAAGGTCGGATTGGGTCAATTGATAACGGGCTAACAAAACGGTCGCGTAGGCGTGGTCGTCGATGGCTTGGCGGACCACTTTATAGGTCCGGCGACTGTCAGAAGTGACCTGACTCATCATGCTGACGGTCCCCGGAAAGTCCGCCAAACTGCTGAGGAAGGTCACGTAGATGCCGATGGCTTGCTTAGCCGTTAAGCGTTGGAGTACTTGTGTGGCCAGGGCTTCGGCGTCTTGCGTCGCGGTCGAGGAAAACAATTCATTCATGATGACCAGTTCGCCCGGGACCGCGGCCTGGATGATCTGGTGGATCCGGTCGATATCATTAGCCAAAAGGCCGGTCAACGGCTGACTAGATTCTTGACGGTCAAAGTGGGTCGCCAATTTCGGCCGCACCTTGAAAGTCGCCTGGGTACCGGGGATGGGGATGCCCAACCGGCAGAGGTAGACCAGCTCGCCGACCATCCGGGCGTAAGTGGTCTTGCCACCTTGATTTGGTCCCGAAATAATCAGGAACTGTTCGGTCGGTGCCAAACGAAAGTCATTGGTCACCAGTTCGGCGTCCGAAGTGGTAAGTAGGTTGTGGGCCAGGTCGAAATCAAAACTGGCCGTGGCGCTTTCCGGGCCACTGGTGATTATGGTCGGCAAACAGAAGTTGACGTGTAACGCCTTTTGAATCCGATCTTCGAGTTGCCACCAGCCGAGGTAAAAGGTGGCTTCCTGGGCCACACGCTGAAATAGTGTCGGTTGATAGCTACCATAGGCGTGTTCGAACTTTTGCAGGACCGCAAACTCTGCCGGGTAGAGCTTGACCAGCTGGTTGACCACGCTGATCTGCAGGTTGTTCAAGCGGCCCACGGGTTCCGGCTCCTTGAGCTGGATGTCGCGTTTCAGGTCTTGGGGACTCTGCATCACGGCTTGAAAAGTTTGTGCGAGTTGGTCACTGAGGGTCGCTTGGGCCTTCGGCGGTGCGCTGACGGTAACTTTGCGACCGTGAAACTCGAGTCGGTAAGTCAGGTTGGTCACGGCCACCTTGGCCTGAGCGATGGCGGCTAATCGCGTCCGAGTACCCGGGTCCTGCGCGTAAGCCTGGAGAGCGGTACGCAGCCCCAGCAGTGCTTGTGAAGTGAGCGAGTGAGCTTGCAAGCTAGTGGTTAATTGGGTCAGCGCGTCTTCCGTATCGCCTAGGACCGCGACCAGATTGATCCAGCGCGATTCGGCGGAAAACAGGTGGGGCAGGTGAATCCGCTGAGCATCCAACCGGTGCATGGTCGTGGCAAACGTGGCTAGCGCCTCACGAATAGCCGGCTGGTGCAGGTCGGTGAAAACCTGCTGGCGATAGGCGATTTCAGCGCGATTACTTAGAGGTTGTAAGAGTGTTGCGGCGATGGGGGCGGCGAGCTGTTGCCGGACGGTGCCCAGTAGTTGGTCTAGGTGCAAGTCGTTTAAAAAGTCCGCGTCGGCGGCGATTTGGGGTGGTTGTTGCTGGTAATCTAAGAATAATAGGCTATTGAACATGCAAGTTCCTCCCTTGGAAAAACAAAAAACGCCTACTAAGAACCGGAGTTCTTAGTAGGCGTCATCAGTTATGGTTGAAGTGAACGCCATCACTTGACCTGAAATCAGTTCCCAGTGTAGGCGGTAAGGGGCTAAAAGTAAAGGTAACGGCTTGGTTTACGCCAGGCCAGTTAATCAACCGACTGACACTTAGTGGACTAGGTAAACGTGGTCCTTGATTAGATCGATAGCGGTGTAGTGTCGATTGAGGTGCCGGGACGCGGCGTTCTCGGTGAATTGAGCGTGGTCCCAGAATGTTTTAGACCCGGTGGCGCCATGGGGTTCGCCTAGGACCACGAAGTCCACGGTGGTATCGGCTTGGCGAATCGCCTGGAGAAGTTCCCAGTCGAGGGGAAGACCGTCAGGGGACCAAGACATCACCACGACGCCGACTTGGTCCTGGTATTTGTGGAAGGCGTCCAGAGCCGTCAAGGGTTCGATGGGCGTGACCGGGTGCTTGCCGGTCTCATTTTCTTTGGTCCAAGCCTGACTATCGGTGGCGTAGACCGTTTTATGGGCATCGCGCAGGCCTTTGGAGATGTAGCCATTGCCGGCCATGACTTCCAGAACGGCGCGGTCACCTACGAAGTCGGCTAAATCGGCGATAAACGGTCGGGAGGTGTAGGCCCACATGCCATAGTGGGTCTCTAAGTAGTCGCGAAAGGACCGTAAGTCGTGGTCCAGGTGGGGTAAGGCGTCTATTAATTGGTCCCAGATTTTATCGCCGGTGGGGTCGCCGGCCGGGTACTGCTGGTTCAAGTGCTGATAAATCTGGTCTTCACTGTCGTCTGGTAGTTGAAGTAAGGGCAATTGTTGCGGTAAATCGCCTGCGGCCAACATCCGGTCGGCTAAAAGGACGTTACTAATGAGGATTTTGATGGCCGGGTAGTCGTTGAATTGTTTGTAGTACCCCATCATCCGGTCCATATAGGCCGTTTTTTGTTGCGGTAACGGCTGATGGCGAAAGTTCTTTTTTAATTTTTTGAGTTTACGTGGGTTCACGAAAAAAGCCTCCTTCTAGAATTCGAGTCAAAATTTGGCCGTCACAAAAGGGCCTGGGTGGTCATACCCAGACTCTTAGGCCACGTTACGGTGTGTGGTAGAAAATTTAATGGTCATCGAGGTGGAGGTCCAACTCCTCCTGTTGATTTGACGCTGGTCGGTCAGGTCGTTGTTCCTTCCCGTGCAGGTAGCCGTCAATTAGTTGGTAGATTTCGTAACGGTCCTGGCCACTCAGAACTTCGCGGTTAAAGCTCAATTGCTTGCCGGATAGAAACAGCCGACTCAAGTCGTAGGCGTCCCGTTCGGTTTTACCGGCGAGGTAGTCCATGGTCACATCGAAGAATTCCGCCAATTTGCGGACCTCAACGAAGGAAGGCGTCCGTACGCCCCGTTCCCAATTGCCAATCTGTGAGGCGGTATTGAGATGCTCGGCGTGGTCCGTTGTGGTGTGTTGATTTAAAGCCGTTGCTAATTGTTCCAAGGTAATGTGTTGCCCACGGCGTAAGGCCCGAAGTCGTTCCGGAAACATATGCTCACCCACTTTTCTAAAATCCGGTTATCATTACTTCCATTATACCACGAAGCGTGGGCTTAAGCCGGGGTCGTTGGGTGCACCAGTGGGTCAGTCAGCCGCATGAATTCGGCAACGTCTTTTTTGATCAAGTCCACGCCAGCCAACCAGAAGTCGGGTTGGGTCAAGTCGACACCCAGGTGTTTTTGGGCCAAGTCTTCGGTTGACAGGTTGGCCGTGTCCCGTAACAGGGCGATGTATTGGTCCTCGAAGTTATCGCTTTGTTGGGCCCGCGCATAAATACCAAGACTGAATAAATAGCCGAAGACATAAGGAAAGTTATAGAAGGATAAATCATCAATGTAGAAGTGTAATTTGCTGGCCCAGAGGTGGGGTGAATAGGTCGACAGGTCGTGGCCAAAGGCTTCCTTTTGGGCATTGAGCATCAGTTCGTTGAGTTCCGCCGGCGTGACCAGTTTTTGTTGGCGTAGTTGGTAAAAGCGGGGTTCAAATAAGAAGCGGGCGCGAATGTTTAGGAACATGGCTACCGGATTGGTCAGTTTGGCGTTCAGCAAGGTGATTTTTTCTGCCGGACTGGTCGCGGCGCGCACGTTGGCATCGGCAACGATCAGTTCGCCAAAGGTGGAGGCCGTTTCAGCGACGTTCATAGCGTAGTTCTGACGAAAATAAGGGAGGTCGGCTAAGACGCTGGAATGAAAGGCGTGGCCCAGTTCGTGAGCCAAAGTGGCCACGTCGTTGGGGGAGCCGGTGAAGGTCATGAAGATACGGGATTCGTTGGTCTCCGGGGCACTTTCCATCCAGCCGCCGGGCGCTTTGCCCGGGCGGTCTTCGGCTTCGATCCACCGATTGGTGAAGGCCTTTTTGGCTAGGGCTGCCATCTTAGGTGAGAATTCCCCGTAATGTTGAATGATAAAGGCCGCGGCTTGGTCGAAACTAAATTGGCGTTGCTTGGCACCGGGAATCGTCAATGGCGCTTCGACGTCTTGCCACCCGGCATGGCGTTTACCCAACAGAGCTGCCTTGCGATCCAAGTAATTGAGCAGGACCTGCTTGTTGTCGGCCACGACCCGCCAGATAGACTTGAGTGTAGCGGCACTCATCCGGTTGTCCTTGAGCGGAGCACGCATGAAATCGCGGACACCGTGAGCTCGGTATTCTGTCAGCCGAAATCCAGCTAAATGGTTCAACGTGTCGGCAAAAAGCTGTTCTTTGTCGGTCCAGGCCTGTTCCCAAGCCGGCAATAGGTCCGCACGGTACTGTGCATCGGCGTGTCCCAGTAACGTGTTATCGGCTTGACCCGCCGATAAGGTCACGGGGGTGCCGTCTGGTCGGTGGAACGGCACGTTGACCGTGGCCACCAGTGAATCGTAATGGGCACTCCAAGCGGCTTTACCATCAAGGTTGAGTTGACCAATCAGGGCTTCGGTCTTGTCATCGAGCAGTTCCTTACCGGCGTCGCGCATCTCGGTGAGGGTAAAGGCAATCGACTTGAGCTGGGGTTGGGCGCAAAGTTGCGTGAACTGATCGTCCGGCACCTGGACCAGGACCTTCTTGAGTTTGTCGCTTACGGCCTGGAGTTGCGTATCGAGGGTTTGCAGCTGGTTGGTTAACGGGGCCACGGCGGGATTAGCGATATCTGCTGACCCAATCGCGGTCACGAAGAGACTAGCCTGGTCGAGACCAGCCGCCACTTTTTGCAGCTGGGTGATCAGCTTCTTGAATTGCTGAAAGGCCGGGGCGTCACTGGTGACGTCCCAGCGGTCGAGGAGGTCGCCTGTCGTGGCGGTCGTCGTTTTGATCCAGGTGATTTTTGCCTGGAGTGCCGGTGAATGGATGCCGCCGGGAAAGAGGGTGTCTAAATCCCAAGTCAATGAATAGGTCATAACGACTGAATTCCTCCTTTATGGTGTGGATAGATGCAAATTTTTTTGCGCGGTGCGTGGCGCTAAAATCGCAAGGGGTTACATGCCCAGTCACTCACCGTTTGATCACCCGCTAAGTTAGCAAGCGAAGTTGGCTATATTATAGCAAAATTTCTAGAAAAATTGCGCTGAATTGCGAAACCCCGTATACTATCTCTAGGCAAAAAGGAGGAAAATGAGTTGAATAAGGTGTTAAAACGTTGGCTGATTGCCGGCGGAATTTTGGTCGCCCTGGTGCTGGTTGCACTAGTAGGGGCCAGTTTTTACTTTTATAACATGACCGTGGCGCGGGGCAAGAAGAGTTTCATTTCCAGCCCGACCGCACTGACCAAGAAGGATCCTTTGTACCAGCAGAAGCACTGGTACAAGACGGTCAAGAAGTACCACTGGACCGAAACGGCGGCGGACGCAAAGTTCAAGCTCGACGCCAATTATATTCCGGCGGCTAAGGCCACTAAGCGCACGGTCGTGTTAGTCCACGGCTTCGCTTCAAGCAAGGAACAAATGGGCGGCTATGCCGGCATGTTCCATAATTTGGGGTATAATGTGTTGGTTCCCGATGACCGGGCCCAGGGCCACAGTGGTGGAAAAGCCATGAGCTACGGGTACTACGAAAGTCGCGATTACTTAAAATGGATCAATCAAGTCATTGCCCGGCAAGGTAAAAAGTCCCAGATTGTATTATTCGGGGTCTCCATGGGTGGGGCCACGACCATGATCACTAGTGGACTGAAGACGCCGAGTCAGGTCAAGGCGTATATCGAAGACTGTGGCTACACCACGGCGGACGATGAAATTCGTTACCAGGCCAAGCAAATGTATAACCTGCCGTACTGGCCGCTGGTCCCGATGACCAATGAGGTGGTCAAGTTGCGGGCGCACTTTAGCTTTAAGGACGCCGATTCAGTCAGCGCCGTTAAGAAGAACCATAAACCAATGCTCTTTATCCACGGGGGCGCCGATACCTTCGTGCCGACCAAGATGGTCTACAAAGTGTACCGCGCTGATGCGGGACCGAAGCAATTGTTAGTGGTGCCGGGTGCCAAACACGCCGCATCATTGAGTCATAATCCGAAGTTGTATCAATCGACGGTCAAGAAGTTCCTCGAGGCGAAGATGCCTAAGTAAGGGAGTGGTGACATGTCGTCGAAGTCCCAATGGCGGCCATTAACGTTGACGATTCTGACCCTTGGGGCGACCCTGGTGATGGGGATGGTCGATGCCGAGACCTTTTTGAATCATGGTGCCGTGTTCGTGAGTGCGCAGACCGGTGGTACCCTGGTGGTGCTGATGGTCAAATTCGTGTTGCACGGCTGGTCAGCGGCCTGGGTCAACGTTCCGGTCTTTATCGGGTACTTTCTGGGTTGCTTTGGCGCCCAGGGATTGAGTGAACGCCTGGGGCGGGGAGATTCCCGGCGCCAGTTACGTGCGCTGATGGCCATCGACGTGGTCGTGTATTTTGGGTTAGCCGGTTTACAAAAAATGCTCCCTACGCTGTGGTTGATCTTTGCGTTGGGCGTGGTCGCCGGCTACGAACTGACCGTTTTTCGCGAGGTTGGCGGCATCGCCATCAACAACGGCATCATGACGGGCAACACCAAAAACCTGGCCACGGCGACGTATCGTTCCTGGGTCGACCACGACCACACTGCGTTACAGCACCAAGGGCGCTTACTATTAGTGCTTGCCATTTTTTTGGTGGGCTGTGGCAGCGGCGCGTTATTGGCGCAAGTCGCGGATTTTACCGTCCTCTGGGTCGCTAGTGGGGTCAAAACGGCTTTGTTAGCCTGGTTGTTCCTACCACGTGCGCAGGCCGTATCCGGAAATTGAACAGTTGGGTTGTCCCTTAAAGTGGCGTATAATTAACGAGAAACCTGACCAACCCACCCGGTGACTACCGGGAGTCAAATTAAGGAGTAATTCAAATTGTTAGTAACCGGATTGATTATCGGTCTATTAGTGATTGGGCTGGTACTGGGTTACCTCGTTCGGCGGCATCAACACCGGCAGGAGTTACTGGCAGTCCAGGCGCAAGCCAGAGACGTCATTGCCCAAGCCACGGCTAAAACCAAGCAGCAGATTGAACAGTTGCAGGCGCAGAGTCGACGAGAGACCCTAGCTTATCAGCAATCCGTCAAAGACGAATTGACCGAACAACAAAATGACATTGCGGCGCGTGAACAGCGCCGTCAACAACGGGAACACCTTTTAGACGACATGGCCGTCCGTTTGGAGGACCAAACCACCATGCTCGACCAACGTAGTCAAGTCAACCAGCAACACCGTCACGCTATCCATGACCTCCGTGATCAGGCGGCCGCTTTGCGCGAACAGCGCACGACGACGCTGATTGATCGAGCTGGCATGGACGTGGAAACGGCCCAAGCGGAAGTCTTGAAACGAACGGAAGCGGCTTTAAAGCGCGACCGTGATATCGAAATCAAAGCCCAGGGAGACAACGCCGAAGCTAACGCCGAGCGCTGGGCCAAGGACGTGGTCTTACCGGCCACTCAGTCCGGGCCGCAAGACCTGCCTAAGGAACACTTGGAGCACACGGTCACGGTACCGAACGGTGAGGTGCGTAGTAAGATCATCGGCCGTGAGGGCCAGCATATTCGCTTGCTCGAAACACTGACCGGGACCGACCTGATTTTCGTGCCCGATGACAACACCACGTTGTTCATCAGTACGCATGATCCAATTCGCAGAGAAGTCGCCCGGACAGCCATCACCAACCTGGTAGCCAGTCGGCGCATCTCGGCCAACCAGATCGAAACACAGGTCGAAAACGCCCAACGTGACGTTAACCACAGCCTCTGGGAGACCGGAGAACAGGCGGTCAGTCGCTTGCACGTTGGCTGGATGCACCCGGATTTGATGAAATTATTAGGCCGGTTGAAGTACCGGACCAGTTACGGCCAGAACGTCTTGCAACACTCGATTGAGGTCGCTCAGTTGACCGGGGCCATGGCCGCACGATTGGGGTACAATACCCGTCTGGCGCGCCGAGCCGGTCTCCTGCATGATTTGGGGAAAGCTGTCGACCATGAAGTCGAGGGCACTCACGTGGAGATTGGGGTCGAATTCGCTGAGAAATATGGCGAGGATCCGGTCGTAATCAATGCGATTGCGGCGCACCACGGTGACGTGGAGAAGACGTCACCGATTTCCGCTTTAGTCGCAGCTTCTGATTCGGTTTCCGGGGCCCGGCCAGGGGCGCGGAGTGAGTCCGTTGAGGATTACATCAACCGTCTGCGAGCCTTAGAAAAGATTGCCACCGATGAAGACGGCGTAACGGAAAGCTATGCCATTCAAGCCGGTCGCGAGTTACGGATTATGGTGAACCCACAGACCTTGGACGATAATGCAGCCGCCAACCTGACTAAAGAAGTGGCGAAGAAGGTCGAAGCCCAATTGACCTATCCCGGCAAGATCAAGGTCACCACGATTCGCAAGTTGACCGCCGTCGAATACATTGGTGATGACCGAAAAAAGAAGAAGAAACGTAAACGCGCTGCCAACGCGTCGTAAGACGTGCTGGATAAGCGAAAAGGCCCTCCGAAACATCGTTATCAAGCGGTGTTTCGGGGGGCCTTTTATTAGCCTTTAAGTGTGATTCTCATCGTTGGTTGGATGGGGCTCGTTGACCACACTGAAGTTATCGTTTGTGGTTGCGTCGACCGTGGGGTGGGCCTGTAAGTAGTCAGCAATCAGTTCACTCATCGGGCTTTGACTCTCGGCCACGATTTTACTGGCTTCATACATACTATAGTGGCCGCCACCCACGGCACGGTACTGGTTCAACACGATGCGGAGTTGTTGGTCCGCACGTACGGGCTGGCCGTGATAGGTCAACTCTTCGACACGTTGGCCCACGGGTTGGGCGATGTTGAGTTTGTAGTGGACGCCTTCGTACATATCGTAATTGTACTGGCGGCGTTTAGGGTGAATAAACGCCGGGTTGACCGCTATTTGGCCGTTTAAAATGGTGAAGTAGCGCGCGGAGACTTCAAGGGCGCCTTTGAGGTCGGCCCCGGTAATGTTTAGGAGTGATAATCCGTTAGGGTAGACGTAATTGGTCATGATGTTACGCATGGTAATCGGGTTCTCAAAGCCCAATGCTTCATCGCTAAACAGCGCCGTTGCGGAGATATCGGCGCCCATGGTGGCCATTTGAACTTGTTGGATGAATTCGATGTAGGGTGTCTCCCGTAGTCGGGCCGCAAAGGGGTCGGTAAAGGTCATATCGCCGTTGATGTGGCCCAAGGGCTGATCGAGCCAGCGGCCGACGCGGGTGTTGAGGGTGGCGGCCGCGTTGATAACGTCGTGGTCTAACGGTGCCTTGGTGGCGGAAATCAATTCGGAATCATGATTGATGACGGTGACCTTGCCCGTTGCGTCCCGTTTTAAGTCCAGGGTGATTTTACCTACAGCCTGGCCGCGGAAACCGGGTTGGGTGGTCGGCACATCGAAGAGTTCCGTGGCGATTTGTCGGTGTTGATGACCGGTGATCATGGCGTCGATGCCGGGAATTTCTGCCATCATGTGGTAGGCTTCGTTCTCGCCAACGTGAATATCATTGGGTTTTCCGGTCGCAAGGTCGCGTTCGAAACCACCATGGTAACTAACAATCACGACGTCGGCTTTTTGTCGCAAGATAGGGACGTACTTCTTAGCTGCCAGGAAGGCGGACTCGAATTGCAGGCCCTTAATATTAGTGGCTTTCTCCCACTTATAGACGGCCTGGGTGGTCAGCCCTAAAATCCCGATTTTGAGACCAGCTTTCTCAAGAATCGTGTAGGGCTGCCCGTATTCGGGGTCTCCGTTATGGTCTAAAATATTGGCGCATAGAATTTGGCGCTTCGCATCACGAATCGCGGCCTGTAAGTAGTCCTGGCCGTAGTTGAATTCATGATTACCCAGAATGCCACAGTCGTAGTGAATCTGGTTATAAATGGCCATCAGGGGGGCGGGGTCATGTTGGGGTTGGACCCGGGCAACATAATAGGCCAGGGGTGACCCTTCTAGGAAATCACCATTTTCAATCGTCACGACCGGGCCATCCGCTGCGGCCTGTTCGCGCGCAACCACCGTGGCAGCACGGGCTAACCCGAACCCTTGGGTGCTCCCTTTTTTAACGTAGTTCGTTGGAAAAACGTACCCGTGTGTATCGCTGGTTGATAGAATTGTTAGCTTCATCATGTCACCCTCCAAATTACGTCTAACTGGCGTTTGTTCACCGCCAGTGCTGGCAAGAAAACGCTAAGTGTGGAACGTGTTAAAGAAATTATAAGCTAGTTTGGCAAAACTGTAAATTTTTGGTATCGATTTCTCAATAATATGAGAGCTTTCTCATGAAGCGGGGCAATTTTGGGAAACAAAAAGGCGGTGACCACTTCACGAGGGAGTTGATCAGCCGTCGGCTTGTTGAAGCATAGATTACATCACACCGAAGATCAGTGAAGCTGACCCTGTCCGGCGTACAATTACTTTGGAGGAGTAATTAACTTATTCATCTTCATCATAAGTTACATGTCCCAATATACCCGTAAATTGTGAAGAAAATGTGACGAATGATGAATTATGTGGCTCTGGCCGCGGGTTTTAGCGGTTGGCCGCTCGTGAAATCAAGGAACTTAGGGGCGCTAAAAGAGCGACAAATCAGTCGTTTAGCGGGTCTGGTTCGGCCCCTGATATCAGACTTTCGCAGGGGCAAGAAAATTTTAAGTGGGGGTACGGATGTACTAGTAGCTTAAGGGGAGGTAATGGGACCTACGACTCGCTAATAAACCTAGTAGGAATAATTTAAACCAAACTTTTGCACTCTACGGAGGTGGCTTAAGTGATGGTCCTCCCTGAACCAGTTTAGGGGTGTTGCGAATTTTTAGCCACATATTCAGTGATGTGTGGTGATTAAAAGCGCTTCATACCAGGGGGTTATCTATAATTATTCATTTATTATCGATAATTATTCAATGTCAGGGTTTTCATAATTATGCCAGTATCTACCCGCATCTAGTTCAAAAATGGTAAGCCAGAAAAATTAGTTGGAATTTTTGCAATATTCAAATAAACGGGGGATTGACGGCGATTATCTGGATAATTATTGTAGTTATCTCCAGACAAATGAATTGTTGTTTGGACCAACTAACTTGCTAAGTATGGGAACCCATAATTGATAAAATTCTCAGAAAGGGTTGATTATTCATTCAATTGTGGTAATATATAAGTTGGTTCTACTAGATAGTTCACTGAACTGTTGGACTGGAACTAAATGAGTCAATTGTTGTTTTCTATCGTTAACTCAATCCAACGATAAGGAAGTGCTGAGATTATGATCAATTTGTACATTGCACCAAGTAGTGCCTCCAGCCGTAAGGCCCGGGCATGGCTGAAAGAACACGATATCGCGTTCCAAGAACGCAACATCAAGTCCAAGCCATTGAATGCTACTGAAGTGAAGCAGATTTTGCGGCTCACGGAAAACGGTAGCGAAGACATTATCTCAACGTGGTCAAATATCTTTAAGAAACTCCACGTTGATCTTGATAGTCTGTCGGTCAGCCAATTAGTTGATTTAGTTGTGAAGTATCCCGACCTGATCAAGCGGCCAATCATCTTTGATGATAAGCGTTTGGAAGTCGGCTACAACGAAGAAGAAATTCGTCGCTTCTTACCCCGTGAGGTACGGACAGCCGAATTACACCACTTAGAATCGCAACTAAGCTCTTAATTTAAATCGATCAGTCCTCGGGGGAGTGCTGATCGATTTTGTGTTTCTAGGGATGGTCTTATAACTTGTAATGAAAGCCCGGCGGCGTCACAGCTCGTGACGCTAGCCGGGCTTTTTTGCGGCCAATTTAGTGATAACGCCCGTTGCCACAGGACCGGACTTTAGGAGAAATAAAAACTCATAGTGAGCAACTTATTACGGTTTACGTAACAAGCGGCGACACTATGAGTCCTGCGAGACGCAGTTAAAAATTAGTTAAGTAGTTGGTTCCAGCATCAGCGACTCACCTTACCGTTGGTATTGGCGCGCCATTTGGGGGTAGCCCAGCTGGGTAAGCGTCGAGATGACAGTGGCTTCAATGGTAGCCGTGGCAACCACGTCGAACCCAGCTAATTGGGCCACGATGAGGCTTTCCACGCGGTGAACTACGGTGGGGTCATTGGTCAGCGCCGTGAGGTCGTGATGAATCAAAGCGGCATCAAACGCTACGTGGGCTCCAGCGGGCGTTTCCACGGTCAGACTGTTGGGATACATGTTGGTTTGCGATCTTCGAATAACGTCCATTGGCAAGACCCTCCTGGGGTGCGGGCGGTTAGGGGCATCCGGATCTCCTAACGCCGACCCAAAATCAGTATAGGTCTATGGTACGATGAAACTGGCCAAAACACAACTAGATATAGATGTTTTTAAAATGTTTTTCTATATCTAGTGGTTAGGCCACGCTCCGTGGGGTTGATTTTCAGGCCGTGGGAATTCCCCGTAAGGCTTCTTGACTGTGGATCAATTGCGTCAAAAGGGCGTTGGTCGGTGCGGGCACGTGCAGGGCTTGACCTAAGCGGGCCACGTAACCGTTCAAAAAATCGATTTCGGTGGGCCGACGGTGGGCCATATCCTGGTGCATCGACGGGTAATGGTCCCCGTTGACGTCGGGGGCGAACTGCGCCGCAATCAACTCGGTATCCGCCTGGGCATCAAAGTGAACGTTGGCGGCACTGGCAACGGCTTGGAATTCGTTTAACACGGCGGCGGTCAATGCTCGCCAGTTTGGCAGTGCGCCGAACTGGGCGATATTGCAGTCGAATAGGGTGCAGTAGGTGTTCAAGACACTGTTCAAGCCGGCTTTTTTCCAGATAGCGGCCAGGACATCATCGGCCGGACTAGCGTGTAAGCCAGCGTCATTGAGCGTGGTGAGGAGTCGTTTGAAATCGGGGAATTGGTCGGGCACCATGGCTTGTAAGGCAATACTACCGGTTCCCGTGATGGTGATGTGGCCAGGACCGGTCAAGCTGGAAGACCAGACCGTGGTCCCAGCGACGATGTTTTCCTGGGGGACGTACCGTTCAATGGTCTCAACGTTGCCAATTCCGTTGGCTAAGACCAAAATCATCGGGTGCTGGCGCAATTGAGCGCTCAAGTCCTGTAGCATCTGGTCCATTTGCATGGCCTTGGTGAAGAGAATGATCAAGTCAAAATGAGTCGTCACGTCCTGCGGTGCGGCCGCGGTCATCGGGACCACGGTGTCGTGACCGTTTTGAGTGATGGTCAAGCCATTTTGCTGAATCGCCTGGACGTGGTCGGCCCAGTTGTCGATTAAAGTGACCTCGTTACCGGCGTTTTGAAGCTTAACGCCAAACCGACTGCCCATGGCGCCGGCGCCCGCAATTGCAATTTTCATGATGGAAAACCCTCCTTATATAGAACAAACGTGTTCATGTCTAGTGTAGCAGGTTCTGGCCCGAATTGAAGAAGTGATTGACAGGGTTCGGGGGAACAGCTAGGATAGGATTAATCACTTTTGTGAGAAAACGATGAGAAAAGGGAAGCGATGTGGATGACAGCAACAGGAGTTCAAGCACAGGATTTGTTCCGGTTAAAAGCGCTCTCGCAACCGGTGGCAGCTAACGACCGGTTCTATTTTGTTGAGAATCACATGGATCAAGCAAGCGATGGGTACCGAGCAGACCTCAACAGCGTCGACCGTGCCGGTCACCAGCAGGTAGTCGCCACGACGGGGCCCCTCAACGTCCAACCGGCCGTGACTGCTGACACGGTCTTTTATGCGGCGAAGGTTGACGATGCTGGCGCCCAACTTTATGCAGTCCCGGTTACGGGTGGTGACGCGGTGGCGATTGCCACGCCGGGTGAAGCTGTCGATACGGTTATCGCTGCGGCGGACGGTCAAAGTGTCTATTTCAAGACTACGGCGACTACCGAACGGCCGAAATTACCTAGTCCTGAAGCCTTTCCACAGCCACGGCACGTCGAACGCCTGATCAACAAGGCGGACGGCTACGGCTGGCTTCCCTTACATGTGACCTATCGTCTCCGCCGCTATGTCCCGGCTAGCGGCGTGGTGGAAGAAATCTTCCAACGGGCGAGTGACTTTACGTTGACCTCGGTCAGTGCCGATGGGGGGCTGGTGACTTACCTGCACGATGACGATCCGGCTGACGATCAAAACTTTGCACACGGCGCCTACTGCTATGACGTCACGCAGGGAACCGAGACGGACTTGACGGTCAGTTTGCAGCACGGCCTTTTCGCTGACGCGACGCTTTCTCCTGATGGCAACACGGTGGCGCTAGTGGGCAGTGATGTCCAGTTCGACTCCCAAACGGTGGCCAACCTGTATTTTGCCGATCGGGCCACGGGCAAACTTACCAATCTGACCGCCGACTTAGAAGCTGATTGCACGTCCGAATTTGCGGCCGACTGGACCCAACAACCCGGGGGCAAGCTGGTGCGTTGGTTGGATGACCAGCAGGTGGCTTTTACGGCGGCCTATCATGCTCACAGTCAACTTTACGTGGGCAGTGTGGCAGGGTACCAATTAGTGGACGACCAGGCGCACGAGATCGTGGACTTCGACGTTATCGACGCTGGCCACGTCTTGCTTGCAGTCTCTGCGCAAACCCGGCCCAGTGAACTCCAGGTCGTGGACGTGGCGCAAAAAGAAGCCCAGGCAATCTACAATCCCAATGCGGCTTACGAAGAGAGCCACCAGTATGCCCAACCGCAACATTTCGACTACCAAGCCGCCGATGGTCAAGCCTTAGAGGGTTGGTACTTACCAGCGCAAACGTCAGCTAAGAAGACACCGGTCCTACTGTACGTCCACGGGGGTCCGCACGCTAACTACGGTGAGACCTTCTTCTATGAATTCCAGGTCCACGCCAGCCTCGGTTACGGCGTGGTCTTCGTTAACCCGCGGGGGTTGACCAGCTACGGACAGGACTTCGAAAATGCGGTCAACGAACATTACGGCGAGGGGGACTATACCGATGTCATGAGTGGCCTCGATGCCGCTTTAGCGCAGTTCCCCGAATTAGACGCTGACCGCCAGTACATTGCCGGGGGCTCTTACGGGGGCTTTATGACCTTATGGACGATTGGGCATAATCACCGCTTCGCTGCCGCGGTGGCGCAACGGCCCGTGACCAACTGGATCAGCCTGTATGGGACCAGTGACATTGGCTTCTTCTTTAACCCGCGGGAACTGGGGCCCGACTTGTTCGATAAGGACGGGGTCGCCACGTTCTGGCAACGCTCACCGTTGGCTTACGCCCCGCAGGTCACCACACCGATTCGCTTGCTTCACGGGGAATGGGACATGCGCTGCCCCGTCACGCAATCCGAGGAATACTTTACGGCGGTCAAGAAGGCTGGCGTCGACGCCGACTTTATCCGCTACCCGCAAAGTTTCCACGGCGTTTCTCGAGCGGGGCTGCCCAGCTTAAAGATGCGCCGGATCCTTGATATGGATGAGTGGTTCACGGCCCACCCGACGCGGCAAGCTTAAATTGACTATGATGAATTAATATAAAACCGGCTCTCATCATCGTTTGGTGGTGGGGGCCGGTTTTTATGGGGCAAGGTTTATTCCGGATTAACTCAAAAAGAGACCTCAGTCGGGATACCGACGAGGTCTCTCAGGCGAGTTGCCAGCTAGAAATTAGGGCGATGGTGTGGTGAATGCGTAATAAATCAATAATCCAAAAACCCATAAAATAAAAACAATCCCAAATTGCAAGAACAAATTAGCCACACGACAAATCCTATTAAATCAGTATTTTCATTAATATTCATATTTTATGGACTTAACTTAACCGGCGGAAGCAGCGGAGAAAAGCTCTTTG
>NZ_QXIL01000001.1 GCF_004115745.1 Levilactobacillus suantsaii | reverse complement strand
ATAACCTCTTTCATTGTTTGTGTAGGAACATCAATGATAACAGAGATTTGTCTTGGTGTTTTTTATTTTATCAATTAGCTAAAAGTATTTGGCTAACTTGATTATAAAACGCGCGAAATTGAAATAAATGGAGAAGCATGTGTTGAGACTAAAAATTAGGTGTGAGCTGGGGCCCAAGAGGCAACCGGATCACACCTATTTTTTAATCTAAAATGGACTTGATAAGTCATGGTGTTGGGGGGATAAATCTTAGGTATTACTTGGTGATTTACGGTATACTGAAATTACGAGTTAACTAAAAACGGCCTAAAGCGATTTTGAGAATGCCGGTCTGATGGGATTTCTTTAGGGTGTTCACCACGTATGTGGGGGTGATTCTAGTTCATCACATCGAATTGCGCCCCGGCCAATGTGTTCCCCACGTATGTAGGGGTGATTCCTACCCGGTTGATTTCTTTGGTGTTCTTGTGATGTGGTCCCCATATATGTGGGTCAATTGGATACGAAAAGACAGTCGTCTGAAAATTCAGGCGGCTGTCTTTTTAATTTAGATTTTAATCGGAAATACGTTACGTTAAGCTAACGCACCCATTGGGTCCCAAGGGGCCAAGACCGTTGGTTCCTCGGTTTCTTGGACCTTCCGTAAGTCGTCGGGCAAGAATTCTTTGTTCACAACGACTTGGTAGCAGTACTTGTCCATCCAAGCATCACTCATGACGAAGTAACCCTTAGTACCGACCTTGTCGCCCCAAGAATTTTCAACCTTCCACTTAGTCGGTTGACCATCGACTAAGTCCACACCAGTTAAGACCATAGCGTGGGTCATCAGGCTTTCACCGTAGTCCAGGTTTTCTGCCTTGGACATGGAGAAATCGATGTTGAAGAGGTCGTCTTGGTGGTAGTAGTTCGGATCCATGATGCCCTTTTGCCGGTCGGACGCTTGACCCACGTCACAACCGAACCAAACGGATTGACCCGCTTGAAGTTGCTTGATGGCGAAGGTCTTGAAGTCCTTCATGGACACGTTCAAGTGCTTAACGGCGCGGCCGCCCACCACGTTACCTAATAATTCAACGGTGTAGGTGTGGTTGTAGGGCTTGTCGGCCGTTGGGGCGTTGATGATGGATACGTAATCAGATAAGTCCCAGCCAACGTATTTGTCGAAGAAGGACTTGGGCGTCAAGCCCTTGTCGATGTGGTAGTCCTTGTTATCGTCACGGTATTCGAAGTCGAACTTGGTGACGGGTTCACCCAAGGCTAGGGCCAATAACCGGTAGTCTTCGGTCAACATCTTGTCCTTAGCGGCAGCGATGTCGGCGTCACTGGCACTGTCGGCCACTAACTTCCGTAACGTCACGGCGTCCTTCCGCAGCTTTAAGTTCAACGTCTTGTTGAGTTCGTTGGACTTGGAGCTGTTGTAGGTTTCGGGCATGACCGACTTCGGCACGATGCCGTACTTTTCGATGATGGCACACAGCATGTCCCATTGACCACCGTCTTGTTGCGGCGTTGCCATCAAGAAGGCAACTTTCCGGCTAGACGTGGGTTGGTCAGCCGTAGCTAAGACGTTTTCGTAAAAGTAATTGGCCTTTTCGAACTTGTCCCAGAAGTTCGTGTAGTTTTGGGAAAGCTCGAAATCGTGGAGCTTAAAGAGGTCCGCTAAGTGGTGCCGCATGGTGTTCAATGCGGCAAACATCCAGCAACGGCCACTTTGCTTTTGGTTGGCAACCTTGCCCGTGTCTAATTCAATGGAAAAGACCGGACTCATGTCGGCATCTGAGGCGTAGTCGGCCGCAGTGGCTAAAATCCCTTGGTGGCTGACGGCGCGTTCGATGACCTTAGCCGTTGGATCAGCCGTGAGGGCCTTTTGGTATTGGGCGGTTTGTGCCGCCGTGATTTCTTTACTCAAATTCGTCACTCTCCTAACTATTCTCTCATTGTACGCCAATTCTCTCATTTTTTGAATGGGGCAGCGCGGATTATCGCCGGTGTTTCGGTGGTCGGGCCACGCTCTGAGGTGCTAACGGGGAATGATAGACTGCGGAGAAAGTAAACTAAAATTGGAAACGATTTCATATATAAAATTTAGTTTGAAACAACAATTAACGCCAATGATATGTTACAATCGCTCTCTGTTTGCGCAAAAAATTTACAAGGGAAAGGAATTGGTCACATTGTTCAGCGCTATCGAAGTTCGTCATTATCTCATTGGATTCGGCTATGTCCTCCTGATGGTCGCCATCGCCACTTATCTGAATAACTCTGAGGTAATTCTCCCAGAAGTCGGTGCGCTGACCGCCGGGACCTGGATCTACCAAAATCCTGACTGGATTCACCAGCCGTTCAAGGTCTTCTGGGCTCCGTCGGGAACCGCTTTGATTGGTTTTCTAGCTAACCAGTTGGCCTGGCCGTACGCGGCGAAGGTCTTGTTGGGGTTGCTAGGGATGTTGATCTGGTTGCGGTTGGTCCATTCCACCTTAGCACCGTCGTTTGCCACGGGGCTCTTACCATTGATCGTTAACGCCACGCACTGGTCCTTCATGGTCGCCATTTGTCTCTTGACCGGGGGTCTAATGCTGGGGACCTATCTGCAACGCCAATACCCGCACACCCAACCGGTACGGGCCACCACGACGGGGCAGATGGGACTGTTCGCCTTATTGGTTGCCATCTGGATTGGTGGCGTTTGGGTCGCCGGGGTGCCGCAAATGGCCGCCGTGCCACCGGTTTTGGTCGTTTTCTATGAAACGCTCCAAAAGCCAACTTACGACTTCCACCTCGCCATCCGCCAGTTCATTGCGTTGGTCGGGGCGGCAAGTCTGGGCGTCGGGATTCACCTGGTCGTGGCCTCGTGGTTCTTGACCACCTTGATTGCCCAACCACTGGTCTTCATTTTACTCGGCCTCTTGCGGCTCAAGTTACCCGCCGCGTACGCCTTCCCGTTACTGGCCTTGGTCTTACCGGCCAGCATGTTCCACCTCTTACCGTTGACGGCCTTTCTGGCGGCAGCGTTCTTCTTGGGGGCGGTGTTCCTCTTGAAACGCAATCGGTCAGCAGTTACGGTTACCGAAAACAATTAAAACACTTACTAAAAAAGGTCCGGATTTTTTCCGGACCTTTTCCTATCGTTTCTTTGATGATTAGTCGCGAGCGTTCAAGACTTCGGGGCCATCTTGCCGGCCCACGATGACAGTGTTGACCGTATCGAGGAACAAGCCGTGTTCCACCACGCCCACGATGCCGTTTAAGGTGTTGGCCAATTCGTGTGGGTGGTCGATGCGTCCCAAGTGCAAGTCGATGATGTAGTTCTTAGAGTCAGTCAAAACGTGACTGCCATCGGCGTTGAACCGAAAGGCCGGGTGTAAATCCATCTTCTCCAGCTTCTCTAACACGTGGGTCGAGCCAAATGGAATAACTTCCAGTGGTAGGGGAAACTTTCCTAAGTGATGGACCAGCTTGCTTTCGTCGACGATCCACATGTTCTTACGGGAGTTGATGGCGACGATTTTTTCCCAGAGATGAGCGGCTCCGCCACCCTTGATGCCTTGGAAATTGTCGTCGATTTCATCGGCGCCATCAATGGTGAGGTCGAGGTGGTCGACGTCATCGAGTTGTTTGATGGTGATGCCTAGGTCGGCGGCTTGTTTGGCGGAACGGTCGGAGGTGGCAATCCCCACGATGTTCAGGCCTTCCTGTTTGACCCGTTCACCTAACGCATCGATCATGTATTTGACCGTCGAGCCGGTCCCAATCCCTAAAATCATCCCGTCTTCGACGTACTTGACGGCGGCTTGACCCACGAGGGCCTTTAATGCGTTTTGATCCATAATAAAATTACTCCTCTTCTGTAGGGTGCTGAGTTAAAGCAACTGGTTGAACGGCCGCGGGTCCCGTTACGGGTAACTGGTGAGCGGCCAATAAGTCCGGTGCCGGGTGCTGACTGAAGTAGCGCTTGGCGTACGGGTCGAGCACTTTGACGGTGACCTGTGCGGTGGTGGCCAACTGGCTGAACCGTTCAATCAGCTCTTGAGCCAAGTCGACAGGCTGTTGGGGCCGCACGAAGAGTTGCTCGAGGACCCATTGTTGCGAGTTAAGCACGAGGTAGTGCAGACTCGCAACGGGGAAATCGGCAACGACGGCGGTCAATTGGCCGGGTGTTTCACGAATTGTCATGGGCCGGCTCCTTTCGTGACCATTTTCTACCTCTGATTTTGGTCTATCCGCCACGGGTTGTCAACACATTTCAGCTGAGAAGCTTTTTGACTGGTAATCTGGCGGCGAGTTGCTTATTCTAGTAACAGAGTCTTGATTAAGTAAAGTTGATAAAGGAGTGCCGACATGCAACGAGGATTTGAAATTGTTAACCGCTATGCCAACCAGGGATTGAACTTACCTTACCGGACTACCCAACGGTCTGCGGGGTATGATTTTGAGTGTGCTGAGGACTTCGTGCTTCCGTCGATTTGGCGTCACGATGTCTTACACGCTTTCAAGCGTCTGCGGCAACGGCAACCGCTGACGACGGAAGAACTGGCGGCGGGCAACCGGGTGATGAAACCCTACTTGGTGCCGACTGGGATCAAGGCGTACATGCAACCGGACGAGGTCTTACTATTGGCTAACCGGTCCAGTAACCCGCTGAAGCACGGGTTGATTTTACCCAACGGGGTCGGGGTCATCGACGCTGACTACTATAATAATGAAAAAAACGAAGGCGAAATCTTTGTACAGTTGGTCAACGTCAGCCTGCACGACGTGACCATCAAAAAGGGGCAACGCATCGCGCAAGGCATTTTCATGCCGTTTCGGTTGGCCGATGCTGAACAAGCACCGCAACAGCAACGGACTGGGGGTTTTGGGTCGTCGGATCAGCAGTAACGGACTAGTGGGTCCCACCTGGCCGATATGCTAGAATAAACTTAGAGAATAGGGGGATGGCCGTGGCCAAAGTTAAAACTAAATTTGTTTGTCAAAATTGTGATTACAGCTCGCCCCGTTATTTGGGCCGCTGCCCCAACTGTGGGGAATGGAACACCATGATCGAAGAAACAGTAACGCCGGAAGTCAAGCCACAATCTACTCGGGTCACGGTGAGCGGGCAGCACACCCACCCACAACTGATGAGTGAAATCAAGCACACGACTGAGACCCGGGTAAAGACCCAGATGGGGGAACTCAACCGGGTACTCGGTGGCGGCATCGTGCCAGGTTCGTTGATCCTGATTGGTGGCGACCCCGGCATCGGGAAATCCACCTTACTCCTGCAAGTGTCCGGGCAACTGAGCGCTACGGGCGGCAAGGTTCTCTACGTTTCCGGCGAAGAAAGTGCCAGTCAAATCAAGATGCGGGCCGACCGTTTGGTGGTCAACGCCGAGCATTTGTACTTATATCCGGAAACGGACATGGCCAGCATCCGGGCGAACATCGAAGAGATGCAACCGGACTACGTGGTCATCGACTCCGTGCAGACCATGCAGGCGCCGGGTATTGATTCGGCGATTGGGTCCGTCTCCCAGATTCGCGCGGTGACTGGTGAATTGATGCAGATTGCCAAGACCAACGGCATTACCATCTTCGTCGTGGGGCACGTGACCAAGGGCGGTGCCATCGCCGGGCCGAAAATCTTGGAACATATGGTGGATACGGTCCTGTACTTTGAAGGGGACCTGCACCACACCTACCGCATCTTACGGGCCGTGAAGAACCGGTTCGGGTCGACCAATGAACTGGGCATCTTTGAAATGAAGGAGGGTGGCCTCTACGAAGTCGCCAACCCGTCGGAAATCTTCTTGGAAGAACGGTTGAAAGATGCGACCGGGTCGGCCATCGTGGTCTCCATGGAGGGGACCCGCCCGATTCTAGTGGAAGTTCAAGCGTTGATCACGCCATCGGTCTTCGGTAACGCCCAACGAACGGCTAGTGGTTTGGACCGTAACCGGGTCTCACTATTGATGGCGGTGCTCGAAAAGCGGGCCAATCTGATGCTCCAAAACCAAGACGCCTTTCTGAAGGCCGCCGGGGGCGTCAAGCTCGACGAACCGGCCATCGATTTGGCGATTGCGTTGAGTATCGCGTCTAGTTATCGGGACACGGCGACGGCACCGACGGATTGTTTCGTAGGTGAAGTCGGGTTGACCGGTGAGATTCGCCGGGTCAGCCGCATCGAGCAGCGAGTCGCCGAGGCCAAGAAGTTAGGGTTCCAACGTATCTTTGTGCCGAAGAACAACCTGCAGGGGTGGACGCCCCCGGCAGGCATCGACGTGATTGGTGTGTCCACGCTTCATCAAGCGTTGAAGTTAGCATTGGGCGTATAAGCCAATTGCAATGAAAGGAGGTGAGTTTATGCAGAATCGGAAGCGAACGGTAGTTTTGATCCTCTTTACCATTATTGGGGCGGTGCTAGGGGCAGCGTATTTACCCCGGATGTGGCAGGCTTTTGGCGTGACGAGCCTGTTCGTTGATAATATTCTGGTCAATATTTTGCTTGGTGCTATTATTTTCCTCATTCTGGGAGCGTTTTTTGCCGGCAGTTTAGTCCAGGGCGTGAATCGCCTGGAAGCGTATTTGAACCGGCAAGATCCCATGACCTTAATTTTCGGAAGTTTATTAACGATTGTCGGCTTAGCGCTGGCGTTATTGATCTCGCAGTTCTTGTTTCGGGTGCCGTCGTTTTTCATCAGCACGGTCATTCCGTGGATCTTGATGCTTCTGTTGGGGTATCTTGGCTTTCGCTTGGGGACTCGGCTCAGTAAGATTCGGGTTGAAGAATGGCGCAAGTTATTCCAACCACAAACTAAGAAGAGCAACGATGAGACCAACGACAAGGTCTTAGACAAACCAGCTGAACCCAATTTTCACCATTATAAAATTTTGGATACCAACATCTTAATCGACGGCCGCATTTATGACTTGGCCAAGACGGGTTTCTTGGAAGGAACGCTGTTGGTGCCGAACTTCGTATTGTACGAGTTACAATACATCGCCGATTCTAGCGACTCGGTCAAACGGGTCCGTGGTCGGCGAGGATTGGATATCTTGAACAAGTTACAAAATGAACACGTAATGCCTATCGAGATGTATGATGGGGACTTCGAGGACATCCCCGAAGTCGACAGCAAGCTGATTGCACTGGCCAAGAAAGATGGCGGTGTCATCGTGACTAACGATTACAACTTGAACAAGGTCATCCAGTTCCAAAACGTGCAGGTCTTAAACATCAATTCCTTAGCCAACGCCTTGAAACCGCGGGTCATCCCGGGAGAGAACCTCCACGTGATGGTGGTCAAGAACGGGACCGAACGGCAGCAAGGGGTCGCCTACCTCGACGACGGCACCATGGTCGTGGTCGAAGATGGGAAGTACTTCATCAATAAGCAATTGGACGTCGTGGTCACCAGTGCCATTCAGACGGATGCGGGGCGGATGATTTTCGCCAAACCGGTCCACTCCGAACGGGGCATTGAGGATCACAAGCCATCTGGCAAGCGACGCAATAAGTAACGAGGTGTCCGCCGACCGGGAAAGGGGCTTTGACAACAAAACGCCACTACCCCTTTATTTTTGGTGATGAGCATTGTACACTTAAAGCACTGTGGATACGTCGGGGTGACCCGACACCAACTAAAAAAAACGAGAAAGAGGCGCAACCAATTTGGCTAAAAATGCAATTCGGGTTCGTTATGCACCGAGCCCCACTGGACATCTGCACATCGGTAACGCGCGGACGGCAATTTTCAATTATCTGTTTGCCCGCCACAACAAGGGTAAGTTTATTATTCGGATCGAAGACACGGATACTAAGCGCAACATCGCGGACGGTGAACGGAGCCAGTTGGACAACTTAAAGTGGCTCGGTTTGGACTGGGATGAAGGTCCCGACGTCGGTGGCGACTATGGTCCTTACCGGCAATCCGAACGGCGCGACATCTACACGCCCCTCATCCAACAACTGTTAGATGAAGGCAAGGCTTACGAATCTTACCGGACGGAAGAGGAACTTCAAGCCGACCGGGAAGCCCAAAAGGCCCGCAACGAAATGCCCCATTACGAATACGAATATGCGGGGATGTCCGATGAGGAACGCCAAGCGGCTATCGACGCGGCCAAAGCCAAGGGCTTGAAGCCGGTCATTCGTTTCCGGGTCCCGAAGGATAAGGTCTACGCGTGGGACGACATGGTCAAGGACAAGGTGTCCTTCAACTCCGATACCATCGGCGGCGACTTCGTCATCGCCAAGCGTGATGGGATGCCAACCTACAACTTTGCCGTCGTTGTGGATGACCACAAAATGGCCATCACCCACGTTTTCCGGGGTGATGACCACGTGGCCAACACGCCGAAGCAATTGATGATCTATGAAGCCTTTGGTTGGGAAGCCCCGAAGTTCGGGCATATGAGTTTGATCATCAGCAAGGATACCGGGAAGAAGTTATCCAAGCGGGACGAGTCCGTCCTTCAATTCATTGAACAATACCGGGACTTGGGCTACCTGCCAGAAGCCATGTTCAACTTCATCCTGTTGTTGGGCTGGTCACCGGTCGGCGAAGACGAAATCTTTACGCGCAAGCAGTTCATCAAGATGTACGACGAAAACCGCTTGAGCAAGTCCCCGGCCACCTTTGACAGCGATAAGCTGGAATGGTTGAACAACCGGTACGTGAAGGAAGCCGATTCTAGCGTTGTGGCCGACCTAGCCATGAAGCAATTGATCAAGGCGGGCAACTTGCCAGCTAACCCGGACACGGCCACTATCGAATGGGCCCGGCAACTGATCAACTTGTACAAACGGCAAATGAGCTACATGGCGCAAATCAACGACATGGCTTCCGTCTTCTTCCAGGAACCAGACAAGGTTGAAGGGGACGCTTTAGCTGAAATCAGTAACGAAACCGCCCCGGTTGTTTTGAAGGCGTTCGCCGCTGAGATTAAGAAGCTCGACCTCTTTGATTCTGTGGAAATCTTCCACGTCATCAAGAAGGTCCAGGCCCAAACTGGCATCAAGGGTCGCCAACTTTGGATGCCGATTCGGATTGCGGTGACCCACGAAATGCACGGACCAGAATTGCCAGAATCCATCGAATTGGTGGGTCGCAAGACGGCCTTAGCTCACATCCAAGAAACCTTGGACCAATTGGGTGCTTAACTTAAACAACAAACACACGTGACGACTAGCACTACGAGGCTAGTCATCATCAGGCGGTTAAGGATCACGCCGCCATGAGGGTCTGGGGGTTACCCCCTGGGCCCTTTTGTTTGTGCTCTGACGTAACGTCAGTCTCTGAGTTGAGCCCGGAATATGCTACAATGGACCTAACTAGTGTAAAGTGACGTGAAGGGAGCCTCGGGAATGCTCAAAGTTTTTAATACCATGACGCGACAAAAAGAACCATTTGAACCCATCACCCCGGGCGTCGTGAATATGTACGTCTGTGGACCAACCGTCTATAACTATATTCATATTGGCAACGCACGCAGCGTGATTGCGTTCGACACGATCCGGCGGTATTTTGAATACCGCGGGTATCAGGTCAAGTACGTCTCTAATTTTACTGACGTGGACGATAAAATGATCAATGAAGCCCGTAAGGAAGGCATCACAGTGCCCGAATTAGGGGACAAGTTTATCCAGGCCTTTAAGGAAGACACGGCGGCGTTGAACGTTGAGCCGGCCACGGCCAATCCCCGGGCGACCGATTATATCCAAGAGATTATCGAGTTCGTGCAAAAGTTAGTCCAGAAGGGTTACGCGTACCCGGCCGACGGCGATGTTTATTACCGGGCCCGCAAGTTTGCCGATTACGGTAAGTTGGCTCACCAAAACATCGACGAGTTAGAGGCGGGGGCCTCGCAGCACACCGCCGACGAGGAGACCGACCGTAAGGAAGACCCCGTGGATTTTGCCTTATGGAAGGGCGCTAAACCGGGCGAAATTTCCTGGCCGTCGCCTTGGGGGGCCGGACGTCCCGGCTGGCACATCGAGTGCTCCGTGATGTCGACGGACCTGTTAGGGGAGACTTTCGACATCCACGGGGGCGGTGAAGACCTGATCTTCCCGCACCACCAAAACGAACTGGCCCAAAGTGAAGCTGAGACCGGCAAGCCATTTGTCCATTACTGGCTCCATAACGGGTTTGTGACCGTGGGTGACGAGAATCAGAAGATGAGTAAGTCACTGGGCAACTTCGTGACGGTCCATGACCTATTGAAGACCGTGGACGCACGGGGCTTACGGTTCTTCATGGCCACGACCCAGTACCGGCGGCCGATTCAATACACCCAGCAGAACTTAGATACCGCCTCGCGGAACTTGGAACGGTTACAAACGGCCTACGACAACATGGGCTATCGGTTGCAAGACGCCGAAGCGGGGCACGACCCGAAGATCGAACAAGAAGTACGCCAAATCACGGCCGACTACACCGACGCCATGGACGACGACTTCAACGTTCAAAACGGGGTCGCCGAGGTCTACGAATTGGCCCGGTTGGGCAACGTGTACGCCGAACGCCCCGTGGTCTTTAAGGACACGTTGACGTTTATGCGTCAAACGTTGTTCAATCTGCTCAGCGTCTTTGGCGTTGAGTTAACGGCAGCGGCGACCTTAGACGACGACCGTATCGAAGCATTAATTCAAGAACGGGTTCAAGCCCGTAAGAACCGGGACTTCCAGCGTAGCGACGAAATTCGTGAACAACTGAAGGCCCAGGGGATCATCCTCGAGGATACACCCCAAGGCACCCGGTGGAAGAAAGGAAATTCATGACAACCAATACAGCTTATCAACAACTCAACGGCGTGGCTTTAGCCTACATGGGTGACGCGGCCTACGAAGTCATCATTCGCCGACATTTGATTGAAGAGGGCTTAGCTAAGCCCAACCACCTGCAAAAAACGGCGACCCATTATGTGTCGGCCAAGGCCCAAGCGGCGTTGATCTCACTGATGGAGACCGACGACTTGTTGACCGCCGACGAGTGGACCGTCTTCAAACGCGGCCGTAACGCCAAGAGTTACACCCACGCCAAGAACACTGACGTGGTGACTTACCGGATCTCGACCGGTTTTGAAGCCTTGATGGGCTATTTAGCCTTGAGTGGCCAACAAGATCGCGTCGATGAACTTAGTAACTGGTGCATTCAACAAGTGGAAGCGGGGCGGACGGAATAATGGCAGACGAACAAACTGATTTTGTGATTGGCCGCCACCCGGCCGTGGCCGCTTTACGCAGTCAACAAACCATCAATAAAGTCTTTTTACAAAGTGGCCTCAAGTCGGAAGCCATTGATGAGATTCGGCAATTGGCGCAACGCCGGCACCTAGTGATTTCGGAGGTCCCTAAGCAAAAGTTGGACCAGTTGACTGACCACCAGAACCACCAGGGGGTCGCTTTAGGCGTGGCGGCGTTTGACTATGCCACCATCGACGACCTCTACGCTAACGCGGTCAAGCATAACGAAGACCCGTTTTTCTTGATTTTGGATAACATCGAAGACCCGCATAACCTGGGGTCGATTTTGCGAACGGCCGATGCTAGTAGCGTCCACGGAATCATTATTCCCAAGCGCCGGGCCGTGGGCTTGACCTCGACGGTGGCCAAGACCTCGACCGGGGCCATCGAAACGGTGCCGGTTGCCCGGGTCACTAACCTAGTGAACACGGTCAATGATTTGAAACAGCGCGGCATGTGGATCTTCGGGACCGACATGGCCGGGACCGATTACCGTGACTGGAACGCCAAGGGCGCCGTGGGGCTCATCATTGGTAACGAAGGCAAGGGCATCTCGCGATTGCTCAAGGAAACGGTGGACCAGACGTTGACCATTCCGATGGTGGGAACGGTTCAAAGCTTGAACGCCAGCGTGGCGGCGGGACTCTTGATGTATCAAGGCTATAGTTCTCGTCATCCGCTCCAACACTAAGCCGACAGGAGAAGGGTGAGGGACATGAAACAGGACATTTTAATTGTCGATGCGTACAACATGATCGGCAACTGGCCCGAACTCGGCCGACTGAAGCAGCAAGAACGGTTACCGGAAGCCCGCGACCAGTTACTCAACATGCTGGCGAACTACCACAAGCTCCGGGAATCCATCATTTACGTGGTGTTTGATGCGATGTACGTACCGGGGATCTCCAAGACCTACCGGCAGTACGACCTGCACGTGACCTGGACCAACCGTGACGAGACGGCGGATAGCTACATTGAAAAGTTAGCCAAGAAGTTGCAGACGCGCTTCACTCAGGTGACGGTGGCCACTAGTGACCAGGCCGAACAGTGGACCATCTTCTCCGAAGGGGCCCTGCGGATTCCAGCGGGGGAACTCCTCCGCGATATCGAACGGGCGCAAAATGAGGTCAAGCAGACCGCTCGGGAGTACGCCGACAAGGGCCTGGTCCGCAAATCGCCCTGGAACGACCAACAATTATATAAACTTGAAAAATTGCGCGATCGACTGTCGGGTTCCCCGGCGGCGAAACATGCCAAGCTGAAACGACCGCGGAAGAAATAAACGTGCGTTCGCTTCGGCAACAAAAGCCCACCCGGTAGACTGAAGAAAGTTTACTAGGGGAGGCTTTTTTCAATGGAAGGGTTAGATGATCTGCAGTTGATTGAGTTGATCAAACGAAACGACGATTCACAGGCAATTCAAATTCTTTTTACCCGTTATCGCCCGGTGTTGGCCCGGTTACAGCGACAGTTTTATCTGCCGGGCCACGATGCCGACGACTGGGAACAAGAAGCCCGCCTGGTCTTGTACGCCGGGGCGCACCGCTTCAACACCCAGCGGTCAAGAAGCTTTGGGGCTTTTTACCGGCTGTCACTGACGCACCGAGTGTATGATTTGATTCGCCAGAGTCAGGCGCAAAAGCGGCGGGCGCGGACGATTTCGGTGGAAGCCCAGGGTAGCTTTTTTGCGGATACCCTGGTGGATCACCGGGTGACCGTCCGTGAGGGCCTCGAACTCCAAGAGGCGGTCGGCCAACTGTTACCCCGGTTATCGCCGGTCGAACGCACGGTCTTTTGCGCCTTGCTCAAGCAGGCAACCCCGGAAGCCATCAGTGTGCAAACGGGATGGCCTAAAGAACGGGTGGTGGCGGCGCTGCACCGCTGTCGACGAAAGCTGCGGCAATTACTTGCGGAATGATTGACGCTGGTAAAAAACGATGGTAAGCTATTGCAGTATTCGTTATACTAGAAGATAAGTGAAGGTGGTGGCAGGATGTCTCAGCGAAAGATCGCTTTGGCCTGTTCAGTTTGCGGGTCCCGAAATTACACCATCGCAGCAAGCGCGACCCGGACGCAACGGTTAGAAGTTAATAAGTTTTGTAAACACTGTGGGAAATACACGCTTCATCGTGAAACGCGGTAAGCCCCATAGATATTGGTTAGGGAGGCAACACCATGCGGTTAATCCGATTTTTTAAGGCGGTCGGTCAAGAAATGAAACAAGTTTCCTGGCCCGGCGTTAAGCAGACCCGGCATGACACGGGAACGGTCGTGGGCATTTCAATTATGTTCGCCATCTTCTTTGCGGTCGTTGACTGGGTCGTCCAGTTTGGACTCAAGTTCGTTTCCTAAACGGGAAGGTCTTGGTGGCCAAACACGGAAAAATATGCTATATTGAATCTAACGGGAACTTCGTGTAGTGCGAAGTTTTTTTATTTTGGCTAAAAAAAGGAGTGCACCAAATAATGGTTGAATCAGAAGAAAAGCAATGGTACGTGCTGCATACCTACGCCGGTTACGAAAACAAGGTCAAAGCGAACTTGGAATCCCGGTCTGAATCCATGGGGATGCAGGACAACATCTTCCGGGTCGTGGTCCCGGAAGAAGAGGAACACGAGGTCAAGAACGGTAAGGATAAGGTCACGATGGAAAAGACTTTCCCGGGCTACGTGCTCATCGAAATGGTCATGAGTGACCAATCTTGGTATATCGTCCGGAACACGCCGGGTGTGACTGGATTCTTGGGTTCTCACGGGCAAGGGAGTAAGCCAACGCCATTGCTGCCCGATGAAGTGGAACGCATCATGCAGACTATTGGCATGTCCGCTCGCCACGCGCACTTAGACGTGGCCATCGGGGACTCTGTGACCATTGTGGACGGGGCCTTCAGTAACATGGTCGGCAAGGTCACCGAAGTCGACAACGAAAAGATGAAGTTGAAGGTCAACATCGACATGTTCGGTCGGGAAACCAGCACCGAACTCAACTTCGACCAAGTCGATCCCATCTTGGCTTAAGCGCCTAACTAAACGACGATTGACTCCCGGTAAAAAAGCCCTTGTGGCGCCGGGTGATGTGTGGTAAACTCTTCAGGTATGCGTACCGGTTACGCATCTGTTAAACGTGGGAGGAACCTAAAATGATCGGTTCCAGTTACCACACACGGACTTAAGGAGGTATTGTCTCGTGGCTAAAAAAGTAGCTAACGTAGTTAAATTGCAGATTCCTGCAGGCAAAGCAACCCCAGCTCCCCCAGTTGGACCAGCACTGGGTCAAGCAGGGATCAACATCATGGGCTTCACGAAGGAATTCAACGCTCGTACCGCTGACCAAGCTGGTATGATCATTCCCGTTGTGATCAGCGTCTATGAAGATCGTTCCTTTGATTTCATCACTAAGACTCCCCCAGCAGCTGTGCTGTTGAAGAAGGCTGCTAGTGTTGAAAAGGGTTCTGGCGAACCTAACACGAACAAGGTTGCTACGGTAACCAAGGATCAAGTTAAGGAAATCGCTGAGACTAAAATGCAAGATCTAAACGCAGCTGACGTTGAAGCAGCTATGCGCATGATTGAAGGTACTGCCCGGAGCATGGGCTTCACGGTCGAAGGTTAAGCTCAGTTTTCGGATAGTCGGACACTTCACGAAAATGAAAGGTGTCAAGTGGGAGGTTTATCCGTTACAACCACATTTGCAAGGAGGAATACACAAACATGGCTCAAAAACGAGGTAAAAAGTATCAAGACGCTGCTAAGCAAGTGGAAGCCGGTAAGGTTTACGCGCTTAACGACGCCGTTGATTTAGTAAAGAAGATTGATTTCGCTAAGTTTGATGCAACCGTTGAAGTTGCCTTCAAGCTGAACGTCGACACCAAGCAAGCCGACCAACAATTACGTGGCGCTTTAGTTCTGCCTAACGGAACTGGTAAAGAAACCACGGTTATCGTGTTTGCTAAGGGTGACCAAGCTAAGGCTGCGCAAGCTGCCGGTGCTGACGTCGTCGGCGAACAGGACTTAGTTGAACGCATCCAAGACGGCTGGTTGGACTTTGACGTTGCCATCGCAACGCCAGACATGATGGCCCAAGTTGGTCGTTTAGGTCGGGTCTTAGGACCTAAGGGCTTAATGCCTAACCCTAAGACGGGGACGGTTACCATGAACGTCACCAAGGCGGTTTCCGACGCTAAGAACGGTCAAGTGACCTACCGGACTGACCGGGACGGTAACGTGGCGGTTCCTGCCGGAAAGATTTCCTTTGACGCTGACAAGTTAGTTGGCAACTTAAAGGCAATCGCTGAAACGGTTGTTCGTGCGCGTCCAGCTTCTGTGCGGGGCACTTACGTCCAACACGTTTCTATCGCGTCAACGTTCGGCCCAAGTGTCGACGTTGATTTATCCAGCTTCTTAGCTGAATAAGCTAAACACAACGATAAAAGAATCCCCCAACATGTGTTGACACACGCGGTCACATATTGTATGCTATTGAAGTTATAAAAATAGATCTACCGAAGACTCAGGCGGTCGACTGACCTTAATTTTGCCTGCCGAGGAAGAAGTTTAATTTTGAACTTTTAACTCTCTATGTCTTGGTGGCATGGGGATTTTTTTATCCCACCAATCTACTCTGGGAGGTGAACAATTTGAGTGAACAAGCTATTGCTGTTAAAGCAAAGAAGGTTGATGACGTCGCTGAATTATTCAGTAACGCCACCAGCGCAATCATCGTGGACTACCGTGGTTTAACGGTGGCCCAAGTAACTGACTTACGGAAGCAATTACGGGACGCTGGCGTTCAAATGAGCGTCATCAAGAACAAGATCTTGACCCGGGCTGCTGACAAGGCTGGTTACGGCGACTTGAACGACATTTTTGCTGGACCAACGGCCGTTGCCTTCTCTAACGAGGATCCAATTGCCCCAGCTAAGATTTTGAAGAACTTCTCTGATAGTGCTGATGCCTTGGAAATCAAGGGTGGCTTCATCGAAGGTAAGATTATGTCCCTCGACGAAATCAACGTTTACGCTACCTTGCCTAGTCGTGAAGACCTGCTCTCCATGCTGGCTAACGTTCTTCAGGCACCTATCCGTAACGTGGCTTACGCTGTTAAGGCCGTTGCTGACAAGGGCGATGACGGTGAAGCCGCATAGGTTTAATCCGTTTCCTGTAACACAAAAAATATAAACTCAATTTTGGAGGAAAATAACATGGCTTTTGATAAAGATGCTATCATTGCTTCTCTTAAAGAAGCATCCATTACCGACCTTAACGACCTTGTTAAGGGTATCGAAGACGAATTTGGCGTTTCCGCTGCTGCACCAGTTGCCGCAGCCGGCGCTGCTGGTGGCGACGCTGCTGCCAAGGACTCATTCGATGTTGAATTGACTGAATCCGGTGACGCTAAGGTTAAGGCTATTAAGGCCGTTCGTGAAATCACGGGTCTTGGCTTGAAGGACGCTAAGGGTCTTGTTGACAACGTACCATCCGTCATCAAGGAAGGTCTTTCTGAAGACGAAGCTAACGACGTCAAGGAAAAGCTTGAAGCCGCTGGCGGTGTGGTTACGCTTAAGTAGTCACTATCCAACGATCATTAAAACGGGTGCAACCCAATGGTTATTAAACCGGGGTTGCGCCCGTTTTTTTGTGGTTGAAATTTTCACTGGTTTTCTCTATTTTTCATCAAAATACGGTACAAATGCGGTACAGCCATTAACCGGTACCCCCACTTTGAATATTTTTGTATAAATGACTATTATTTCCCTAATTTAAATGTGGCAAAAATAAAATGTGAAGTTTAACAGATAAGCTTTAGACTAATGACCGATGCAAAAATAACTACAATTCGCTTAAACTCTGCTTGGGGACCGCGACGAGGAAGCGACCTTTGGTATACTGGGTAAAGATTGGGTTCAATTTAAGTGACACAACCAACTTCATGGTTTAGGGGACAAAGCGTTGGCGTTTTGACGCGGAGTTTAGATAATGAAGGGGGAGATTATTTTGGGGGTGGCAAACGTGTGGCAACGACTTCAACGGTGGGTGCAAAAGCGATTGACCTTAATCAAGGGGATTTTCCTGCTTTCCGTTTTACTGCTGGTGATCCGGGAACTCGGGCGGATCGGCCACGAAATCAGCGGGGAACAACTCCGCGTGGCGTTGGGCAATCTGGATTTCAGTACCTGCCTCTTGCTGGCGGTGGTGGGCTTCATTGCCGTCTTACCAATGTTGATTTATGACTTTACGATCGTGGAATTTTTACCCGGCAAGTTTTCGCTGGGCTACATCATCCGCAGTGGTTGGGTGACTAATACCTTCACCAATCTTGCGGGAATGGGCGGTTTGTTAGGGGCCAGCTTACGGGCCAACTTCTATTCGGCTGCCGCCACGAAGAAGCAGGTGCTCTACGCGATTTCGAAAATTGCGTTGTTCCTGTTGGCGGGACTATCGCTGGCCTGTTGGGTGGCCTTAGCCATGATCTTTGGCTGGCACATCGGGACGCCTTATCAGGGCTACTGGTTTTGGTTATTAGGCGGGGGCCTGTACTTCCCGGTGCTTTTTGCTTTTACCCGCTTGACCGATAACGAGTTCTTTCGGGATTTGACCTGGGCGCGAGAATTGCGGTTGATTGTTGGGTCTAGCCTGGAGTGGGGGAGCTGTGCGCTCTTCTTCTTATTGATTGGCTGGACGTTACGCTTCCCGCTGGACTTTGCGGCGGTCTTTCCAATGTTCGTGGTCGCCTCGGTCGCCGGGGTCATCTCGATGATTCCTGGGGGCTTGGGGTCGTTTGACGTTTTCATGATCTTTGGCCTGGGCCTGTTGGGCGTCAGCCGCGCCGATGCGGTCGGCTGGTTGTTACTGTACCGGCTGTTCTATTACTTATTACCGTTCTGTGTGGGAGTCGGATTGTTCGTTCACGACGCTGGCCACCGGTTGAACCGGTTTTTTTCCGGCTTACCGGTCACGTTGTTACGGCGGGGGGCCCACTGGTTCGTGGTGACCTTCATGTACTTTTCGGGCGTTATGATGCTGCTGTACGCGACTATTCCGGACGTGGTCTTGGCTAACCGGCTGTACATGCAGCTGATCCCGTTTATGTTTTATTTCTTGAGTCAGGTGACCAACCTGATTATGGCCTTTCTGCTGATTGGCCTCGCCCGCGGCGTGCGCGCCAAGGTGGCCCGGGCGTTTTGGCCGACGTTGATCGTTTTGGTCTTGGCGATTGGCAACACTCTGTGGCGGGAGAATTTTCCGGGGGGCTTAGCGCTATTATTGGGCGCGGTTTTGGTCTGCCTGTTATTGGCTAAACCGGAACTTTCCCGGCAAAGTTTTCACTATTCCTGGGGTGGGCTATTGACCGATGGCAGTATCTATGCGGTGACCTTCGTGCTGTACGCTATTTTAGGGCTGGTGGCGCGCAGTCCGCACCGAGGGCCGCTAGTCTTACAGGCCTGGTTGCCCACGTCCACACAGGTCTGGTTAAACGGCTTAGGGGGCCTCTTGATTGCCCTGATCATCCTGCTGGCGATTCGTCACTACTTATCGGCGACGCAAGCGGCCTGGTTGACCACGCCCTTCGATGCCCAGCGAGTACGCCATTTGATTCTAAAATACGGCGGCAACGAGGTCAGTCACTTGGCGTTTTTGCGGGATAAGACCACCTTCTTTTATCAAGAAGACGGCGAGGACCAACTCTTGTTCCTATTCCGGCAAAAGGCTGATAAACTCTTGATCATGGGGGAACCGATTGGGAACCAGGAAAAACTGTTACCGGCCTTACAAACGTTGATGCGGACCGCCGATGCGGCTGGGTTACGCCCCGTCTTTTACGAAATCAGCGAGGACCTGACCCTGCGGCTGCACGAAATGGGCTTCGACTTCATCAAAGTCGGGGAAGAGGGCCACGTGGATTTGCCGAGCTTTAGCTTAACAGGCAAGCCCCGGCGCGGGGAACGGGCCTTGGTCAACAAGTTCAAGCGTGAGGGCTACCAGTTCGAGTTGCTCCAGCCGCCGTTCAGTGTCGCACAGTACCAGGAATTACAGGCGATTTCGGATTCCTGGCTGGGCGACGAGACCGAGAAGAGTTTTTCGATGGGCTTTTTCGATCGGGATTACCTGGGAGAAGCGCCGATTGCGGTGATGACCGATTTCCATGGCAAGATGGTAGCTTTTGCCAATCTGATGCCGACCGGCGACCATCAAGTGATTTCGATTGATTTGATGCGTAGTAGTCACGATGCGCCGTCCGGGAGCATGGACGGGCTGTTCGTTTACCTGTTCTTGACCTGTCGGGACCAAGGCTACACTAGCTTCAACCTGGGGATGGCGCCACTAGCCAACGTCGGCGTCTCCGAGTTTAGCTTCGTCGAGGAACGCTTAGCCCACTTGATCTACGAGTACGGGTCGACCTTCTACAGTTTCCAGGGGTTACGGGCCTACAAGGACAAGTACGTGACTACCTGGCAACCCAAATATTTGGCGTACCGGCGGCGAGAGTCCTTGGTCTTTACCATGTTGCAGTTGATGCAGGTCATCAACCGACCGGGAGTCGCGGCCAAGGCGCGCTTCTTGCCACAGTGGCTGAACCGTTGGCTGGTCGACGAAGTGAATTGGCAGAACCGATAACGCCTTAAATTTAACGAAAATAGCGGCGTCGCGAGAGGATGACCTCTGGCGGCGCCGCTATTTAGCTTAATTCGTGTATTTATAAGGTAATTGGTGATGAAAGTGGTCGAACCCCGTAAAGATGTCGTCGATACTGGTGGCATCAATGAACAAGTCGAGGTTTTCCTGCGGTGCGAAGCCCTGGTCACAACAGGTCTTCATCATGGCGACCAGATTGTCATAGTAGTGGTTGATGTTGAAGAGGGCGATGGGCTTTTGGTGGACGTTGAGTTGGCTCCACGACAGCATGGTGGTGAACTCTTCAAAGGTCCCAAAACCGCCAGGCAACACGATAAAGGCGTCGGACTGCCGCAGCATCTCGTCCTTACGTTCATCCATAGTGGCCGTTTCAATCAGTTGTGTTAAGCCGTCTTTAGCCAGATTCATTTCACTCAAAAAGGTGGGGATGATGCCGATGACTTGACCGCCAGCGGCTAGGGTGGCATCGGCGATAGTTCCCATCAGGCCTTCCTTGCCCCCACCATAGACCACGGGGTGGTGATGAGCGGCGAGCGACTCGCCCAAAGCGATAGTTTGGCGTTTGAAAGCCGGGTCGAGTCCGTGGTTGGACCCGCAAAAGACGCAGACATTTTTAATGGTTGGCATAGTGAGACCCCCGTTACGTTGGAATGCCTTTATTATACTGCAGGTCAGTGGTCAACGGGGAGCAAAATCAAGTCGGGGTGGGGGTTAAGTTTGGTGACTAGACCTAAACGAGCCCCGCAAGACGGTAGCGTCTCACGAGGCTCGTTTAGATTGATAGATTGAATTTTAGTGGTCGTGGTTTGGGTCCTTCGGGTCGGCCGGTTCGCCGATGTGGTAATCACTATCGTTCATGGCTTCCACATTTCCTAAGAGGTAACCGTTCCCGACTTGCGAGAAGAAGTCGTGGTTCGCGGTCGACGTCGAAATCCCATTCATGACGATGGGGTTGACGTCTTCGGCCGTGTCGGGGAAGAGTGGATCTTGCCCCAGGTTCATCAAGGCCTTGTTGGCATTGTAGCGGATGAAGGTCAACACTTCGTCGGTCCAGCCAACTTGGTCGTACATCAGGTGGGTGTATTTTTCTTCGTTAGCGTAGAGCTTGTACAGAAAGTCGTACATCCAATCCTTCATGTCCTGTTGTTGGTTATCGCTCAATTCCTTCATGCCCAACTGGAACTTGTAGCCGATATAGGTGCCGTGCACGGATTCGTCCCGTAAAATCAACTTGATGATTTCGGCCACGTTGGCCAGTTTGTTATGCCCTAAGTAGTACAGCGGGGTAAAGAACCCAGAGTAGAACAGGAAGGTTTCCAAGAAGACACTGGAGATCTTTTTCTTCAGTGGGTGTTCATCGTCGTGGTAGAGCGTGTAAATGCGCTTGGTCTTGTTTTGGAGGAACTCTTCAGAGTCACTCCACTTGAAGATCTCGTCGATTTCTTCGGGCGTGTTCAACGTCGAGAAAATGGTCGAATAACTCTTGGCGTGGACCGATTCCATGAATTGGATGTTGTTGAGCACCGCGGTTTCGTGGGGTGTCCACACGTCGTGACGTAACGCGGCCATTCCGTCTTGGGATTGGAGGGTATCCAGTAAGGTCAACCCGCCGAAGACGTGACCCACGACCCATTGGTGGTCGGTGTCTAGGGTCCGCCAGTCGTCCAAGTCGTTGGATACGGGGATCCGGGTATCTAGCCAAAATTGTTCGGTCAGTTTTTCCCAGGTCGCCTTGTCGATCTCGTCAGAGACGGCGTCCCAGTTGATTGCTTCGTAATTTCCGTCTTGATTCATTGCTGTCATGGTTTGTGCACTCCTTTACGGTCTCTAGATAACGCAACTTTCACATTGGTTGGCGCCGACTTCGTTATTGTCGTCGGTAAACGTCCGCACGTAGTAGATGGACTTGATGCCCTTACGATAAGCGTAATTGCGCAGGATACTGAGGTCTCGTGTGGTCATCTTGTCGGTACGGCCGTTCTTCCATTCGTAGAGACCGCTGGGGATGGTGGAGCGCATGAACAACGTCAAACTCATACCTTGGTCCACGTGCTTTTGGGCCGCCGCGTACACGTCGATGACCCGACGCATGTCGGTGTCGTAAGCCGACTTGTAGTACGGCATAGTGTCGTTGTCGAGGTATGGGGCCGGGTAGTAGATCTTCCCAATCTTCTTTTCCTGCCGTTCCTCGATTCGGTTGATGATTGGGTGCAAGCTGGCCGTGGTGTCATTGATGTAAGAAATCGAGCCGTTCGGGGCCACTGCCATCCGGTTTTGGTGGTAGAGGCCGTCTTTCATGACGTCAGCCTTTAATTGAGCCCAGTCGTCGGGAGACGGTAGCCAAATGCCCTCAAAGAGGTCCTGGACCTTCTTGTTCGTAGGGCGCCAGTCATGACCCGTGTAACGGTCGAAGTAGGAGCCGTCGGCGTACTTGCTGGCTTCAAAGTTGTGGAAGGTCTCGTGACGTTCGCGGGCGATTTGGTTCGATGCCTTTAACGTCCAGTAGTTCAAGAGCATGAAGTACACGCTGGTGAAAGCGATACTGTCCTTAGACCCGTACATCATGTGGTTCTTAGCGAAGTAGCTGTGTAAGCCCATGGCACCTAAGCCGATGGTGTGGGCCAAGTGGTTACCGTGTTGGATGGATGGCACCACGTCGATATCGGAGTGGTCCGTGACGTAGGTCAAGGCGCGGACCATGGTGTCGACCGAGTGACCGAAATCTGGCGATGCCATCAAATTAACGATGTTGGTCGACCCCAGGTTGCAGGAGATATCCGTCCCCAACTTTTGGTAGTTTTGTTGGTTATCGTAGGTGGTCGGGGTTTGGACCTGCATGATTTCGGAGCACAAATTACTCATCACGATGCGACCGTCGATGGGGTTTTCCCGGTTAGCCGTGTCGATGTTGACAATGTAGGGGTAACCGGATTCTTGTTGGAGTTTACCGATTTCGGTTTCGAGTTCGCGGGCCTTGAGCTTCTTCTTGCGAATGTCCGGGTTAGCGACCATCTTGTCGTATTCCTGGGTGATGTCCACGTAAGAAAATGGCTTGCCGTAGATCCGTTCAACGTCGTAGGGGCTGAAGAGATACATATCGGCGTCTTGTTCACAGAGTTCGTAGAATTTATCAGGTACCGTGACCCCTAAGGACAGGGTCTTTAACCGAATCTTTTCGTCGGCGTTTTCCTTTTTGGCACTCAAAAAGGCGATGATGTCGGGGTGAAAGACGCTCAAGTAGACTACGCCGGACCCTTGCCGTTGGCCTAATTGGTTGGAGTACGAGAAGCTGTCTTCCAACAACTTCATGACGGGGACGACCCCGGAAGCGGCGCCATCGATGTGCTTGATTGGGTCGCCAGCCCCCCGAAGATTGGAGAGGTTGATGCCGACCCCGCCACCGATCCGCGACAGCTGCAAGGCGGAGTTGATGGTCCGACCGATGGTGTTCATGTCATCGGTCGATTGAATCAGGAAGCATGACACTAATTCGCCGCGACGAGCCCGACCCGCGTTTAAGAAGCTAGGCGTCGCCGGTTGATAGCGTTGGTGGATGATTTCGTCGGCTAAGTCATGGGCCAGTTGTTGGTCTCCGCCACCGAAGTCCAACGCGTTCATGGCCACCCGGTCGATGAAGTTTTCTAAGTAGTAGGCGTTGTCGTCGGTCTTCAACGCGTATTGGGCGTAGAACTTGTAGGCTGCCATGAAGGATTTGAAATGGAAATGTTGGGCTTGTAAGTAGCTGTAAAGGTCCTCGATGAAGCTAAACGGGTACTCGTCGATGACTTTTTTCTCGACGTAGTTGCCATCAATCAGATAATCAAAACGCTCACGCAGCGACGCGAACGTCTTGGTGTTGGGCTGGACGTTTTCCTTTAGGAAGGCCTGCAAGGCTTCTTGGTCCTTGTTCAAAGGAATCTGGCCGTTGACGGGGATATTGATTTCGTTATTTAGATCGTAATAAGTGACGTTTTGGAGGTCTTTAAGACTCATAAGCGCACGCTTCCTTTCTTACACCGAATTTAGTCAAAACAAAAGCGACGTCTTGCGAAACGACGCCGCCCGGGTGGGGTTGTCGACACGTCATCCATTAACCCGCAATCTGTTGTAGTTGATCTGGCCGGAACCCAAAAAAGGCCTTGTGACCGGGTGCTTCCACTACTGGCAGGGACTGAAAGCCCTGATCCTTTAAATAGCTCACATACTCAGGATTTTGGTTAATGTTGCGTTCTTCAAAGGCCACGTTATGTTCGGTTAGGAACCGCTTGGTCATCTTGCATTGCATACAGTTGTTTTTAGAATAAATCGTTACTTTCATGGTTGCCACATCCTCTAAAAATTTGTTTCTCAATGTGTTTAGTGTACACCAGATTAGGGAAATTTCAATCGAAAAAAGCACCATATTTAGTGGTTGAAGGATACAATAACTACTAAATATAGTGCTGAGCCGCTTAAATTTATTTTAGTTGCCACCAGTGAAATAACTACGGTAAAATAGACCTAAAAGGTGGTCGAGAGAATGACTAATCACTATTATACACAAAATCCAGATATTGTACACGAAGAACACCACTGGCCGTTCACCTTGTTAGGCAACGAATTGTTGTTTACTACGGATAACGGGGTCTTCTCCAAAAACCGAGTGGACTACGGCTCACGCGTGTTATTGACTGCGTTTCGGGCCGACCAAACACCGGCGGGGCCCTGGCTCGATCTGGGGTGCGGTTACGGCCCCATCGGCTTGGCGTTGGCTAAGCAGTACCCTAAACGTCAGGTGACCATGGCCGACGTCAACGAACTGGCCCTACAACTGGCCCAGCAAAACGCCACGGCCAACCAAATCGAGAACGTCCAAATCGTCGAATCGGACCGGTACGCGGCGCTTGGGACCACGAAATACGCGGGCATCGTCACTAATCCGCCGGTCCGGGCGGGCAAAGACGTGGTCACAGCCATGTTGACGGAAGCCGCCCAACACCTCTTACCGGGAGGCACGTTGACTGTGGTCCTGCAGAAGAAGCAGGGGGCCCCGTCGGCTAAGAAAAACATGACGGCAACGTTTGGCAATTGCCAGATTCTGAAAAAGGATAAAGGTTACTATATCTTAGAGAGTACGTTTCAGGCAGAAGTTTAGAAAGAAGTGGGTGGCAGATGCACCAGACGACCTATACCGTGGCTCAGCGCCACTACATGCAGGAGGCGCTTTTTGAAGCCGACCAAGCGGCAATCATCGACGAAGTCCCCATCGGGGCGGTCATCGTCCACGATGATCAGATTATTGGTCGGGGCCACAATTTACGCGAACACGCCAACGACGCCACGTTGCACGCCGAGGTGCTGGCTATCGAAGAGGCATGTGCCACGTTGAAGAGTTGGCGCTTAGAAGATTGCCAACTCTACGTGACCATCGAACCCTGTCTGATGTGTAGTGGGGCCATCATCAACGCCCGGATTCCCACGGTCTTCTATGGTGCTCCCGATCCCAAGGCCGGCGCCGTTGACAGCTTGTACACCACGCTGACCGATTCGCGATTGAATCACACGGTCACGGTTGCCGATGGCCTGTACGCCACCGAAGCCAGTCAACGCCTGGTGAGCTTCTTTAAAGCGGCGCGCAAACGGCGCAAAGCGGCCAAAAAGGCGCAACGACAGGCTCAAACGACCACACCAGAAAGTCACTAGACAGGTTGCACTAATCGTGATACACTAGGACTTGCCGTTAAGGCCTTGAAGCAAGGGTGGACTTACAAATCGTGTCAGGTCCGGAAGGAAGCAGCACTAAGTTTGCTCCGCTTTGTGCTTCAAGTTTTTGAGTAAATAACCTGAGCCCGGGATTTTCCCGAGCTCTTTTTCTTTGAGTAATTAAGCGACTGTTCCGAACTAAACGGGGGCAGTCGCTTTTTTGGTGGCCCGGACCTACGACAATCTATGACCGGGGGTGTCGGCGGTACTCGCTGGGCGTCTGATGGGTGACCTGTTTGAAGCGCTTGGTGAACGTGGTTGGGTCGCTAAAACCGACCAGAAGGGCGATGGCGGTGATGGGCGTCGTGGTGTTCAACAGGTAAGTTTTAGCGCTAGCTAGTCGTTGGGCCGTGATGAATTCGGTAAGAGTCTGGGTCGTTTCCTGCTTAAAGCGCCGGGACAAGTAGCTGGGACTGGTCTGGAGCCACTGGGCTAATGAAGCGACCTTAAAGGAATCGCCTAAGTGTTGCCAGATGGCGGCAACGGCCCGTTGAATGAGGGGGCTATACCCCGCAGTCGACCGGTCGTGGACCAGTTGGGTGTATTCCGTGAGCATGGCCACGATGAGGCGCTTCAATCCAACGATGCTCCGCTGACGTTCAATCAAAAGCGCAAATTTTTCCGATAAACTGTCGAGGTCGCCGGGGTGGACCCCACCTTGGCGCGCGGCAATGCGGTCGATGGTATTGCTGACCAGACACATATCCTGACAGGAACGTAGTGGCCGGTTGGCTAGGCGATTTTGAAAGAAGTCCAGCATGGCAGTCATTGGGGCGAAGTAATCGGTGATTTTGTCAGTGTCGCCAGTGCGAATCGTGGCCATCAAGTTGGCTTCGATTTGGTAGTGGTGCGCCGTGGTGGTGGGGCGTTTGAAGGGGAGCGCGGCCGGTGCTGGCGCTGTTTGGGGGGTCGTCAGGGTCTGCCAAGCGGGGATGCGCAGTGGGTGGGCCAGAAGATTGACCAGCAAGGTGCCGGTAGTCTGGACTTCGTGTTGACTTAAGATCGGCAAGGTATTGTAGAATTGCGCGAATTGGTGCCGGTCGCTGATGGTCGCTTGATTACGAGAGAGGACACTGGCAATTAGTTGGGAGGTCAAGGCTGTGGTGGTGAAGGGCCCCACGACCCACACGATAGCCGACTGTGGGATTAAAAAATAGCTAAGTTGCCAGACATCCGTAAAGCGGGTGCATTTAGTCAGGGTGCGCAGGTCGGGAAACGCCGGGCGATGCGGTGGCGTGACGGCGGGATTATTGACGGCGACCACCAATTGGGCTTGGCGGTCGTAAGCACGCACGTCGAGGTGCAGGGTAGTTTGAATCAACTGAGCGACGGTACTGGTAGGGAACATACAAACAAGCTCCTTTGAAATGTTAACGATTACATAAAAGTCATAACTAACCAAATTAGGATAGCAATCGCCAAGCAATTTAACGGTGAGTTATTTATAGTGTAGGTAATCACGGGCGGGAAAACAAGGCCTCGTCCTGTGAAAAGTACAATGCTTGGAGGAAATTAATAATGTTATATCCAGTAACGACGCCTACCCGGACCGTACTTGATTTGTCGGGGCTGTGGCGCTTTATGATTGAAGACGAAAACTCACCGGTTGACGTCACGCACCCCTTACCCACCCACGATGACGTGGCGGTTCCCGCGTCCTTTAACGACCAAAGCTCTCAGGCTAAGATTCGCAACCACGTGGGGTACGTGTGGTACGAGACGACCTTTAACATCGCGGACTTCTTACGGACCCAACGGTTAGTCTTGCGGTTTGGCTCCGCCACCCACGAGGCGTGGGTCTACTTGAACGGCCAGTTGATGACCCATCATAAGGGTGGATTTACGCCGTTTGAAGTGGCCATTAATCAGGCTTTGGTTGCCGGAGAAAACCGGTTGACGGTCAAACTTAGCAATATGTTGGATTACACCAGTTTGCCAGTCGCTCACTATTCCGAGACCACGGACGACGCCGGACATTTGGTGCGTCACCTTGATGAAAACTTTGACTTCTTCAACTACGCGGGGCTCCAACGACCGGTCAAAATCTACACCACGCCGCAAAGTTACGTGGAAGATGTGGCCGTGGTGCCGACGGTCGATTTGACCGCTCATCAGGCGACTATCCAGACCCGGGTCACCACGCAAGGAGACATCGATAAAGTTCAGGTTAAACTCTTCGATGAGGACCAACAACTGGTTGCTAAGGGAAGTGGTAAGGCGAGTCAACTGACCCTCACCGACGTCCACCTATGGCAACCCCTGCACGCTTACCTTTACACGGCCCAAGTGACGGCTTTGCGTAACGATGAGGTCGTCGATCAGTACAGCGAACCGTTTGGGGTCCGCAAGATCGAGGTTACGAACGGTCAATTCCTGTTCAACGGGCAACCCTTCTACTTTAAGGGCTTCGGCAAGCACGAAGATACGGCCATCCATGGACGAGGGCTGAACCAACCCGCTAACGTGTTGGACGTTAACTTGATGAAGAAGATGGGCGCTAATTCGTTTCGGACGTCGCATTACCCGTACTCCGAAGAGATGATGCGGTTGTGTGACCGCGCCGGAATCGTGGTTATCGACGAAGTGCCAGTCGTAGGGTTATTTGAATCTTTTGGCTTTGATTTGAATTCGACGAAGCAGGACCAGACTTGGCAGGTTATGCAGACCGCTACGGCGCACCAACAGGCAATTCGCGAGATGATTGGTCGGGACAAAAACCATGCCTGTGTGGCGATGTGGTCACTGGCCAACGAAGCGGCTAACTTTGAAGACGGAGCTTACGAATACTTTAAGCCCCTGTTCGATTTAGCACGACGGCTAGACCCACAGCAACGCCCGTGCACCTACACCAGTATCATGCAGACCACGGCTAAGACCGACAAGTGCTTGTCTTTAGTGGACGTCATCGCCTTGAACCGTTACTACGGCTGGTATGTTCAGACTGGTGACCTGAAGGCGGCCGAAAAGGCGACCCGTGACGAATTGGCTCTCTATCAACGGCTTTATCCGAATAAGCCCATCATGTACACGGAATACGGGGCCGATACGATTGCCGGGGTCCACAGCAACTATGGAGAACCGTTCTCCGAGGAATTTCAGGAGGACTACTACCGGATGGCCAGCCGGGTCTTCGACGACTTCGAGAACTTCGTCGGGGAACAACTGTGGAACTTCGCGGACTTCCAGACCAAGTTTGGGATTCAGCGGGTCCAGGGCAACAAGAAGGGGATCTTTACGCGTGACCGCGAGCCCAAGATGGTCGTGCGCTACCTGCAGCGGCGGTGGCGAGCCATTCCAAGTCTAGGGTATAAGCCAAAGAAGGCTTAGTTGATTGTGACGTAGATTGAGTTTAAAACGGGAAGTCGACACCACGAATCGTGGCATGACTTCCCGTTTGATTTGCAGAAAAATTCTGCGCCGTGGGTGACAGAGAGCGAAACGGTTCACGGCGGGGTCAAGCAAGGTTAAGTTCCCCTAAATTCCCCGGTGGAATACGTGACAGCCCCCCTAGAAAAAGGCTATAATAGTGAGCAGCGAATTTTACCGAATAATGAGAGAAAGGAACAGATAATATGGCGTATCAAGCACTTTATCGGGTCTGGCGACCACAACGCTTCGACGACATGATCGGTCAAGAAGTGATTACGCGGACCTTAAAAAACGCGATCACTACTCATCAAATTAGTCACGCCTATCTGTTCGCCGGCCCTCGGGGAACCGGGAAGACCTCGGCCGCTAAGATTTTAGCCAAGGCGATTAACTGTCACCACCAACAAGATGGCGAACCGTGTAACGAGTGTGATACTTGCAAGGCCATCACGGCGGGGACGTTAAACGACGTCATCGAAATCGATGCGGCGTCCAACAACGGGGTCGAAGAGATCCGGGACATCAGAGACAAGGTCAAGTACGCGCCCACGGTGGCTGATTACAAGGTCTACATCATCGATGAAGTGCACATGTTATCGACGGGGGCGTTCAACGCGTTATTGAAGACGCTAGAAGAGCCACCGGCTAACGTCATCTTTATCTTAGCCACGACCGAACCACACAAGATCCCGGCAACTATCATTTCCCGGGTCCAACGCTTTGATTTCAAACGCATTGCGGCCAGTGACAGTTACGACCGGATGACCTACATTCTTGACCAGAAAAAGGTGACCTATGACGACCAGGCTGTCAAGGTCATCGCTAAGGCCGCCGAAGGGGGCATGCGCGATGCCCTCAGTATCTTAGATCAAGCGTTGTCGTTTGGGGATAACGAAATTACTTTAGACAACGCCTTGCTGGTCACGGGAAGCGTCACCCACGACCTGTTAGCGGCTTACGTCCAACAGGTTTTAGGGGGCGACACCAAGAAAGCTCTGGCCACGCTACAATCAGTCCTCGAAGCTGGTAAGGACGCCGAACGGTTCACCGAAGATTTAGTGGGTTATGCGCGCGACCTTTTACTTTATCAACAAGCCCCACAATTGGTGGAAGAAGCTGAGATGGGCAGCGTGGGCGAAGACTTTCAACAATTGTCCAAGCAAACCCCGGCGACGACCATGTACGCTATGATTAACGAATTGAACACGATTCAACAACAGATGCGCTTCACGACCCACCCCGACGTCTACCTGGAGATTTTGACCATCAAGTTGGCTGAAATCGGCCGGACACAGGGAGCGGCCCCGGCACAACCGGCTGCTACAGCGCCAGCGACTCCGGCCGACGCAGCGGCGCCGACTACGGCAGTGGCGGCAGATACCATCACGGCTTTACAACATCAAGTCGACCAATTAAAAGTCGCTGTCCAACAGTTGGAACAGCCCGCGGTAGCCAAGCCCGCGGCCCGGCCAGTTAAACCACGGGTCAGTGCTACTAAGGCACCCGAAGTCAATCTAGCCAAGATCAACCCGGTCTTGGGATCGGCCACGCGGGAGAAACTGACCCAGCTGCAGGAGGTCTGGCCGGACTTATTGAACAGTCTGACCGTGACCCAGCGGGCCGTGATGAAGGTGTCGCAACCCGTTGCGGCCGCTGATTCGGGGGTTATCGTGGCATTTGATTATTCGTTCTTGTACCAACAAGCCACCAGCGACCAAGAATTGACCGACGCACTGGAAAATGGATTAGACCGGATGGTAGGCACGGCGCTTCCCATCGTGTTCGTACCCAAGGACCAGTGGCCGGTCATTCGCAAGAACTACCTGACGGCGCATAAGGATGAATTGACGCACCGGGGGACCCCTGATACGCAGCAGGGCGAGTCCGACCCACCGCAGTCCGCGGCTAATCCAGTCGTGACGAAGGCCGAGGAGCTCTTTGGGAAAGACGTCGTGGATGTAAAAACTGATTAAAATTTGAAGGGATGGATGACTCATGCGGAACATGGGCAATATGGGTAACATGGGCAACATGATGAAACAAATGCGGCAGATGCAAAAGAAGATGGCGGAGGACCAAGCCGCCTTGAACGCGCAGAGCTTTACGGGGACGTCACCAGACGATTTGGTCAAGGCCACCTTTACCGGCGAACGGAAGATGACTGATTTGACCATCAAGCCGGAAGCCATCGACCCCGATGACCCTGACATGTTAGCTGACCTGGTCGTTGCGGCGGTCAACGACGCGTTGACCAAGGTCGAAGATCAAACGAAACAAACGTTAGGCAAGTACACTCAAGGGATGAACATCCCGGGCATGTAACCTGCCAGAAAGGACGACATGATGCAGTATCCAGAACCCATTGCGCAGCTGATTGACAGTTACATGAAGCTTCCCGGAATCGGGCAAAAATCGGCCACGCGGCTGGCGTTTTTTACCATTGATATGGCGCAAGACGACGTGACGGCGTTTTCCAAGGCGCTGATTGCGGCCAAGCGGGACCTGCATTTTTGTTCGATCTGCGGGAACATCACCGAAAGTGACCCCTGCACCATTTGTGCGGATAAGACGCGCGACCAGTCGCACGTCTTAGTCGTCGAACAGGCCAAGGACATTATGGTGATGGAACGAATGAAAGAGTATCACGGACTATACCACGTCTTGCACGGGGTTATGTCCCCCATCGAGGGCAAGGGGCCTGAAGATTTGAATATCTCAAGTCTACTCAGTCGCCTGCAGAAGAACCCGGGCATTAAGGAAGTTATCATTGCCACGAACGCCACGCCAGAAGGGGAAGCCACGGCGATGTATCTGTCGCGGCTGATCAAGCCGGCGGGCATTCGGGTGACGCGGTTAGCTCACGGGTTATCGGTCGGTAGTGATATCGAGTACGCTGACGAGATGACCCTGTACAAGGCTGTTGAAGGCCGAACCGAAATGTAAGGAGGTCTTGAGATGTTTGGACGAAAGCGACGCAAGCAACGCAAGCACCTGCAAGACTTACGGGTCGCATACGATGATCAGCTCTTGGCGACCATTGATGCCGCCAAAGATAACTGGGACCACGCCAAGCAGACCCAGGAAGCCATTGCCGATGCCGATAATGAAATGACGGCCAACACCGCCTTGGCGCGGCAAACGTACCTCTTTTTATACCGGGAAGCCCGGCGCCGGCGTGTCCGCAGTAAGCACATCGCGGCGACCGTTTTTCAAGATTAACAAAAATTCTTATCAATAGTTGCGTTTAAAAACGCCTGGTCAGCAGTAAAGCTGGCCAGGCGTTCTTTTTTTCGGTAAACTGCGGGGAAGGTTGAGCGAACTGGTTCAATTGAAATGAGATGTTAGCACTATTAAATATAAAGGAGGCACGAGACCGTGACACGAAAATTTTGGCTTTGGCTGGGACTCGTGGGGACCCTATTCAGTTTGACGGCGTGCCGCCATACGGTGACCCATGCCGCCCCACCACAAAAGTCGCCGCAGGCTTTTCGGGCCCCAGCCGTGACGTTTCATACTCGGCAAGACCAGCAAAAGCAGCGGTCACTGTCTGAATTTATCGCCAACCGGTTAGTGGCGGCGCAAGGCATCTACACTAATTACGTAGAGACCGATGTCCGCCAGGCGAACCTGGCAACGGGCCACGAAATGCTGAGTGAATCGGCGGGGATGTGGTTGATCTATTTAGCTGAGCATTACCGCTTTGCGGAATTTCGGCGGTTTTATCAGCTGACGGTCGCGACCTTTGGTGAGCACGGTCAATTCAGTTATCGCTACGATCCCGACCGCAGCAAACGCTTTGCGGTCAACGCCACGTTAGATGATCTTCGGCTGATCAAGGCGTTGAATCTCTATGATGCGATGACTCACACCACCCATTACCGTCAGGCGGCCGCTGACCACTTTGCAGCGTTAAAAGCGGGGGCGTTACGCGACGGCAAGGTCTACGATTATTACAATCCACAGACTAAGCAGGTCGCAAGGACCAGTAGTTTGGCTTACATCGATTTGCGGACATTAGGGTTTTACGAACGGGGGTCTACTGCTGGACGACGGGCCTACCGCGAGCAATTGAAGTTGGTGCGGGGCGGTTATCTCGGGGATGTCTTTCCGTTGTATTCGGCAAGCTTCAATTGGGATACCCTGACGTATAGCGATCATCCGCTCAACACCTCGGAAGCACTCGAAACGCTCCTACATTTGGCCGAAAGTCAACATCTGAAGGCGGCCAGTCGCAGTTGGCTGACCCAACAAGTACGCGATAAGACCCTCTATAATGGCTACACTACCGCCGGAAGTGTGACCGATTCCGGTCAATCAGCGGCTAATTACGCCCTAGCGGCGATGATCTTTGCCCAAGTACGTGACCGTACGAATTACCAGCGGGCCATGGCGATGGTCTGGCAAGACCAGGTTACCGCCCATAGCGCCATTCAAGGTGGAATTGGGAACGCCCAAACGGGGCAGAGTTACTCATTTAACAACTTAACGGCCTTGAATGCGGCCAGTCAATAGAAAGAAAGGGGAGTGGGAACGTGGCACGACGAACATGGCCGTCGATTGCGTTATGGTGGGTATCGCCGGTCAAACTGGCGATGCTGGCCACGGCTGTGATCGGCGCCAGTCTGTTACTGACCAGTCCGGTTCACGGCTTGGGTGATAACGGGGCATTTCAACGGGTGTTGACCAATAACGGGTTGTTTCAACTGCCCGGCACCCAAGCAGATTACGTGACGGCACGCTTTGGTTTCTTACAAGGCTACGTAGAAGGGCGCGAAACGGGGTTGAGTGGGGTGTCATCCCGCCACCTGTTCATTCAATTGGCTATCCTGCTGAACAAATTAATCGTTAGTTCCACGGTCTTTGATATTCGCTGTTTAGGGCTAGTCTACTTGGGATTATTAGTAGGCGCCGTGGGCTTATTGACGCGGGCGTTGACCCGGACAGACCAACCCAAACGCAGCTACGGCTTGGCCGCCCTGATTGTTTTGGTGTTGGCTGATACCACGGTGCTGTTACCGTTCAATTCGTTTTACACCATGCCGTTACTGGTGATTCTGTCGGTGACGATGGTGGCGAGTCTGCTGTTGCTGGGGCGTGCGCCCGAACACCGCGGTCGCTGGATTAGCTTGTACTTTGTCAGTGCCGCACTTTTGGTGACGAGTCAACCGCAAAATGCCTTGCTGACACTGAGTTATTTGGTGATGAGCCTGGGGAGTTTCGTGGCCTTTCGCCATCCTGCCCAGCGGTTAGGTCTGCTATGCGGTGGCGTCGGGCTGGTGGCTTGTGGTGTCCTGATGGGCTTAGCGTTGACCCCGCAACAGCGGCAGGTGAATCGATATCAGGCCTTCACCCACGGCGTGTTGCAACATGCGGCGAGTGATCCCAGTCCCACGCTGAAACAACGAGGCATTGACCCCCAGTTTGCCCTGATGCGCGGCGATGACTACTTTTCTGCGGACTTTACAGCCCTTGACCCAGCCAGTTCAGCGGTGGCGACTGGCTTGACTAAAAAGATGACCTTCAGCTGGATTTTCAAGTATTACGCGACTCATTTCGCGCAATTACAACAGCTCTTGAACCTCGCAGCGACCCATATGCTGGAGACTCGAGTCACGGCCGTGGGCAATTATCCCGCCCGAAGTGGGCACGGACCCAAGGCCCAGGTTCAAGGTTTAACGTTGGTCAGTGCGGGGCTGGCCCGTTTTTTCCCCCGTCGCTTTGCCTTTGACTTGTTGCTAGTGGGCACACTTCTAACGTTGTTTGGGGTGGGGGCTTACCGGGACTGGCAGGTGCGTCGGTCCGCCGGCGTGGTGCGGCTGACCTTGATGACCGGTTGCTTACTGAACTTTTTACTGATTCCAATCGTGGTCTTATTAAGAACGGGGGAAACCAACTTGGTTCAAAATATCTACTTAGCGCCCATCAGCCTCGAACTCGTCGGCCTGGTCCTGATTGCCGACTTAGCAACGCAACGGTTCTGGTGCAGTCCCGACCAGCCGGTGATGGCTCATGCTTAGGTTGTGGCAGTGGTTGGTTGCCGGGGTGGTCTGCGTGCTACTGAGTTGGGGTTACGCACATCGAGTTCTGGTGGCACACGCGGCGTTAGACCGGACGCAACGCGTCTTAGTGGTTTATGACCGTGAAGACCCCCAACACGGGGGGCGCACCAAGATTGCAACGATGCAACGGTTGCTGGCCAGCGTGGGAGTGCCTAGCCAAACAGAAGCGTTAGCGGCCTACCATGCGGGGCAACTGACTGGCGACAAATACCAGGGCGTGGTGACTTTGGTGAACACGCCCAACGACCCGGTTAAAAACGCTGCCTTTTTCCGGGACCGCGCCCGTTTTACCGGTCGTAAACTACATGTGGGTCAAGGATTGAGCGCCCAAGAAGCAACTCAATTAAACGCCACGCGTCGCTTGCTCGACCATCAACAAGTCACCTTACGGGCCGGCTCGACCTGGCAATTGCTCCCATTTAAATCCGTGATTACGCTTCTACAACCAACGGGACCCCAAACCAAGATTGGGACATTACGCGCGTCAGGAGGTGGTGGTGCGACCTACGCGTATGGTACCGTCGTGGATCAAGCCGGCTATTTGCCCGAACTTCTGACCACTGGGGTGGCAATGACCTGCGCCATGCGGACGGTGGCCACGCTCTTTGACCAGGCCGCGGACCATGCGCCGTTACTGACGATTACCGGGGTGACCCCGTATAGTGATTTGGCCCGTTTGCGGCAACTCAGTCGGTGGCTCAAGGCGGCGGGAATCCCGTTTGCTGTGAGTACGACGACCGTGAGCCGTAATACCGGACTCCAGGGCTTCGCCACGTTCACCAAAACGTTGCGGGAAGTTGAGACGAGTGGTGGGGTCATCTTCTTGCGGGTGCCAACGGGGGCGGTCGCTAGGACCAGTAGCGGCCCGGCTTTGGAACACGAAATGGTGGCCCAGTTGAACCAATTGGGGCAACGACAGGTGATTCCAGTGGGGCTAAGTGCCCCGGGAACTTGGAACCAGGATGCGGTACTACGCTCAGCCGGGTTACAACGCGCCCAAAACGTGTTGTTCCTCCCCGATGAGGAAGAGACGTTGACCAGGCACGCTGATAATTTGGGTGCAACTTATGGTCAAAGTTGGTTTGCGTTGCAGTTAGACCAGTTGCAAACGCCGCAGACTGGACAGGGAACACCGACGACGTTTGCGGTCCCCACGGCCGTGACGGTGCCGTTTCCCCAATCGACGCGGCAATTGACGGCTCAATTACACCGTTTGCAGGATTTGCAGGTGACTTGGTACGCGCCGCAACGGGAACTGACGGCGGAATTGACCAGTGCGTCAGCAACTTTTGCCTATCGCCGGGGGACCTACCAGTTGAATGGGCAGACTGTTGCCGTAAGTACCACTAACGCCGGTATCCCCAACTACCACTTTACCCGGCCAACGCAGGTCACGATGCAAAACTACTTCAAATATCAGGGGTGGGTGTTGCTGACGTTCTTTAGTCTGACGACGGTCGTTTTGGTAGGGTTTCTAGTGGTGGGCCGACGACTTTACCGGCGGAAATTTTTCCGGCAGGACAAGCAGTGAATGATATGAGGAGGACAGAATGAGTGGGTTAGATTGGTTTGTTTTTGTGGCGATTTTAGCAATTTGGGGCATTCTAGTCGTGAATTTGATTTTGACGATGGCGGGATACACCCAATACTTAAGGACCGTTCGTACCCCGGCGCCGAGATTGCCGGCAGTGGCCCCGTTCGTGAGTGTGATGGTCCCCGCCCATAACGAGGGCATCGTAATCGTACGGACAGTGGTGGCGTTGTTGAAATTGGATTACCCACACGACCGTTACGAAATCATCGTGATCAACGATAATTCGAGTGATAATTCCGCTCAGTTATTGGCGCAGTTACAGGCTGACTACCCGCAACGGAACTTAACGGTCATCAACACCGATGCCCAGACCGGCGGTAAGGGAAAATCCAACGCGCTGAACCTAGCATTACGGGGGGCGCAAGGAACGGTGATTGCGGTCTACGATGCGGATAACACTCCGGAACGCGACGCCTTGCGGTTATTGGTCGCGGATCTGTTGCAGAACCAGCATTACGGCGCAGTAATTGGCAAATTCCGGACCCGTAACAAATGGGCGACACTGTTGACCCGCTTCGTCAATATCGAGACCCTGGCCTTCCAGTGGATGGCACAGGCGGGGCGGTTACGACTCTTCAAACTTTGTACGATTCCGGGGACCAACTACGTGATTCGTCGCTCGGTCTTAGAACGAATTGGAGGCTTTGATACTAAGGCCCTGGCGGAAGATACCGAAGTCAGCTTTCGGCTCTACCGGTTGGGCTACCGCATCAACTTCCAGCCTAAAGCGGTGACCTGGGAGCAGGAACCCCAGACACTTGACGTCTGGTTTCACCAACGAACGCGCTGGGTCAAGGGCAACATTTACGTGATTTTGAAGAATCTGCCCCTGCTGTTTCGGAAGGTTGGCCGGCCGATTCGTTTCGACTTGCTGTATTTCTTAGTGGTTTACTTCGTCTTAATGGCATCGTTAGTGCTTTCCGATAGCGTGTTCGTTCTGTCGGTGGCGGGGGTGGCTCATTCGACATTACAGGGATTCACTAATACCTTGTGGGTCTTTGCCATCGTGTTGTTTGTGATTAGCACGTTTGTGACCATCACCACGGAAAAGGGCGAAATGACGCTTAGCAACCTGGTGATCATTATTTGGATGTACCTACTATATAGTCAGCTGTGGCTGGCTGTTGCAACCTATGGGATGGGGGAATATATTCGTGAACAAGTTTTTCATCAACCAGCAAAATGGTACAAGACCAAGCGTTATCAGTAGACTCTGGTGGGCCGTGGGGTTGTTATTGCTGGTCAGTAGCTGGGGGAGCCTGGGACCGCAGAAAACTGCCCAGGCTGCGGCGACGTCTCAGACCTACACCCAACCGTTTCACCCGACAGCCAGCAGTTTGGCTGGACAAGCGGTGGTAACTAGCGGAGATTTTACAACGACCGATTACTGGCGACTCAGCCACGTGACGCTCACGTTGGCCTTTCAGGTGTCACCGTTAACGGATCAGCGGTTATCGGCTGTGACCGTGAGTTTGAATGGTACGCCAGTCACGACGTTTCGGCCCCAGCACCGCACCAGCGTGCAGACCCGACAAGTTACTTTGCCGGTCTCGGCCGTGCGGCGGCATAACGTGGTCAAGTTGAGTGGTCAGCTGCAGTTGACCAGTGACCAGAGCAGTGACGCGACGACCTCTGGTGCGGCCAACTGGCTGACCGTGATGCCAGCGTCAAGTGTGACTTGTGCCTACACGGTGGGGGCACCCGGTCAAAAGATTAGCACGTTTTACGAGCGGCTAACGGGCTTAGACACCATCAGTCAACAACGAGCGGCTGTTATTTTACCTGACCAGGTTTCCGATGCGGAACTGCAAGCGGGGATGCTGGCCGTGACCGGGGGGACGCGTTTTACCCCGACCGTCGACCAGCAGTTGCCAGTCACTACGGCGGACACGGCGATTGCCAAGAAAGCGACCTACCAGATTGTGCTGGCGACCTACGACCATTTACCGGCTCGCTTCCAGCACCAGATTTCTCGCACTTCACTGGGACAAACAGCACGGATCCAACGTTATGACGCAGCTAATAAACATTACCTGATCGTCACAGCCCCGAACGCCAAATTGTTGGCCCAAGCCGGACGGTACCTGGCGAACGCGGAGCTCTTGCGGCAAGCCACCCACGCCAGTACAACTTTGACCGCGCAGAGTGCGGTGCTCACGCCGGAGACGACGCCACAAAATGAGTACGCCTTGACGACCACGGCAGACCGGCTGGTGGGGGCAACGCGACAGGAACGCGATTATTTCGTCAAGTTGCCGGTCGACCGGGTAGCTGCGGCGGGATCGACTATTCAAGTCAAATTGCGCTACGCTAAGAACCTGGATTTCCAAGCCGCTTTAGCGACCGTGAGCGTCAACGGTCAGTCCATTGGAAGTCATCGATTGACCGCACGCCACGCCGATGGGGAGACCTTTAGCGTGCGTATCCCCCAACGCTTAGCCGTGGGGCATGATTTTACCGTGCGGGTGGCCTTAGACTTGCCCGTGGCGACCAGTGCTAAGGGGAGTGCCCGGCCGACACCCTGGGAGATCATTGAACCGGGGACCGCGGCGCACCTCAAGTCCACCCCGGCGGACCGCTTGCTGTTTGCTCAATATCCGGGGCTCTTTTTACAGCAGGGTGCCTACGACCATCTCGCCGTTGTGCGTCCGCGGCAGCTGACGGCCGCCGATTATCAGACACTCAGCCGGGTATTTGCCCTCTTAGGCCATTACGTCGACAGTAATCGGGGCCAACTGCAGTTTTACCACCAGCGACCCCACGAAGACGTCTTGAAGACGGCTAACGTGATTGCGTTGGGCACGCCGCGGCAAAATCCCCTGATTCACGACCTCAACGACCATTTGTATTTTCAATTCAACACCGCCGAGACGCGGGTAGTGGCCAACGAAAAGTTGAGCGTTGAACCGCGGTACGGGGCAACGTTGGGAACGGCGCAACTCTTACGTTCCCCGTATAATGACCGGCGCGGGTTACTGGTCGTTACCGGCGCCACACCAGATGCGACTGCCAGAGCAGCGACTCACCTGAGTACGCCAGCAGATTTGTCAGTAATCGGTGGCGACGCGTTGGTAGTCGATGCTGATAACGTTCAACGGCACTTTCGTTTCCAACGCCAAGCGCTGATCGATCCCGCAGCTACGGCCCATCATCGGTTGACCCAGAACCGCCAATTGGGGCTGTACCTGGGGATTGCGGCTGGCGTCATGGCCGTCATCAGCCTGGCACTCGTCTTACTGTGGCGAAAGCACCGGGGTTTACGGCACCGAGGGGGGACTCGTTATGACTAAACAGAACCGTGAAAATTGGTTGACCGACATCTATCTGATGGCCTTTTTGGGATGGATGAGCGTCCTGGCTATTGGCATGGCAGCTACCCGTCCCCAGTACTTGTTCTTGAATACCATCTTTTTGGGGGTGACAATCTGTCTCATTTTGACGACCCATTTTGGGGGCTTGATCACCGGATTATTGGCTAATTTGCTCTTTATCTTTGTCCAATTATTAGCGGTGATTTATGAAAATCAGGTCTTAGACCATCAAGTTCCCTGGGTCTTGCTGTATTGGTTGTTCATTCCACTATTATTATCGCTGTCGTTTTACGGCATGACGGCCCATTCGCGGCGGTTGCAGGCCCAAAATGTTAAGCTGCAAAGCGACCTGGTGGAGCGGGGGGCGTTCGATGAGGTCACCAATCTGCGCACTACGGTCTCCTACATCGAAGACACTGCGGTGTTTACGGAGACCAACCGACAGTTTGACTTGCCGGTAGCCACCATGATCATTCGGGTGCGCTACTTTCATGAGATGCGCAACATGCTGAGCGAGACCCAGTTGAAGGCGTTACTTCAATTGGTGTCACAGACCGTCAAACAGGGGATGCGGACTAATGACATCACTTATTTGTTGGACCGCAATAACCCGACTTGGGCGGCCTTGCTGTTCGCCACGTCGAACGGGGCCACGGTGGTGGCGGAACGAATCAAAACGCAGTTCGCTGAAGCCGTCACCACGACCGAGGAATTAGCGTCACTAGATATCCGGTTGGTCGTAGGGGTGGCGACCTGGGATGCCGAACGGATGCAATCACCTTATGATCTGATGAATGCCGGCATTAAAGAAACGGAATACGATGTTTAGGTGCCTGCAGGGACTTCTCAAGAATTTTGAGGGGTCCTTTTTGGCTTGCCAGAGCGCTAATCAGGTGCCAAGTAAGCGGGTTTCTACCATAATAAATGAATCGAGAAAAAGTGAGACTGGGGGGTGGCTTTTTTGGTGGGGCGACTCATTCGCAAATAGACATCAATTCTGAATTAAAGTACAATGGATGCAACAATGTCGAGAATTAGCTCGTCTGATATGACGTGAAAATGAGGTCGAAAATTTTGTCAGGAACGTTTATTAGTTTTGAAGGTCCGGACGGCGCTGGCAAGACCAGTGCGTTGCGGGCGATTACCACGACACTACAGCCGCTACTGGGTGACCGGTTAACGGTCACGCGGGAACCCGGTGGCAACGCAATCTCAGAAAGTATCCGGTCGATTATTTTGGACCGGGCCAACACGGCCATGGATTACCGCACCGAGGCGTTACTCTACGCGGCGGCGCGGCGCCAACATCTGGCCGAGACCATTTTACCGGCCTTAGAAGCCGGCCAACTGGTCTTATGTGACCGGTACGTGGACAGCTCGGTGGCTTACCAAGGGGCCGGCCGGCAGATTGGTGAGGCCGCCGTGGCGAAGATGAACACGTTTGCCACGGACGGGTTGCTACCCGAGTTGACCGTTTACTTCGACGTTCCCGCCGAGGTCGGGTTGAAACGTATCCAGGCTCACCGCGACCCACGCAAGGTCGACCGGTTGGACGTTGAAAAAACGGCGTTTCACGACCGGGTCCGGGCCGCTTACCTGCGCTTACAAGCAGCCGAGCCAAATCGCATTAAGCTGATTGACGCCACGCAACCGCCCGCTCAGGTGGTGGCCAGTGCGTTGACGTTGATCAAACAAACCGCCAGGGCTTACTTTACCCCTGGCGCTTAAGGGAGGAAATCCACATATGAAAATGTTAATAGCCATTGTCCAGGATAAGGATGCTAACCGGTTGAGCAACCAATTCATCGACCACGACATCCGGGCAACCCGTTTATCGACGACCGGGGGCTTTCTCAAGTCCGGGAACACCACGTTTATGATTGGGCTGGAGGATGACCGGGTCGACGATGTCTTGGACTTGATCAAGACTGCCAGTCACACGCGGCAACAGTTTATGACCCCGCCGGTCAATCTGGATGCCCAATTGGACAACACCTCGTCGTATCCGGTAGAAGTTCAGGTCGGGGGCGCCACGGTCTTCGTGCTCCCCGTCGACCAGTTTCATCGCTTCTAGGGGGTGCTCATGACCGAAGAAAGCCCGATTACGACGGTCCAACGCCTGCAACCACAACTGTTGACCCATTTCATGCACTTGATTCAGGCTGGGGACCTGTCTCATGCCTACCTGTTTAACGGCATGGACGGCACGGGACGGCAGGCCCTAGCGGAAACTGTGGCGCTCCGGTTATTTTGCCAAAACGTGACCGCCGATGGGTTGCCCTGTGGCCAGTGCGCCGAGTGTCGGCGCATCCTGGCTGGTGACCATCCCGACGTGATTCGGGTGGTCCCGGACGGCCAACGCATCAAGGTCGACCAAGTCCGTTACCTAAAGGCCGAGTTCACCAAAAGCGCGGTCGAAGGGAACCAAAAGATCTTTATCGTCGATCAAATCGAACGGATGACCACCGGGGCGGCTAACAGCCTGTTGAAATTCATTGAAGAACCGGTCGGGAACACGGTGGCCCTACTCTTGACCACCAATAAAAACTTGATTTTGCCCACAATCTTATCGCGAACACAGATTGTTGACCTCTTGCCGGTGGCCCCCAAGGAACTAGCCAGTGCCTTGGCTGATGTGGGGGTGGCTCCGAGCCAACAAACCTTACTCACGACGTTGACCGAAAGTATCGCTGCGGCTAAAGACCTGGTCGCTGACGATTGGTTGGCCACGGCACAGAAGCGGGTTGAACATTGGTTCAGTGCTTGTTGCCAAGCTGACGAACGAGCCTTTGTACGGGTCCAGACGGAACTGGTCCCACTGGCGACAAACCGCGATCGGCAAGGAATCGTCTTGGATATGTTGGTGGAGGTCTGGCACGACGCGCTGTTACAGCAAGCGGGACCTGTCGCCAAGGAGACGTTAAGTTACCCGCAGGTCGCCACGCAGAGCCAACAAATCGCGCAGCAACTGAGTGTCGATCGGTTAGTGGCGGTGGTCACGTTGACCTTGAATACTCGGCAACAACTCGCCGGGAACCTGAATTTTCAAGCAATCTTAGAAACCTTAACGTTACAGATTTTGGCGCAAGTCGCACGCTAGACCGACCAGAAAAGGGGTGGCAATTTGGATAAACAAGCAGTATATGATCAATTAAAGGATTTGAAGGGACAACTCGAGACGACTTTGACCCAGTTCACGGACTTGCAAGCAGAGTTGACTCAGGTATTTGAACAGAACGCAGAACTAGAAATTGAGAATCAACACTTGCGTGATCTTCTGCAGGAGCTCCAGCGCACCTTGCCAGAAGCCCCGGAAACCACCCAGCAGGGGTTGTCGAAGTCCCGGCAGGTTCTGGAAAAACTCTACGAAGAGGGGTTTCACGTGTGCCGGGAATTCTACGGCACGCGGCGGAAACAAGACGAAGAGTGCGCCTTTTGTTTAGAAGTTATTTATCGTGATCAATAGGAGGAATTTAGAAACGATGCAACGACTACGTAGTTTTCAATCCGAGACGGTCGGCCGGCTGTACCTGGTGCCTACACCCATCGGCAACCTCGATGACATGACGTTTCGGGCCGTTAAAACCCTCAAGGACGTTGAGCTGATTGCCGCCGAAGATACGCGCAACACGCAAAAGCTCTTAAATCACTTTGAGATTACGACTAAGCAACTTAGTTTTCACGAGCATAACACGCAGGAACGGATTCCGCAGTTATTGGCCAAGCTCCAAGCGGGCGCCCAAATCGCCCAGGTCAGTGATGCGGGGATGCCCTCCATTAGTGACCCCGGTCACGAACTGGTCGTGGCTTGTGCCCAAGCCCAGATTCCGGTAGTTCCATTACCGGGAGCCAATGCCGGCTTGACCGCCTTGATTGCCTCCGGGTTAGCGCCCCAGCCATTTTACTTTTATGGCTTCTTGGACCGCAAGCCCAAGGACCAAAAGGCCGAAGTCGCGGCGCTGTCGCAACGCCCGGAAACGTTGATTTTTTATGAAGCCCCGCACCGGTTGAAGAAGACGCTAGCAAACCTCGCTGGTGGCTTTGGGGCGGACCGGCCCGCCGTGTTGTGCCGGGAGCTGACGAAACGGTACGAAGAATTTCTCCGTGGCACCTTAGGGGAGCTGGCCGAATGGGCCGCTACCGACACCGTGCGCGGGGAATTCGTCGTTTTGGTCGGAGGTAATCCGGACCCGACCACGGAAGAAGATACGATTGATTTGAGTGAACCAATTCCGGTTCAAGTTGACCGCCTGATTGCGGCGGGTGAACGTCCCAACGCCGCGATTAAAGAGGTCGCCAATTTACGGCACCTCAAGAAACAAGAAGTTTATCGCATTTATCATCATTTAAATCAGGAGGAATCAACGGATGAGCGCTAAGGCATATACAGAACCCCACCGGATTGTTTATTATGAGGCCGACGAGACCGGTCAGTTGACCGTGGCGACGCTGATTGACTTATTCGTCCTGGTCTCTGATGACCAGAACATCGAATTAGGGATGTTCGCCGACATGATTCACGGCTTAGGTGTCGGTTGGGTGGTCACCCAGTACCACTTACAATTAACGCGCTTGCCCCACATCGGTGAGCGGGTGACCTTAAAGACACGCGCCACGTCGTATAACCGCTACTTTGCCTACCGCGAGTACTGGTTACTCGCGGAAAACGGGGACACCTTGGTATATGGCGACTCAATCTGGGTCACCATGAGTTACGCGACCCGCAAGATTGCCACGATTCCCGCGGAATTGATGGCGCCGTACCAGAGTGAAGAAGTCAAGCGTTTACCCCGGTTACCCCGGCCGCAACGGTTGGACACGACCAAGACGCAAGTGACGAAACCGTACCGGGTCCGTTACTTTGATATCGACAATAACGGTCACGTCAATAATGCCCACTATTTCGACTGGTTGTTCGATACGTTGTCCGCGGACTTCTTACGGACGCACCGACCAGTAGACGTGCAGATTCGTTTTGAAAATGAGGTCCAATACGGGCACGAAGTCATCAGTGCGGCCGTCCAAGCAGACGCCACGACTACCCAGCACCAGATTAAAGTGGGTAGCACTATCGCTGCGATTGCAACGGTGAGTTGGCAGGCGCGTTAAGTTTGCGTACCGTTTCTGCCAAAGGGTGTTGTCGGGACGATTTTGTGGTAGTATAGTAAACTGGATAAATCGTAAGACCGTCTGATTGCGCGGACAGAAAACCAATCACGCCCAACGGGTGAACGGAGCGGTGTAGCGATTCTGGCGCACCGCTCTTGTTATCTGGTTGCGCGAATTTCGTCGAGGGGGACCTGACAAGCATGAAAGTTTTAGCAATTGATACGTCCAACCGGCCCTTAAGTGTGGCCGTGTTAGATGATGACACGGTATTAGCGACCATTACGGTGACGGTCCACCAAAAGCACGCGGAGTACCTCTTGCCGGAGATTGAACGGTTACTGGCCATGGCGGACTTAACGCCTGGTGATTTAGACCGGGTCGTGGTGGCTGCTGGACCCGGATCCTATACTGGGATTCGAATCGCCGTGACTACGGCTAAGACCTTGGCAGCTACGTTGAATATCGACTTAGTGGCGGTATCCAGCTTAGCCACGTTGGCCGCCAACGTGCCGGTCATGAATGCGTTGGTAGCGCCGATGTTCGATGCCCGCAACCAAAACGTTTTTGCGGGGCTGTACCGGATCACGGCAAACGGGCCACAACCGGTGATTGCTGACGCGCACACTAGCATCACCGATTTCTTAGCGGCCGTTAAAGAGTACGCCGAACCCATCTGGTTCTTAGGCGATGCCGACCACTTTAGCGACCAGATTCACACCACGATTTCGGCCGCGACACCCGCGGTCAATGGCTGGCTGAATCTGCCGCAAGTTGCTACAATTGGGTTACTAGGTCAGCACCTAGACCCAGTCACCGATGTTGATCGGTTCGTCCCTAACTATTTACGGCTGACGCAGGCAGAAGCTGACTGGCGCGCAAACCACCCAAAAGAGTTTAACCAATCCTATGTTGAAAAAATTTAAAGTCTGGTATAAAAATGTCTTTGGGACGCATCGGGAAATCATTCGAGAGGAGACGTTGGGGGTTAAAAACCATCAAGTCGAGGTTAAGGGCGCGACTTATTTTGTCGCCAAGGCGCTCTTTACCGATATTCCAGAAATGATTGAAATCGAACGGGCCGTGTACGCGGGGAAGGCCCCGTGGGATTCGACGGCTTTTGCCAATGAACTCCGCCGTGAACGTGATCGGCTTTACTTGGTCGTACGTAAGAATGACCAATTATTGGCGTTCATCGGTTGTACCTTTGATGACCGGACGCAAGACGCCCATATCACGAACATTGCCGTCTTACCTGACTTTCAAGGGAAGGGCCTCGGCCGTTTCCTGCTGAATATCATGATCGATAAAGCCCAACAATTGAACTATAAGACCGTGAGCCTAGAAGTTCGCATCTCGAACCAACAGGCCCAACATCTCTATCATCATTTAAACTTCCACCAAACCGGCATCAAGCGCGGTTACTACTTCGGTGATCACGAGGACGCCGTGGATATGGTGTTGACTTTGGACAAGCCACTCGCCACGACGGAAAACTTGGAAGAACAGTGACGACTGCTCAAGTTAGTGGGGATTGATAATCAAAAGGAGTGAGTCCAACGGATAAGCGAAATTTAATTCTAGCGTTTGAATCGAGTTGTGATGAAACCAGTGTGGCGGTCGTTGAAGACGGTCACCGGATTCTCTCCAACATTGTTGCCACCCAAATCAAGAGTCACCAACGGTTTGGGGGCGTCGTACCCGAAGTGGCTAGTCGCCACCATATCGAAGAGGTGACCTTGTGCATCAAGGACGCCTTACAAGAGGCTAACGTGACTTACGACGACCTCGATGCCGTGGCCGTAACGTACGGTCCCGGGTTGGTCGGCGCGTTGTTGATTGGGGTCACTGCGGCCAAGACCGTGGCGTTTGCCCACAACCTACCGCTGATTCCGGTCAACCACATGGCGGGGCACATTTATGCGGCCCGGTACGTGGAACCCATCGAATTTCCGGCGATGGCCTTACTGGTTTCTGGGGGTCACACTGAGCTGGTCTACATGCCCGCCGAAAATGAATTTGAAATCATTGGCGAGACCCGTGACGATGCGGCCGGTGAAGCTTACGATAAGATTGGCCGGGTCATGGGGGTGAACTACCCAGCCGGCAAAACAGTTGATCAATGGGCCCACCAGGGTCACGATACCTTCCACTTCCCGCGGGCGATGGAGACCGACGACAACTTCGACTTTAGCTTTAGCGGGTTGAAGAGTGCCTTTATCAACACCACTCACCACGCGGACCAGGTCGGTGACACGCTTAACAAGCACGACCTGGCGGCCAGTTTCCAACAAGCCGTCGTGGACGTTTTGGCTGAAAAGACGTTGCGCGCGTTGCACGATTACCCGGTCCACCAGCTCATCTTAGCTGGTGGGGTGGCGGCTAACCTCGGCTTGCGGGAACGCTTGGACCGTGACCTGGCCAACGTTGCCGGCACGCATTTACTCAAAGCGCCGCTCAAATTGTGTGGCGATAATGCTGCGATGATCGGTGCCTTTGCCAACGTGGCCTACCGCCATGGCGTTTTTGCGGATGCCACGCTAAATGCCGACCCGAGCTTAGAATTCGACTGGATTGCTGATGCGGTGAAGTAACATGAATTGAATACCTGATTGAAAAAGGACGCGGAGAATTCTCCGCGTCCTTTTGGATATTTAGGATAGGTCAATTAATCAGTTGCATCGTCAAAATCTTCCAAGGCAAGGCTTTTGTTGGTCCAGTCATCTTCGGTCTGGTCGAGCTTGGTAGTTACGACATCGAGCTGTTGCTGAAGATCCGCCAGCTTATCGGCATCGTTGAAAGACTCTGGTTGGCTCATAGTTTCTTCGATTTGGGTCTTCTCTTTTTCTAGGTCTCCGAGTTGGTCTTCTAAGGCTTGGACCTGCCGGGAAAGCTTGCGTTTGGCTTTCTGGCGGTCCTTTTGTTGTTGGTAGTCGACCTGCGTCTGCTTGGGTGCCGTGACGGTCGGGTGGGCGGCCTCCGCTTCAGCGGCTTCCTTTGCCGCATAGGCATCTTGTTCGGCCTTCTTGGAGACATAGTAATCGTAGTTGCCCAGATAGCGGGTCGTCCCGTTAGGGCTTAACTCGATTACCTGCGTGGCGATTTGGTTGATGAAGTACCGGTCATGGGAGACGAACAGGATGGTCCCATCGAAGTCGTTTAAGGCGTTTTCCAAAACTTCACGGCTATCGATATCCAAGTGGTTGGTCGGTTCATCAAGCATCAAGAAGTTATCGTGACGTAGGGCCAGCTTAGTTAACAAAAGTCGGGCCTTTTCGCCCCCACTGAGGCTGTGAACGGTCTTGTCCACATCGGAGCCGGTAAACAGGAAACTGCCCAGAATCGAGCGGATATCGCCCTCCGGCGTGGTTGGGTGGTCGTCCCAAAGCTCGTGAAGTACCGTCTTCTTATCATGCAGGTTAGCCTGGTCTTGGTCGTAATAGCCGGTGTCTACGCCGGTGCCAAAAATGATCTGGCCCTTTAACGCCGGTAGCTTGCCTAAGATGGTCTTAAGCAGTGTCGATTTACCGACCCCGTTGGGCCCCACGATGGCGATAGCTTGATGTTTCTTGATGTCCAAGTTAATGGGCGAAGATAGGGTGTGGCCATCGTATCCGACGGCAGCGTTGACCACGTCGAGGACAACGTTGCCACTTTGGCGGTGGGGACGAAAGGAGAAACGCGCGACCTTTTCGTCACCCTCGGGCCGGTCTAAGCGGTCCATCTTTTCCAATTGTTTGCGCCGGGCCTGGGCCCGCTTGGTAGTCGAGGCCCGCACGATGTTACGGTTAACGAAGTCTTCGAGCTTGGAGATTTCGGTCTGTTGCTTGTCGTATTCCTTCCAGGCTTGCTGGAGTCGCTGAGCTTTCTCGTCGATAAAGTGCGAGTAGTTACCTTGATAATGGCTGAGACTGCCACGGGACATGTCATAGACTTCAGTTGCCACGTGGTCCAGGAAGTACCGGTCATGGGAGACGACGAGTAGGGCGCCGGGGTAACTTTGTAAATAGCCTTCTAGCCAGGTCAAAGTTTCGACGTCGAGGTGGTTCGTGGGTTCGTCTAAGATCAAGAGGTCCGGTTTTTCCAGTAGGCGCTTGGCTAAGGCCAATTGGGTCCGTTGTCCCCCGGAAAGCTCGCTGACAGGTTTATCATAGTAGTCTTCGTTGAATTCGAACCCGTGGAGTACGCCCCGAATCTCGGCTTGGTAGCCGTATCCATTTTGGTCACTGAAGTCCTGTTGCAATTGATCGTAGGTCTTGGTGATCTGCTGCAATTGGTCGGCGTCAGCAATGACCTGGGGGTCACTCATTTGGCCTTCCAGGTCGTGCATTTTTTGTTCCATCGCCCGTAACTTGGCGAAGACGGTTAACATTTCATTCCAAACAGTTTTAGTAGAGTTTAACCCGGCGTTTTGCGCCTGGTAGCCAACGGTCAATCCGCGTTTGCGGGTGATTTGACCGTCATCGGGGGTGGTTTCCCCGGCAATCATTTTAATTAGGGTGGATTTACCAGCCCCGTTGCGTCCGACGAGCGCTACCCGGCCGTGGTCACTGACGTCGAGAGTCACGTCGTGAAACAGCACGGTAGCGCCAAACCGCCGGGACACTTGTTGGACTTGTAAGAGAATCACAAAACCAACCTCCTTTTCGGTATGACTTTCATTAATAACCTTCATTTTAGCATATTGTGCAGTTAAGCCGAAATATTGTCTAGGGGGGAATGGAGGGAAGCAACGGGTAGAAGCGACCGCTACAATTTTGCCCCGTAAACTAGTTTGTGAGAAATATGAGAAATAAAATTGCGTTTTGGGCGGGCTTGTGAAATAATTAGGCTCGTTATGCACAAATGCAGATTGTGAAGGAATTTGAAAAATATTTGCAAATTCTTTCACAAGATGGGCTGATATGCTATAATCTATAGGAAATCAGGTTTCACAATTAGACTATAAGTTAGGTTTGTAAGTTATCGTGACGAAATCTTATCAAGCGATGACCGGCAAGAATTGATTAGGAGGTAACATGCTTTGACAGAACAAAAAATTCCACGCGCGACGGCGAAACGGTTGCCGATTTACTATCGCTACTTGAATATTCTTTTGGACGCGGATAAGACGCGGGTTTCGTCCACGGAACTTTCCGAGGCAGTAAAGGTGGATTCCGCCACGATTCGGCGGGACTTTTCCTACTTTGGAGCGTTAGGGAAACGTGGTTACGGATACGACGTCGAGAGTTTGATTAAGTTTTTCCGCAAGATCTTGAACCAAGACCGACTGACTAGTGTCGCCTTGATCGGGGTCGGGAATTTGGGCCACGCCCTCTTGAACTTTAACTTTCACCAGGACAGTAACGTCCGGATCAGTGCGGCGTTTGATATCAATGAAGAAATTGCGAACACCATTCAAAGTGGGGTCCCGATTTACCCGATGTCTGATTTGCGGACGCAACTCGAGGAACAGCAAATTCAGGTCGCTATCTTGACCATTCCTTCCGATGTCGCCCAAGAAGTGACGAATGAAGCTGTGGCGGGTGGCATCAAAGGAATCTTGAACTTCACGCCACTGCGGATTACGGTGCCGAAGGGCGTTCGGGTGCAAAACGTGGACTTGACCAACGAACTGCAGACCCTGATCTACTTTTTGGAACACTACAACCAAAAGGAAGCCTAAGGGCTTTAAAACGTCACGTTTAACTGACTAATTGCGCCCCTTAAATGCTAGAGGCAGGATGAATTGGTGAGAATGGCGCTGGGACCACGGTCCCAGCGCCTTTTTGGTACGCTAATGGCGAGAAGCCCGGGGCGACACGGTGTTATTGGGTGCAACTGGTTGGGCCGCCTTAGAAAGTTTGCTAAATTCCTTGATTTTTAAAACGAAAACTCATATATTAGAAACTGTGATTAGCACTTATGTTAGTCAAGTGCTAACAGTGCTAAAAACTAATGTTAATAGTAAGTTCATTGGAGGGATTCAAGTGTTAAAACCATTAGGAGACCGCGTCATTTTAGACCAACCAGAAGAGCAAGAAGAAACGGTTGGCGGCATTGTGTTAGCAAGTAACGCGCAAGAAAAGCCGCAAACGGCTAACGTTGTCGCAGTCGGCGACGGCCGGGTGTTAGACAATGGCGATAAGGTTGCGCCAAGCGTCAAAGTTGGCGACAAGGTTTTATTCGATAAGTATGCGGGTACGGAAGTTAAGTACCAAGACCAGACTTACCTTGTTTTACACGAAAAGGACTTAGTTGCGGTTATCGACTAAGACTTTCCCCACGATTGATTTAAAAATTCATTTAAAAAAATCTATATGAGGTGAACGAGAATAATGGCTAAAGAATTGAAATTTTCTGAAGATGCACGTAGCGCAATGTTAACCGGTGTCGACAAGTTAGCTGACACGGTCAAGACCACCTTAGGGCCTAAGGGTCGCAACGTGGTGCTGGAACAAAGTTACGGTAACCCGACCATCACGAACGATGGGGTTACCATCGCTAAGGCCATCGAATTAGACGACCACTTTGAAAACATGGGCGCTAAGCTGGTTTCCGAAGTTGCTTCCAAGACCAACGATATCGCTGGTGACGGGACTACGACGGCCACGGTTTTGACCCAAGCCATCGTTAACGAAGGCATGAAGAACGTCACGGCCGGTGCCAACCCAGTTGGCATCCGTCGCGGGATCGAAAAGGCAACGGCCGCTGCCGTTAAGGGCCTGCACAAGATGTCTCACGATGTGAAGACCAAGGACGACATCGCCCAAATCGCCTCGATTTCTTCTGCCAGCAAGGAAACTGGTTCCTTGATTGCTGACGCCATGGAAAAGGTTGGTAACGATGGGGTCATCACCATTGAAGAATCCCGTGGGGTTGAAACCAGCCTGGACGTGGTTGAAGGGATGCAATTCGACCGTGGCTACATGTCTCAATACATGGTCACCGACAACGACAAGATGGAAGCTAACCTGGACAACCCATACATCTTAATCACGGATAAGAAGATTGGGAACATCCAAGACATCTTACCATTATTACAATCCGTCGTTGAACAAAGCCGTTCCCTGTTGATCATCGCCGATGACATCACTGGTGAAGCTTTGCCAACGTTGGTCTTGAACAAGATGCGCGGAACCTTCAACGTGGTTGCTGTTAAGGCCCCTGGCTTTGGTGACCGCCGGAAGGCTCAACTCCAAGACATCGCCGTTCTGACTGGTGGGACTGTCATCACCGATGACTTAGGCCTGAACTTAAAGGACACGACCATCGATCAATTAGGCCAAGCTCAAAAGGTCAACGTCACGAAGGACAACACCACGATTGTTGAAGGTTCTGGTTCTAAGGACCAAATCTCCGCTCGGGTTGATGAAATCAAGGGTCAAATCGCTGACACGACTTCTGATTTCGACCGTGACAAGCTGAAGGAACGTTTGGCGAAGTTAGCCGGTGGGGTTGCTGTCGTTCGGGTCGGTGCTGCTACTGAAACCGAATTGAAGGAACGCAAGTACCGGATTGAAGACGCCTTGAACGCGACCCGTGCCGCCGTTGAAGAAGGCTTCGTTGCTGGTGGGGGGACTTCCTTGATCAACGTCATCAAGGATGTCGCCGCCGTTGAAGCTGAAGGCGACGAACAGACGGGGGCCAACATCGTGCTCCGCGCTCTGGAAGAACCCGTTCGCCAAATCGCGCAAAACGCTGGTGTTGAAGGCTCCGTTGTCGTTGAACACTTAAAGGGCGAAAAGCCAGGTATTGGTTACAACGCCGCCAACGGTAAGTACGAAGACATGGTTGCTGCCGGCATTACCGACCCAACCAAGGTCACCCGTTCTGCCCTGCAAAACGCTGCTTCTGTTTCTGCCTTGTTGCTGACGACCGAAGCGGTGGTTGCGGACAAGCCAGAAAAGAACCCAGCACCTGCTGCTCCAGCCGCACAACCCGGCATGGGCGGTATGATGTAAGCTCAATTAAATTAGTAATGTGTTATCAAGCCTGGACCTCGGTCCGGGCTTTTTTGTGTGCGGTGGCGCCGATAAATGGGTGGATCGCTAAGCCGGTAAACAAGTTGACGGGCAACGAGTACCTAGGAGTGAAAGCAGCGGGTGGCGGCGAGGGGCTTCGGGGCGGTAAAATTGCGGGTTGTTAATGCGAAGAATTGTGGTAATGTGGACCTAGATGTAGTAGAATGACGTTTGCATTCGCAAAAGCGAGTGGTGTTTTCCGGTCTCTGGCCGGGGTTTCAATCATTATTTCGTGGAGATAAGGAGTAAATAGTCATGTGGCATTATTTAAAGCGGGTTTTAATTGGGAAACCCCTCAAAACCATGGACGAAGGCGGCCAGGCGCTAACTAAGTTTAAAGCTTTAGCGTTACTGTCGTCTGATGCGCTATCTTCCGTGGCTTATGGTACTGAGCAAATTACCACAGTCTTAATTACCTTATCCGCTGCAGCCCTGATGTACCAACTCTGGGTTGCCGCTTTGGTTTTAGTACTGTTATTTGCCATCACGCTTTCTTATCAGCAGATTATCCGGGCATATCCTTCCGGCGGGGGGGCCTACGTGGTTGCGACCACCGATTGGGGCCAAAACGCGGGGCTGGTCGCCGGGGGATCATTACTGGTTGATTACATGTTGACCGTGGCCGTTTCGACCACTTCTGGGACCGAGGCCATCACGTCGGCGATTCCGGCGTTGTCCCCGTATTCGGTGTTAGTATCCGTCCTGATTGTGATTGGGATTATGTTATTGAACCTACGGGGGATGCGCGAATCAGCGGCCTTTTTGACCATTCCAGTGTATTTCTTCATCGTCATGATTCTAGTCATGGTCGGGGTTGGCTTATACAACATCGCGACGGGTCAAGTGACTTACCATGCTGCTGCCGGACTAGGTGCGCCGGTGCAAGGCATGACGCTGCTACTGTTCTTTCGGGCTTTCTCCTCTGGGTCATCTTCTCTGACCGGGGTCGAAGCCATCAGTAACGCGGTGCCGAACTTTAAGGCCCCGAAGCGGCATAATGCGGCGACGACGCTGGCGATTATGGCTGGAATCTTGGCCATCTTCTTTGCCGGGATTACCTACTTGAGTTACTACATGGGGATTCGACCGGAATCGAGTCAGACCGTCCTTTCCCAAATCGCCACTGGCGTCTTTGGCCACGGGGTGCTGTACTACCTGCTGCAACTGTCTACGGCTTTGATTTTAGCGGTCGCGGCCAACACCGGGTTCTCGGCCTTTCCCATTTTGGCTTACAATTTGGCTAAAGACAAATTTCTCCCACACGCTTATCTGGACCGTGGGGATCGCTTAGGCTATTCCAATGGAATCATTTCGTTAGCCGTTGGGGCCATCGTGTTGATTTTCATCTTCCACGGGCAAACGACCTTACTGATTCCGCTGTATGCGGTTGGGGTCTTCGTCCCGTTTACTTTGTCCCAATCCGGGATGATTATTCACTGGTTCCGGGTCCGAGAAGGCTGGTGGCTGGGTAAAGCCGCTATCAACCTGTTAGGGGCGTTGATCTCACTAATTCTGGTTATCTTCTTACTGTTCTTGCATTTCGGGAACGTTTGGCCATACCTAATCATCATGCCATTATTATTGATGATGTTCTATCGGATTCATCAGCATTACATCAACGTTGCTCGGCAGTTACGGGTAGAAGCCAAGACTAAGTCGGTGGTCCACGAGTACGATGGGGCCACGGTCATTGTCCTGGTCAGCAACATCACCCGGGTAACGAGTGGCGCCATCAATTACGCGCGTTCCATTGGAGACTACGTGATTGCGATGCACGTGTCGTTTGACGAGAATCCCAAAAAGGAACACAAGACAGCCTTGGAATTCAAGGCTGAATTCCCCGATATCCGCTTCGTGGATATTCACTCGTCTTACCGGTCGATTGCGACGCCAACGTTGCGGTTCTGTGACGTCATCGCTAAACGGGCGACTGAACGGAACTTTACCACGACGGTCTTGGTCCCGCAGTTTGTCCCGCGGCACCCATGGCAAAATGTTCTGCATAACCAAACGGCGTTACGCTTGCGGACCGTCTTGAACTCTCGGGAAAACATCATCGTTTCAACTTATAATTATCACTTAAAAGAGTAGTTTCATTCTAGTTAGCAGGAATGAAACGCAAAATGAGCTTCTCCAGTATTGGGGAAGCTCATTTTTTAGGTTGACTTGCAGGCTACTGCTGAGTTTTGCCCGTCAATAGACGTAGAATCGCGTGGAGCAAGTCTTGGTTGCTCAGGTGTCGTTGATGGCGTTCGAAAGCGTAGACCCGGCTACGGAGCATGGCGGCGACCATGTCGGCTTGAAAGCACAAATACTGTTCGGAGCTCGCCGGTTGGTTGCGCCGCAGGAACCGAATCAACAGGTCGATGCGGTTGCGGTAGATGGGTGTTTGTAGGAGTTGGGTGAAGCCCAGCGGGGTGGTCTCATTTTCAATGATGGTGAAGAAGCCTTCGTGAGCCACCCGCACGTCGAGGTAGCCCTGCAAGATCACAGTCAGTTGCTTTTCTGGCCGGTCGGTCGTGGTGTCGAGGTAAGCATTGGCCTGGTCAACGTAGTGCTGCATTCGGTCACGGATGAGGGCGACGCACAGGGCGCCCTTGCTGGGGTAGTTACGGTATAAAGTCCCGACCCCGATGTGAGCCTCGTGGGCCAGTTGTTTCATCCCCACGTTGGCGACTCCTTGCTCCGCAAACAGCCGGTTAGCGGTGGTCAAAATTTTTTGTTGGTTGGCACGGGCATCGGCGCGCATGATGAGTCCTCCTCGATGATCAGTTACGTCTAACCTACACTTTTCGGTGAGGCTTGACAAGTGGAACCAGTTCCACTTAAATAGAGGGGTGTACTTAAACCGTGAAAAGGGGCGTCTCAGGAATGTTAATTGTCTTTTATGGACTATTAATTGGAATCTTTATCAGTATCATGGGTGGCGGTGGCGCCGCGTTATACCTGGGGGTCTTGACCAGTGAGCTGGGAATGTCGACCGCCGTGGCCGCGCCGACCTCGTTAGTCGTGGCGATTCCGGCACTGGTCTTTGGGTGTGCGGTTCAGATGCGGATTCATAACATCCACTACGACCTGGGGAACCGAATGATTCTAGCTTCGTTGCCCGGCATCCTTTTAGGGACTGGGGTGGCACCGTTCATTCCTGCGAAAATCTATGACTGGGTCGTCGGGACCATTTTGATGGTCATGGGGGCCATCGTGGTGATTCGAAGCTTACGCCACCGCGCCAAGACCCTGGCGGGTAAATCGCGCTTTGGTGTGGCTATCGGTCTGGGTTTCTTGAGTGGCCTGATGGTCGGTATCGGCGGTCTGACTGGTGGTGGTCCCACCGGCGGGGCTGTCGATCTTGGGGCTACCCGCGATGCAAGCTGCTGGGACGTCGACGTACGTCATTAGCGTGATGGCGTTAGTTGGGGTGATCAGTCACTTATTTACTGGGTCGATTGCCTGGAGTGCCGGGTTGACCTTGATGGTCGGTTCAGTGATTGGGGCGGTCGGTACGCCAATTGTCTTGCGAAAGTTTAAACTGGTCCATTTGAACCAATGGTTGACTCCCATCATTGGTCTGGTCATCGTTTATTTCGGGATTAATATATTTTTCAAATAGTGACGAACAATGAGACGGCGATAAAATGCTAAAGTGCACCGCCCTTAAACGGATTTTCCGTTTAAAGGCGGTGCACTTTTAAGTTATTCAGTGGCTGTAATAGCATCCGCTCGTTTAGTTGCTATCAAGCCGATTTTCAAAGGTTAGAAGTTAATGTAAGCCCATGAAGGACGCAAAGGCAGGGACGACCAGGTCGACCACGATGGAGATGATGACCACCGCGATGGAGGCCATTGACCCTTGAATGGATCCTAATTGAAGTGCCTTAGCGGAGCCCACGGTGTGCCCGGCGGTTCCTAACCCTAAGCCGGCACCGATGGGGTCGTGGTTGATGCGGAAGAACTTGACCAGCCAATCACCCAAGGCGTAAATGATGACGGCGTTTAAAATGCAGGCCATCGCCGTAATCGCGGCGTTGCCCCCAATAGCCGTAGAGATTGGCATGGCAATGGCAGTCGTGGCGGCTTGTGGCAGCATCGATGCGATACCCGCATTGTTGAGGCCGAAAAGCTTGGCGACCCAGTAGATGATGACCAAAGAAATGAACAGGCCCACAATCAATGAGAGCAAGATGACCGGCCAGAAACGTTTGACGATGTCGTTCCGCCGATAAAGCGGAATGGCGAAGGCAATCGTGGCTGGATTCAAGAACCAAAAGATAATGTTACCTCCCGGGAGGTATGCGGATTTATAGAAGACCGCAGTCGTGGTCCCGAATGCCTTGGCCAACAGAAAAAGAATGAAGATCCCAAGGACCATCCCAACGAAGAGGGGCTGGAACAAGAAGAAGCCCTTGCCAATCTTGAAAAGCCACTGGCCAATGAGGTAAACGACCAGGGACAAGAAGATTCCAAAAATGGCGTTACCGGCACTGGCCCCGGTGGCAGTCGTGCCAAGCGCGTCGCTCAACCACTTGCCCCAGACCGCCATGTGCGGTGTTACAGCTAAACTAATCATGATATCATCCTTTCAAAAAAATGGTGGGCAATTAGTTGTCGACGGTCGTATTGACGTGGAAGACGTGCTTGGCCAACCAGATGAACCCAGCGGTCGTGTAAGCTACGACAACCAAGAGAATAATCGTGGCAATCAGGGTCACTAAGACAATCTGGACCCCTTCAGTCCGTAAAATATCGAGGTTAGCGGCTAATTGGATTCCGGAGGGCACGAACAGAAAGGCAATCAAACTGATCATGAAATCGCCAAATTTTTCGACGTTATGCAGTTTGACGATGTGGGTTGCGAGTAACAGGTAAAGTAAAATCAGCCCAATAACAGGCGTTGGCACAGGAAACGATGCGGGAAACAGCGGTGAAATCAGACTAGAAACAAAGAGGACCGCTGCGAAGATTCCCATTTGAATGAGGATAGGCGTCGGTTGCGGGCTGTCAGTTGGTGTGACTTTATTTTGAGTAGCCAATAAAAAAATCTCCCTTCTAATTCAGCTAAGCTGAACCGAACAAAATATAATAATTTCACAAAGCGTTTGATACACTTCTGGAGCCATGAAAGGACGCCGGCAGTCTTCGCCGACTCCATAAGCCCATTATATGAATTTTAGTTTTCAAGTACAAGCTAAAATACTTATAATGGCTATGAGGCAAAACAGTTGCTATTTAAAACAACTGAGAAGCTAACCATCACTAGGGAGAATTAGCTAAGTGGCCACGTCACCGTCATTTTTTGACAGTGCCTCATTTTGTGAAGCGAGTTTAGGTGACCGAACTAACCCGAACTGGTTTATTTCAATTTAAACTGGCGGTTGTGTTTGATTTCATGGCTTTGTATAATTAGCAAAAGGCCACCTGAGTGGGAATGGTCTGGGAAGGGTAGCCCATGGTGGCTTCCAGACTGGACTTGGGTCATGGCCATGAACCGCATGTTTAGCGGTCAACGGGGACGTTCCCGGGGATAAACGGGACGCCAGCTAGCGGCGCGGATACCGCGCTAAGCTTGGCTATTAAGAATAGAAAGAGGACAGTTATGAAATTTGAGATTATTGTTAGCTTATTTGCTACCATGATCATCTCCGCGATTCTAACGCCGTTTATTCGGCGCTTGGCGTTTAAAATTGGGGCGGTAGATAAGCCCAATCAACGTCGGGTTAACAAAGTGGCCATGCCGACCTTAGGTGGGTTGGCCATCTTTATTGCGTTTACCTTTTCCACCATGTTTTTACTCCGGGACCAAATGCCGACTCATCAGCTGTGGGGACTGTTTGGCGGGGAGTGCATTATCGTGGCTGAGGGGATGATCGATGACGTCTTTGAACTCAAGCCCCATCAAAAAGTGCTTGGGCAATTACTGGCGGCCTTAGAAGTTTACTTCGTGGCCGAAGTGCGGATGCGTTATCTGACGTTACCGTTTGTGGGAACCTGGCACCTGGGGCTCTTGGCGTTGCCCATTACGTTGCTTTGGATTGTGGCGATCATTAATGCCATCAACCTGATTGACGGACTGGATGGGTTGGCCACCGGGGTGTCTATCATTGCCTTGACCACGACCGGGATTACCGGGCTGTTCTTCTTGAACGTGGCCAACACCTGGGTCGCCATCATGATTTTTGCGTTGGTCGCCGCCATGGTTGGCTTTTTGCCCTATAATTTTTTCCCAGCGCGGATTTATTTAGGGGATACGGGCGCACAATTCATCGGGTTTATGATTGCCTGCTTCTCGTTGTACGGGTTAAAGAACGTCACCTTCATCTCCGTTATCAGCCCGGTCATCATCTTGGGGGTTCCGATTACGGATACGGTCTACGCGATGATTCGCCGGATTCTAAACAAGCAACCCATTTCGCATGCGGATAAACACCATTTGCACCACCGCTTGATGCAATTGGGATTGACGCACCGCCAGACGGTGTTGGTCATCTACGGGATTGCGTTGATTTTTTCGTTCATCGCCTTACTTTACCCGTTGTCGACGATTTGGGGCTCGGTCCTATTGACCGTGGCCATCCTGGTGGGGCTAGAGCTCTTCGTGGAAGCCATCGGTCTGGTTGGGTCGAATCGTCAACCGCTATTGCACTGGATTAAGCATATCGTGAAACAGTTTACGTCAAAAACTTCGGATTGAAAGTTTAATGGACCACTAGGGGTCCAACCAAAAAGTCCCGCGCAATCATCAAGGATTGTGGGGGACTTTTTGGTTGGTCAATTATGGTATTAAGCATCATCGCGACTGCTGGCATGGATTTCGACAGGGACCTCATGATAGGCTACGTCTCCCAGCTTGATGTCTAACCGGTCGTTCAGCAGGTCGGTGAGGGCTTGAGTCGTCGCCTCGACGGCAGCTAAATCGACGCCGATGGTAATCTGGACCACTTGAGTGTAAAGGGTCTGTAAGACAATGAGGTGATTTTCTTCAAGGTAGTGGGTCAGCTGGTCGTAGTGCGGGTAATTAACGGTGATCTGCACGGCCCGTTGCTGAACGCGCTTCACGACGCCCACGGCTTCGATTCCGGTGGACGTGGCGTTGCTATAAGCCCGAATGAGGCCTCCGGCACCTAGCTTGATGCCACCAAAGTAACGGGTGACCACGGCAATCGTGTTGCGCAGGTGGTTGCGTTGGAGGACCGTCAAGATGGGAACGCCAGCCGTCCCGGAGGGCTCGCCGTTGTCACTTTCCCGTTGGATATAGTCGTGGTCACCCAAGACATAGGCCCAACAATGGTGAGTGGCCTTGGGTTCTCTGGCGATGACGTCGTTTAAGAACGCCTGAGCTTCGGCTTCGGTCGTGACCCGGCCGAGATCGGCAATAAAACGCGACTTCTTGCTTTCCAGTTCATGCTTACCAGCAGCTTTTACGGTTAAATAGTCTGTTTCCATGTGAACACCCTTCTTCAAAATTTCGTTGGCGACCTACGGACCTACCTTCAGGATAACCTGAAAGGATGGTCAGTTATGGATAAAACTCAGTTATTTGGTCGTCGCGTGCCACTCACCCAAGCGCCCCCGGAGGCCACGGGGAAACCGGCGTTACAGTTGGTCAACGGGCACTGGCAGTGTCAGCGGTGTCACCAGTGGGTCGCACCGCAAGATTGCTTGCCACACGGCGTACCGTATTGTCGGCACTGTCTGAACCTGGGGCGATTGACTAAGCATACTAAATTATACACTATTCCGGAACCCAATCAGTTTTTGAAATGGTCGGATTCGCCTTTGAGTTGGGCGGGGACGTTAAGTGAGCAACAGCATCAAGCTGCCTTAGCCGTTTGCCGGTTAGTTCAGGCGCAACGTGACCAATTGTTGTGGGCGGTCACTGGGGCGGGGAAGACCGAGATGGTGTACCCGGCACTGGCGTGGGCGTTACAACGGGGATGGCGGGTAGCGTGGACGTCACCGCGTGTCGATGTGTGTTTGGAGCTGGCGCCACGGTTGGCCCAAGCGTTTGCTGCGGTGCCCCAGACCGTCTTGTATGGGGGACAACCCGCGCCATACCGGTACTGCCAACTGACTATTTGCACCACGCACCAACTGCTGCGGTTCGAGGCCGCCTTCGATTGGATCGTGGTGGACGAAGTTGACGCTTTTCCGTTAGCAACCAGCCCGATGCTTCAACGCGCCATTGTCCAGGCCCAAAAACCCGCGGGATGTCACCTATATTTAACGGCGACCCCAGGACCAGACCTGCAGCGGAAACTGAAACGCCATCAACTAGCGGTGACTTATCTGCCGCTGCGGTACCACGGGCACCTCTTACCACCGTTGCGGACTAAGCTAGTGGGGGCGGGCGGACCCGGTTAGTGCGCCACGGGTTGCCCCCTAAAGTGTTGCGGCAATTACGTGCCTATGCGCAGACGGGCCAACGATACTTATTCTTCGTGCCGCGGGTGAGCGATTTGCGGTTAGTGGCCCGGGCACTCCGGCAAGCGGGGTTACCCGAAGGCGTGACCGTGCATGCCGCCGACCCCGACCGCCAGGCCAAGGTCCAAGCCTTTCGGGATGGTCAGGGACAATGCCTTATCACCACTACGATTCTAGAGCGTGGGGTCACGTTTCCCGCCGTGTTCGTGGTGATCTTGGGTGGGGATGACCCGGTCTTTTCGACTGCGGCACTGGTCCAGATTGCTGGTCGAGTGGGGCGCCATCGCGACTATCCGACCGGTGACGTTTGGTGTTATTGTCAAAGCTTAACCCGGGAAATCTACCACGCTCAGCACATGATTCGCGAGTTGAATCGGCGGGGGAAACGGTTAGGGGGACGGTCGTAATGGCAACCTGTCTATGGTGTCAGGCCGTTGTAAAAGTGCCAGTAACGTTGCGGATATTGCTACGGTGGCAAGTCATCGTGCCTCCTAAGTTGTGCACGACCTGTGCGCAGCGGTTACAGCCGCTACACGCGCCGCAGTGTCCGCAATGTGGCCGTCAACAGGCCACGGCGACCGTCTGTCCAGATTGTGCCCGGTGGGCTGATGAGTGGCATAACCAGGCCATCTTTCCGTACGATGAGGCGATAAAGGCCTACATGCAACAGTATAAATTTCAGGGGGATTATCGATTACGATTGGTTATGCAGCCCTATTTACGGCGCGCATTAGCTCAAATAGAGTATGACGTATTGGTGCCAATTCCGATTACCGCAACGACCTGGCAGACGCGCGGGTTTAATCAAGTGACCGGTTGGTTAACGGACCAACCTTTCCAATCGGTCTTGACCGTACCCCCTGCCCGCAAGCCCCGACCCCAGTCCAGTAAGACACGCCGCGAACGCCTGGCCATGCCACAACCATTTGAGTTGGTCCCGTAGGCCGCTACGGTGCTGGCGAATCGCCGGGTATTGCTACTGGATGATGTCTATACGACGGGGCGGACCATCCGGCACGCCGCAGCGCAAATTTATTTAGGGGGTGCGAAAGCGGTTACTAGCCTGACTCTAGCGCGCTGACGTTCATTTTTGTCCGGCAGAATAATTGTCTATCGTAGCGCTTTCCTTTATAATGAAAGTAAGCAAAGCACTGCAGAAGAGTGGTCCTTCGTGTGCTAAGCAAGCCAAGCGATCTCTTGGCTGAAGGGAGAGAAGTTTTATGCTCACATTTAATATTCGTGGTGAAAACATCGAAGTTACTGACGCAATACGGGATTACGTTGAGAAGCGAATCAGCAAGTTAGAAAAGTATTTCGACAACAACGTCGAGGCAATTGCGCATATCAACCTGAAGGTTTACCAAAACAAGAACGCGAAGGTTGAAGTAACAATCCCACTCCCATACTTGACCTTAAGAGCGGAGGAGACCTCACCAGACTTGTACGCCAGCGTCGATTTGGTGACCGACAAATTGGAACGCCAAATCCGTAAGTACAAGACCAAAGTTAACCGTAAGTCCCGTGAAAAGGGCTATAAGAACTTAGACTTTGCACCAGAAGCAACATCCGAAGACGACCAATCGGCCAATGGCAATGATTTCGAAGTGGTCCGCACGAAGCGGTTGTCTTTGAAGCCGATGGATAATGAAGAAGCCATTCTCCAGATGGATATGTTGGGACACAACTTCTTCATCTATCAAGACGCTGAAACGAATGGTGTCAGCATCGTTTACCGGCGTAATGATGGTCGCTACGGCTTGATTGAAGCCAACGATGAAGACTAGATTAACGTGAAATGGTATCAAGCCTGGGAGCCTGCCCGGGCTTTTTTAGTCGGGTAACGAAATTATAAATCAACTAATTAACTGTCCCGTCACCCAACCGTTCGGCATTTGTTAAATTTAAACTGGCAAATCGCAAATGAAAGCGGTTCAGGCTTTGCGAACCGAAGTGGAGAGTTTCATCTTGGGGGGGATAGTGTTAAAATGTAGGTTGATTTATTGCAAAACAATGGGTAATTTTAAATAGACTAATTAAAACGCAGTACTGAAGGGAATTCTCACATGGCAAACATTTTAAAAAAATGGGTCGAAAGTGATCGACGAACTTTACGACGCCTCAGTAAGTTAGCGGACCAAGTGGGTGCTTACGCTGACGAGTACGCAAAGCTTTCAGACGAAGATTTGAAGGCCAAAACGCCCGAATTTCAAAAGCGGTATCAAGACGGGGAAACCTTGGATGATTTATTGCCTGAGGCTTTTGCGGCTTGTCGTGAAGGTGCGCGCCGGGTCCTCGGCTTGTACCCATTCCATGTTCAAATCATGGGGGGAATCGTGCTTCACGAAGGTAACATCGCCGAAATGAAGACTGGTGAAGGGAAGACCTTGACGGCGACCATGCCCGTGTACCTGAACGCCTTAGCAGGCAAAGGGGTCCACGTGGTCACGGTCAACGAATACCTGTCCGCACGGGACGCCACGGAAATGGGTGAACTGTACAACTGGATGGGCTTATCCGTTGGGTTGAACTCCGCCGAAAAGACGCCAGATGAAAAGCGGGAAGCTTATAACGCTGACATCACGTATTCCACCAACGGGGAAATCGGGTTCGATTACCTGCGGGACAACATGGTGGTCTACAAAGAAGATATGGTGCAACGGCCACTAAACTTCGCCATCGTCGACGAAGTGGACTCCATCTTGATTGATGAAGCCCGGACGCCGTTGATCATTTCGGGGCAATCCGAAGGAACTAGTCAGCTCTACAAACGGGTCGACCGGTTCGCTAAGACCTTGCACGAAAAGGAAGACTTTAAGATCGACCTGGAATCCAAGACCGTGTCCTTGACGGATACCGGGATTGAAAAGGCCGAAAAATACTTTAATTTGAAGAACTTATACGACACGGACAACACCGCGTTGACCCACCACATGGACCAAGCCTTACGGGCGAACTTTATCATGTTGCGGGATAAAGACTACGTGGTTCAAGACGGCGAAGTCTTGATCGTTGATTCCTTTACTGGCCGGGTCATGGAAGGCCGGCGGTACTCCGATGGGCTGCACCAAGCCATTGAAGCCAAGGAAGGCGTCGAGATTCAAGAAGAGACCAAGACCATGGCCAACATCACGTACCAAAACTTGTTCCGGATGTACAGTAAGTTAGCCGGGATGACCGGGACGGCCAAGACCGAAGCCGAGGAATTCCGGGAAATCTACAACATGGAAGTCATCTCCGTGCCGACCAACAAACCGGTCGTGCGGGTTGACCATCCGGATGTGTTGTACCCGACTTTGGAAGCTAAGTTTGACGCCGTTGTCAAGGAAATCGCGGCGCTTCATAAGAAGGGCCAACCGATGTTAATCGGGACCGTGGCCGTGGAAACGTCCGAATACCTGTCGCAACGCTTAGACCAAGAAAAGATTCCGCATGTGGTCTTAAACGCCAAGAACCATGCGCGTGAAGCCGATATTATTCAAAACGCCGGTCAACGGGGCGCCGTCACCATTGCCACCAACATGGCTGGACGGGGGACCGATATCAAGCTCGGACCCGGCGTGGTTGAATTAGGTGGTTTAGCCGTGATTGGGACGGAACGGCACGAGTCCCGGCGGATTGATAACCAGCTGCGGGGCCGTTCTGGTCGGCAGGGTGACCCGGGTCTGACCCAGTTCTACCTGTCGCTGGAAGATGACTTGATGCGGCGGTTCGGTTCTGACCGGGTCAAAGACTTCTTACAACGGATGAACGTTGACGGCGAAGACGCCGTTATCCGTAGCCGGATGATCACCAAGCAGGTGGAATCTGCGCAAAAGCGGGTTGAAGGGAACAACTATGATTCCCGGAAGAACGTCTTGCAATACGATGACGTGATGCGGCAACAACGGAACGTCATCTACGGTGAACGGAACCAAGTCATCCAGGAAGAAAAGTCCCTGAAATGGGTCTTGATGCCGATGATCAAGCGGACCGTCAGCCGGGTCGTTAGCTTGCATACACAGGGTGACCAAGCTGATTGGGATTTGGATACCTTGCTCGACTTCGGGATTTCAGCGATGGTTTCGCCCGACCAAATCAGCCTGGCTGGTTTGAAGGACAAAACCGCGGATGAAATCGTGGACTTCTTCATGGACTTAGCCAATAAAGTTTACGATGATAAGTCCAAGCAACTTTACGATCCCGCACAAATGCTTGAATTTGAAAAGGTCGTGCTGTTGCGGGTCGTAGATTCGCACTGGACCGACCACATCGATGCGATGGACCAGTTACGACAATCCATCGGCTTACGGGGTTACGGTCAATTGAACCCGTTGGTTGAATACCAACAAGACGGGTTCCGGATGTTCGAAGAAATGATTTCCGACATCGAATATGACACGACGCGGTTGTTCATGAAGTCTGAAATTCGACAAAACATTACGCGGTAAAGACCGTGTGACGCGCTTAATAGGAGCGTTTGAACAGGGACCTGGGGACTTGTCCCGGGTCCCTGTTTGGTTATCACCACCAAAAATCACCTTAAAAAGGAGCCAACAAAATGGAATTAACGGATGCTAAACACGCCATTGAAACCATGAAAACACAATTAACCGGCTTTAGGAGGTCACTTTGACTTTGATGCGCTGAACGAGAGCATCAGTGTCAACGAAGGCCAAATGGCAGAGCCAGGATTCTGGGACGATCCGCAACAGGCCCAAAAACTGATCGATGCCACCAACGAGATGAAGCAAAAAGTCGGCGCTTTTCAGAAATTGTCCGACCAAGTTGCCGATTTGGAGGTTGCCATCGACCTTCTGAGTGAGGAACCGGACGACGATATTCAGGCCGATTTCAACCAGAATTTTGCTAAGACTCAGGCGGCTTTGCGGCAGTACCGGTTGAACTTGTTATTGAACCAGAAGTACGATCGCAACAATGCCATTTTAGAAATTCACCCGGGGGCCGGGGGAACAGAATCGCAAGACTGGGGCTCAATGTTGATGCGGATGTACACCCGCTGGGCCGAACAGCACCACTTCAAAGTTTCCGTCTTAGACTACCAAGCGGGGGAAGTGGCCGGCTTGAGTAGTGCGCCCCTGTTGATTGCCGGCCACAACGCTTACGGGTATTTGCGTTCCGAAAAGGGCGTGCACCGGCTGGTCCGAATCTCGCCATTTGATTCCGCGGGGCGGCGGCACACCTCATTTGCATCGGTAGATGTGTTACCGCAACTAGATGATTCGGTCGATGTGGAGATTAACCCCGCCGACTTGAAGGTCGACGTGTACCGGGCTTCCGGAGCTGGAGGCCAACACGTCAATAAGACCTCGTCAGCCGTGCGGATTACCCATCTGCCCACGGGCATCGTGACGCAAAGTCAGGCCCAACGGTCGCAACTCCAAAACCGGCAAACGGCACTGTCCATGTTGCGGGCCAAACTGTACGAACTGGAAGAAGAGAAGAAGGCTAAGGAAAAGGCGGCTTTGGAAGGTGTCCAGATGGATATTGGTTGGGGGTCGCAGATTCGCTCCTACGTCTTCCACCCGTACACCATGGTCAAAGACCACCGCACCAACCACGAGACGTCGCAGGGCCAAGCCGTTATGGATGGCGACTTAGACCCGTTTATCGATGCTTATTTGCAGTGGCAATTGAGTCAAAAAAATCCCGACTAGACTGGGAGTCGGTGACACGTCATATAAATAAATTGGTTGAACGGGTAACGCGAATCTGGTGTTACCCGTTTTTAGTTAATGCTATACTGATGTCAGCTAGTTTTTTAGAAAGGTGTCGATTGCATGCGGACTTTATTGGTTGTGGGTAGCTTTGCGTTACAACCCCTGTTATGGTTAGCTATTTTGCGTTCTTGGCTGACCAGTCGCTCACGGGTGGCCCACGAACGGCATGACTTTAGTAGTGCCGTGTATAGTGATCATTATGAATTACGACATATGCTGACGCAGGGCGTCATCCTCGGGGTGGGACTCTCCATTTTGACCCTCATCGTGGGGTTCAGTCTGCCGCTTAACTGGATTCTGATTTACGAAGCGTTACCCAGTCTTTCCTTACTTATCTTGCCGACCACGGTCTTGCCCATCACCCTTTTAGTGGTGACGACACTATTGGCCGGGGTTCTGGGAAGTAGTTGGTTGCCCGTTTTTGATCTGCAAACGCTGGGACTGAGTACTGCTGACGTGCCCGCAACTAATTTTGCCTGGTTATTTGTGATTGCCTTCTTGGGTTTAGGCCATTGGGTCGCTCACTATGGCGGCCGTTTCGATAGCCCACGCATCTACGCCAAGCAACGGGGCAAGCGAATCGCCGGTTATCCTTGGCGAGAGTTGCTGGTGGTGCCGGTCGTGACCTTGGTTCCCGGGGACTGGTTCGTTCAAGGCGGCTTGTCCTGGTGGCCGATGCTGAACCTACACGGACAGACCTTTGCCGTGTTGTTTTTACCCTTGCTGTTGGGGGTCCGCTTCACGGTCTTTCGGGAAGTGCCTAAAGCGGTTTATCGGCACCTGTCCCGGCAAATTTTGGTGTTAGCTGGCTTAGCGGTAGTCTTGTTGGGGTGGTTGCTGTGGCGACCACAAGACTTACCGATTGGTGTTATCGTGTTGTTAGTTTGTTATGGGTGGTGCTTATGGCAAGCCAAACGCTATGACCACCGGCAATCATTTTGGTATTCTCAGGTAGACGATGGGGTCCGGGTGCTGGCCATCCGACCAGGTACGCCGGCTAACAAACTCGACTTAGCGGCGGGCGACATTATTTTGGAATGCAACCATCGCGCGGTGAATAGCGAAACGGCGTTTTACGAAGCGCTATTGCAAAACCCAACATACTGCCATTTGCGGGTGCGCAACATGGCAGGCGATTTAAAAGTCACGGAAACGGCCATTTATTCCGGGGCGCCACACGAAATCGGAATTGTTCTATTCAGAGATCAGGAGGGGTAAATCATGAGTAGAGTGCTAGTCGTGGATGATGAGCCGTCAATTGTGACGCTGTTACAGTATAATTTGGAACAAGCAGACTATCAGGTGGTCACGGCCATCGATGGCGAACAGGCGTTACAGTTGGCGGAACATGAGAATTTTGATGTCATTTTGTTAGATTTGATGCTGCCGAAGTTAGACGGGGTTGAGGTGACCAAACGGTTACGTCAGGAAAAAATCCAGACACCGATTATTATGATCACCGCCAAGACTAGTGAGTTCGATACGGTCGTGGGCTTAGAGTTAGGTGCGGATGATTACATCACCAAACCATTCAGTCCACGCGAAGTGTTGGCACGAATGAAGGCGGTCATGCGCCGGTACCACGAAGATGACCACCCGCAGCAACCTACGGAAGCGGGCAACGTGATCCAGATTGCGGGGTTGAGCATCGACCAGGACAAGTTCCAGGTCAAGCGTGGTCAACAACAAATTGAATTAACGCCCAAGGAGTTTGAACTGTTACTCTTCTTTGCCAAACGTCCTGGCAAGGTCTGGAGTCGTGAGCAACTACTCGAAGGGGTTTGGGGCTTCGACTACAGTGGCCAAACGCGGATGGTCGACATCCACGTGTCCCATTTACGGGAAAAAATTGAGACCGACCCCAAGCATCCTAGCTTGCTGAAAACGGTGCGGGGCTTTGGTTACACCTTCGAGGCGGTGCCATGAGCCGCCAATTCACTTGGGGGAGCGCCATTGTTTTATTGAGTTTGAATACGTTATTGGTGTGGGGGTTACGCCCCGATAACAGTGGCTGGGCGCTGGTCATTGGCTGGTCGTTTGCTGCCATCGAATGGGGCTGTTTATTGTGGGTCCAGCGTTGGGCGCAGCAACGAATCAATATTTTGACCAAAAAAGTTCAGCAAATGCGTCACGCTGAGGCCCTGGCCCACGTGTTGCTGTCGCCCCACGACCCGTTCTACCAGTTGGCCTTACAGATCAATTACTTACAGACCCAGCAACGCAAGTTCCACCGTAAGATGGCGGGGCAGAATCAAGAATTCGCGACCTTGCTGGATTATTTGCCGATTGGGGTCATGGTGATTGACCGCTACCGCAAGGTGGAATTGGCCAACCCAGCAATGGAGCAATTCTTGCAACAACGTATCTCGCCACGACGTCACCTGTTTACGCAAGACGTCCGCCAGTTCGAACTGGCAAGTTTGATCAACAAGGCGTTGTCCGAGCGGCAGACCCAACACCGAGTCTTGAAGCTCCCGGGGTCGCCCAACGAGCGGACAATCGACGCTCAGGTAGTCTACACGGCGACATCACAAGACTACTTCCAAGTGCTAGTGTTGTTGTACGACGTGACCGAAGTTTATGCGGTCGAGCAGATGCAGATGGACTTCGTGTCCAATGCTTCGCACGAACTGAAAACGCCAGTCACCGCGATTTCCGGGTTTGCCAAGACGCTGTTGGCGGGTGCCAAGGATGACCCCGAAAAATCGGTGGAGTTTTTACAGATCATCGACCAGCAAAGCGACCGGTTAGTCGAGCTGATCAACGACGTGCTGACTATTTCGCACCTGGAATCGGGGAACGCCGTGGAAATCAATCAGGTTGGCGTGGGTCAACTGGTCGCCAACCAGGTCCACTTGTTGACGCCCCTCGCTGGCGTCAATCAGGTAGCGTTAACGAACCAGGTGCCCGCTGAGTTCACAGCGGCGACCGATCAGCGTAAGCTGGACCAAATCATTAAAAACGTGTTGAGTAACGCCATCAAGTATAATCGGCCGCAGGGAAGCGTTACGTTGCGTCTGAAAACGACCACCACAACTTGGAGCCTCATAATTGCCGATACTGGGATAGGCATTTCACAGTCAGACCAGTTGCGAGTCTTTGAACGCTTTTACCGGGCGGAACTTTCCCATTCCAACCAGCGGGTCAGCGGGAGTGGCTTGGGGCTAGCCATCGTGCGTGAATTGGTCCAAGCCTTGAACGGTAAGCTGGAGTTGCAAAGTGAGTTGGGCCAGGGGACCACGGTGACTTTGACCTTTCCGCGCAAAACGGCCGAGGCCCTTTCGGCGCAACAGCGCTTGGCGGCTCGTAAAACGGAGCTATCTCGATAAGTTGGGGCCTGAGACCAAACACTAAGTGCACCACCTTTAAATGGAATTTCCATTTGCAGGGGGTGCTTTTTTTGCAATTAGTCGGTGTCCATAAGAGATCGAAACGGCAGCCAAAGTCAGTTTGGCCTCCACTTTTAATCGTAATTGACCTTACTTTGCGGGGACATTTACATAACCTTTACAATACGTCTACATCACATTTACATTCACCCGGTATACTAATTCCTGAGATACCCGGCCGGAACGCAACCAACCGGGATAGGAGGGACAAACGGGATGACAAAACGACGATGGTTACAGAGCCTACTCCTCATGATTTTAGTAGCTCTGGGCATCTTTGCTTACCAGACCCGCCAGGTCAGCCATGCAGGTGGATCAATTACGGCGGTAGGCTCCACGGCGCTACAGCCATTGGTTGAAGCGGCTGGCGAGCAATATGCCGGCGACCACCTGGGGACGTTTATCAACGTTCAAGGCGGTGGGACCGGGACGGGGTTGAGCCAGATTCAAGAAGGCGCCGTGCAGATTGGTAATTCGGATTTATTTGCGGCGGAACAAAAGGGAATTCGGGCGAAAGGCCTGGTCGATCACCGCGTGGCAGTCGTGGGCATCACGCCCATCGTGAACCGTAAAACGGGGATCACCCAATTGACGACCAAACAATTAGTCGCTGTCTTTACCGGCAAAGTGACCAACTGGAAACAAGTTGGTGGGAAAGATGTGCCCATCGTGTTGATCAATCGGGCGCAAGGCAGTGGGACCCGGGCGACTTTTGAACAGTTCGGGTTAGCCGGTCATCGTTCCAAGACCGCTCAAGAACAAGATTCTTCGGGAATGGTCCGCCAAATCGTGGAGACCACGCCGGGGGCCATCAGTTACGTGGCCTTTTCCTACGTGACCAAGGGTGTCCAGGCTGTGGCGTTGAACCACGTGGCTCCGACCGAAGCTAACGTCATCAATAACCGCTGGAAAATTTGGTCGTACGAACACCTCTACACGAAGGGACAGCCCACGGGACTGACCAAGGATTTTATCAAGTACGTCCAATCGCCGGCCATTCAAAAAACACTGGTCCGGCTATTGGGTTACTTGTCACCTAGCCAGATGCACGTCGAACGGGACGTGCACGGCCAAATCACAAAGATTGGAGGCCAGCACTCATGACCAAATCACCGGAACAGCTCGAACACGAGTTAAAACGTCGCTCGAAGGCGGCTAAGCTGGAAATCTGGGGGCGGGTCGTGAGTTTTACCGCACTGATTATCATCGCGGCCGTGGTGGTTGCGATTATCGGTTTCGTGGCATCCAAAGGATTGGCAACTTTCACCACTAATCACGTGAATTTATGGTCGTTTTTAAGTGGGAAAGATTGGAACCCCAGCATTACCGATGCCCACGGCAAGCCCGAAGTTGGGGCTTTGTCGATGATCGTCGGGTCATTTCTGATTACGATTTTATCGGCGCTGGTGGCGACCCCGTTTGCCATCGGGACGGCCGTCTTTATGAATGAAATCTCGCCAGGCAAAGGCGCTAAGATCCTCCAACCCGTAACCGAACTACTGGTGGGGATCCCCTCCGTGGTTTACGGGTTCATTGGATTGAGCGTCATCGTACCTTTTACTCGCGCAACCTTTGGTGGTAGTGGGTTCGGAATCTTGTCCGGGACCTGTGTGTTGTTCGTGATGATCTTACCGACGGTCACGTCGATGAGTGCGGACGCTTTGCGGGCGGTCCCACGTTACTACCGTGAAGCCTCACTGGCCTTAGGAGCGACCCAATGGCAGACCATTTACAAGGTGGTCTTGCGGGCCGCGACACCGGGCTTGATGACGGCGGTGGTCTTCGGGATGGCCCGGGCCTTCGGTGAAGCACTGGCGGTCCAAATGGTGGTTGGTAACGCGGCCTTGATGCCACATAGTCTGGTCGACCCAGCCGCAACTTTAACGTCGGTCTTGACCACTGGAATCGGGAACACGGTCATGGGGTCGTTACAAAATAACGCGCTGTGGTCACTGGCGTTAGTGCTGTTAGTGATGTCACTGGTCTTTAACCTGATTATTCGACTGATTGGACGAAAGGGGCGGCTGCAATAACATGAACGCAAAACGACAAAATAAAGTGGCGATTGGAACGTTATACGGCATCGCCGGCCTGGTGGTCCTCATCTTGCTGGCCTTGCTCGGTTATATCCTGGTCAGTGGGGTGCCCCAGTTGAGTTGGCACTTTCTAACGGCACCCGCCAAAGCCTTCACGAAGGGTGGGGGTGTGGGCATCCAACTCTTCAATTCGTTTTATTTATTGATTCTAGCAATGTTGATTTCGTTTCCCATCGCGTTGGGGTCGGCCATTTATCTGTACGAATACGCTAAGGATAATTGGGTGACCAACACGGTGCGGACTGCGATTGAGATTCTAAGTTCGTTACCGTCTGTGGTGGTGGGACTGTTTGGGTTCCTGTTCTTCGTGGTCAAGCTAAACATGGGGTTTTCGATTCTGTCCGGAGCGTTTGCGTTGACGTTCTTCAACTTGCCGCTACTAACGCGGAGCATTGAAGATTCACTGCGCACGATTGACCCACAACAACGCGAAGGGGGGCTGGCACTCGGGCTGTCGCGGTGGGAGACCATTACCCGGGTGATTCTACCAGCCGCCGTCCCCAGCATCTTGACGGGGTTCATCTTGAGTGCCGGGCGGGTCTTCGGGGAAGCCGCCGCGTTGATTTATACGGCAGGGCAAAGTGCACCGGCGTTAAATTTCGCCGACTGGAACCCGTTCAACATCTCCAGTCCGTTGAACCCAATGCGGCCGGCCGAAACGTTGGCCGTGCATATTTGGAAAATCAATTCAGAGGGCATCATGCCCGACGCCAAGGCGATTTCGTCCGGAGCGTCGGCGGTCTTAGTGATTGCCATCTTACTGTTCAACCTGGCGGCCCGTTATCTGGGGAAACGCCTGTACAAGCGGCTGACGTCAGCCTAAGGAGGATGTCGAGAGATGTTTATGAGTAGTGATGTTCAACGGCGTACGGCCATGCAAGAGCGCCACGTGACCCAGCCTCATGAAGCGGGGCACCCCATCGTGCTTGCGACCGAGGACCTCCACGTGTACTACGGCAGTAAGGAGGCCATCTTCGAGGGCGATTTGCAGTTTGCCCAGAATCAGATTACGGCACTGATTGGGCCGTCCGGGTCCGGAAAGTCGACTTATTTACGGTCACTGAACCGGATGAACGACCGCATCGCGACGGTTAAAGGGCGCATCATGTACCGGGGCGTGGATATCAACCAACCCGATATCGACGTGTACGAGATGCGCCGGCGGGTGGGGATGGTGTTTCAACGACCTAACCCATTTGCCAAATCAATTTACGATAATATTGCGTTTGCCTTGCGCTTACGCGGTGTAACGGCTAAAACTAAGCTTGATGAAATCGTCGAGACCTCCCTGCGACAAGCCGCGTTGTGGGAACAGGTCAAAGACGACCTGGACAAGAGCGCGTTGGCGCTGTCCGGGGGGCAGGCGCAACGATTGTGTATTGCGCGGGCGATTGCCGTGAAACCCGACATCTTATTGTTGGACGAACCGGCTAGTGCGCTTGATCCCGTGTCGACGAGTCAGCTGGAGGATACCTTGCTGAAGCTTAAGCAGCATTACACCATCATCATCGTGACACACAACATGCAACAGGCGGCTCGGATCAGTGAATACACGGCGTTCTTCAATCAAGGTCGGGTCTTGGAGTACGACACGACCAGCCAAATCTTCACGAATCCGCAGGTGCAAGTGACGAGTGATTATGTTTCGGGGAACTTTGGTTAGGAGGAGCGAAAAAAGATGACGACGAAAGAAATTTTAACGACGCAAGATTTGCACCTGTATTACGGGAGTAACGAAGCGCTCAAGGGCATCAACCTGAGCTTTGAGGAAAAAGGCATCACGGCTTTGATTGGCCCGTCTGGGTGTGGTAAGTCGACGTATTTACGGACGCTGAACCGGATGAACGACTTGATTCCGGGGGTCACGATTACCGGGACCGCGGAGTTCAAGGGCGAGGACTTATACGCCCCGAATGCGGACACCGTTCAGATTCGCAAGGAAATCGGGATGGTTTTCCAACAGCCTAACCCGTTTCCGTTCTCGATTTATGACAACGTGATCTACGGATTACGCATCGCCGGTGAACGGGACAAGGAAAAGCTCGACGCTGTAGTGGAAAAGTCATTACGGCAAGCGGCCGTGTGGGATGAAGTGAAAGACCACCTCCACGAAAGTGCGCTGGCGCTGTCTGGGGGCCAACAGCAACGGGTCTGCATCGCGCGGGTCTTAGCCGTGTCCCCGGAAATCATCTTACTCGATGAACCGACTAGTGCGTTGGATCCGGTCTCGAGTAGCCAAATCGAAGCAACTCTCTTGAATTTACGCCAAGATTATACGATTATTATTGTAACCCACAACCTCCAGCAAGCATCCCGGATTGCCGATCGCACGGCGTTCTTCATGAACGGGGAACTGGTGGAAGTGGACCAGACTAAGAATATCTTTATGAACCCGGCAAATAAGCAGACAGAAGACTACATTAGTGGTCGGTTCGGATAGGAGGCAGGCTATGCGGCGATTATTTGATGATGAATTAGCGGAGTTAGACGCAGACTTTACGGAAATGGGCATGTTGGTCAGTGGGGTCATTCGACGTGCGGTCGACGCGTTTCTCGAACGGGACGCTGCGGCGGCCCAACAGATTATCGATGAAGACCACAAAATCAACGAACGGGAAATTGCTTTGGAGAAGAAGACCTTTGAGATGATTGCCCTTTACCAACCGGTGACCTCCGATTTACGGGAAATCGTGACGATTCTAAAAGCGGTGTCTGATTTGGAGCGGGCCGGGGACCATGCCCGTAACATTGCCCATTCGACGATTAAGATGGGTCAAAAACAAAAGGTGTCCGAACTGGAACAGTTGATGGCGAAGATGGGCCAGATGACTACTCAAACGGTCGAAGATGTCATCACGGCTTACGTCAACAAGGACGACCACGAAGCCCGGTCGTTGGCCGACGTCGACCGGCAGTTAGATCACTTGAATCACCAGGTCCGCAGTGAAAGCTACAAGGATATGCGTCAAGACGCAACGTTTGAGACCGGCGCGTCGATTTATCTGAACGTGGCGCAAGATCTGAGTCGCATTGGGGATTACGTCACGAACGTCTGTGAGTGGATCATCTACCTCCGTTCCGGACAAATCGTGGAACTGAATTCGGCAAGTGAAGGGACCGAAAGCTAAGCAATTCTTAGCGAAAACTGAAGATTTTGCCTAGCGGCCACTGAAAACTTGCTTTCAGTGGCCGCTTTCGTTATTCTTTTCCCAATAGGACCGGTTAAAAGTGTGGGCAACAAGTCGCTAAGACAGCTAACTGCTTAGCCGGTCTAGCTAGTCTAAATTTAAGGAGGCCATGACGATGGCAGCAAAAAAACGCCTGGTACGGTCCCGGACTAACCGCCTGGTAGGGGGAGTCTTGGGCGGAATTACCGAGTACTTTGGTTGGAACGCCAACCTCTTGCGGCTGATCTACGTGATTATCACGATTTCAATTCCGTTTGCGCACGTGGTATTAGGGTTACTGGTCTATGTCATTTTAATGACGTTCATTCCGTTAGATGATACGCCGACCAACGGCCCCAATCTGAGTGATCTATTTGGGTTTGGCCGCGGCACACAGGCTTCTCAAAAGCCGGGACGCAAAGTGATTCATGACGTGAAGGAACGTGACGTTCACCATGAGAATAAGGACGGTGATTAGATGCGGTTTTGGTCACGAATTTTAGTTAACGCCATCATCTTTTTGGCGTTAGCCGGATTCTTTCAAAGTTCATTAGCGGGCACCTACCAACACGCGTTTTACGTGTCTGGTGTGGGAATTGCACTCCTGGCCAGCTTGGTTCTGGCCGTGTTGAACACGCTGGTACGACCGATTTTGTTTATCTTGTCGTTACCCATCACCATTTTGACGTTGGGCCTATTTAGCGTGGTGTTGAACGCGGTGATGTTGGAATTGACCTCATGGGTCGTGGGCAGTAACTTTACCTTCGCCTCGTTTGGGGTGACCTTGGTCGTCGCCATCGTGATGGCCCTGTTTAACGCAATCATCAGTGACCATTTAGCCCACCGTTAAGCCTCTAACTGATAAAGCGTTTTCTTGCTAGGGTGACGCTGGATGACGGCGGACTTAATTTGATAGGAGAACCCGAATGAAAGTGCTAGAATTAGAGTAAGTTGATAAATTTGTGTAGTAAGGAGGAGCGTTCATGCCAGAAAGCGTAACTGTTGCCGATTTGGTCAAAGCCAACCGGTTAGATGTCTATTCCGGTCAGGATTATTTGGATCGGCAAATTACGACCAGTGATATTTCCCGTCCCGGTCTGGAACTGACGGGGTATTTCAATTATTACCCTGCCAAACGAATCCAGCTACTGGGCATCACGGAAACGTCCTTTGCCAAGGGGATGAGTCACCAACAGCTCCTGGATGTGATGCAAAAAATGTGTCAGCCGGAAACGCCGGCTTTTGTGGTGTCCACACAATTGGACCCACCGGAAGAATTGAAGCAAGCCGCGGGGGAAGCGCAGATTCCCATTCTGGGGACTAAGCTGACCACGTCGCGGGTCTTGAGTAACATGACCAATTTTCTCGAAGGCAAACTCGCCGAACGGCAATCCGTTCATGGGGTCTTGGTCGATATCTACGGGGTCGGGGTCATGATCACCGGCGATTCCGGGGTCGGTAAGAGCGAAACGGCCTTGGAGCTAGTCAAGCGGGGCCACCGGTTGATTGCCGACGACCGCGTAGAAGTCTATCAACAAGACGAACAGACTCTAGTCGGGGCTGCACCCCCCATTTTGAATCACTTGTTGGAGATTAGAGGGATTGGCATTATTGACGTCATGAACCTCTTTGGCGCTGGTGCCGTGCGGAGTGAGGCGGATATCGAACTGATCGTCCACCTGGAACTTTGGCACGATGATAATCACTTCGACCGCTTAGGCAATAACACCGATACCCAACGGTTCTTTGATGTGGTGGTCCCTAAGGTGACGATCCCGGTCAAAACTGGGCGGAATTTGGCCATCATCATTGAAGCCGCGGCGATGAACTTCCGGGCGCGGTCGATGGGTTACGATGCCACCAAGGTCTTTGACGATAACTTGAACCGCTTGATCAAACAAAATTCACAAAAGGATGGCGGCAAATCATGACGATAACCCCTTTTACGGCGGCCCTAAATCCCATTGCGGTGCATTTAGGCCCGTTGCAAGTCCACTGGTACGGGGTGATTATCGCTTCGGGCGTGATTCTAGCCGTACTCCTGGCCGTCCGTGAAGGGCGCAAACGGGGCATCGACCCCGACGACATCTACGATATGATCCTGTGGGCGTTACCAGCGGCCCTGATTGCCGCGCGGTTGTACTACGTGGTCTTTCAGTGGTCGTATTATAGTCAGCACTTGAACGAAATCGTGGCCATTTGGGACGGAGGAATCGCCATTTATGGCTCGCTAATTGGGGCGGGGCTGGTGGTCTTCTTCTTCTGTCGCTCCCGGTTCATCCCTGTCTGGTTGATGCTCGACGTGGCGGCCCCGACCGTGATCATGGGGCAAGCCATCGGTCGGTGGGGTAATTTCATGAACCAAGAAGCGTTTGGTCGGGTTACCAGTTTGGCGTTCCTGCAGGGGTTGCATTTGCCCCAGTTTGTCATCAATCAAATGTTTATCAATGGGGCTTACCGGCAACCCACGTTCTTGTACGAATCGACCTGGGATCTAATGGGCTTCGTGGTTTTGATGAGTCTGCGGCATTATCCACAACTCTTTAAGCAGGGCGAAGTTTTCTTAGGGTACGTGATGTGGTATTCGCTGGGCCGCTTCTTCGTCGAGGGAATGCGAACCGATAGTTTGATGTTACTCGGCACGATTCGGGTGTCCCAACTCTTGTCCGTGGTGTTGTTTGTCGGCGCCATTTTTATCTGGATCTACCGGCGGCGGACCAATCCGCCGACCGATTACCTAGCCGGTAATCCGTTCCGCGAACGCACAAAACTTTCTAATTAAGGAGAATCGAGACTATGTCAGAAAAAATTGCCGTACTTGGTGCTGGTTCCTGGGGGTCGATTTTGGCCAACTTGTTGGATGAGAACGGGCATGACGTCCGCTTGTGGTCTTACAACCCTAAGCAGGTCGAGGAACTCAATACGCAGCATACGAACACGCACTACATCCAAAACTTCACTTATTCGAAGTCATTAGTGGCGTATGCCGATATGGCGAGCGCGTTGGCCGACGTGGATGCCATCTTATTCGTGGTGCCGACCAAAGCAGTGCGGTCGGTGGCCCATGAGGTGGCCGAGGTCTTAGCGAAAGACCACAACCAACCCGCGTTGATTCACGCCAGCAAAGGCATCGAGCAAAAGACTTATAAGCGGATTTCGCAGGTCTTAGCGGAAGAGATTCCGGCGGCAAACCGGCGGTCCATCACGGTCTTGTCCGGTCCGAGTCACGCGGAAGACGTGGCGCGACACGACATCACCTTGATTACGGCGGCTAGTGAGAACCCCGAAGCGGCAAAGAACACGCAGGATTTGTTCATGACGCCGTACTTCCGGGTCTACACCAACTCCGACGTGATCGGTGTTGAGATTGGGGCGGCCTTGAAGAACATTATCGCGTTAGGCGCCGGGGCCTTACATGGCCTGGGTTACGGCGACAACGCTAAGGCGGCGTTGATGACCCGGGGGTTGGCTGAAATCTCCCGGCTGGGAACGTCATTTGGTGCCGACCCGTTGACCTTTATCGGGTTATCTGGCGTCGGGGACGTTATCGTGACGGCTACCAGTACCAATTCGCGAAACTGGCGCGCCGGGGACGAACTTGGTCGCGGCGAAAAACTTGACGACGTCATCAGTCACATGGGCATGGTAATCGAAGGCGTCGCCACGACCAAGGCGGCTTACGAGCTGGCGCAACAACGTGGCGTTTCGATGCCGATTACGACTGCGATTTATCAGGTGCTCTACCAGGGGAAGGACATCAAAACAGCCATTTCAGATTTAATGCAACGTGAAGGACGTTCGGAGTTTTAGAGTTTTTTATTATTTTGAGGAGGGCTCAATTTTATGAGAAAAGTCAGAAAGGCCGTTATTCCGGCTGCGGGTCTCGGGACTCGTTTCTTACCAGCGACAAAGGCGTTAGCGAAGGAAATGTTACCCATCGTGGACAAGCCGACCATTCAATTCATCGTGGAGGAGGCTCGGCGGTCCGGTATTGAAGATATCGTGATCGTTGACGGAAAGTCCAAACGGTCGATTGAAGACCATTTCGACTCAAACCCGGAATTGGAAGCCAACTTGCGGGCTAAGCATAAGGATCAATTGCTCAAGCAAGTCCAAGAGACCACGGGGATGAACTTGTACTTCATTCGCCAACCCTATCCACGGGGCTTGGGAGACGCAGTCTTGACCGCTAAAGCGTTCATTGGGGATGAACCGTTCGTGGTCATGCTGGGTGACGATATGACCGAAAGTAAGGTCCCGTTGACCAAACAATTGATGGACCGCTACGAGCAGACCGGTGCGTCGACCTTAGCCGTGATGCGGGTGCCACACGAAGACACCGCCAAATACGGGGTCATCAATCCGTCTGAAGAGACGTTGCCCGGCTTGTATAACGTCACGAACTTCGTGGAAAAACCAGAACCGGATAAGGCCCCGAGTGACTTGGCTATTATTGGCCGGTACCTCTTTACGCCTGAAATCTTTGAGGCCCTAGAACACACCCCCGTAGGTTTGGGAAATGAATTACAATTAACGGATGCTATTGATCACTTGAACAAGACGCAGCGGGTCTTTGCCCACGAGTATACCGGCAAACGGTACGACGTTGGCAATAAGTTTGGCTGGTTACAGACCAATATCGAATTTGGTCTGCGGCACCCCGAAACTAAGGCCCAATTGCGACATTATATCGAAACGCTAGGCAAAAAATTGACGGCGGAAGACCAACCCAAGTCAAAATAGGTGACAAACTTACTTTTTCCTAGTAAAGTAATGGTCAGGCAAATTAAGATGAAGGGAAGTCGCTAACTTGAAGAATTACGACGTCATTGTTATTGGTGCCGGACCAGGTGGCATGACTGGTGCATTATACGCATCGCGGGCCAACCTGTCCGTCCTGATGTTAGACCGGGGAATTTACGGTGGCCAAATGAACAACACTGCGGCAATTGAAAATTATCCGGGGTTCAAGTCGGTCTTAGGGCCGGACTTGGCAAAGGATATGTACGACGGCGCCACCCAGTTTGGGGCCGAGTTCGCTTATGGAAGTGTCGACAGTATCGAAGACCATGGCGATCATAAAGTCGTCAAGACCGATGATGGGGATTACAGCGCTAAAGCCGTTTTAATCGCCACGGGATCCGAGTACAAGAAACTCGGCGTTCCGGGTGAGGATAACTACGGTGGCCGGGGCGTGTCCTACTGCGCGGTCTGCGACGGGGCGTTCTTCAAGAACCGCGACGTCATCGTCGTTGGCGGAGGTGACTCCGCGATTGAAGAAGGCATCTATCTAGCTGGATTAGCGTCAAAGGTTACCATTGTGGTTCGGCGGGACCAATTACGGGCCCAAAAGATCTTACAAGACCGGGCGTTTGCTAACGATAAGATTGAATTCGTCTGGAACACGAACGTTACCGAAATCCAGGGTGACAAGATGAAGGTCACCGGTGTGGCGACCCACAACAACCAAACTGGCGAAACGGGGCACCTCGATGCTAGTGGCGTCTTCATTTACGTAGGGACGTTGCCAATGACCACGGCCTTTACGGACCTGGGCATCACCGATGACGCGGGCTGGATCAAGACCGATGACCACATGGCCACGGCCGTTCCTGGCATCTTCGCGATTGGCGACGTCCGGCAAAAGGATCTCCGTCAAATCACGACGGCCGTTGGTGAAGGCGGAACTGCTGGTCAAGCAGCCTTTAACTACTTGGAAACCCTCAAAGCACAGGCCTCATCAGAAGCCTAACTAAGTTGAACTAAACCAATGATCGGGCCGAGACGGCAAGTCTCGGTCCGATTTTGTGTCGGGTTAAGTTCGGGGGTGCGTTACGACTAAGATATATTTTGCAATCTGCACGGACATCGCCTAGGATAGACGTAGATATGTCGTTAGGGCACCCACCACAACCAAGGGAGTTGAGTAAAATGGGAATGAACCAGTATTTACAGAGTTTGAGTGACTTGGAAACAATCAACCGGGCACCGGGGTATTTCAAATTCGAACAACACTCCGTGGCCGCTCATTCGTTTAAAGTGGCGGAAGTGGCCCAGTTCTTAGGCGATGTTGAGGAACAAGCTGGTCACACCATCAACTGGCGGTCGTTATACGAAAAATCGTTAAACCACGACTACACTGAACGCTTTATCGGTGACATCAAGACGCCGGTGAAATACGCGACACCGGAACTGCGCAAGATGCTGGCCGACGTTGAGGATTCGTTGACTGCCAATTTCATCCACAATGAAATTCCCGAACAGTTCCAAGCGGCGTACGCTCGGCGACTAGGTGAAGGCAAGGACGATACTCTAGAAGGCCGTATCTTATCGGTCGCCGATAAGGTCGACTTACTGTACGAGTCCTTTGGGGAAATCGAAAAGGGTAATCCCGAACCGGTCTACACGGAGATCTACCGCGAAAGCTTGGCCACGATTTTACAATTCAAACAAATGGCGTGTGTCCAGTACTTTTTAAAGGAAGTCCTGGCCGAACTGTTGTCGGCCGACTTTAGTGACCGGCAGAAGCTCGCCGCGCTGACGAATCAACTGTTGAAGCACGCCAAGGAGGACTAACATGACATTAGCAACTGTGTGGAATCACCGCCTCGAAGGCACTGGTACCACGGTGCGGGCGTTGACCCACGCTGATGACGACTTGATTTATGAGTTTCAGGCCCAACACCCGGAATATTTTGGGCATTTTCAAGACCATCCGGTGACGCGGCGCGAAGCGGTGCAAGACGTGGAAGACGTTCCGCTCAACGCGACGGCGGACCAAAAAGCCTACCTGGGCGTGTTTGACCACGACCGCTTGGTACTTATCGTGGACCTCATCATTGATTACCCACTTCCCAGCTTAGTGTGGCTGGGGTTGTGGTTACCCGATAAGCAACTGTCGCGCGCGCAACAGGGCGAGTTGTACCAAAGTCTGGTCCAGACGTTACTGACGGTCGATGCGGTGCAACTCCAGCTGAGCGTCTTTATGGGCGACCGTGACGCGCCGACCTTTTGGACCGACCAGGGGCTGACGCAGGTCCAACGAACCACGGTAGTTCGGGGCTCCCGGAGTGCCAACGTGACCATTTATCAAGATAAATTTGACACCCGAACCGCAAACTAGCGAAAGTATGTTCGGTGTGGTAAACTATTTGAACGTGATGGGGAGCGCTACGTTTCCCATTTTTTTCGCTGAAATTCATTTTGAACGGGTAAGGAGGGACCTGCATGATTGATCGACAAACGGACCAGAAGTTTGATTTGGTCTCCAACTATCAGCCAACGGGGGATCAACCCGAGGCCATCAAGGAACTGACCAAGGGAATCCAGAATCACGAAAAGGCGCAGATTCTACTAGGCGCCACGGGAACGGGGAAAACCTTCACCATTTCCAACGTGATCAAAAACGTCAATAAACCGACGCTGATTTTGTCGCATAATAAAACGTTAGCGGGACAGCTCTACGGGGAATTCAAACAGTTTTTCCCGCATAACGCGGTGGAGTATTTCGTCAGTTATTATGACTACTACCAACCGGAAGCTTACGTCCCTTCGAGCGACACTTATATTGAAAAAGACTCATCTATTAATGATGAGATTGATAAATTACGGCACTCAGCAACTAGTTCCTTACTGGAACGTAACGATGTCATCGTCGTGGCCTCCGTCTCCTCGATCTTCGGATTAGGGGATCCCAAAGAATACCAGAACCACGTGGTTTCACTCCGGGTCGGTCAAGAAATCGAACGGGACGCGTTACTACGGAAATTAGTCGATATTCAATTCGAACGCAACGATTACGACTTCCAACGGGGCCGGTTCCGGGTCCACGGTGATGTGGTCGAAATCTTCCCGGCATCGCGGGACGAACACGCGTTACGGGTCGAATTCTTCGGCGACGAAATCGACCGGATTCGCGAGGTCGATGCCTTGACCGGGGAAATCGTCGGCGACCGCGACCACGTGGCTATCTTTCCGGCGACCCACTTTTTGACCAATGAGGATATCATGGCGAAAGCCACTGCTGGAATCGAAGGTGAAATGAAGGACCGGGTGGCCGAGTTCGAAAGTCAGGGGAAGTTACTGGAAGCTCAACGGCTGAAGCAACGGACCACCTACGACGTGGAAATGATGCGCGAGATGGGCTACACCAGTGGGATTGAAAACTACTCACGCTGGATGGAAGGTCGCCAAGCGGGCGAACCGCCGTACACCTTACTCGATTTCTTCCCCAAAGATTTTTTGCTGGTGGTCGATGAATCGCACGTCACCATGCCCCAAGTGCGGGGGATGTACAACGGGGACCGTGCCCGCAAGCAACAGTTGATTGACTACGGCTTCCGGTTGCCTAGTGCGCTCGATAACCGCCCGTTAAAGCTCAATGAGTTCGAACAACACGTCAATCAGGTCGTCTACATGTCCGCCACGCCAGGGCCGTACGAAGAAGATCAGACCAATCACGTGGTCGAACAAATTATTCGACCGACGGGGTTATTGGATCCGACCATCGAAGTCTGCCCCATCATGGGTCAAATGGACGATCTGGTGGGTGAAATCAACCAACGGGTCGAGGCCAACGAACGGACCTTTGTGACCACCTTGACCAAGAAGATGGCCGAAGATTTGACCGATTATTTGAAAGACTTGGGCATTAAAGTCGCCTACCTGCATTCTGACATCAAGACTTTGGAACGGACCGAAATCATGCGGGACTTGCGTTTAGGCAAGTACGATGTCTTAGTCGGCATCAACCTCTTGCGGGAAGGTATCGATATTCCTGAAGTCTCGTTGATTGCCATTTTGGATGCCGACAAGGAAGGGTTCTTACGAAACGAACGGTCGCTGATTCAAACTATCGGCCGGGCGGCCCGGAACGTTCACGGGCACGTCATCATGTACGCGGATAGCGTCACTGACTCGATGCAAGCCGCCATTGATGAGACCGCTCGGCGGCGGAAGATTCAACAGGCTTATAATCAAAAGCATGGGATTACCCCGAAGACGATTGTCAAACCAATCCGTGACCTGATTTCCGTGACCAAGAAGGACGACCAGAGTGGCGAGAGCGACGACTTTGTCACTAACGACTTCGAGGATATGGATAAGGCCGACCAGGAGAAGCTGATTGCCCGTCTGGAAGACGAGATGCGCGCAGCCGCGAAAAAACTCGACTTCGAACAAGCGGCGTCCTTACGGGATACCATCATGGACATGAAGACGGAGATTGGTGATTAGGAAGAAGGAGCTAAGAAAACTTGATGAACGATAAGATTGTCATTCATGGGGCACGGGCCCATAACTTAAAAGATATTGACGTCACGATTCCTAAGAATAAGTTTGTGGTCATCAGTGGTCTTTCCGGTTCAGGGAAGAGCTCGTTAGCCTTTGACACGCTATACGCGGAAGGCCAACGGCGCTACGTGGAGAGCTTATCTTCCTACGCGCGGCAGTTCTTAGGCCAGATGGACAAACCGGACGTGGACTCCATCGATGGGCTGAGTCCGGCCATCTCTATCGACCAGAAGACGACCTCGAAGAACCCACGGTCGACCGTGGGGACCGTTACGGAAATCAACGACTACCTGCGGCTTTTATGGGCGCGGGTCGGCACGCCCATCTGTCCTAACGACGGCACGAAGATTACCAGCCAAAGTGTTGAACAGATGGTAGACCAGATTTTGGCCTTGCCAGAACGGACCAAGCTCCAGATTTTGTCGCCCATCGTGCGGGGCAAGAAGGGCCAGCATAAGCAGATTTTCGAAAAGATTCGCCGGGAAGGTTTCGTTCGCGTTCGCGTGGATGGCGAGACCCAAGACCTCGACGACGTGGCGGAACTTAATAAGAATCAACGTCACGACATCGCCATCGTCATCGACCGAATCGTGGTCAAGAAGGGGATTCGGTCCCGCTTGTTTGACTCCTTCGAAGCGGCGTTACGCTTGAGTGGGGGTTATGCGATCGCCGATTTGATTGATGGCGAACCGATGGTGTTTTCCGAACACTACGCCTGCCCGATTTGTGGGTTTACGGTTGGTGAACTGGAACCACGGCTGTTCTCCTTCAACGCCCCGTTTGGTGCTTGCCCCGATTGTGACGGGTTAGGTGTCAAACTGGAAGTCGACTTGGACTTAGTTGTTCCGGACAAGACCAAGACCTTGCGGGAAGGGGCTTTAGAGCCTTGGAACCCCATCAGTTCACAGTACTACCCAGCCTTACTGGAACAGGCTTGTGCTGCCTTCAACGTTGACATGGATACACCCTTTAATAAGCTGGCCAAAAAAGACCGCGACTTAGTCCTTTACGGGTCACAGGGCAAGCAGTTCCACTTCCACTACGAAAACGACTTTGGTGGCGTGCGTGACGTCGACGTGGCATTCGAAGGGGTCATCCCGAACGTCAACCGGCGCTACCACGAGACCAACAGTGACTTCACCCGCGACGTGATGCGCAAGTACATGACCGAATTGACTTGTCATACCTGTCACGGCTACCGGCTCAACGAAAAGGCGTTGAGTGTCAAAATCGACGGCCAACACATCGGGGAAGTCTCCGATTTACCCGTTGATAAGGAATTAACGTTCTTCAAGGGGTTGACTTTTGGCGAACAAGACGCCACGATTGCCCACCCCATTTTAAAGGAAATTCGCGACCGGTTGACCTTCCTACGCAACGTGGGGGTCAACTACCTAACGCTGAGTCGTTCGGCGCGGACTTTGTCCGGTGGGGAAGCCCAACGGATTCGGTTGGCCACCCAGATTGGGTCGAACCTGTCCGGGGTGCTGTATATCCTGGACGAACCGTCCATCGGGTTGCACCAACGAGATAACGACCGGTTGATTTCGTCATTGAAGCAAATGCGTGATTTAGGGAACACCCTGATCGTGGTCGAACACGATGAAGACACCATGCGGGCTGCCGACTACATCGTTGACATTGGTCCGGGAGCCGGGGAAAACGGGGGCCAGGTCATGGCCGCCGGCACGCCTAAGCAAGTGATGCGCTCAAGTAAGTCGTTGACCGGCCAATACCTCTCCGGGAAGAAGTACATTCCGGTGCCGTTAGAACGCCGTCAGGGCAACGGCAAGCAGATTCGCTTGACCGGTGCGGCCGAGAACAACTTGAAGGACATCACCGTGGACTTTCCGTTAGGTGAGTTTGTGGTCGTGACCGGGGTCTCCGGTTCCGGGAAATCCACGTTGGTCAACAGCATTTTGAAGCGGGTCCTGGCCCAGAAGCTGAATCGGAATTCAGCCAAGCCCGGCAAATACAAGAGCGTTGCGGGTGTCAAAAACATCGAACGCTTAGTTGACATCGACCAAAGTCCGATTGGTCGGACACCGCGGAGTAACCCGGCGACCTACACCGGAGTCTTCGACGATGTGCGGGCGTTGTTCGCTCAGACCAATGACGCCAAACTGCGGGGCTACCAGAAGGGCCGCTTTAGTTTCAACACCAAGGGCGGTCGGTGTGAGGCCTGCCACGGTGACGGCATCTTAAAGATTGAAATGAACTTTTTGCCCGACGTTTACGTGCCGTGTGAAGTCTGCCACGGAACGCGGTACAATTCTGAGACTCTGGAAGTCGAGTACAAGGGCAAGAACATCGCCGACGTCTTGGACATGACAGTCAGTGAAGCCCTCAAATTCTTCGAAGCGATTCCGAAGATTACCCGGAAATTACAAACGATTCAGGATGTCGGCTTGGGCTACGTGAAGTTGGGTCAACCCGCCACGACCTTATCCGGTGGGGAAGCCCAACGGATGAAGTTGGCGGCTGAACTACACAAGCAACAAAACGGCAAGAACTTTTATATTCTGGATGAACCCACCACTGGATTGCACACCGACGACATCAAGCGCCTGTTGGAAGTGCTCCACCGGTTAGTCGACAAGGGCAACACGGTGTTGGTCATCGAACACAATCTCGATGTCATCAAGACGGCCGACCATCTGATCGACTTAGGTCCTGAGGGTGGGGAAGCCGGCGGTTACGTGGTCGCTACCGGGACGCCTGAGGAATTGGCCCAAGTGAAGAACAGCTATACGGGTCAGTACCTGAAACCCGTGTTGGAACGGGACCGCAAGCGCACCGAAACAGATCAGTAAGCTGTTCGAATTCCAGGTAAAAATTGAAATTAACTAAAAATTAACGGCGCGTTTCCCGGATTAAACCAGGGAAACGCGCCGTTAGTGTGACCCCTTAACTTGTGAGAACCACGGAAAACCAGTACAATGGTTTAAACCAGTCGCATCTGACTGAATTTGTGAGAGGAAGTGTCAACATCATGTTTAATATGAACCGAACCCGCTGGGGCTTTGATTGGGGGGAATTCATCCTAGGCATCCTGTTTCTGGTTGCCGGGTACGGCCTATTCCGCTCGCCAAAGATTGGCTTAACGGGACTTGCTATTATTTTCGCGACCCTTGCGCTTTTAAGTGGATTGACCACCATTGCCGGCTACCGGAAACTACACGACGTTACGGGGATGCGCGCAAATTTTGCGCTGCTGCTCGGGATTATCGATATTCTGATTGCACTGGTCTTTTTCTTCGATATGTCCAGTGCCATCGTCACGTTAGGGTACCTCTTTGCGTTGTGGTTCATTGTTGATTCACTGGAACGGTTGCTCGTCGGCCGGCACCTGCGTGATTTTGGTGGGGGCTTTTACTGGGTTTCGATCATCTTGGACTTGTTAACCTTGATTATTGGGATCTTGCTGTTCGTCAATCCCATCGTGGCGGCTGTTTCATTAAACACCTTGATTGCCATCTTCTTTGGACTCTTTGGGGTGAACGCCATCTGGATTGCGATTGCTCGTAGCCGTAGCTAAATGCTGATATTTCATCGCTGATGGCAAAATTTAAAGCGACCTTCCTCAGTCACGTTGACTAAGGAGGGTCGTTTTTTTAGGTCGCTTGCCCAACCCTTTAGTAAAGCTTAAGGAAGGGGGGTGTCGCCTACGCATTGGCGGTGGACTAGCCGGCGTTTTTTGGGAATCATTGGGAAAGACACGCCCGGTGTGTTATACTGCTCTAAGATGTTTTTTGACCACAAGGAAGGTGACAACTATGACAGAACAGGTTCATTTGGTGATTATTACGGGCATGAGTGGTGCCGGTAAGACCGTTGCCATGCAAAGTTTCGAGGATTTGGGCTACTTCTGTATCGATAATTTACCGCCATCGTTATTGCCAAAGTTTTGGGACCTGGTACGCGAATCTGGCAAGTTGAATAAGATTGCTTTGGTCATTGATTTGCGTTCCCGGGCCTTCTACGATGAGATTGTCCGGATGTTGAACGACGTCGCTATTCACGGCACGATGCAGGCGCAGGTGCTGTTTTTGGACGCCTCCGACGAGGAATTGGTGTCCCGGTATAAGGAAACCCGACGCTCCCACCCGTTGGCCCGTAATGGTCGGGTGATGGAAGGCATTCAGCGTGAGCGCCGGTTACTGGCGCCGATTCGTCAAGCTGCCCAACTAGTGATTGATACCACTGAGATTGCCCCCCGGAAGTTGCGGGAGGAAATCTTCCATAACTATGAAACGGAAACTACCCAAACGTTCCACGTCGAATTGATGTCTTTTGGCTTTAAGTATGGGTTACCAATTGATGCCGATATCGTGATGGACGTCCGGTTCTTGCCCAACCCGTATTATTTACCCGAACTACGGGACCAGACGGGATTGGACCAACCGGTGTACGACTACGTGATGAAACAGCCCCAGACCGAAGCTTTCTACCAACGCTTCTTGGGCTTATTACAGTCGATCATGCCGGGATATAAAAAAGAAGGCAAATCAAATCTTACTGTCGCCATTGGGTGTACGGGAGGCCAACATCGGTCAGTCGCGTTAGCTGAACGACTGGGCCAGGCCTTGGGGGATGAATATCCCGTCCATGTGACCCACCGCGACATTGAGAAACGAAAGGAGTCCGCTAACCGCTCATGATAGATCCAATGCATACGCACCGGCCCAAAATTGTCGTGATCGGTGGGGGTACCGGATTACCGGTCATTTTACGGAATCTGCGTGACCAAAACGTCGATATTACGGCGGTCGTGACCGTCGCTGATGACGGGGGCTCATCCGGCATTATTCGCCACTACGTCAACGTGGTGCCGCCGGGTGACATCCGTAACGTGATGGTCGCTTTGGCTGAGGTCCCCTCGATTTACAAGGACCTGTTCCAATATCGGTTTGAAACGACCGACGACTTTTTTGCGGGCCACGCCATCGGGAACCTGATTATTGCAGCCCTCTCAGAGATGAAGGGCGGAATTTTTGATGCTGTTCAAGAGTTGTCCCAGTTGATGCGGGTCAACGGGCACATCTATCCGGCCGCTAACGAGCCCTTAGAGTTGCACGCCCAGTTTTCGGACGGTAGCACGTTAAGTGGTGAGTCCGAGATCACCGCCGCACATAAGCTGATTAAACGGGTGTGGGTCGAGACCAGTGACCACCACCAGCAACCCCAAGCGGTTCAACCGGTGATCGACGCGATTATGTCCGCCGACCAAATCGTGTTGGGGCCCGGGAGTTTATTTACCAGTATTTTACCGAACTTAATGATTAGTAGCGTGGGTAATGCCGTGCGCACCAGTCCGGCTGAAGTGGTGTACATCTGTAACATCATGACCCAAAAAGGTGAAACAGAAAATTTCACCGACGCCGACCACGTGCGGGTCTTGAACCGCCACTTACACGCGAACTTTATCGATACCGTTTTGGTCAACACCCGAAAGGTGCCGGACCGCTACATCGATTACCAACGGTGGGATGAAATCTCGCAACCCGTCAAGCATGATTTTCAAGGCTTGCGTAACCAGGGCTGCCGGGTCATCTCGACGGACTTTCTCGAATTACGCGATAACGGTGCGTTCCATAACGGTAAGGAAGTCGTCCACGAACTGTTGAACCTGATTGGTCAACCCACTTATCGCATGAATCGGGGGTCTTAACCATGTCCTATGCCAGTGAAGTCAAAAAAGAACTCACCACGTTAGAAGTCCACCGGGACAACGCCAAGGCAGAACTGGTGGCTTTGATTCGGATGAATGGGACCTTAGGGTTAGCCAATCATCATTTCGTATTGAACGTCCAGACGGAAAATCCCGCCATCGCGCGGCGAATGTACCAACTGTTGAAGCAGTTCTACGATTTGGAAAGTGAATTGCTAGTGCGGCGTAAGATGAAGCTCAAGAAGAATAACCTTTACATCGTCCGGGTGAAGAGTGGTGTGACCGACGTCTTATCGGACCTGGGCATCTTTGACGGGTCCCAATTGTCCGAAGCCGTGCCCGCGAGCATTTTAAAGTCGGACCTGCAGATGCGCTCGTATCTCCGGGGCGCCTTTTTAGCGGGCGGCTCGGTCAACAACCCGGAAACCAGTCGTTATCACCTGGAGATCTACTCTTTGTATGAAGAACATAACCAGATGATTGCGCGGATGATGAACCAGTATAACTTGCACGCCCGCTCAATCGAACGGCGTAGTGGCTACATCACCTATTTAAAAGGGGCCGAACACATCGCTGACTTCTTGTCTTTGATTGGTGCTACGACGGCCATGCTGAAATTCGAGGATGTCCGCATCATGCGCGACATGCGTAACTCGGTCAACCGGCTGGTCAACTGCGAAAACGCCAACCTGGATAAGGTGGCGACCGCTTCGACCCGGCAAATCGATAACATTCAGTATATCGAGGCCACGGTGGGCTTGGGACAATTACCGACCAAGCTGCGTGAGGTGGCGGAGACCCGTTTAGCACACCAGGAAGTCAGTTTGAAGGAACTGGGCGACCTGGTGCCCGGAGGCCCGATTTCGAAGTCGGGAATCAATCACCGGTTACGTAAAATCAATGATTATGCCAAGCACCTCCGTGAGGGGGAAGCCACGGCTTAACGATCAAGAAGCGTTCCGTTCCTTAGTGGCGGAGCGCTTTTTGTGTCGGGGTCTAGTCATTGGGCGTGTGGTGATTTGATAAAATGGATGCATTTACGGGTGGGACATGCTATTATGAGAAAATAATGAGTTCAATTGGAGGCAAATAAGATGCGAGCAATTATTACGGTGATTGGCCAAGACCACGTGGGAATCATTGCCGAAGTGGCGACCACGCTAGCCCAGAAACACATCAACATTGTCGATGTGTCACAGACCATCATGGACCAGAACTTCACCATGATGTTACTGGGAGAATGGGACGAACAGGTCCTGAGCTTTACGGCCGTGAAGCAGGCGTTAGAAACATTAGGACAGCAAAAGCAGCTGACAATCCGGATGCAACGGGAGTCGCTCTTTGATGCCATTCAGAAAGTATAGGGGGTTCCCATGGAAAGTCGCTCAATTCTCGAAACGATTCAAATGATAGACGAAGAAAACTTAGATATCCGGACTGTGACCATGGGCATCTCGCTGTTTGATTGCATCGATAGTGATGGGGCTAAAGCCCGGCGGAAAATCTACGACAAGATTACCCGCAGTGCGCAAGACCTGGTCAAGGTCGCCGAACAGATTCAAACGGAATACGGTGTGCCCATCATCAACAAGCGTATCGCGGTCACGCCGATAGCCCTGATTGCTGCGGCCAGTGGGGATGCAGATTACGTGGCTTACGCACAGACCATGGAACGAGCCGCAGAAGCTTTGGGCGTAGACTTGATTGGTGGGTTTTCGGCGCTGGTCCAAAAGGGTTATCAAAGCGGGGACCGCAAGTTGATTGCCTCGATCCCCCAAGCTTTAGCCGAGACCAGCCGGGTCTGCAGTTCGGTCAATATCGGGTCCACCAAAGCCGGCATCAACCTCGATGCGGTCGGTGAACTGGGCCACATCGTGAAGCAAACGGCGGCCATCGACCCGGTCAACTGTATGAGCCTGGTGGTCTTTGCCAATGCCGTGGAGGATAATCCCTTCATGGCCGGGGCCTTCCACGGCGTTGGGGAAGCCGACCGAGTCATCAACGTGGGTATTAGTGGCCCGGGCGTGGTCAAACGGGCGCTCGAACAGGTCCGTGGCCAAAGCATTGACGTGGTTTCTGAACAGATTAAGAAGACGGCCTTCAAGGTCACCCGGATGGGCCAATTCGTGGGAACGATTGCGGCGCAACGCTTAGGCGTGCCGTTTGGTATCGTGGACCTATCACTAGCCCCGACGCCCAATGAAGGGGATTCGGTTGCTGAGATCCTCGAGGAGATTGGCCTGGACAGCGTAGGCGCCCCGGGCACTACGGCCGCCTTAGCGTTATTGAACGACGCGGTCAAAAAGGGTGGCGTGATGGCCTGTGAACACGTTGGTGGCCTGTCCGGGGCCTTTATCCCGGTCTCGGAAGACGCCGAAATGATTCGCGCCGTTCGCGCGGGTCGCCTCGGTTTAGAAAAATTGGAAGCCATGACGGCGGTTTGCTCAGTCGGGCTAGACATGATTGCGATTCCTGGTGACACCAGTGCAGCCAGCATTAGTGGCATGATTGCCGACGAGGCCGCTATCGGAATGATCAACAACAAGACCACCGCGGTCCGGGTCATCCCGGCCCCCGGCAAGACGGTCGGTGACGAAGTCGAATTCGGGGGCTTATTTGGCCGCGCGCCGGTCATGCCGGTCAACCCGAGTCAACCCACGGCCTTGATTGCTCGTGGGGGGCATATTCCGGCCCCGATTCACTCGTTTAAAAACTAATCACGAAAAACAAGCACAAAAAAACGTTCCCGTCGCAAGGCGAGAACGTTTTTGTCGCAAGGATTTGAGCTTACTTCTTTTGTTCGGAGCTGTTGGTCATGATGTGATCAATCAACCCGTAATCAACGGCCTCCTGGGCACTTAAGTAGTTGTCCCGTTCGGTATCTTTGTTGATTCGTTCGATTGATTGTCCCGAGTTGTCCGCCAAAATCTGGTTGATCAACTTCCGGGTCTTCAGGATTTCCTTCGCCGCAATCTCAATTTCGGTTTGTTGACCCTGAGCACCACCAGAAGGTTGGTGAATCAGAACTTGGGCGTGAGGTAAAGCAAACCGCTTACCCTTAGTCCCGGATGAGGCCAGAACACTGGCCATCGAAGCGGCCATCCCCAACGTGATGGTTTGCACGTCGGATTGGATGAAGTTCATCGTATCGTAAATTGCCAATCCGGAAGAAACCACGCCACCAGGTGAGTTGATGTAAAGGGAAATATCCTTCGTGGAATCTTGGGCGTCCAAGAAGAGTAATTGCGCAATGATGGCGTTTGCCATGTCATCTTCGACAGGACCGGAAAGCATAATAATCCGGTCTTTCAAAAGTCGTGAATAGATATCATAAGCCCGTTCGCCACGGGATGATTGTTCAATAACCGTTGGTACTAAATTCATGACAAGAAAGCCTCCTTTGAGTAATCGTGTATGGCTAGCAGTTTGCTAACATGGTGCTAGTTTACTGCATTGGTCAGTATAGGTCAAACGATACGCCTTCCCCTACTGCTCCGTGCCATCTAACTATGACTATCATACCAGAATTTGACTAAACGTCACGTATTCTATTGAGAAATGGTCTGGGTACGGTAGCACGTGTGGGGGACCAGTTAGGGCGTTAATACGACCACTGGTGCGCTTAGGATTTACTTTGGACGGAGGCTGTGGTGTACTAAGATTAATCAGAGAGGGGGTGCTACCGTGAAAGTACGACTCGAACAGGATGATCAGTTAACGGAACCGGAAGTCGTGTTACGGGTCCCTAAGGCGCAAACGGCCGCTGTCGCCGACTTGAAACGGCAATTGGCCGCCTTAGATGACCCAACGCAGCAATTAGCGGTGCGCTGGCAGGGGAGCTTGGTTCGGGTTCCGGTGGGCACAATCCTCTTTTGTGAGGCGACGGGGCACCGGGTGATGGTGCATACCGCTCAAGAGACTTACGCCACGCGGGTCCCATTGTATCAACTCGCCGATCAACTGCCCAGTTACTTTTACCGTGGGTCGAAATCGGCGGTGCTCAACCTCCACCAGGTGGCCTCTCTGAGTAAGTCATTGACTGGAAATTTAGTGACGTTTCAACGGTCGCTAAAGCAGTTATACGTGTCCCGGCGCTACTACGGCGAGTTGAAACGGGCATTAGAAGGAAAGGGGTCGGTAACATGACAACCAAACGACGATGGTTTTGGGGGAGTTTCTTCATACTAGGAGCGGTTTTACTGGTCGCCAGCCGCTTGGGGTGGATTTCCGCTCAGTTTGGATTTTGGCAACTCTTAACGGGGATCTTCCTGCTGGCGATTGTGATTTTTAGCGTGGCTCACCGGACAATCAGTGGAACAGTTTTCGGGCTGGCCTTTTTGGCGATTCTTTTCGCTAAGCCCTTAGGTATCACGGCATTAGCGCCCTGGACGATTCTGGGGGTGGCGTTGTTGGTGACAATCGGGCTGTCCTTGATTTTGAACCCGCACAACTATTTTAAAACTAAGTTCTACTCGTACCGGTCGAATCAAAACAATCACTGGAATGGCCAGGCAACGACGGAGCGCATGACCACCGACGAGGCCGAAACCACGGTGCGGGTCAACATGAGCAGTAGTATCCGCTATCTGCAGTCCCAAAACTTCACCCATGCCCGCATCGACGCGCGGCTGGGTAACGTCAAGCTCTATCTGACTGATGTGCGCTTAGCGCCAACGGGAGCGACGATTGACGTGTCAGCCTCGTTGAGTGGGGTCGAGTTGTACCTCCCGAAAGATTGGCCAGTGAAGTTTGCCCTGGCGAATAATCTCGCCGATATCGACGAGAAGGGGCAGCATCTTCCGGGCAACGGCCCAACCGTGGTGATTCAAGGAAATCTCTCACTGTCGGGCTTAGTAATCTATTACGTTTAAAAATTAAAATTAGCCCTTGTAATTCAAACTAGGGTCGAGTATAGTGGTTAGTGTTCTGTTAAGGACATGACCCATGCGCCCGTAGTGTAATGGATCGCACGTAAGATTCCGGTTCTTGAAATGGGGGTTCGATTCCCTCCGGGCGCATCACGTGATCGCAATCCATGGTGGTTGCGATTTTTTTGTGCGTAAAAATCAAAAAGACCCGGTACTCGTCCGGGTCAGTATCGTAAATGGTTTATTTAGTGGGCTTGATGCGGTCCCAATGCAGTCGCAGAGGAGCGGCAATCACCGGTGCTATGATAACGTCTAAAATCAGTTCCGGCACGGCGTTGGTGAGTAAGGAGACCATCAAGACGTACCCTAGCGTTTGGTTACCTTTAGCGCCAAAGGCTTGGGCCACGGCTGGTGTTTGGTAGAAGAAATAGACCAGACCGAGGACTAACAGACTGTTGATGAGGGCGGCTCCAGCGGCGGCTAAGCGCATGGAGTGGTGCATTCGCCAGGTCTGTTTGTCACGGCCCCAACGGTAGAGATACCCGGCCCCAATCCCCATCAGAAGCCGGGGAAGAATCGAGACGAAAGGGTTGACGAAGACCAGTGGGGCGACTGGACTAGACGGCCAGGTGAAAGCCCGAATGAAGGTGATTAATCCCCAGAAGCCACCGATTAAGGCGCCATCTTTGGGGCCAAGTGCGACCCCGGCCACGATGACGGTCAACCCAATCAGGGTCATACTGAACGGACCGAAGGGAATATACCCAATGAATGGAAAAATATTCTGTAACAGGACGATGGCCATTAAGAGGGCATCGATGACTAGGCGGAACGTTTTTTGATGTGACATGGTGGCAAGCTCCTTCTGCAAGCATTACTAATGTTGCCATTATAGCATGCTTTACTGAAAGCGGAAACGCGGCTTGGACCGGGGAAACGTGCTGCTCGTGACGGAAAACTTGGCATGAGGAGCGCTGGCGTGGCAAAACGAGGTGGTAAAATAGAGGTGAAAACGGTTAAAAGGTGGAATTTTAAAAACAGCCTTGTATTTTTATTCAGAATCAGTTATAGTAATTAAGTGTTGTTGAGCACAGCAACTATGCGCCCGTAGTGTAATGGATCGCACGTAAGATTCCGGTTCTTGAAATGGGGGTTCGATTCCCTCCGGGCGCATCGGAAATCAGCAGGTGGCACCGTCGGGGGACGGTGCCTTTTTTTGTGAGTGATTTTGTCCGCGGGAAGCCTAAATTTATAAGGGGAATGGCTTGCCATTTACTGGGATGCGGGCTTATAATGTCACAGTAAGTTAGGTTAGCAAAGGTTGACCGCTATTTTTTTGAGTGGGGTGGGCGCGTTTTTGCCCCCCTGGTCAATTAGTGTCCCACTGGGAGGTAAGGTTTGGATGCAAGACGAATGGCAATGGGTCGAGGCAATTGTTCCCCAGATGGTCGCAAAACTGACGACCCGTTTCCGGGTTCTTCAAGCTGTCGAACGACTGCAACCCGTTGGCCGACGCACCTTAGCCTACCATCTCGCCTGTACTGAACGGACCGTGCGGACGACTACCGATGCCTTGGCCAATCTGGGCTTTATCCAGATGACGGTCAAAGGGATGCAGATCACGCCAGCAGGCCAACGGGTCGTGGCGGGGTTACACCCCGTGATTGATACCTTAGCGGGGCGCCATCAACAGGAGCAGGCCCTAGCCCGGCAGTTGGGGATTGCCCACTGTACGTTAGTTCCGGGCGACAGCTCGCTACCTAGCGGGACGTTGACAGGGTTGGCCCAGGCCACTAAGCGGGTCTTAGCCGACCAGTTGCCGATAGGTGCTAGCACCATTGCCGTCATGGGTGGTCATACCTTGGCTGCGGTGGCGGCAGGACTGACCCCGGCGTTGAGCACCCAACGGCAATTGTTGTTCGTGCCAGCGCGCGGGGGCATCGGTGAAGCCCCTGAGATTCAGGCCAACGCGGTCAGCGCCCAGATGGCGCAACGGACGAACGGGCAGTTTCGGGCGCTCTACGTTCCGGAACAATTGAACACCGCAACTTACAAGTCGTTATTTGCAGAACCGGCTATCCACGACGTGTTGCAATTGATTGCGCACAGTAACGTGGTGATCCACGGGATTGGCGAAGCGTCTGCCATGGCCAAACGGCGAAACATGGCACCGGATGTGGTGGCAGATCTGAACGCGGCACACGCCGTGGGGGAGGCCTTCGGGTACTTCTTCGATGCGGCGGGTCACGTCGTTCGGAAATTTCCACCTATCGGGTTAGACATTGCCGATTTGGCGGCCAAACCGCTGGTCATCGCCGTAGCGGGTGGCTCCGAGAAAGGGGCCGCTATCCAGGCGTACATGCATTTAGCGCCAGCTCAGACTTGGTTGATCACCGACCAAGGAGCTGCTGACTTTGTTTTAAAAAAGTGATACACTTCGTATGTACTGCTTTTTAAAAAAATTATCTTTGTTTGCTTCCTGAAGGAGGAAATCACAGTATGACTGTAAAGATTGGTATTAATGGTTTCGGCCGTATCGGTCGGTTGGCTTTCAAGCGGATTCACGAACTTCAATCATCTGACATTGAAGTTGTCGCAATCAACGATTTGACGACGCCTTCCATGTTGGCTTACTTATTGAAGTATGACTCAACTCATGGCCGTTTCCCTGGTGAAGTTTCATCAACGGAAAAGGGCATCGTCGTTGACGGCAAGGAATACCCTGTATACGCTGAACCAAAGGCTCAAGACATTCCTTGGGTTAAGAACGATGGGGTTGACTACGTCCTCGAATGTACCGGTTTCTACACTTCTAAAGAAAAGTCCCAAGCGCACCTTGATGCTGGCGCTAAGCGGGTTCTGATCTCCGCACCAGCTGGTCCTGTTACGACCGTTGTTCCAGGCGTTAACTTGGATGTCTTGAGCGAAGACGACAAGATCGTTTCCGCTGGTTCTTGCACCACGAACTGCTTGGCACCAATGGCTTACTTCTTGAACAAGGACTTCGGTATCAAGGCTGGTACCATGACTACGATCCACGCCTTCACTTCTACCCAAATGATTTTGGATGGCCCTCGTGGCAAGAAGATGCGGAACAACCGGACTGCCTCAATCAACACCATTCCTCACTCTACTGGTGCTGCTAAGGCGATCGGCTTAGTTGTTCCTGACTTACAAGGTAAGTTACAAGGCCACGCCCAACGGGTTGGTGTTGTTGACGGTTCCTTGACTGAATTAGTTGCCGTTCTGGACAAGAAGGTTACGGCTGACGATGTTAACGAAGCAATGAAGAAGCACACTGAAAACAACGATGCTTTCGGTTACAACGCTGACGAAATTGTTTCCACTGACATCATCGACGACCCTCATGGTTCCGTCTTTGACCCAACTCAAACGGAAATCACCACTGCCGGTGACACCCAATTAGTTAAGACGGTTGCTTGGTACGACAACGAATGGGGCTTCACTTGCAACATGGTTCGTACTTTATTGAAGTTCGCAACGCTTTAATTAAATCTTAACTGACACGGTCACGTGCCAGAAGAAGTTCCGCAGGAATGCGACGAGGGAGGGTATTCCTCGCCGCATTTTTGTTTGGCACCCGGAATTAGAAGAAGTCCTTTGAAATTCGGGTGGAAGTGCTGTATATTGTGAAAGTAATCATTATAAGTCCTAAATTGAAGGAGGATTTTCTAAATTGGCAAAATTAACAGTTTCTGATTTAGAGTTACAGGGCAAAAAAGTCCTCATGCGTGTTGACTTTAACGTCCCGATTAAAGACGGTGTGATCGGTAACGATAACCGAATCGTTGCGGCATTACCAACCATCAAGTACGTCGTCGAACACGGTGGCAAGGCTATCTTGTTGTCCCACTTGGGTCGGGTTAAGACCGAAGATGACAAGCCCGGCTTGTCCATGCGGCCAGTTGCAGAACGCTTGTCCAACTTATTGAACAAGCCGGTCACTTTCGTCCCAACGACGGAAGGTAAGCAACTCGAAGATGCCATCGATGGCTTAAACGACGGCGACGTCTTAGTGATGGAAAACACCCGTTACGAAGACGTGAAGGACGGCAAGTACGTCAAGCGTGAATCTGGTAACGACCCTGAATTAGGGAAGTACTGGGCTTCGTTGGGTGACGTCTTCGTCAACGATGCGTTCGGTACGGCTCACCGTTCCCACGCTTCCAACGTCGGCATTGCTTCCAACATGACTCAAACCGCTGCTGGTTTCTTGATGGAAAAGGAAATCAAGTTCATCGGTGGTGCCGTGGACAACCCTGAACACCCATTCGTTGCCATCTTAGGTGGTGCGAAGGTTTCCGATAAGATCGGGGTTATCGACAACCTGCTGTCTAAGGCTGACAAGGTCTTGATCGGTGGGGGAATGACCTACACCTTCTACGCCGCTAAGGGCATGAAGATTGGGAACTCCTTAGTTGAAAAGGACAAGATCGACTTAGCCAAGGAAATCTTGGATAAGGCCGGCGATAAGTTGGTTCTGCCAGAAGACTCCGTGGTCGCTGAAAAGTTCGATAACGATGCGCCACACAAGACGGTCGAGGGCGATGTGCCGGATGGTTACATGGCCTTAGATATCGGACCAAAGTCCATCAAGACGTTCGAAGACGTTTTAAAGACCGCTAAGACGGTTGTTTGGAACGGCCCAATGGGTGTCTTTGAAATGAGCAACTACGCCGAAGGCACGCTGGAAATCGGTAAGTTCTTAGGAACTTTGAGTGACGCCAAGACGATTGTCGGTGGTGGTGACTCAACTGCTGCCGTACAACAACTCGGTGTAGCTGACAAGCTATCCCACATCTCAACCGGTGGTGGCGCTTCGCTGGAATACCTGGAAGGAAAGACGTTGCCTGGTATCGCGGCAATTTCTGACAAGTAAGGTAACTTCAAAACCGTGGTGGCAGCATCACGGTTTTTTAGTGGCTCGACCTGAAAGGGCTTTTACTGGCAGAATGCTGGGAAGTCCGGTAAGATGTAGAGCATAAGTGATTTTAGGTAAAGGGGCGACAGAGATGCGGATACCACTGATTGCAGGAAACTGGAAAATGAATAAGTCGGTCGCGGAGGCCCGCGCGTTTGTCACGGCGGTCCAGGGAAAACTCCCGGCGCCCGATAAGGTGGAAACGGCGATTGCGGCACCGGCATTGTTCTTGGAGACGATGCTAGAAGCCAACGTCGATCAAGTCTTACGGATTGCGGCGGAGACCTGCTACTATGAAGATGAAGGAGCCTATACGGGGGAAATTAGCCCCAAGGCGTTACGCCAAATAGCGATTCCCTACGTCATCGTGGGCCACTCGGAACGCCGGCGGTACTTCAACGAGACCGATGACGTCATCAACCGGAAGGTCCACGCGGTCTTTCGTAATGGCATGACACCCATCATTTGCTGTGATGAAACCATGGGCCGTCAGAGTTCCGGCGAGAAGATTCATTGGGTGGTCAACCAAGTCAGCGCGGCCCTCAAGGGAGTCCCAGCCGAAGATGCTGCGCGCATGGTCATCGCTTACGAACCCAGCTGGGCGATTGGCAGTGGCTCACGGGCGTCTTCCGACCAGGCCGAAGAAGGCTGCTATCTGATTCGTCAAACCATTGCTGATATTTACTCGGATGATTTGGCCAACGGGGTACGAATCCTATATGGCGGTAGTGTCAAGCCCGACAATATTTCCGGGTTAATGGCCCGGGATAATATCGACGGGGTGCTCGCCGGCGGGTCCAGTTTGCCCGAAGAGTCATTTATTCAGCTCGCAAACTACCAAAATTTGTAAAACTAACAAAATATAATTGAAAGTTCAAAGTTAAACTTATAGAATGAAACGTGGGATGGGTGTTTTGTTCCCGTGAAGTCAAACTTTCATAAGGAGAGAATACAATGTCACTGATTACTGATATTTACGCACGCGAAGTCTTAGACTCTCGTGGTAACCCAACTGTTGAAGTTGAACTCTACACCGAAGCTGGTGCTATGGGCCGGGGGATCGTTCCTTCTGGTGCCTCCACTGGTGAACACGAAGCCGTTGAACTTCGTGATGGCGACAAGAGCCGCTTCATGGGCAAGGGTGTTACCAAGGCCGTTGACAACGTTAACAAGCTGATTGCTAAGGAAATCGTTGGCTACGACGTTACCGACCAACGCGGTATCGACCAAGCCATGATCGACTTGGATGGTACGCCAAACAAGGGCAAGTTAGGTGCCAACGCCATTTTGGGTGTCTCCTTAGCTGCTGCACGGGCTGCTGCTGACGAATTAGAAATGCCGTTATACAACTACTTGGGCGGCTTCAATGGTCATGTTTTGCCAACGCCAATGATGAACGTCATCAACGGTGGGAAGCACGCCAACAACAAGGTCGACTTCCAAGAATTCATGATCATGCCTGTCGGTGCCAAGAGTGTTAAGGAAGCTATTCGGATGGGTTCCGAAACGTTCCACAACTTGAAGTCAATCTTAAACGACGAAGGCTACTCCACCGCCGTTGGTGACGAAGGTGGTTTCGCCCCTGACTTGAAGAACAACGAAGAACCATTCGAAATCTTGGTCAAGGCCATCAAGCAAGCCGGCTACGTTCCTGGTAAGGACGTTGCCATTGCCTTTGACTGTGCCGCTTCCGAATTCTACAACGCTGACACCAAGAAGTACGAACTTAAGGGTGACGGCAAGAGCTACTCTGCTGACGAATTTGTCACCTTGCTGGAAGGTATCGTTGACAAGTACCCAGTTGTTTCCATCGAAGACCCATTGGATGAAAACGAATGGGAAGACTGGCAGATGGCCACGAAGCGCTTAGGCAAGAAGGTCCAAGTTGTCGGTGATGACTTGTTCGTTACCAACACGGACTACTTGGCTAAGGGTATCAAGATGGGCGTTGCCAACTCCATCTTAATCAAGCTGAACCAAATCGGGACTTTGACGGAAACCGTTGAAGCCGTTGAAATGGCTAAGCAAGCTGGTTACACGGCCGTTATCTCTCACCGTTCTGGTGAAACTGAAGACACGACCATCTCTGACTTGGTTGTAGCCTTAAACGCTGGCCAAATCAAGACTGGTTCCATGAGCCGTGGCGAACGGATCGCGAAGTACAACCAATTGATGCGGATCGAAGACAACTTGGGCAAGACGTCCGAATACAAGGGGATTCACTCCTTCTACAACTTGGACGAAGCTGCTCGGGAAGCCATCGTCAACAAGTAATTTTAATTAAATTACGTTCTGATCGCGCTTTTCCCTTTGAGGGGAAGGCGCGATTTTTTGTGGCCCCAATTTTAAAATGACTTTGTTGGAAAAAATGGAGTCATGGTTACCGGACCCTTCCTGTGAAAGGGAGGGATAACCAATGAAGAAATGGCAACAGTTGGCCGTCATCGTGGGGATCACCGTTTTGAGTGGTAGTTGGAGTGGGTCCGTGGGGTGCGCTAAAGCCGCGGAAAATAATAAGCTTAAGGTAACGATACATTACTTGCTTGAATACAAAAACGGAAAGGATACCGAATATTTAAGAAAAGAATTGAAGACCAAACATGATGTTCCTGTTATGGAAAATGAATTGGTTCCAGGACTTGGAGATATCTATGATGGAAAAGGCTATGGTTATAGTCGTGAAAATAACGAGAAAGCACAGTCTTCTCAGGTGGAATACACAGTTACATATAGAGGTAGCAAGGCATCTGGAACTATTTTTTACGTTGATATTAGTCATAAAAATAAAGAAGTAGATCCCAATCAAAAGATATCCTTACAGTGGGTTACAGTCGGAGGGGTTCCAGATTATCAACTGCCTAAAGGATATACTTTTGCGAATAAGGTCGATAGTGAACGAAGAATTACTAAAAAGAAAAATGATATGACGATTTACGTCGTTCCTAAGTCTATACACAGACCAACGGAGCAGCAACCAGCTACCACGCCATCAACTAGTGAGCCAGAATCTTCACAGGTGGTGACATCAGTTCCACAACCACAATCTAAACCAATGGTAATCCCATCAGTAACGCTACCAACGCAGTTGCAACCGTCTTTACAGTCTCACCCAAAGCCGATGGCGCCAACACCGCCAGTAGGCCCAATCCCACCGGTACAATCGAAGCCAGTGACAAGTAAGCTGCCTCAGTCAGAAGTTCAAGAAACTAAACCATTGCGGGTGCAGGTGCGCCCAACACCAGTAAAAAAAGTACCACAGGTGACGCATAAACAACCTGGCGTGGTAAATTGGTTTCTCCCAACACAACCGACTAAAGTATCACTAAAAAGGGCTCAAACTAGGCCAGTAACGTCCCATACGACTTTAACTGAGGACCACCACGACCAGTTGCAAGGCCTTGACTTACCAACGACCGTGGCCCAATTTAAGGACCGACCTGAACGACCCGGACACCGACGTGTTCAAACGCTAAAGCGGACGCAACGGATTGCAGTTGACCGGCAAACGTCTCGCTCTGCAATCAACCACGCCCCTCACGCACGCGTCAAGCTACCGCAAACGGGGGGAGCCAACGCCGACTGGAAGCTTCTCAGGTTGGGGCTTGTTCGGCCTCATTTTGAGTGGCGGTATGATTTTTCGCCGGAAGTTTACGGGCCATCGTTAATTTTGTGCTACACTGGAGCGTAGACAAAATTTAGAGGAGGAACTCGTAGCATGCAACAATCGCAACAGACAACGCACCACGATTTTACCCGGGTCCAGGCTATCTGGTTCGGGATTCTGGTGGGAATCGGCGCCGGCATCGTCGTGAGTGCGTTTCGCTTAAGCATTGAACAACTCCTCAAACTGATGCGGGTCATCTATGGCTGGCTCGGGGGACACCCCATCTGGGTGCTCCCCTGGGCTATTTTGTTGGTCTTAGTGGCCGTATTTGTCGGTCATTTGGTCAAGCAAACCGGCATGATCAAGGGGTCTGGGATACCTCAAATTGAAGGTCAACTGGCGGGAGACTTAGATTATCCTTGGCGGCCAGTTTTGTGGAAGAAATTTGTTGGCGGTATTTTAGGGATTGGTGCGGGCTTATTTCTAGGACGGGAAGGACCATCGATTCAATTAGGTGGTACGGTTGCCCAGGGGCTCGCCGAACGATTGAACTTTAACGGTCGCCGACGTCGGCTAATGATTGCCGGTGGGGCGGCCGCGGGGTTGTCTGCGGCGTTCAACGCCCCAATCGCCTCCACGTTATTCGTCCTGGAAGAGGTTTATCATAGCTTTTCGACGTTGGTTTGGATCACGTCGCTGACCAGTGCCGTGGTCGCCGATTTCGTATCGAGCGAGGTCTTCGGCCTGACACCGGTCTTACACATTGCCTATCAACGGGCGCTTCCGTTGAAGTATTATGGCTTATTACTTATTTTGGGCGTTGGCTTGGGCCTGCTGGGCTACGTGTACCAGCAGGGGACGTTGCGCGGGGGCAAGGTCTATGCCAAGCTAACCTGGTTACCAGCCCACCTCAACGGGATTGTGCCCTTCCTGTTAGTGATTCCCATCGGATTGTTCTGGCCGGAATCACTGGGTGGCGGTAACCAAATGATTGTGGATTTCGCCCAGACCACACCGTTATTAGTCCCCCTAATTGGGTACTTCGTTTTACGATTAGTCTTTTCCATGATTAGTTATAGTTCGGGACTCCCGGGCGGTATTTTTTTACCCATCTTAACGTTAGGGGCGTTGCTTGGTGCCATCGGGGCGCAAAGCTTCGTGGCTTTGGGGTGGTTGCCTGCCGGTTTTATCGCAAACTTTATTATCTACGCGATGGCGGGGTACTTCGCCGGAATCTCCAAGGCGCCATTCACGGCGATTTTACTGATTACCGAAATGGTCGAGAGCCTGCAACATCTCTTGCCACTGGCGGTAGTGGCTATCGTGGCCTACATCACCGTCGATCTCTTGGGTGGTGCCCCCATCTACGAAGCATTATTGGAACAAATGGTGACGCCAGCTGACCCAGACGCGCACGGTTTGTCGGATAGAGTGGAGTACCCCATTGGGGAAGATTCTGCACTGGTCGAATGCCAAGTACGGGATCTGAAATGGCCTTTGGGGTCGTTACTGGTGGGTGTCCAACGCGGGGAACGCCAGGTGATTCCTCATGGCGACACGTTGATCCGGTCGGGGGATACCCTGATTATTTTGACTTATCAGCATAATCGGGCGTACGTGCGCCAACAGATGCGTCGCATGGATCACCCAGCCGGGTATTTACCCGAATGAAAGGGCTAGGGCTGGTAAAAAGCGGCCGATTATGATAGATTAAGGGGAGTATAGTTAGACCTATTCGGTAGGTAGGAGGCAAATTTGTGTATAATTTTTTAATGACCTGTATTTTAATTGTCAGTGTTTTAATTATCATTGCGGTTATGATGCAGCCTGCTAAGACGAATGATGCGTTATCCGCCCTCTCCGGGGGTGCCGATGACCTCTTCTCCAAGCAAAAGCCGCGAGGGTTTGAAGCCTTTATGCAAAAGGTGACGGTCGTCTTAGGTCTCGTCTTTTTCGCATTGGCACTGGCTTTAGTATATCTATCTTCACACTAGAGATTTAAGCCTCCTGTCCGGTTTATTAACAGGGGGCTTTTTAGTTAAATCTGTCTGGTCGCTTTTAAAGACCGGCAGCGGTCTGAATCAATCTTCGATAGTGGAAAGCGGTGGTTTGACATGATTCGAAAACCAACCCCGCTCTTTTTTGAGCAGGGTCCTCACGCAGTAATTTTATTACACGCTTATTCGGGTAGCTCTAACGACATGCGCTTGCTAGCCCGGAAACTAGAAAGTAAACAATATACCGTTCTCGCGCCAATCTTTACCGGTCATGCCACGGGGGATCCCGTTGATATTTTACGGGACGGTTCCCCGCAGAAATGGTGGCAAGACACACAAGCGGCAATTGCGTTCTTACGAGAACGGGGGTACCAGAAAATCGCCATCTTTGGGTTGTCTTTAGGGGGGCTCTTTGCCACCCGCGCCTTACTAGAAGACCCGCAATTGGTGGGGGGCGGCACGTTCGCGTCACCGGTCATCTTCCGGGGACAGACACACGTGCCGACGACCTTCATCGAGATGGCGCGTGCCACCTACCGGGCGCAGAACATTCTGGGACCAGCCCAAGAACAAAAGGTGGCGTGGCTCAAAGACCACTTGACAGCCCAATTAACGGCCATTCAGGCCTTTGCGGATACCACAGCCACCCGTTTGCGAGATATTCAGCAACCCGTGTTCATTGCTCAGGGAACGGCGGATCAGATGATTGATCCGCGTTCGGGGCAGTGGCTCGCGGACGCTTATCCCGCGTCTCAAGTTGATTATCACGAGTATGCCGGTGCGGGTCACGTGCTGACCGTTAATTCGGCCCACCACGCGCTCGAAACGGATCTCTTAGCGTTTTTACACCCAATCTTTGAAAAATAACGAGGAATTTATAGTGCAAGATAATTTAAAAACAGATATTACAGCATTCTTCCGCGCACACGCGGATCAGACATACACCGTTGAGGGCATTTCGGATGCCCTGCATTACCACGGTTCGGCAGCCTTTAAGCTTATCGTCCAAGAGCTCGCGCAGCTCGAACGCGATGGCTTAGTTCAGGTGACGGACCGGGGCCATTTTCAGTTGGACCCCAGTCAAAAGATTTTAACCGGGATTTTTCACGGTAACGACAAGGGCTTTGGCTTCGTGGCGTACGACGAAAACAAGGTCGAACCCGACGCCTATATTGCGCCCGATAACACCATGCGCGCTTTAAACGGCGACACGGTCAACATCGAGTTGATTCGCGCCGGCGATCCCCGGACGGGCAAGGGCCCCGAAGGTAAGGTCGTGGAGATCGTGGAACGGCATTACGAACAGGTCGTGGGAGAATTCCTCCAGACCGACGACGATGCCGGCTACGTGGGTCAAGTGAGTTTGACGGACAAGAAGTTATTGAAGTACAAGTTCTATGTGACCGATGTTGGCTTGAAGCCGACGCCGGGCGAAGTGGTCACGGCCGAAATCACGGAATACCCGAACGACGCTCATCCGGACGCCATGGTTGGGATTGCCAAGCAGGTCATCGGGAGTGTCGATGATCCCGGTATCGATATTTTACAGATTGTGTACCAACACAACATCCCCGCGGACTTCCCGGAGGACGTTTTACAGGCCGCCGATGATATTCCGGACCACGTCTTGCCCGAGGAAATGACCGGCCGTGAAGACGTCACGAACCAGAACCTGGTCACCATCGATGGCGAGTCCTCCAAGGACTTGGACGATGCCGTGACTGCTTGGCAGTTACCCAACGGAAACTACCATTTAGGGGTCCACATCGCCGACGTGTCCCATTACGTCACGCCAGGGTCGTTGATTGATAAGGAAGCCTATAAACGGGGCACTTCCGTTTACCTGACTGACCGGGTCATTCCAATGTTACCGCGGCGCCTGTCAAACGGCATCTGCTCGTTGAACGAAGGCGAGTTGCGGTTATGCATGAGCTGTGAAATGGAAATCGACCATGACGGGAACGTGGTCAAGCACCGCATTCACCCGTCCGTGATGCGCTCTAAGGCACGGATGACCTACACGGCCGTTAACCAAATCTTGGAAGCCCACGATGAGGTCACCATGGATCGGTACAAGGACTTAGTGCCGATGTTTGAAACGATGGGTGATTTACACCGTATCTTACTCAAGCACCGGAAGAACCGGGGCGCCATTGACTTTGATGATCGCGAAGCCGAAATCATCGTGGACGACAAGGGCCACGCGATTGACGTGAAGTTACGGACTCGAGGTTTAGCTGAACGGATGATTGAATCCTTCATGCTGGCTGCTAACGAAACGGTTGCGGAACACTACTTCCGCGCCAAGGTCCCGTTCTTATATCGGGTCCACGAAACGCCAGATGGCGACCGGGTACGTAGCTTCTTCGAATTCTTAACGGCCTTTGGGATTAACGTCAAGGGTGACCCGAACCACTTGCGGCCAAAGATGATGCAAGGCGTCTTGAAGCAAGTCGCTGGTAAGCCAGAAGAGGCCATGGTCTCGGTCATGATGTTACGGAGCTTGAAGCAGGCCCGGTACAGTGACCAGTCCTTAGGTCACTTTGGCTTGGGTGCACAGTTCTACACTCACTTTACCTCCCCAATTCGGCGGTACCCTGATACCATGGTGCACCGGATGATTCACTACTACGCAGATCACGGGATCAACGCGGCTTCGAAGGAACAATTTGCCCCCGTTCTGGAAGAAATCGGGACGCATACGTCCGAGATGGAACGCCGGGCCGTCGATGCCGAACGCGACACCAACGATATGAAGATGGCCGAATACATGGCCGACCACGTGGGCGAAGAATTCGACGCCGTGGTCAGCTCCGTGATGAAGTTTGGGATGTTCGTTGAACTGCCAAACACTATCGAAGGCCTGATCCACATCAGTCGGATGAAGGACGATTACTACGAATACGTGGAAAAGTACTTGGCCTTAGTCGGCCGTAACACGCGGCGGACGTACCGGATTGGCCAACCAATTCGGGTCAAGGTCATTCACGTTGATAAGGAACAAAGTGAAATCGACTTCGAATTGTTGAATCCGGAAAAGGCGCCGGTCAGTGACTTGTTGCCGCACCGGGAACATCGCTCCCGTGGGGGTCGTTTCGGCAATAACCGGAACAACAACCAGCACGGTAACGGTGGCCGTAATGGAAACGGCAATAACCGCAACCATCGTAATGGCAACCGCAACCGGAATAACCCGCACCGGTCCAACACCACGAACCGGTCGACGGAACACCGTAACCAGAATGGCAACCGTAACCGGAACCACCAGAGCGGCCAACACCGTTCCGCCAACCGCGGGAGTCAACATTAAGCGAGGTGAACACACTTGGCTAAACGTAAACCGAAAAAAACACCGGACAACCAACTGGCACAAAACCGGAAGGCCCGGCATGATTATACCGTTACCGAGACCGTTGAAGCCGGCTTGGTCCTGACCGGGACCGAGATTAAATCGATGCGGGAACGGCGAATCAACTTGCAAGATGGGTTCGCCCAGATTCGCAATGGTGAGGCTTGGTTGATGAACGTCCACATCAGTGAGTACGTTCAAGGCAACCAGTTCAACCATGATCCGCTACGCAACCGAAAGTTGTTGCTGCATAAGAAGCAGATTCGGCGCTTAGGGTTAGCCACGCAGGATAAGGGGGTCACCTTGATTCCACTGAAGGTATACCTTAAGCACGGTTTTGCGAAGGTCTTGATTGGTGTCGCTCATGGGAAACACGAGTATGATAAGCGTGAGTCTCTGAAACGACGGGAACAAGACTGGCAGATTGCTCGGGTAATGAAACATTACTAATTTACTAAAAATCGCGTTAACCGCCAGCCGACGGTTAACGCGATTTTTTGATTTGAGTCGTAAAGGGGGCGATTTCTGAGGAAAAGCCGGGCGCCCAGCCCCGGTTCTTTACCAGCCCCGGGACCTTTTGCTGGCGCTTAGCCCAGCGGTCGAGGATGGCGGCTAGACAGACGACCAGTGCCTCGTGGTCGGTCTGATCGACTTCGAGGGACATGGTCAAACCATCCGGGGAGACCCGGGTAATGTTGGCAATCAGGTCGCGACCGTGAAAAATCCGGAAACGACCGTTGTTTAGATTGCCCATAATTACCCAGTTAAGGCCACGAACAAAGAGGACTTCGCGAATAACGCCGAAGGTCTTGCTGACCCGACCGACCGGTTGGCGGCGGTATAACAAGCGAAACCGGGGTAACAACCCCAAGGAGTCCTGTTTGACTTCGGCTTCGAGTGAGCCGTTGATGAGATAGACCGTCAAGACGTCAGCACGGAGTCCCCATTTGCCGACGAGTAGGTAACACGATTGGTTCTGGGCGTCCCGAATCACCGTGGTCGCACGGGCGGAAAGGGCCGTCTGATTGAGATACAATTGACGCATGGGGCACCTCCAACAAGATAAAATAATCTGCCGTTAAGGCGCCGACCAGTTTAAATTGGGAGTGGCGTCGAGTAACGGGTATTTGTCTTATTTTACCATGTTTTCGACTTCGCGTTCGAGAATATCATTTCGTTAGCCAGTATGATAAAATGAGACCTGAGGTGTTGGCAATGAAACCGTTTATTCACAATGACTGGTGGCCGGTCTTAGAACCAGAGTTTAAGCAGGATTATTATCAAAACCTGCGGCAGTTTCTGGTGACGGAATATCAGCATTACCGGATCGATCCGGACATGTACCATATTTTCACGGCGTTCGAATGGACCCCGTTTAGCAAGGTCAAGGTGGTCATCTTGGGCCAGGATCCGTACCACAACCCGGGGCAGGCACATGGGTGTAGCTTCTCCGTGCTGCCGGGAACCAAGATTCCACCGTCGTTACTTAATATCTATAAGGAATTACAGACTGACGTGGGGTGTACGCCCGTGAACCACGGGTACCTCAAGAAATGGGCCGACCAGGGCGTCTTATTGTTGAACTCAGTCCTAACGGTCCGCGACGGCGCTGCCTTTTCCCATAAGGGTCACGGCTGGGAACGGCTGACCGACGCGGCAATTCGTAAGTTGTCCGAGCGACCGGAACCCGTCGTCTTCATTTTGTGGGGGCGGGCCGCACGTAACAAGATTGAGTTGATCGATACCCAGACCAACATCGTCTTGCAATCGGCCCATCCTAGTCCCTTGTCGGCTAACCGGGGCTTCTTCGGCTCCAAGCCATTTTCCAAAACCAACATCGCACTCACATCATTAGGGGAAACGCCCATCGATTGGCAACTGCCGGAGACGGTCAGTGTCGATGACGCTTCACAGGCTAATCAGGCGTAAGCAAGAAGAGAATTGATTCGTCGGATATTTTATGGAGGTCTTCACCTATGGAACTTTTTGATAGTCTGAAACAAAAGATTAACGGACAACATAAAACCATCGTTTTCCCCGAGGGTGCCGATCAGCGGATCCTGGGCGCAGCTAGTCGCTTAGTCAAGGATGGCTTGATTCAAGCCATCGTGTTGGGGAGTCCAACTGAAATTGATAAAACGGCCCAAGCCCACAACATCGATACTAGCCAGCTCACGTTATTAGACCCAGCCAATTTGCCAGCCGACCAGGCCAAGGCGATGCTGGACGCGCTAGTGGTGCGGCGGAAGGGGAAGAACACCCCAGAACAGGCACAAGAAATGCTCAAAGACCCGAATTACGTGGGGACCATGATGGTCTACATGGGCCAAGCCGACGGAATGGTTTCTGGGGCGATTCACGCCACCGGGGACACGGTCCGGCCCGCCTTACAAATCATTAAAACTAAGGAAGGCGTGCGCCGAATCAGTGGCGCCTTCATCATGCAAAAAGGGGACCAGCGGGTCGTCTTTGCGGATTGTGCCATCAATATCGAACTAGATGCGGCTGGGATGGCCGAAGTGGCGGTCGAAAGCGCCCACACGGCGAAGGTCTTCGATATTGACCCGAAAGTCGCTTTGCTGAGCTTCTCCACCAAGGGTTCAGCTAAGGGTGACATGGTCACTAAGGTCCAAGAAGCGACTAAGTTGGCCCACGAAGCCGCTCCCGATTTAGCGCTCGACGGCGAGTTGCAATTCGACGCCGCCATGGTGCCCGACGTTGCGGCGTTAAAGGCGCCCGATTCTAGCGTGGCGGGGCACGCCAACGTCTTCGTCTTCCCAGAACTTCAGTCCGGGAACATCGGCTACAAGATTGCCCAACGCTTCGGCGGTTTCGAAGCTATCGGGCCGATTTTGCAAGGCCTGAACAAACCCGTTTCCGATTTGTCACGGGGTTGCAACGAAGAGGATGTTTACAAGGTTGCCATCATCACGGCGGCTCAAGCCCTTTAGGGGTTCGATTTGAGACTTAGTTAATTAACCCGATACCCGGATTGCGCTTTAGCCGTAATCCGGGTATTATTTGGGCAGTAATAAATTTAACGGTGAAGGGGTTGGCAAAATGTTAAAAATGACGGTCACAAGTCCAGAGATGACCATGGCAATCGGGCAGCAACTCGCGCCCGGCCTACGTGCCAAGGATGTCATTTTACTAGATGGAGACCTGGGTGCCGGTAAAACGACCTTTACCAAGGGATTAGCGGCGGGCCTGGGCATTAAACGGAACGTCAAGAGTCCGACGTTTACCATCATCCGCGAGTACCAAGACGGGCGGTTACCGTTATATCATATGGACGTCTACCGCTTGGAAGATGGCAGTGGGGATGAATTGGGCTTAGAGGAATACTTCAATGGCGATGGCGTTAACGTGGTCGAATGGTCCAAGTTTATCGCCGACGAATTGCCAGAACATTATTTGCGGATTATCTTTAAGCGTGACGACGCAGCCGGGGAAAATCAGCGGACGTTGAGCTTTGAGCCGCACGGGGACCACTTTGACCAGTTGGTCGCCCAATTACAGGCTTCATGTCATGAGTGAAGAAGTCGCCATTCGGCTACCAGAAGCCACTGACGCTGCGCAACTTTTGCGGTTACTCACGCAATTGCAGCGAGAAAGTGACACGTTTACGTTGGCAGACGCTGACGACCCGATCAGCGTTGTGCAAGAAGCCGATCAGTTAGAACAGATCAATCAGAGTCCGACCCACTTGTTGTTGGTCGCCAGTCTTGGTGACCGCTTGATCGGGGTGTTGTCGATTGCGCCCACCCCACAAGGCAACGTGGGTGAGTTGGGGATTGCCATCGAAAAGGCTTATTAGCGCCAAGGGATTGGCACGGCGATGGTCGATGAAGCCCTGTATTGGGCAGAAACGGCCAGTACCTTAGAAGCAGTGGGACTGTTGGTGCAAACGCGCAACGTGGCGGCCATGAAGCTCTACCAAAAGATGGGCTTTCAACGGACCCAAACGGCTGAGCAAACGGTGACCGATGACGACGGTGAACAAGTTACGGCCGTTGAAATGGTTTACCCGTTGCAATAAGCCTAGCATGGTGAAAAATTAGCGTAGAACCTGGGGGGAAGTCTCCCAGGTTCTTTTAGCGTGGCCCGAAAGTTGACAAACGCGGACAAGACAGTAAAATAAAGCTATTCAATTAAATCGTTGATTAATAGCAGTCAACGACACGGAAAGGAGTCTGATGATATGGCAGCAGGCCAGCATGCGCAGCTGTATCGGGAACTGGCGAAGATTGGCAAAAGTTTGGCGAGCGACCGGCGTTTAGAGATCATGGATTTATTAGCCCAAAGTCCCAAAACAGTGGCGACCTTAGCGCAGCAAACCGGAATGAGCATTGCCAACACGTCGCGGCACCTCCAGGCGTTGCGGGAGGCCAATTTGGTGGGCCGTGTTCAGCGGGGCAATTACGCCATTTATTGTTTGGCGTCCGCCCAGGTCGAACAGCTTTTCTACTTGTTACGTGACGTGGGGGAGGCCCAGTTGCCCACCATGCAGACCATTCAACGCCACGATGATACGGTTAAACGCATCCAAACGTTAGATTTGTCGACGGCCCTGAAACTGATGGACCGCGATGACGTGCAACTCTTGGATGTTCGCCCAGCGGAGGAATTTCAGGTGGGACATATTGACGGGGCCTATAATATCCCCGTCGATGAACTTAGCGACCGCCTGACTGAGATTCCAGCTGATCAGGAATTGATTGTGTATTGTCGGGGGCCACTTTGTAGTCTCACGAATCAAGCGACGCAGTGGCTACGCCAACGGGGACGTCAGGCCTACAGCCTGCATGCGAGTTATTATGATTGGCAGGTGGCTGTGACAGGATAGGCCGGTGAATTGACAAATTAGAGCAAACTGTTAAACTGAATCTATTCAACTAAGTAATTGAATAGGAGGCGCAACATGAAAATTAAGTACTGGTCCGATATTGCTTGTCCGTTTTGTTATATTGGGTCGACGCGCATGAAGCGCGCCATCAAGGAATTAGGCATTGCTGACGAGACGCCCTTGGAGTTCAAGGCGTTTCAACTGGATCCGACCTTACCGACGACGACCACGAAGACGATGACCGACAACTTTGCTGGCGGTCACGGCATGACGGTCGACCAGGCACAGGCACAAATGGCCCAGATTGAGCAAATGGGCGCTGGCGATGGGTTGACGATTGATTTAGCTCACGCTATCCCAACGAACACCATGGATGCTCACCGATTGATCAAGTTGGCTCAGGCGTCAGGTGATGCGGTTGTGACGGAGCAAGTGATCACCGCGTTGTACCACGTTTACTTTAGCGAAGGCGCGTCTATCGCAGACCATACCGTTTTACGGCGTGCGGTCGTGGATGCTGGTTTACCCGCAGCGGCGGTTGATGACGTGTTAGCAAGTGACAAGTATGCACAAGACGTTCGCCGTGATGAGGCCGAAGCTCAACAGCTGGGGATTCAGGGTGCTCCGTTCTTCGTGTTGAACGACAAGTATGGCATTTCCGGTGCGCAACCCTACGACACCATGGTAAGTGCCTTGCGACAGGTCTTGGCTGAGGAGGTCGATTAAAATGACTGAAAAACAATCGACGACACCGAATTTTAAATCGCTAGGCGACGCGGACGCGAGTGCCGTTTGTGGTCCCGATGGCTGCAATATCGCCGAACACCGCGAGCAAAAGGAGCCCACTAAAAAAGGCGCCAAGTAATGACGCCGGTCTAAAATTAAACATATGATAGTCAACTGTTTTCTGGACGGTGAGTTCGCGCATTTTAGCGGACTCACCGTCCAGTTCTTCGTGTGACGTGTCTTAGCGCGAAGAGGGGTCCGCCAGACTGGCCTCGAGGTTCGTCAAAAAGAGGGTCACAAAATCCTTTTCTGGAGTCGTTAATTCTTTTCCGGCTGGAGAGGCGATGAAGTAAGTTAGTGAGACCAGGTCTTGGGGTAACGGATAGAGGTTGTAGTGCGCACTATCCGGCGTAACGGTGACGCTGTCCGGCAGAAAGGTCACGCCCAGCCCCCGTTGCGCCAGTTTTTGGACGGTCAAAGTATTGCTGCTTTCGACCACGATGTGCGGGTCAACGTGGAATTTTTGCAACAGGTAATCGACTTGCCGCCGAATCGACGATCCCTGCGGCGATAAGACCAGTGGCGCCTGCATAAGTTGGTCCATTGAAAGTGAGTGGGGGTTGATGTAAGCCTGATGTGGCTGGTATAGGGCAGACGTGTGCGGAATGATGGCGTAGTACCCGTCATGGCCGCGGTCGTGGACCGTCAAGCCAGCCGCGATGGTTTGGGGATCTTGACCAATCAGAAAATCTAAGTCGTGGTGTAATAAGCGTTGCTCGTTGCGTTCGGAGATGTCTTCAGTCAGGTCGATTTTGACCGTGGGATGCACCTGTAAAAAGTCTGGCAAAATCAGTGGCAATAGGTAGTAGCCTAAGCTGGACAGGATGCCTACCCGGATGACTTGCTTGGCGGGGGCCGTGTATTGACTCAGCCGTTTATGAAACTGAGCTTGTTCGTTCTCTAACGTGGTTAGGTATTGGTAATAAATCCGCCCGGCGGCAGTCAATCTAATGGGGCTCGTGGCCCGGTTGATGATGGCAACGCCGAGTTCGGTTTCGGCGTTTTGAATCGTTTGCGTAAGGTAGGGTTGCGAGATGTAAAGATCTTTGGCTGCCCGGGTAAAGTTGCCGTGTTTGAGCAGGACGTCTAAGAAGCGCCGCATCCGAAAGGGGTCTGCTTTGGGCATACGAATTCCTCCTTGATAACAAAATTGCTATGGGACAATAGATAAATAAATATTTCACAAACTAAGCAGTTACTCGTAAACTAGCATTTGTAGAACTGGGGCGTTTTTTACCGAATCTCATCCGCCCCGGTCCCTTAATAATAACCTTTTTATTATCAAAATGTGTAGCAGATGTGAGTGAACACCTAGAAAGGACGTTGAATCTTGAAATTAGTTGGAATTGTCGGCACTAACGCCGTGAAATCGACCAACCGGCAGTTGTTACAGTATATGCAACGCCATTTTGCGTCAACTGCGGAATTAGAAATTTGTGAAATCGCTGATTTACCAGCCTTTAATGAACCAGAACAACGGGACGCGCCAGCTGCCGTACAGCAGTTGGCGGACCAGATCGAACACGCGGACGGGGTCATTTTTGCGACCCCCGAATATGACCACTCTATTCCGGCCGTTTTGAAGAGCGCCATCGAATGGTTGTCCTATACCACGCGGCCGTTGATCAACAAACCCGTGATGGTCGTCGGTGCATCGTATGGGTCTTTAGGAACTTCTCGTGCCCAGGCGCATTTACGCCAGATTTTAGAAGCGCCCGAATTAAAAGCGCTGGTCATGCCCAACGTCGAATACATGTTGGGCCACTCGTTACAAGCCTTTGACGAACAGGGGGACCTGGTCGATCAAGCGAAGGCGCAGGAATTGGACAAGGATTTTCAAGCCTTCACTGAATTTGTCACGTTGATGCAAAAAATCACACCGCAAAACAAGTTCTTTGAGGAGACCCGTCAGTTTTCCTGGAGTCAACTCACAGCTGGAAAGGAGTAAACTATGAAATTTATCGGAATCGTGGGCACCAACGCCCGTAAGTCATATAACCGTCAGTTACTGACGTACATGCAGACTCATTTTCAAGACCAAGCGGAAATTGAAATCTTAGAACTGACCGACGTCCCGATGTTTAACGAATCGCAAGACCAAACGGACAGTCCGGTCATCCAAAACTTCATCCAAAAGATTACGGCGGCTGACGGGGTCATCGTGGCAACGCCCGAACATAACCACTCGTTGCCTTCCGCGTTGAAGAGTCTCTTGGAATGGTTGTCCTTTAAGGCCCACCCGTTAGATGGCAAACCAGTGATGATCGTTGGGGCCTCTTACAGTGTCCAAGGCTCTTCCCGTGTGCAACTGCATCTGCGCCAAGTCTTAGATGCCCCCGGCGTCGGCGCTAACGTCATGCCCGGCTCAGAATTCTTACTGGGTCGCGCTCACACTGCGTTTGACGAACAGGGTAACTTGAAATCTAGCGGCACGGTCGACTTCTTGACCAGTTGCTTTAAGAAGTTCATGAAGTTCACTAAGGTGGTCGAAGCCATGAACGTGCCCGATGAGATTAACTATCAACCCGGGACCTATGACGTGACGGCGACCGGCCACAACGGGGAACTCCCGATGCAGGTTACCTTATCGAAGGACCGAATCGAGAACATCCAGATTGACGCGTCCACGGAAACGGAAGGCATCGCCGACGTGGCCTTTGAACGGATTCCCAAGCAAATCGTTGACGGGCAAACGCTGGATGTCGATGCCGTCTCCGGAGCATCGATTACCAGTCACGGCGTCATTGATGGGGTGGCTGAAGCGGTTAAGCAAGCCGGTGCTGACCCCGACATCTTGAAGAAGCGGCCGAAGCAAACTGCCGCTGCTAAACCGGCAATCAAAGACCTCGATACCGACGTGGTCGTTGTAGGTGCCGGTGGGGCTGGTCTGACTGCCGCCGCTAAAATACTCCAAAGTGGCAAACGCGTGCTGGTCTTAGAAAAATTCCCGGCAGTCGGTGGGAACACCGTCCGGGCTGGGGGACCGATGAACGCGGCCGACCCCGATTGGCAACGCCAGTTTGACGCCATTCTGGGTGAAAAACACACCTTGAAGGAAATTACGGAGATTGATGAAGCGACTATCGATCCCGAATATCGCCCAGACTTCCGGGCCTTGAAGGACCAAATCAACGATTACTTGCAAGAGAACACGGATCAACGTGGTTACTTGTTCGATTCGAAGTTGCTCCACCGCATCCAAACTTATTTGGGCGGGAAGCGGCGCGACTTACAGGGCCATAAGATTTACGGCCAATACGACTTGGTCAAAGAATTGACCGACCACGCCTTGGAATCCGTACAATGGTTGGAAAAGATCGGCGTCGAGTTCGATAAGACGCAGGTCACGATGCCGGTCGGTGCCATCTGGCGGCGCGGTCACAAGCCAATGGGCGACCTGGGCTTTGCGTACATCAAGACGCTTAAGCAATATGTCACCAGTCATGGGGGCACTATCATGACCGAAACGGACGTCACGCAACTGACCACCGAAAATGGCCGGGTCGTCGGCGTTCAGGCCCAGGGCGTTGACCACCAAGAATTAGCCGTTCACGCCCAAGCCGTCATCTTAGCTTCCGGTGGATTTGCGGCTAACACCAAGATGTTGAAACAGTACAACACGTACTGGACTAACATCGATGATGACATCAAGACCACCAACTCCCCGGCTATGACCGGGGACGGCATTCGCTTAGCGACTGCTGTGGGCGCCGACTTGGTTGGCATGGGCTTCTCGCAGATGATGCCCGTTTCTGACCCGGATACCGGTGAACTCTTTAGTGGCCTGCAAGTGCCGCCGCAGAACTACGTGATGATCAACCAGCAGGGAAAGCGGTTCGTCAACGAGTACGGCAGTCGGGACCAACTCACCCAGGCCGCCATCGACAACGGTAGTCTGTTCTATCTCCTCGCCGATGATGAAATCAAGAAGACCGCGTACAACACGACGCAAGCGAAGATTGACCAACAAGTTGAAGCGGGGACGTTGTTTAGAGCCGATACGTTAGAAGATTTGGCGCGTCAGATCAAGGTTGACCCGGACACGCTGGTCAAGACGGTTCACGACTACAACAGCTATGTCGACGCTGGCGATGATCCAGAGTTCCACAAGAACGCCTTTGACCTGAAAGTCAAGGTCGCGCCGTTCTACGCTACGCCACGGAAACCAGCGACCCACCACACCATGGGTGGGTTGAAGATCGACACCGGCGCCCATGTCTTGACGGCCGGTGGCACGGCCATCGACGGCTTGTACGCGGCCGGTGAAGTGGCTGGGGGGATTCATGCCGGCAACCGGCTCGGTGGCAATTCACTAGCCGATATCTTCACCTTCGGCCGCATCGCCGCGACGAGTGCGTTGGCTGACGAACTGGCCGTCACGGACTAACTGCTGAAGCTAGCGTTGAGGTGTTCTCGTCCACACATTCCGTCAATTACCTTGATAATCCTAAAATAAGTAAAAAGTCACGCTTAACTCGTCGAAGTTGAGCGTGACTTTTTTGATTTCAGAGACTGAATGTTAAGCTAGCTATTACGCCGTCACCTTAATGAACGACTTCAAAGGTTCGGTCCCAAAGTGGTTGGCCTCATACAGCAAGATATTCGCGCAAGCGAGGCTATCATCTAGGGCGTTGTGGTGATGGTGTAAGTCGATGCTGAGTTGATTGCAGACCGTGTCGAGCTTGTGGTTGGGAAATTCGGGGAAGAACTTCCGGCTGGTCTTGACGGTGTCTAGGGTCAAATAGCGCGCCGCTGGTAACCGGTAATGTTCGAGGCTGCTGCGCAAGACGCCATTGTCGAAAGGCGCGTTGTGGGCAATCACCAACCGGTCGCGTTGGAAGAACGGCGCCACGTGTTCCCAGACTTCGGGAAAGGTGGGGGCGTTGGCGACGTCGGCGGTGTGGATGCCGTGAATCTGGATATTGCGCCAGAAAAAATCAGTATCCGGTTTAATTAATGAATAAAATTCATCGACGACTTGGCTATTGCGGACCACGGTCAGGGCCAAAGAACAAGCACTGTACCGCTTGGCGTTAGCCGTTTCAAAGTCCATGGCAACGAAGTTCACGACGACATCTTCCTTTCTACGATTAGACGGTTAAATCGGCCACGTCGAGTTCGACCGGACAATGGTCGGATCCCATGACCTGGTCTAGTATTTTAGCGTCTTGGAGCTGATCTTGCAAGCGCTGGCTGGTCACGAAGTAGTCGATACGCCAGCCGGCATTGGTATCGCGGGCGTGGAACCGATAGCTCCACCAAGAGTAGCGACCAGTGGCGTCCGGGTAGAAGTGGCGGAAAGTGTCCACGTAGCCGGCATCCAGCAGAGTCGAAAACTTTCCCCGTTCCTCGTCAGAGAATCCGGCGTTATGGTGGTTAGATTGCGGGTTCTTCAGGTCGATCTTTTCGTGGGCGACGTTGAGGTCGCCACAGAAGATGACCGGTTTGTCGGCGTTGAGTCGATTGATGTAGCCTAAAAAGGCGTCTTCCCAGCCCATGCGGAAGTCCAACCGTTTCAGCTTAGCGCCGGAATTGGGGACGTAACAGGTCAGTAAGTAAAAGTCGGGGTATTCGAGGGTGATGGCCCGGCCCTCATGGTCGAAGTCGGGCGCATCGATACCGTAGTGGACGTTCAACGGCTTATGTTTGGTAAAGAGTGCTGTGCCAGAATAGCCCTTACGTTCAGCGTAGTTCCAGTATTGGTAATAGCCGGGGATGTCCAAATCGATTTGACCGGCTTGGAGCTTGGTCTCTTGAATCCCAAAGAAGTCAGCGTCTAAATTTTTAAAGATGCCCATAAAGTCCTTTTTAACGATGGCCCGTAAGCCATTGACGTTCCAAGAAATAAATTTCACGTCAAACACACCTCCATGAATACGTCTAGTATACCAGAAAAAGGACTTTTCCCGGCTTCCAGGGGTTCTGCGTGTTGTTTTGTGAAAATTCATGCTAAAATGTTACTTAGTGCTACTAAAACTCACGGTCAGTCCACCCATGGGAGTTATTTGCAGGTCTTTGCACGCTTTGAAGGCATGTGAAACCGGGAAGCGACCCGTATGAGAATCATTAAGCTAGCACTGACACCGACTGCACCGTAATCGCGGTTGGCAGGTTCTGGTGACGCCCCGCCGGTCGGGCGCAAACTGACCGGGTTAAACTTTTCAAGATGAAGGGAAATTACTACTCATGGAAGATATCGCAACGGCATTTCCAGCAGTTAAGATTTTAGAACACGCGTCACTGGCTGATTACACGCACACTAAGACTGGGGGTCCAGCCGACTACCTGGCCTTTCCGACCAACGTGCAAGAGGCCAAGTCATTATTGGCTTATGCTCATCAATTGGACCTTGACGTGACGGTGATTGGCAATGCCAGCAACCTGATCGTCCGGGATGGCGGTATCCGGGGATTAGTGATGATCCTGACGAAGTTTAAGACCGTGACGGTCGACGACGTGGCACATACGGTAACTGCGGCGGCGGGTGCGGCGATGATCGAAGTGACCCAGGTGGCCCAGGCGCATCAGTTGAGCGGCCTTGAATTTGCTGCGGGGATTCCCGGCAGTGTTGGTGGCGCCATCTTTATGAACGCTGGGGCTTACGGGGGCGAAATCGCGGCTGTAGCAACTTCCGCGGAGATTTTGACTCCGGAAGGTGAGGTTCGAACTTTGAACCAAGCGGAACTCGATTTCGGTTACCGTCACAGTTCGATTCAGGATTATCACGATATCGTTTTGACGGCGACCTTCAGTCTGACGCCGGGTAACGGCGACCAGATTCAGGCCCAAATGGACGACTTCAATGCCCGCCGCGCGGCCAAACAACCGCTAGACTTACCGTCTTGCGGAAGTGTCTTCAAACGGCCGACAGGGCATTACACGGGTCAATTGATTCAGGAAGCCGGCCTCCAGGGGTTAAAATGGGGTGGTGCTCAGGTATCGACCAAGCATGCGGGCTTTATCGTCAACATCGATCACGCCACGGCGACCGACTACTTAGAGTTGATTCACCATATTCAACAAGTCATTTGGCAACGGGACCAGGTTCGTCTTGAGACCGAGGTCCGGATTATCGGCGAAGAACCACAAGCATAGAAAGGGGGACCTTCTTTGCCAATTATTGAAGCAGTGATCCTATTGATTGTGTTAGTCCTGCTTTCAAACATTATCAGTCACTACCTCACGTTTGTCCCAGTCAGTTTAATCCAAATTGCGTTAGGCCTGGTGGTGGCCCTGATTTGGAATTTCGAGGTACCCCTCGAAACCGATTGGTTTTTACTTCTATTTATTGCACCTTTGCTGTATAACGATGGGCGCCGCTTCCCGCGTAAGGAACTCTGGCGGCTTCGTGGTCCCATCTTCGGCAACGCTATTTTGTTAGTTTTTCTGACCACGATTTTAGGTGGTTTTCTGATTTACTGGTTGATTCCCAAGATGCCGCTGACGGTGGCCTTTGCCTTGGCGGGCATCCTGTCACCTACCGACCCGGTGGCCGTGCAGTCGATTTCTAAACAGGTCAAATTACCGGAAAGCCTCTTGCACTTGGTCAGTGGCGAAAGTCTGATCAACGATGCCAGCGGGTTGATTGCCTTTAAGTACGCGATTGCGGCCACGGTGACCGGCTACTTCTCATTGAAGACGGCCGCGGGTGATTTCTTCTATATCAGTATCGTTGGCTTCTTAGCCGGCTTGATTATTATGACGGCCGTGCAGCTTTTGATGGATTTCTTGCGTCGCCAAGGTATCGATGACGTGATTTTTAACACGGTCTTGCAGATTGCCACGCCGTTTGTGGTCTATCTGGTGACCGAGGAAATTATTCACGCGTCCGGCGTGATTGCGGTCGTCACGGCGGGTGTGCTCTACCATGCCCGTGAGAGTCAAATTGTGGAAGACTCACCAGAATTGAAACTGGTGACCGAAAAAGTCTGGGACATTATTATTTATTCGTTGAACGGCATTGTGTTTGTGATTTTAGGTATCGAATTACCCGTAGCCACCACCAAGTTGATCAAAGGTGGCCAATTCAACACGGGCCAAGCACTCCTCTTTGCGTTGGGGACCTGGATAATCCTCGTGGTGATTCGAACTTTCTGGACTTACGGGTACATTATTTTTCAACGGTTACGCCATACGACCACTGAACATCCGAGCTTTCGGACAGCCATCTTGTCTGGGTTATCCGGGGTACGGGGCGCCGTCACCATGGCCGGGGTCCTGTCCGTGCCGTTGACGGTTTCCAGTGGCGCCGGATTCCCGACGCGGTCGTTGATGTTGTTCGTGGCGTCCGGGGTCATTATTATCAGTTTAGTGGCCGCGACGTTGATGTTACCCCTGATTTCAACTGACGGGACGCCGTTGCAGACCCGGGGCAGTGCGAGTGATATGAGCGATGGGTTAGATATTGAGGACGATGAGCCGGAAGAAGAGTATCCGGCGGAACCCGTACGCCAAATTAGTGAAGATGAAGCCCGCGCCTATATTATGCGGTTGGCTATTTCCAAGATTGAAGAATTGCGGCGACCGAATAATCAGCGGGCGGCTTACGACCTGATTTTGGATTATCAATTCGTGATTCGCCGCTTGGAAATGAATTACCGGGCGGATGATACCATGCAACGGGTCCTAAGTGACGAATTGAAGCTCCGTCAAGTAGCGCTCAAGGGCGAACGGGCCGAGTTGAAGAGCATGCGTGAGTCTGGTGAGATTACCAAGACCAGCTACGTGGGGGCTTTACGGCGAATCGAACGGATGGAGAGTCGGGTCACCCAAGTTGGCGGTCACGGCGTTCCGAGTGTGCTGCGGTACTGGTTACTGTTTTTCCGGCACTTGTGGCGTAACGCGACTTACTGGTTGCATTCCGAAGATACCGACCGGTTACACGCGGAAAGTAATTTGATTGAACGCCAGACGGCCAAGGCAGCGATTAAAACGTTGTCGGAGTACCTAGCCCGAACGGATATCGATGAGACGCAGTTCGATAACCAGGCGATTTACCACTTGATTGTCCACTATCGTAACCGAATCGAGCGAGCCAAGGCAGTGGAGACCCCGACCCACGAAGCTGATTACCAGCATCAATTCAGTCGCTTGCGGGTGCGGGCGTTGAGTGCCGAACGGACCGGGATTCAAAACTTGCTGGAAGCGGGCAATATTTCCTGGACCATGGCTTCGCACTTGCGGCAGTACGTGAACTATGCCGAAAACGTGTTGGTCATGTCATTGAATAACGAAGATAGTGATTAACACTGACTGAACGCGGACGTTACCTGAAGGTGGCGGCCGCGTTTTGACGTTAACGGCAACAAAAAAGGCGACCGATTCGTTGCCGAATCGCGTCGCCGGTTTGAAATTAAGGTTAAGCCGCTGTCTTTTTAGCGGTCATGATGAGGTGTAATATCCAGTAACAGAAGAGCTGGATGAAAGTCATTAGCAGGACGAATATCCAGAGGTTGGACGTCCACATGTCGAGGAGCGGTCGAATAAACTGCTCGGGGTTTAGGAACAAGTAGACCGTGTGGATTCGGAGAAAGCGGCCAATATAGACGCCAACGGAAGACAGAAAGGTCAAAATCAACACGACCAATAAGCGGACCACCAGGTGCCCGTCCGCTAGACGGTTGGAGATGCTTTCGCTCACGAAGTTGAGGCTCCAAAAACCCAGGAAGGCACAGAAGAGGGCACTGGTCATCAAGTAAGTGAAGTAGATCCAGATGTGCGGGGTGACCCGCAAGAGCCCGCTGGCCGCATAAGGTTGGAGGAGGGAGAGATGGAACAGGTCGGTCAGTAGATATGGAGCGTTCGGATAAAACAGCAGCCAGATAATGACCAACGGCCAGAACAGCCAGGCCGATCGTTGCCGACCTAGGTGAAAACTAATTTCGATAGGGATGTACCCTAGAAACGTGTTCAGTAATAAAAATGAAAAGGGATCGCGCGCCCGAAAAAATAAATAGAGCATCCACGCCACGAAAAAGCCGCGAATTTCCCATTTAGCCCGCCGATTCATAATCAATCACCCAATCCTTTCATGACCCAACTCTATTTTACAGCGAATTGAATCTGGAGAAACACAATATGCTTTCTATCTTACCAGAAATTAAGTGGGGACTTGAAACTTAACCGGGACCTTAATAAATTTTGTATATTTAGACGGTGTTAGCGGGGGATGAGGGCCGATAATGAACAGATTCAATGGACCTTGGGGGGAATTAAGGCGTTTCCACGGTGAGCGTGATATAATGAAATTTGAATTCGATTTGGAGGGAAAGTCAAATGAACCTGAACTGGGGAAATCTCCTAACGTTAGGGAACTTGGTCAACGTCTTGGATATCCTGGTGGTCTGGTTCGTTATCTACGAACTGATCGTCATGTTACGGGGAACGAAGGCCATTCAACTTTTCCGGGGCGTCATCTTGATTCTGGTGGTCAAGGTAATTAGTAGTTACTTTGGTCTCAACACGGTTTCGTGGTTAATGGACCAGGTGATCAACTGGGGAGTTATTGCGGTGATTATTATCTTCCAGCCTGAAATCAGACGGGGGCTGGAACATCTTGGCCGAGGCTCGTTATTTGTCCGGATGCGCAACGAAAATGAAGCCGCTAACCGGATGATTGCGGGGCTGGATAAGGCGATTCAGTATATGTCGAAGCGCCGTATCGGGGCCTTGATGACGATTCAACAGGATACGGGACTCGAAGACTACATCGAAACGGGGATTGATTTGGATGCTGAATTAACCGGAGAACTTTTGATCAACATCTTTATTCCCAATACGCCCCTGCATGATGGGGCCGTGATTATTCGCAACAACCGGATTGCTGTGGCCGCGGCTTACCTACCGTTGTCGGAGAGTAACTTGATTCCCAAAGAATTGGGGACTCGTCACCGGGCCGCTGTAGGAATCTCAGAGGTCACCGACGCGTTGACCATCGTTATTTCCGAAGAGACCGGTGAGGTTTCCATCACCAAGAATAACGAATTATTACGTGGGTTAACGCAAGAAGATTATTTGAAGTTTTTGAAGCACGAGTTAGTCAACGATGAGGCCACGCAGAACCACAATATTTTTGATACAGCGTTAGATTGGATCAATCGACACTTGCATAGGGGGCGCCGGTAATGAAAAGTCAACACTATACGGCGTGGATCTACCGGGTCTTAGCTTTGATTCTGGCGATTTTACTGTTCTTTTACGTGAATAGCACGCAAACGGGGAGTAACCAGCAATCGTCCAGTTCCAGCAAGACGTCCCTCACGGCGACTAAGACCGTGAAGGTGTCCGTTCCGTTACAATTGAATGTGAACAACAATAAGTACTTCGTGACTGGCTACCCGGAAAAGGTCAAGGTCACGCTCCACGGACCGTTGGCGTTGGTCACGACCACCGCTAACACCCAGAACTTTAAGGTCTACGCGTCGCTCAGTGATTTGGGCGTGGGGAAGCACAAGGTATCGTTACACCAGGAAGGCTTGAACCGGGAAATCGAATCGTCGATTTCTCCAGCCAAAATCACCGTGGATATTGAACCACGGCGGACCGTTTCCTTCCCGGTCAAGGTCAAGTACAATAAGGACAACATTGCGTCGGGCTACACGGCGGGCTCACCAACGACTGACGTTTCCAGCGTTAAGGCAACCGGGGCCGCTAACGAAATCGCCCGGATCGACCAGGTCATTGCGCAATTGTCCGTGCCGCAAAACACCAAGAAGACCGTGAACAGTCAAGCGGTCATCGAAGCCTTGGATAAAAAGGGCAAGACGGTCAACGTGATTTTGACGCCGTCGACCACCACCGCTAATTTGCCGATTACTTCAAAGGGTGATAGCAAGACGGTGCCCGTGAAGCTAAATGCCAAGAATGGCTCGTCCGGAAAGACATATAAACTAAGCAGTTCGACGACCAAGGTTAAAGCCTTTGGGAGTTCTTCTCAGTTGAAGGCTCTGTCCAAGGCGCAGGTTGATGTGGATGTCAGCAACGTGAAGAGCTCAGATACTAAGACTGTGACGCTCGACACCGATGACAATAAGGTGACCGCCTTTGATCCCACAACCATTAAGGTCAAGGTCAGTGCGAGTGACGATTAGCCAATAAATTAATTTTGAGAAATGAGGAATTCTGTCATGAAATACTTTGGAACAGATGGTGTACGGGGCGTTGCCAATCAGGAATTGACGCCGGAACTGGCGTTTAAAGTGGGCCGTTACGGGGGCTACGTGTTAACGCAGCATGCCGATAGCGAAAACAAGCATCCCCAAGTCTTAGTGGCCCGGGACACCCGGATTTCGGGTGAATTATTAGAAAACGCCTTAGTTGCTGGCCTCCTGTCGGTCGGTATCGAAGTGTTACGGTTAGGCGTCATCACCACGCCCGCCGTGGCTTACTTGGTCCGGACTCAGGGCGCCGCAGCCGGGGTCATGATCACCGCGTCGCATAACCCTGCGGAATACAACGGTATCAAGTATTTTGGGAACGATGGCTACAAGTTGTCTGATGAGATGGAAGAAGAAATCGAGGCCCTACTGGATGCGCCTAACGACGACCAACCCCGGCCCGCAACGGACGGCTTAGGCACCGTTGAAGATTACTCCGAGGGTAGCCAAAAGTACATTCAATTCTTGGAACAAACCATTTCGGATGATTTAGAGGGACTACATATCGCCGTCGATGCGGCCAACGGCTCGACTAGTGGCTTGGTCTCACGGTTATACGCTGACTTTAACCTGGATTTTGATACGATTGCGACGCAGCCCAACGGCATCAACATCAACGATCAGGTCGGATCGACGCACCCGGAGAACCTGCAAAAGTTCGTTGTCGAAAAGGGCGCTCAGATTGGCTTGGCCTTTGATGGTGACGGGGACCGGTGCATCGCGGTCGATGAGAACGGTGATATCGTAGATGGGGACAAGATTATGTACATTTGCGGTAAGTATATGTCCGAACACGGCCGGCTGAAGAAGGATACCATCGTGACCACGGTCATGAGTAACCTGGGGATGTACAAAGCGATGGAAGCAAACGGCTTGAAGTCGGTTAAGACCAAAGTTGGAGATCGCTACGTGGTTGAAGAAATGCTCAAGTCCGGGTATAATCTTGGTGGTGAACAGTCTGGCCACATCGTCTTCTTGGACTTCAATACGACTGGGGATGGTCTACTGACCAGTTTGCAATTGCTGCACATTTTGAAGGCGACCGGCAAGAAGTTGTCCGAATTAGCGGCTGACGTCACGACCTACCCGCAAAAGTTAGTCAACATCAAGGTCGCCGATAAGGCCACGGCCATGGATAACCCGAAGGTCAAGGCGATGATTGCGACCGTTGAAAAAGAAATGAATGGCGATGGCCGGGTTCTTGTGCGGCCTTCCGGGACGGAACCCCTCTTACGGGTGATGGCGGAAGCCCCAACCGAAGAAGCCGTGGCGACATTCGTGGAACGGATCGCGGAAGTTGTGCGGGCCGAAGTCGGCGTTAAAGATGACCAGTAAACCTGATAAAGCCTCAAAAACGTTGCCAGGGCGGCAACGTTTTTTTACACTTTAATCTAGCTTAATTAAATTTTAAATATAAGATATACCATTATTGGATTTTTGAATTGACAACCTCGACTGAAGGCTGTAAAGTATAGTCATTCAGGGTTAGCTTTCAATTTATTTCAGTCTATACCAATTTTAAGAAAGCTAATTCATTTTCATCATAAAATCAAAACCGGCGTCATTTTCAGAACGCCAGTCAGAAAAGGAAGATAGATTATGTGTGGAATTGTTGGTGTTACGGGTAACGACAATGCCGTTAAGATCCTGGTTGAAGGGCTCCAGAAGCTGGAGTACCGGGGATACGATTCGGCAGGGATTTACGTAAACGACCAGAAGGGCCAGGATTACCTGGTCAAGACCAAGGGCCGGATTTCGCAGTTACGGGAAAAAATCACCCCGGACGTGCACGGCTCCACCGGGATTGGCCATACCCGCTGGGCGACTCACGGGGTCGTCAGCGTGGATAACGCGCACCCGCACTTCTCAAACGACGACCGGTTCTACTTGGTCCACAACGGTGTGATCGACAACTTCCAAGAACTCAAGGCCCAGTACTTGAGTGATGTGCCATTCAAGAGCCAGACCGATACTGAAGTCGTGGTTCAGTTGATCGATAAGTTCGCAGTCGAAGACAACTTAGACGCTAAATCCGCGTTCTTAAAGGCTTTGGGCTTATTAAAAGGATCTTCGTATGCTTTCTTGTTGATGGACCGGGAACAACCCGATACTTTATTCGTTGCCAAGAACAAGAGTCCGCTATTGATTGGGGTAGCCGATGGCTTTAACGTGGTCTGCTCCGATGCGATGGCCATGTTACGCGAAACTCACGACTTCTTGGAATTGATGGATGGCGAAGTCGTCACCATCACGCCGGACAAGGTCGCCATTGAAGATGCTGACGGCAACGCTGTTGACCGGAAACCATTCCACGTGGACATGAATGCCGACGAAACGGATAAGGGGACGTATCCCTTCTACATGTTGAAGGAAGTCGACGAGCAACCGAACGTGATGCGGAAGTTAGCCCAAACTTACTTATCCGAACACGGCCAGCCACAAATCGACCAGAACCTGATTCAGGCCATGCAGGCGGCCGACCGGCTCTACATCATCGGTGCCGGGACTAGTTACCACGCTGGTTTAGTCGGCAAGCGGCTCTTTGAACGCTTGGCCCACATCCCAACGGAAGTTCATGTTTCCTCCGAATTTGCGTACGAGCAACCAATGCTGTCCGAGAAGCCATTCTTCGTCTTCTTGACGCAGTCCGGTGAAACGGCCGATAGTCGTGAAGTTCTGGTCAACGTCAATGACGCCGGTTACCCAAGTTTGACGATCACCAACGTGCAAAATTCCACGCTGTCGCGGGAAGCTAGCTTCACGCTGTTGCTTCATGCGGGTCCAGAAATCGCCGTGGCTTCGACTAAGGCCTACACCGCCCAAATCGCGTTGGAAGCTATCTTGGCTAAAGCCTTAGGTGAAGTCAATGGGCAAATCGTAGCGCAAAACTTTAACGTGCGCCAACAATTAGGGTTAGTGGCCACGGGAATGCAGGCTATCGTCGATGAAAAGGGCAAGATTGAGCAGTTGGCGAACGACTACTTGATGGCGTCTAACCGAGCCTTCTACATTGGCCGGAGCATCGACCACGCCGTTTCTCTGGAAGCGGCCTTGAAGCTTAAGGAAATCTCCTACGTTCAAGCCGAAGGGTTTGCTTCTGGAGAACTGAAGCACGGGACGATTGCCTTGATTGAAAAGGGGACGCCGGTGATTGGGTTTATCACCCAGGAAAAGACGGCTGGCCTGACCCGGAGCAACCTGCAAGAAACCATGGCCCGGGGCGCCAAGACCATGACCATCGTGCGCGAAGGTTTAGCTATCGATGGCGACACACTGGTCTTACCAGACGTTGATGAAATGTTGATGCCGTTGCTGACGGTGGTTCCGGCCCAGTTATTGGCCTACTACACCAGCCTGAACAAGGGCTTGGATGTCGATAAGCCACGGAACCTGGCTAAGAGTGTTACGGTTGAATAAGAATTAGCAATTGGGGACCTGCGCGAAAGCGGCGGGTCCTTTTTAGTCCTCGCGGTAATTATCATGAGAACAACAGTGGACCAACCAATGCGACTTGGTGCTGTCGATATTTTAAAATACCTAGTGCTCGGCTAAACAGCCCCGGCAGCAAGGGCTTTTAGAAATGAGTAATGTGCTCCTAATTAGGGGCTAACCAATCCTAAAATCTTGCGTTCCCTAACTTTTCGTTATATAGTATTCGCATAACACAAGAGAAAAAGAAGGTGACGACCATGAAGTATACGAAACGTGAAAACTCTCATAAAAATCAAAAACAACGGGACGCCACATTTGAGAAGTTCCGGAAACAACAAAACGAATTAAACGCGAACCGTCGGGGTGTCCGGCGTAAATAACGTTGCCATGCTAAGTGGCAGCCAGCCCGAGGGAAACGTCCCTTGGGCTTTTTTACGTCGTTAGTTTGGTTATCCACCAAGCTAGGTAAGTTAACGGCAAGAAATAGTCACAGCCTAATACGATAGTTGAGGTAAATCCTTGCAAAACTGGTCTAGAGCGATTATAATTGGGATATACCATTAAGGGAGAAAGGTCAGATGCATGATGATGACACAATTACAGAATATGCACGTTCAAATCGTAAAGGATCCCGCTGCCGGGGGCGTAGCGGGTTTCAAGGTTTTCCAACAAGCGTTAGCCGCTGGCGCTAAGGTCTTTGGTTTAGCTACGGGAAGTACGCCTATTTCCATTTATGACCAATTGACGGCTAGTGACCTGGACTTCAGCCAATTAACGTCTATCAATTTAGACGAATACGTGGGCTTGGGCTCGGATCATCCCCAAAGCTACCGTTACTTTATGCAACACCATTTGTTTAACGCCAAGCCGTTCGCACATTCCTACGTTCCTGATGGGTTAAACACCGATGCGGATACCGAGACCAAGCGGTATGAAAGTATTATTGCTGCGAACCCAATTGATTTGCAGCTCTTAGGCTTAGGACGTAACGGCCACGTGGGGTTCAATGAACCCGGGACGGCCCCGCAATCGACTACGCACAAGGTGGCCCTGACTCCTTCGACGATTGCGGCCAACGCGCGCTTCTTCGACAATGCTGATGAAGTACCCCGTTACGCTTATTCAATGGGCATTGGGACGATTTTGAAGGCTAAGCAGATCTTGATTGTGGCCTACGGCGCTGAAAAGGCCGCGGCCGTGGCTGCGATGCTGCAAGGCCCCGTGACGGCAGACGTTCCAGCCAGCTTTTTGCAGACTCATCCGAACGTTACCGTGATTTTGGATGAGCAAGCAGCGAGTCAACTCAAATAAACCGCAAGTTTTCCCGGTTTCCCCGACTAATTTTCGGCACCGCTTTCTGGAATTATGGTATTCTTATTCTGGAAGCGATTTTAGGGGGGAACATCATGAAGGGAAGCAAACAGTGGTTTTTAGCCGCGGCCGTCGTTGTAAGTGTCGGTCTTAGTGGGGTGATTGGGTTGACCAGTCATGCGGCTACTACCCAGCAAACGTTTATTTCATCGCTGAAAAGTCCCGTCCAAACGGTGGCTAATCAGTACAATCTGTACCCGTCGGTGATGTTGGCGCAGGCTGCGCTAGAAAGTGGTTGGGGGACCAGCCAACTGACGCTACAGGCGAATAATTATTTTGGCATCAAGGGCAGCTATAACGGCCAATCCGTCAGTATGCCCACGTCGGAATATGACGCCAACGGTCAACTGTACACGACGGACGCTAACTTTCGGAAGTACCCCAGCGCGAAGGCCTCGATGACTGATAACGCGAAGCTTCTACGTAACGGAATCAGTTCGGATCCTACCTATTATAGTGGAACGTGGCGGGAGAATGCGGTGACTTATGCCGACGCGGCCAACGCGTTGACGGGCACCTACGCTACGGCGCCGACGTACGGGGCCACGCTGATTACGTTGATTCAACAATACAACCTGGCAAACTTAGACGGAAGTAACAGCACGACCAGCAGTAGCAGTTCGTCCAGTGTGGCGGATAGCAGCAGTAGTGCCCCGACCGTGACCTACGCCACGGCTAAGTACTACGGGGCTAGTGGAACCCAAACGGCCCGGTTGAGTGCTAAACATACCAGTTATCGAGTCTATAACCACATCAAAGGGACGCGGGCTAAGGTGACGAAGACCGCGTGGAAGAAATTGAAGGTCGGTACGGGCCAACTGGTCTACGTTAACATGCGGGGCGTGAAGCAATCACCAACGACCGGCAAGAAAACCACTTGGTACCGGATTACATTGACCAATAAAAAATCCGCGAAGAAGTACTGGGTTTACGACTCGGTTTTGACCTTACCGAAGGTGACCTACACGGCGGGACAGGCGACCATCAAACTCAATTCGACTAAGGGCAGTTACTACAACCACGTCTTTAATTCCCCGTACCTGGCTAAAGCCCAGGGGAAAATCAGTCAGCTGAAGGCTAAGAGTTATAAGGCAGACAATCAAGCGGTGAAGACCCAGGATGGGAACAAGTCAACCTGGTACCGCATCATTGTTGGTAAGACCAAGTATTGGGTCGCCGCTGATGAAATTGCGGCCGCGCCCCAGTACGATTACGTGGTCTACACACCTGAGAAGACGACTAAGAAGTTGAGCCAAAAATTCACGACGTATCATCTATACAATCACGTGAAGAAGACGCATTTTGATCAAAAACAAGTGGCCTGGCCTAAAAAGGCCAAGTCAGGAACTAAGGTGACGGTGAACTTGAAAGGGGTCAAGCCGCGGTACCAGACAACGTGGTATCGGCTCAAGTTCAGCGGTGATAAGACCAATTACTGGGTCGATGCCCGGGCGTTGGACTGAGTGACTAACTGATTTTCAATGGCACGGCGGTAGCGCAGTGCCATTTTTTCGGTGGGCTAAAGAAATGTCTAAGCTCACAGGGATTTTTGTCGTTTATCGTTTTTTTCTGGTATAATACTACAGATTGAATGAGTTCGGGGTAAACGGGTGACAAATCACCAAGTGGTGCGCCGGACTCATCGAGCACGCTAATAACTGAGTTAGGAAGTTTAATTCATGGATAATGCATATAAAATTAAGGTCCAAAACGTCACGAAGGAGTACGACTTATACAAGAGCCAGTCCGAAAAGCTGCGGTCGTTTTTTTCGTTACGCAACAGCAAGGTGCCGCATTTTTGGTCATTAATGGGCATCTCCTTAGAAGTTAAACCCGGTGAGACGCTGGGCTTGATCGGGGTCAACGGTTCCGGTAAGTCCACGTTATCCAACATCATCTCCGGGATCATTCCCCAAACGACGGGGGTCGTGGATGTTCGCGGAGACACCTCGATTATCGCGATTGGGGCCGGGTTGCGGGGTAACTTGACCGGTTTAGAAAACATTCGGTTGAAGGCATTGATGCAGGGGCTGACCAATCCTGAGATTGATGCTTTGATGGACGACATCGTGTCGTTTGCTGATATTGGTGATTTCTTGTATCAACCAGTCAAGAGCTACTCTTCCGGGATGAAGTCACGGTTAGGTTTCTCCATCGCGGTTCACGTGAACCCCGATATCTTGATCATTGATGAAGCTTTGTCCGTTGGGGACGATACCTTCTATCAAAAGTGTGTGGATAAGATTGCAGAATTTAAGGATGAGGGCAAGACGATCATCTTCGTCAGTCATTCCTTGAAACAAATCGAAATCTTGTGTGATCGGGTCGCTTGGATTCATTACGGGACCCTAAAAGAACTGGGTGATACCAAGACGGTCGTCAAGAATTACCGGGCGTTCACTAAGTGGTTCAAGACCCAGACTAAGAAAGAAAAGAAGCACTTCCAGCGGCAAATGAAGGCCAACCAGAAGTCGTTTGACATCGATGCCTACCAACAAAGCGTGACCGATGAACGTCAAAAAGCCGAGCCGGAAAACAAGGCGGTCGCTGCGGACGTGAAGAAAGAGTTCTACGGGTCAGTAATCAGTGAAAAGATGAGTCTCAGCAATCGCATCCTAACCACGGTCGTGGGTGTCCTCTTCGTCTTGGTCTGCCTGGTCAACATTTCGGGGCATTCGTTGAGTGACGTGGTACAACAACCAAGTAACTTGATTCACCCCGAAACGGTCCTGCACGACCCGAACGCCACGACGGAACTCAAATAATTAAAAAATAATTAAAAAACAGATAGATTTATTTTAATTTTAGTGGTATCTTTAACTTACCATTTATTTACCCCTTAATCGGGTTGCCCAATGAATCCGGTCAAGGATCTATCTCTCATTTGGTGCAGACTAAATGGTATGGTCGGAAAGGCAACTTTCCGACCTTTTTTTAGAGGCTGGATAACGAAAACCCTTAACTTTTTAGTGAAAAGGCATTGACAGCGCTTTCAAATGTGGGTATATTAGTAGCTGTAAGGTATTAATAATTACCTTCTAATCAATTCTCTTTCTCTCTTATGCCGACCACTACCATTCCCTGGTAGTGGTTTTTGTGTGCTCCGAGAGAAACGCTGGCATACCGCAATTTAAGTGGGGCCACAGCTGAGTTAACCCGGCCATACGAGCAGGGGAAGCGGGGCTGTTGTTTCGGCGAATCCTTGGTATAATGGAGCTAGCACTGGAGGAAAGTTAGTAATGAAAAGTCATGAAACGTTTACCTTAATCGAGGAAATTACCCGTTTAGACGGGTCGAAGTACATGGAAATCAGCGACATGGTCCAAAACGGCCGGGTGGAACTCGCGGCCGAACGGGGACTGATCAAGCAAGTGCGTATTTTGCAACTGAACATCGCACACACCCCACACGTGCAGGCCTATGAAGATTACGTTAACGAAAATTACGAGATGCCCGCTGAAGACTTTACTGAATTCCAGGAATGGGCCAAGCCCGAAAAAATTCAAAAAGAAGTGGACGCCATCTTACAGGAAAACCACATTGGCTAACCGTTGGGCTGGCTAGGATTGGTTAAACGTAAAGCGGCTGACACAAGACTTTTAGATCTTGTGTCAGCCGCTTTTTAAATTTAGCCGTCCAACATAAGTGTTGGGACTAAGCTTTTAGCTTATTCAGATATTCAAAGAGGATGCCATCCCGCAGACCAGCGTTAGAGAAGATGATTTGCTGCGAATCTAGCAACCGCATGAGTAATGTGACCGGGATGAGGCCACCAATGATGATATCAGCCCGTTCCTTGGCGAGTCCGGGGACCTTCTTCCGTTCCTCCAGGGTCGCCCCTAACAAGCGTGTCAGGGTCTCGTAGACGTCTTCATCGGTGAGCTTGTAGCCGTGAACATCTTCGGCGTTCAAGAAATTCTTTTTGCGCCGGTTGATTTTGGCCAGCGTCCGGTTAGCGCCCCCCAAACCGACGATGGGCAGATTCGTTGCTTCTCGGAGCCACCAGATGTCGTTAAAGACGTTGTTGACGAAGGTCATGGCTTTGAACAACGAGTCCGGTTTAATTTTGTCACTTTCGAGATAATTTTGGGATAACGTGACGGAACCTAAAGGTATCGACACCACGTGCTTGAGTTGTTGGTTTTGAACTAGGATCAGTTCGGACGACCCACCCCCGGTGTCGACCACCAGGCCGTTGATGATGGGCAAAGTGTTGACCACGCCTAGATAATCGTAGCGGGCTTCGGTGGCTCCCGAAATGACTTCTAAACTCAAGCCAATCTTTTCCTTGACTTGTTTCAAGAAGGCCTTTTGGTTGGTTGCCTGGCGCACGGCCGCGGTGGCTACGGCGTGAATCTCAGGATGATCTAACTTACTATAGATGGCCTTGAAATCGACTAACGCAGCCATGGTGCGGTCGATGGTTTCCGGTTGGAGGACCCGTTTCGGTCCCATGTTGGCGGATAACCGCACGTAGCGTTTGAGTTGGTTGACCGTCTGGTAATTGCCGTGACTATCGACTTCAGTCACGGTCATCCGAACTGAGTTAGAACCCAGGTCGATCACGACGAGGTTTTTCATTATTGAGGACTCCGATCAATAGGGGATTTGGGCTGATTCTTCGGACTCAGCATCGGCCGAAAACGCCGCGGGGCGCCCACGGGTTGGTCCGTGTCTTGCGGCAGTTGCTTGGTCTTCGCTTCAGCGGCATGCATAAACGCGGTCTGTGCATCCAGAGGTTCCAGTCCCCGGCGATCGACGCGACCGTATTCGCGGTCGGCCTGCAACACCCGTGTCTTAACATTATCATCCCACATGGTCTGGAAAATATCAAAAATCCGTTGGCGAAGTTGCGGTTGTTGAACCGGGAAGAGCAGTTCGACCCGGCGGTTCAGGTTACGCGTCATCAGATCGGCACTGGACAGGTAGACTTGCTCATCGCCTCCGTTGGCAAAGGCGTAGATGCGGCTGTGTTCTAAGAAACGGCCGACGATAGAATGGACGGCGATGTTGTCACTGACCCCCGGAATGCCGACGTTGAGACAGCAGATGCCCCGAACGACTAATTCAATGTGGACGCCGGCGTGAGAAGCCTCGTAGAGCTTGGCAATCATGGCCGAGTCAGACAAGGAATTCATCTTCATTTTAATCCAGGCCGGTTGTCCTAATCGCGCGTTGTTGATTTCCTCATCGATCCGATTAGACAGGAATTCGCGAATGCCATCTGGTGAGATGTGTAACTGGTGGAAATACGGTGGTTCGGAGTAACCGGACAACATGTTGAAAATGTTGGAGGCATCGATGCCCATGTCCGTGTTGGTGGTGAATAACCCCATGTCGGTGTAGAAGTTAGCGGTGACGTCGTTGTAGTTCCCGGTTCCCATGTGCATGTAGCGACGGATACCATCTTCTTCACGGCGCACGATCAGCGTTAATTTACAGTGGGTCTTCAGGCCAATCAACCCGTAAATCACGTGACAGCCCATCTTTTCCAGTTGGCGTGCCCAGCGGACGTTGCTTTCCTCATCGAATCGTGCTTTGACTTCGACTAATACGGTGACCTGTTTACCGTTCTGGGCCGCGGTCCCCAAGGATTTGATGATGGGGGAGTTGGCCGAGACCCGGTAGAGGGTCATCTTGATGGCTAAAACTTCGTCGTCACTGGCGGCTTGCCGGACCAAGTTGGTCACGGCATCGAAGGAATCGTAGGGGTGTTGGACGAAAACGTCGTGGTCACGAATCGTTGCGAACAAGTCGTCTTCGGTCCCCATGCCGGGTGTTTGGGCGGGGGTGAACTTCGAGTAACTTTCGTCGGCGTGGTTGGTAATCTGCTTGGTCCACTTGCCTAAGAAGGTCAAATCAATTGGGCCGGCAATGCTGTAAATGGCGTAGGCCGGCACCTTGATAGATGTCGCCAACCGCTTCTGGAGGGCGTTAGAGATTCCAGATTCGACTTCGAGTCGCACGGCCCCCCCCCGTGTTCCCGTTGCTTCAACTGATGTTGGACTTCCTTCAGTAAATCGGAGGTGTCTTCTTCGGCCACGTCGAGGTCCATGTCCCGGATGACCCGGTAGGTCGCCGTTTCTTGGACTTTGTAGCCGACAAACAGGTTACCAATGAATGTCTTGATGATGTCTTCGAGCAAGATAAAGTCGTTCTCTGCCCCGGGTAACCGCACCGTCCGGGAGAAAATGTCGGGCACTTGGACCGTAGCGAAGCGTTTGTCGTGTTTATCACCGGATTTATGCAAGCGCAAGGCCAGATTCAAGGTGTTGTTGCCGATGAACGGGAAGGGCCGCGAGCTGTCGACCGCCATGGGCGTCAGTGCCGGTGATAATTCGTTAGTAAAGTAGTGTTCGATGAAGCGTTGTTGCTCGGCGGTCAAATCGTCGACGGTCTTTAAATGGATGTTTAAATTTCCTAATAGGGGCAACAACATCCGCGTCAACGTGGTGTATTGTTTGATGACTTGGTCGTGAGCCTTGGCGTTGACCGCAATCAGTTGGTCTTCTGCGGTCATGCCTGAGGCGTCCGGCTTCGGATAGTTGACGGCTGCTAATTTGGCGAGGGACGCCACCCGCACCATAAAGAATTCGTCAACGTTACTTTGAGTGATTCCCAAAAACCGGACCCGCTCTAAGAGTGGGTTGGCCTTGTCCCGGGCTTCATCAAGGACCCGAGCGTTAAAGTCGAGCCAACTGAGTTCCCGGTTGGTGTAATAAGTTGGCTTCGTGAAATCGACTGTCATTTATGTAACCTCCTCTGTTTGAAAACGGGCTGGAGCCCAAAGACGTCCGTAAAGAATTCAGCTTTACGGGAGAATGCCCAGTGGACCAACGCGAGATCATCGTCGCTAAAGGCCGTGATGATGACTTGCGTTGGTCGCACGGAAACGGAAATCCGTTCCACCGTTTGTTGGTGGGCATCGTCTAGGGAATCGGCCAACCGTAAAATAGCCGCTAACTTGGCGATGGCGAGCCGTTTCGAGGCGCCAAGTTGCCGGAAGTGAGCCAGTTCGCTGACCGGAGTGCGAGCGCTGTGGTACCGTGAGACTGCTGCGATAATCTGAATCTCTTCGGTAGAGAGCCCCAAGATCTCAGACTGACGCAAGACGTAATCCGAATGTAGGTAGTGCTGGTGAGTGTCGATGAAGCAACCACTATCGTGCAGGATGGCCGCAATCTGAAGCAATAGTCGGTCGCGTGCTTTCAAATGGTGCAGACTCTTCAACTGGTCGAATAGGTGGAGGGCAAACTTTTCCACTAATTTCATGTGGTGAGGTTCGACCCGGTAGCGTTGGGCAATGGCTAACGCCGACCCTAAGATCTGCTGGGAAAAGTCGTACTTTTTATGGTAGCCGCTTGCGATGGCCCGGTTGGTGGTCAACCCGTCAAGGACGTTTAGATTGACCAGGTGGACTTGTTCGGCATGGACGACAGCGAGGAGTTTTTGAATCAGTAAAACCTCGGGTAAGACGAGCCCGATGGATTCTTTACTGACTTTGAGGTGTTCCATTAAGTATTGGTCGGAAGCCGCGGTAACTTCGTGGGTAAATTGGCGGAACCGCGAAATCGACAGGGTGTAGCTGGTATCGCCTTCCGGAATGAAATAGTTGTTGAGGGGAGTGGCACCAATCAGGATGACTTGGTTCGTCGCCTGTTGGAGATCTTCCGGGATAAAGCGGTAGAAATCGTCAACCTTACTGTTGATGTAGTCGTCAAGCACAGCGAGGGGGTTAGGCGCGGTCATCCGTAAGTTTTGCAGGACTTCCTTGGCCCGAGTTGGCCCCAGTTTCATGTTAGGGGCTGCTTTGAGCTCGTGGTTGGCGAAAAACGAGAAGGTCGTGCTCCCAGAATTGAGGCCAATAATGGCCGCGTGGTCGGCGGTCAGCTTGCGGTAGTCGGCAAAATGAATCGCAACGGCTTCGTTACGGACGAAGGATTCTTCGCTTAACGATAACCAGTGGATCCTAAGGCCGGTCCGCACGTAGAGCTGGTCGCGGATAAAGTCTGCGTTGGGGCACTGGAGAGGGCTTGGGAGCCCCAAATCTTGTAACGGGTGATGCCATAATCTTTGATGATTTGAAGAAAACCGCGGAGTGCTTCGGCAGCGTCCACGACGGTCTGCAAGTCGATATAGACATGGTTGTAAATATTTTCCCCGATGGCGACCGTTGACTTAACGTGCTCGGCTCGTTGACCGGTTTTTAGATTGACAATTGAGAGTTCCATGCTCGTGACGTTAACCAAAATAGCGCCGAAATAATTATCAGCCATATACTCATCTACTTTCTGTTCAAAATGGGGGTAACGGGATGACGCGTTTTGGGGGTAAACTTAAAGCTTAGGGCCACTTAATCGGTAAAGACTTGATTATCCATGATTAACCGTTCCAGGTGTTTTTCGGTCCGTTGATTTTTCGGCGGTAATGCCATGTAATCGCCGTACATCCCTGTTAAAATTGTCGCATAATCGCGGGGGACTTGTACGCGTAATTGCTCAAAGGGAACCATTGTTAGGTCAGTAACCTGTGTAATGGTAAAGACTTCCTTATCGTAAGCGTATTGGGAAGCTAAATTCTTGACGTTTGGCAGGTCCGCTTGGGACTGGTATTGGGTCATGACCGCGGTGCGGGCATCCTTTAATACCTGCACGTCCGCACGCTGGGCAGTATCCAGAGGGGGTTGCAACTTGACCAAGGGGTTATTGACCAGGTGGTACCGGAGTTGTAGTAAAATCCGGGTGTTGTACCATTGGAACTTAGCCAGTTGCTCACGTTGGTGCGTGGGTTCCTGGGGCACCCGGTCGAGTGGGAAAATATCGATAAAGACTCCTTTACGGGCGTGATTAACGTTATTTTTCTCTTCGATATAGGTGTTACGATCTAAAAGCTTGGCGTAACTCAACGCGTAGTTGGGATCGCTATCAGGTGTCTGTAAGAAGTAGTGGGTCGACTGCAAAAGTGCCGGGGCGGCAGCTAATAATTGGTCGTAATCTGCGCGTAAGAGGCCAACGTCCACGTCGTCATCCCAGGGGATGAAGCCCTGATGACGGATGGCTCCCAATAAAGACCCACCAAGTAACGTGTAGGGGAGTTGCAGCTTAGTACATATTTTCACAAATTGGGCTAAGTTACCCAACTCAACCCGGTGAATGCGATCGATTAAACCGGACATAGCAAGTTCCTTTCTGGTCTGTTACGGGAAAAATGTAACAGTGATTAACAATTGTGTGGCTAATTAAGCATCATAATCATGTTTACCGTGGCCAAAAGCGTTTCTCTATTCTAACATAACTTTAGCAGTGCGACTGACCTCGCTCACGAAAAAAACTGGTATTTACGGAATGTAAATGCTAAGATAAAAATCGTATTTTGAGAATTGTAGGTGGAGATTCATGGCCGAAGAAAAAACAGCTTTGCTGGACGCCTTTATTGATGTTTATATGAGTTCGTTGAAGCACCTGGATGAATTCGTATCGGAACCAACCAAGACGTTTCATCTGTCATTTGAACAGTATCTGATCTTGCGGGAAGTCACCCAGCACGAACACGTCACGTTGATGGATATTGCCATTCAACGCCAAGTGACGCGTAGTGCCGTCTCCCGGCAGATTCGCGTTTTGATTCGTCAGGGCTATTTGCGCCAACAGCCCGATGAAAATGACCGCCGGCGCTTGTATCTTTTGGCGACGCCAACTGGTGAACAAGCCGAACGGTTAATCCGTCAACGGATTGAGCACCGGTTCCAAGGTTGGCTTGATATCTACGGTGAAGCTCAGGCACATGAACTCCTTAACTTTATTCGGGATTTCAGCCAGATCACCCGATTTAAGACGCGTGATAATCCACACGATCGGACATGAGAAAAGGATAAGGGAGATTGAAGTCAATGAGTAAAAAGCGCATGAGTGATGAAGAAGCCAAGCGCTGGCGCAAGATTGTCTTCATGGACGACGAGCGTGAGGACCGGCATCCCGGTCGACGGTCGCAATCGTATGTGTATGGGGAACGCCACCCGCAGTCGTGGTGGCACCGCCTAAAGGCGCACTTTTCTCATCATTAATCTCAAATGGACCGCCATGGCAAGATTGCTGGGCGGTCCATTTTTAGGCTTTGTCAGCCACTGGTGTCACCGGACTGAAGTCGTTAACTAAGGTAACGGTGACGTTGTTACTACCACCCATCAATTTAGCCACAGGACAACGGCGTTCCGCTAAATCCACCATGGCCTGGGCCGTCTGGGGATCAATGCCGGGGATTCGGACTTGGGCGTTGACGTAGAATTGAAACCCCTGGACATCGCGGGCAAATTCAACGATAGTGTGTACCTGTGAGCGGTGTGGCAAGTTCCGACGCTTTTCGATGGCTTCGAGTGTGGCGTTCAAGCACGTGCTCAGCGCTAAGCCGACAAATTGTTCGGGGTTCGCCCCCGGCTTAGCAGCTAGCGGTGAACTGGTGACGGCATCGAGACCGCCAGGAATGTAGGAGTGGCTATCGAGGCCATCGTCGTTGATAGCAACGGTCCGGTAAAGTGGCGGGAATTTTTGACGATCAATGGACATGGTTGAAACCCCTTTAGCCTACCCCGTTCGGCTGGAAAACACAATTGATTTACGGTGGGGACAGCTAAAACAAGATAAATCTAAACCATTAAAAGTTGAGTCAAACAACTATTGTTACTAATCGTCCATTTAGTCACATGGCAACCGGTTGCACACTTTAACTATACCAATTTAAGTAAAAGCAGTTACATTTGGTAAGTTAATGACTAAATAAAAGTAAAACAGCCCCGAAATGGCGGACTGTGTAAATGTTTTGTAACATTTGGCCTTATGAGTAGACCGATTGGGAAAAAACGCTTATAATAATTGGTGACAGGAATTAGAACACTGGCGCAAGTATTTGGGGGGAACCAAATGTTAGATAATCAGCTGTCGGAAGAAAAGCGTAAATTTCAGATGCTTACATGGCGCGCCCAGAAACATGGTACGCAAGTCGTTACTCATGATCAGATGCAACAGTTCACCGCGACTATTGCTGAGCAAGAAGCCATCATGCTCGCCGCCAAGGAGCGACGAACTGCTAATCGGCCCGATTGGGTCAGTTGAAGTGTTGGTAAACTTGTCCGTCCCACTGAAGGAGGTCGCAGGATGAAGCATCCAGGAATGTATTATGTGTACTATGCTGGTGGATGGCTCTTTATTGCCATGATGCTGGTGGTCATTTATCATTTAGGTTTACTGTGGATTGCCATTAGTCAGATGTAAGGGAACACGTTAGAGTGGGGCCAGGGCCGCGCTCTTTTTAATTATCGTTAAAAATGGGATCCTACGCGAACATTAGTAGGATCCCATTTTAAATTGTGCGGTAAACATCTCACGGTTTTAGGTTTTATTTCTGAAAAATTAAGCTGCCGTTAAGCTCCACCCGGTAGGCTGAATTAAGTCATCGGGAAAAGGCCATAAAAAAAGCTAGTTACGAATGAACGCAACCAGCAGAATAGAAGTATGTGTACGGGTCCAATGGTGTTAATAATGGCTTAAGCTCAATTAAATCCTCCAATAATCGAAACCGCGGCATGTTCTCACCTGAATATGTGACTTCATTATAACGTGTGACCCGACGTCTGTAAACCATCTTTTTAAAGAATTTATTAAAGCCACCAACCTAGCAGTAGGAGTAGCGTGATCAAGGCGGGGCATCCCTGAAGCCAGAAGATTTTACGATTGGCAGTTAAACTGCCAAAGAGGGCCACCACGACGATGAACAGTAGTAAGAGCGCTAACGTGATGTGCTGAGCGGTGCCAGCTAACAACCACCAACTGGATAAGATCACGAGTCCCAACATCCCGTTGTAAATTCCTTGGTTGGCTAACGCCGTACGGGCCTGTGGTTGCTGGACGAAGGCTAAGGGCATCCCGAAAGCCCGGGCTTGTTGGGCAGGGTGTCCCCAGATTTCGAGAGCCATAATGCCTAAATGTTCGAGGGCAACGAGAATAATTAAGATGGTTATCAAAATTGTCATGGTAAATCATTTCCTTTCTGGGTGGTTGGCATGATAAAATCCTTTGTATCTGGAGTCACGCAAACGTCTCAACCTATGATTAGTTTAAGCTAACTTTTAGTTTGATGTGTAGAATAATATATAAGGATATTTTTCCACGGGGGAGCAAAGAGTGAAATCGGGGTAGATTCTGGTAAATCAAGCTTTCTAAGAATATAAGAATGGAGGAATTGTTTATGAGACTCTTAGACTTGAGTGGACAACAATTCGGCAGACTGACGGTTATCCGTCGCGACGGGACTGCAAAGAATGGTAACGCGACTTGGCTATGCAAATGTAGCTGTGGCCAATTGGTCACGGTTGACAGTTACCGGCTACGCCACGGGATTACGGTCAGCTGCGGCTGCTATCGGCGAGATATTAGCAAAGCCCGGTTAACCAAGGACCCCCGCACCCGGAAGCAAATTGGGAACGCCACGAACTTACCCCTGGTTAACGGGTCTAACGTGGCTGCTTTAACGAAGATTAGTTCCCGGAATATTTCGGGAGTAATTGGAGTTAGTTTTGATAAGCGGTCAGGTAAGTGGGCGGCACGCCTATTTTACCATGGTCACTATGTCTTGAACCAAACTTTTAGCGACTTCTACGATGCTGTGGCGGCACGGAAGGCTGCCGAGAAACAATTAGCGCAGAAGAATGATTTGAAGTTAGAAGTTCCCGCTGAGAGTTAAATTAAATCTGATCAATCATGAGCCGATCCGTTGGGGGTCGGCTTTTTTGTGTTGGGGCACAACTATTCAGCCAATCAGATAAGACGAGTCCCACGCCCAAATAGGAAGCGTCCCCCGTGCGACTGAATTTCTTTTTGGGGGGAATTGTGTTATAGTGTTATAGAAAGATATAACACTAGTGAGGTGAGACACATGCTGTTTGACGATAAGGTGCCGATTTATTATCAGATCAAGAACTACCTGTATCACCGAATAGTAGCTGGTGACCTACAACTTGGCGACAAGCTGCCTGCAGTTCGACAACTGGCGGTCGACCTGACCGTCAACGTTAATACGGTTCAGCGGGCGTTACGCGAAATGATTGCCGAAGGCTATATTGTGCCGCAGCGGGGGCGAGGAAATTTTGTGACCGCGGATGCTGCCAAGATTACGACGTTGAAGCACGAGTTACTACGTACTTACAGCCAAGCCTTTTATCGTCAACTACACGCGTTGAAGTTAAGCGATACTGAAATCCTACAGGCAATTGAAACGTATATCGAGAAACGGAGGGACGCAGATGACTGAAGCGATTGACATTACCAATTTAAATTACCGGCGCAACACTAAGCAGATTTTGACGAACGTTACTTTGCAACTGAATCCGGGAAAAATCGTTGGGCTGTTAGGCGAAAATGGGGCCGGCAAAACGACTTTGATGCGCTTGATTGCGGGACTCGCCAAGGGAGAAAAGGGGACCATTGCCGTGCACGGTCAAACGACGGCGGCGACCCGCCGAGCCTTTGTCAGTTTTAGTGAGGCGCTTCAGGGGTTTCGCCCCGGCGATAAACTTAGTCAGATTCGTGACTTTTACGCGTTGGCGTACCCGGACTTCTCGGCTAAAAAATATCTGGATTTGATTACCTTTTTACAGATTGACGATGACCAGAAACTCGCGACGCTGTCGAAGGGGACCCGGGAAAAATTCATCATCGCGTTGACGTTATCCCGCGAAGCCGCGGTGTACTTACTCGACGAGCCCTTTAGCGGCATCGATAGTATGAGCCGTAAGCGCATCATCAGCAGTATCATTCGTTGGAAGCAGGATTCAGCCACTATGGTGATCAGCGACCATTACGTGTCGGAAATCGCCGCCTTATTGGACGAAGTGGTGATTATCAAGGACCATACGATTTGTACGCACAAGCGCAGTGACCAAATTCGTCGTGAATTTGGATTGGGGATTGAAGCCTTTTACGAAAGTGTTTACGAGGGGGACATTAGCGATGACCAGTTTTAACCATCTATTTCGAGTTATGTGGCGACCGAAGTTTCGCAGCATGAACCAGCTTTTATTCTTTAACTTATTGGCGGTGGTCGTGACCATGGTCTACCAGATCTGGCGGCGTGGCTTTGCCCAACTGGAAATGATCAGTACGGTGACCATTTGGGGCAGTATCTTTGGCTTCGTCGCCTTTGTCCTTTTGGCGCGGCAAAATGAGCAGGTCGTGATTAGCGATACTTACCGCTTATTGCCCACCAGCGACACTAAGTTATACCTGGCCAACTTAGGGACGTCGTTAGTCGCGCTCCTTTACGTGGGCGTCATCCAGGTCATCTTGCTGGCGGTTGGTACGGCGATGAGCGGCAATATCATCCGCATGTGGCTACAGTTGAACATCCACATGTCGGCGGCTGCCTGGCATGACCTGGCTTTTTACGGAACCAGTGCCGTGTTGTGGGGGATTGTGGTCGCTCTGTGGGCCTGGGCAGTCATCACCTTGATCCACTTTGGAACGAATACCATCAGTGCGTTTCTCCCCAACGTGCAGCAACGCATCATCAAGGTAGTGCTAGCGATTATTTTGACCGGAGTGCTTCTACGGTTCTTGACGTGGTTTGCCGAGCTAGAAAGTAAACTTTACGCGGCTTTCACGGGGATAGCCTCGGTCTTAGAGGGCGGCGTCTGGTTTGACCTCTTAGGACTAGTCGTCGTGGTCATCGTGGTGGCGACTGCCAATATTGTGATGATGCACCGCTGGGTCGAAGCCAAGTATTAGCCAACTAGAAATGAATAAATGCAGACAACAAAAAAACACGAAGTCCCGTAATCGGGGCTTCGCGTTTTAACGTGCTGAAAATTATAACACGATGTAGTAGCTTGGCTTGAAGTAGGAATTTTGAGTGAAAGTGTCGATGCCATCGGATTCGTTTTGTGCGGCAACGTACTTACCGTTACCTAAGGAAATCCCATCATGGTAAGGTGTACTGTCAGAACCCCAGAAGAGGATAGCGCCGTATGGGGCGTTAGCAACGTCGGTGTGGTGCGTCCCTAACTTAGCTTGTTGAATAGTGGTCCGGGCACTTAAGCCGAAGACGTATTGGACTAAACCGGAGCAGTCAAAACCGGACATGGAGTTACCACCGTAAACGTATGGGACGTCACTGTTGGCAATCTTCAAGGCTTCGGCAACACCGCCACCCTTAGTGGAAGAAGTCGAAGCTGAGCTGGAACTCGTGTTAGAGCTGGAGCTAGTCGTCGACTTGGCGCTGGAAGCTGCAGAGCTAGCCGTAGTTGCCGTGTGGTTGTACTGCGTTGCGGCAGATGATGAAGAAGCTACAGAACTAGCTTGGGTTGCAGTTGAGGAACTAGCTGCAACGGATTGGGCTGCGCTAGAAGCGGCTGCGGAGCTGGCTGCAGCGGAACTAGCAGCTGCAGAACTTGCTGCAGCACTAGAAGCAGCGGCGGAGCTTGCTGCGGCAGAGGAAGCAGCAGCGGCCTTAGATGCTTGAGTTGCGCTAGTAGCCGTCTTGGCTGCGGAACTGCTGTTTGCAGTGCTTTGAGTCGAGCTGGATTGAGCAGCGCTGGAAGCACTAGTCGTCGTTGAAGTCGTTGCGGCTTGGCTAGTCGTGTTAGCCTTAGTCGTCGTCTTTTGGTTATCAGGAATGCTGAGTTTTTGGTTAACGTAAATCAAGTTAGCATCGCTTAAGCTGTTTGCCTTAACGATGGATTTGATCGAGACGTGGTAGGCTTGGGAGAAGCCCCAGACCGTATCACCAGATTGCACGTTGACCGTGCTAGCGTTGGCTTGGGTACCAGCCATTAATAACGCCGCGGCCCCAAAGGTACTGAGCAGAACTTTTTTAGTTGTCGCTTTGATAGTAAGTCACTCCATAACAAATTTTTTTATGTACCAGTTACGTACGAGTTCTAGTATAGGGACTTTAAGTTGCAGAGTAGTGTCGCTCACTTAACAAACTGCGACGATTTAGTAACGTAAAATGTCAGATGTGACAAATTTTAAGCAATCCCAATTATGGATAAAACCGATGGTTAAATGGGCAAACAACTAAACCGCTAGAAAAATACGCAAAAATGGCCAGTGCGTGGGGGATGGGTCATGATGCCCCCCAGTCACGTGACCATCAATAATCGGGATACTACCACATCTAAGTCGGGAACGATGGGTCGGGTAAGCGGCGATTTTTTTGTAATGCTTGTAAACTTACAGTCGTTTAGATTGGTGTTGGTAATGTTTATACAAGAAAGCGAACCAGTCGGTGGCATTAGGTAACCAAGGTTTCTTAGTTCCACAATAATGGAGGAAAACGGTGTGGCGGATCACCCAATCAAGGTCCCATTTACCTTGGCTAGTAGCCTGATAGGTCAGGTTTTTGCGCACGTCATAGTTGTAGATCACGTCGGGGACCGGTTGCGTATCGTCGGCGTATAGCTTATTGAGCACGTCTTGGTCGGGTAAGAGTAGTTCATCGTGGTGTTCTCGGATCACGGCGAAAATCTTGTCGGCGTCCACGACCTGGCGCGCTCGCTTTAGATTAATTAGCAGCACTCCGGAATTAAAATAGTGCGGGGTTGCGGTATCTAGCCGAAATTGATTGAAGGTCCCGGTCAAGTTCAAAAAGTCGGTGTGCATTGCGGCGGCATACAGCGAGTCGGTGAGGTCGGTCTGGTACAGTGGCGTCAAATCGTTGATGGCTAAGATGTCAGCATCCAGGTAGAGGACTTTATCCAAATCAGTGGGCAATAAGTCGCTAGCTAACAACCGGTAATAAATCGAGCGGGGGTAGCGGTCGGATAATGGGGCGTTAGCAAATAACTTATCGTCAACGATGACCGGGTGGTAAGTCATGTCGAGCCGTTGTAGCTTTTGCTTGAGTGTCGCCGCATTATTGAAAGGCTGATCCTGTAACACGTATACGGCATATTGATTATCGGTGGGCGAGTTTTGGCGAATTGAGTACAACGTGACCAACATTCGGTCAACGAACTTGTCGTCCACCGCAAAGAGCAAGTTGATAAGCATGGGGCAGACCTCCTTAAGGGTTACCTTTAGTTTAGCGGGTCGTTGGTGATGGCGTCCAACAAAACGTTTAGAAGATTTGGGCGGGCTGGTGCTGAGCCCCCCTGCTTGCTGATGAGGATAGAGCGCCACTGCGCTAAGGTTAAATCAATCGGGAGAAATATAAAGGTGGATAGGGTTGTGCCATCACAGTGGTAATATTTAAGCCCTGAACAGCTGAACAACGGGCCGTATCGAGTTAACTTATAAGATAATTATATTATGACTACTTTAACCCACGGGGGTATAAAATTTATGCTGTTAGTAGTTACAATAAAGAGAGGAAAGCGTGATGTGATGAAAATAAAATATAAAGCATTTTTTATCCCGATCATTGTGGGCAGCTTAATTTGGCTGGCAACCCCCGTTCGGCCAGCAGGAATTTCAGTTATTGCTTGGCATTTACTAGCTTTGTTTTTAGCTACAATCGTGGCGTGCATCACGCAACCCTTACCCATAGCTGGCGTTGCTTTAGTCAGTGTGACTATCTTATTGGTGTTACGATTAGCCCCGATTAAGACCACGATGCAGGCGTTTGGCAACAAAACGGTTTGGTTAGTTGCGATGGCTTATATGATCTCACGTGGCTTCTCGAAGACGGGACTAGGTAAGCGAATGGCGTTGTGGTTTGTCAAACTGTTCGGGAAACGAACGTTGGGGCTAGCCTATGCCATTGAGGGGATTGATTTGGTGACAGCTCCGGCCATCCCTAGTAACACTGCACGGGCTGGTGGGATTATTTACCCGATTGTCAAGGCATTATCGGAGACGTTTCACTCCACCCCCCAGGACCACACGGAACGAAAGATTGGTTCCTATTTGATTTTTTCAGAATTTCACGCCAACATTATCACCAGTGCGCTGTTCATGACGGCGATGTCACCAAACTTAATCGCACTTAGCTTGGCAGAATCCTTTAAGATTAAGATTTCTTGGCTGGGATGGTTCGTGGCGGCATCAGTCCCCGGAATAATTTGCTTGGTAACGGTCCCGTATCTCATTTACCGTCTCTATCCTCCCGTTGTACGCGAAACGACCAATGCCCGTGAGTGGGCAACGCAGGAACTCACAAAGATGGGCGCCATGCAACTTAAAGAAAAAGTCATGCTGGGGATCTTTGGCATGGCCCTGCTGCTCTGGATTTTATCCAGCACTTTAAATTTAGATGCGACAACGGTGGCTTTTATTGCGATTTCATTGTTACTGTTGACTGGTGTTTTATCTGTCCAGGATATTTTGCATGAAACGGGCGCGTGGAACGTCGTGGTTTGGTTTTCGATTTTGATTTTTATGGCGAACCGGCTCAATAAATTAGGCATTATTCCGTGGTTATCCCGGGCCATCTCACATCAGTTGAAGGGTGTGAATTGGTTGGTGGTGTTGGTCGTCTTGGCGTTAGTTTACTTTTATTCCCATTACCTGTTTGCGAGTCAAGTGGCACACGTTGCGGCCATATATGGGGCTTTATTGGGCGTCGCCATCGCGGCGGGAGTCCCGGGCACGCTAGCAACCTTGATTTTAGGTTTTACGACGGCGATTTACAGTTCCACGACCCAATATGCGAACGGCCCCGCCTCTGTTCTGTTTGGTTCCGGTTATGTGAAACAAAGTGATTGGTGGCGGCTCAACGCCATTCTAGGGGGATATTACTTGCTCATCTGGATTGGCTTAGAACTATTTTGGTTGAAAATTATTGGCATTTGGTAGGACGTAGATTAAAGTGGCAATGACTCATAGCTCAACGAATGAGTCGTTGCCACTTTTTCGAGCCATAATCTAAAGTGAATCGTAGGGTAAGCTAATTTCTCGCGTAACGCCCAACATCATGATATAACCATGGTGTAAAAGGTAATGGACCATAATAAACTGGTTCAGCATCGCGAGTGGCGATACAGTCACTCGCTGGTCAATCAGTAAGGTCGATTTAGGGGGAATTATCACATGATGTATTCTGATTTAGCGCACAAAGTCGCGGTTGTCACCGGTGGGTCGAAAGGCATCGGTAGCGCCATTGCCCAACGCTTTGGGGCCGAGCACATGGCTGTAGTGATCAACTACCACAATGACGAGAAAGGGGCTCAAAAAGTGGCGGCTCAAGTTAAGGCTGCCGGGGGCCAAGCCGTCAGCGTGCAAGCTGATGTGGCGACCGAATCCGGAGTGACCGATTTGCTGGAAACGGCGGTAAATCAGTTTGGTGGCCTGGACGTGTGGGTCAACAACGCGGGGATGGAGATTCAAGTACCGACCCACGAGCTTTCCTTGGCCGACTGGAACAAGGTCATGGCTATCGACCAGACTGGAGTTTTCCTGGGGGCCAAGACGGCGATCACCTATTTCAAACGGCAGGGCAAGCCGGGCAACATCATCAACCTGTCGTCCGTCCACGAGCAGATTCCTTGGCCGACCTTTGCCAGTTATGCGGCGGCTAAAGGGGGCGTCAAGCTGTTTACCCAAACGATTGCCATGGAATACGCGCGGGACAATATTCGGGTCAATTCGATTGGTCCCGGAGCCATCAATACGCCGATCAACGCCAAGAAATTTGCGGACCAAACGCAGTATGACCAGACCGTTAGCATGGTCCCGATGAATCGAATCGGCAAACCGGCTGAAGTGGCGGCCGGTGCTGCGTGGCTGGCGTCATCAGAATCCAGCTACGTCACGGGTATCACACTCTTTATCGACGGTGGGATGACGCTTTATCCGGCCTTTAAGGACGGGCAAGGCTAACTTAGCGGCCGAACTAAGCGTAGCGAGTTGCGTCCCCGATGTCCCCCTTGGTAGACTGAACGGCAATCAGGGGTTAAGACCTGCAGGAGGGTGATAAGGATGAAGACGTACACGTTTGTAGGAGACATCCACTCAGCGGCCGACGATTTACGCGTTCTATTGGCCGACCCCGTGATTCAAGCCAGCCAAGTCATTTTTATGGGCGATTATATCGATGGGCTGGCAACCCGACGCTTCGACGATCACGTGGAAACCATGAGTCTGGACCCACTGGGCGTTTTAGCCATTTTGCGCGACCGGGTGACCCACCATGGCGATGTGGCCCTGCTAGGGAACCACGATGATTTTTGGGCCCAAACGGCGCAGGGTAGCGACTGGGCGTATCAGACCTGGAGACTCAACGGCGGAGCGCAGACTTGGCGGCGCTTGGGGATTCACGCTACGACGTTAGTGGGGGTGGCCCATGCGTTGAGCACAGCACCGTTAGTGGACATGACCGCCTTTTTACAACAGCTTCCGTTAACCTGGCAGACGCCGAAGATACTGGCGGTCCACGCCGGAATCGATTGGCATCGGCCGCTTGCGGACCAACGTCGTGATGATTTGCTCTGGATTCGGGGCGCGTATTACTTTCAAGATGACGCCCACCGGGAACTGGGGTGGCATCCCAATGATTTGGGAAAGGTGATCGTGACCGGTCACACCCCAGTTCAGTTGCTGGACCATCACCAGGGATACTTGAAAATGCAGGCCGATGACCAGGATGTGCCCCGCTACCTGATTGATGCGGGAAGCCGGTCGGGTGCCTATGACGGCGGTATCTTTGGGTTGACCCTAGCCGAAACGGGGCAAGTTATTCAGAAAAGACGGGTCATCAAGCAACATTTGTATGCCGGGGATGCCCCGGTTACGGCAACGATGATTGCCACCTCATGAACTTTTGACGCGGTTCCTAACCAGCCGCGTTTTTTATTGCGGCAAAAAGTTATGTTTGACAGGACTAAAGCGGGGAAAAGCGTGCTATGATAAAGACTAACGAAACTTTGGTGCTGGGGGTGTGCAAATGAAGAGCAACGGGCGCGTCGCGGATATGTTGGTCCGGTTGGTGAGTGGTGAGGTACTTGATCAGGCTGACCTCAAGAAACAATACGGGGTCAGTCTGCGGACTTGTCAACGTGATATGGCGTATATTCGGCAGGCATTGGCGGAATATAACGTGGGAGTCATCGACGATCAAAACGGGACGTACTGCTTGACCCAGCAAAGCGATGTTCACGACTTAGAAATGGTCTTGGCTGCGAGCCACGTCTTACTGGGGAGCCGGGCATTGACGGGGGCCGAACTGAATCGAACCCTGGATTTCTTGAGTACGGGGTTATCACCGAGTATGCAAACGCTGGTTCATGAGCAATTGACGCTTTCACGGGGGAGCTACACGCCACTGTCACGGGCCAAACCGTTGTTGGCCCGCTTGCGGGAGATCTCGACGAGTATTGACCACAACGAAAAACTGGTCTTTACTTATCAAAGCAGTCACGCGGGCGAACCCACTCCCCGTGTCCAGCACGCCCAACCGGTCGCACTGTTTTTTGAGACGTACTACTTCTACGTCGCCATGTGGAACCGGCAACGTCACAGTTACTTGCTGTACCGCTTAGACCGTATCGTTGACATTTTAACGAAAACAACGGGAGAGCGACTGGCGTACGCCCAACGTTTCTCGTTACAGGATCATCGACGCCAGACCTACCTGTTAGACACGGGGGAGTTGACCCGGATTCGCTTCGTTTACCGTAATTACGTGCAAACGGCTCTCGACTATTTTCCAGGGTCGTACGTGGTTGACCGACACCCTGATGGGAGTCACGTGATTGAGGCCTACGTCAAGGTTGGCGGCGCCATGCTATGGTTGTTGAGTCAGGGAACGGCGGTTAAAGTCTTATCGCCACTGTCATTGGTTAAACAGATGCGGACCACGCTCGCCGCAGTCTTGGCGCAGTATCCGAAAATTGAGGACAAATGAGTGGGGATATAGTTATCCGTTGAATAGCTACACAAAAGTTGGCTTTCTGGTTCAAAATGACAGACTATGACGTGGGGATGAGTATACTAAACATTGGTGGATTATTAGTTGCTACTATTTACTAATTTGTCCGCGAAAATTGGCAAAATAAAGTTGTTTGGGTAAAAATAGCGGTCGACAGGTATAACTGAAAATGGCGAGATTATGCGATTTGATAGCGAACAAACCATTTTTAAGCTGGTAAATCTTCCAATAATGCGTCGGAGAAGGCGTAATTTGTGCGGACCGTGATGATTCAGGGTATGCTAGGTTCATCTTAGATGATTAGAGGGAAACGTCATGAACCCAATAAATAATCAACGACAATTGACGACTCAAGCTGCGCACAGCTACGCGCGGCAATTTAAAATGGAGGCCACACTGGTCAATTTGACGGGAGTGGTGACTTTAGAACTCGCCTTGAAGACCGGAGAGACCGTCATCATCCCAGCGGAGGCGGTGGTGGCTTTGCGGGTACTGCCGTTAGCTGAAGGAATCGGGGATGCAACGGACTTGGTGGGCTTTTATCTGCAGGTACGGGCCGCAGAAGCTAACTTTCGACTAGAGGGTAATCCGGATAAAACGGTGACAGGCCAGGCACGGCTCTGTGGCGCTCAAGATGTGGTGACTATGACCTTTCACACGATTCGGGGCGATTATCAAAACGTGATTCGCTGGAACCCCTTGGCCAGTGACGGGCCGGAAAATCTTAACCAACACGTGGCCACGACGCTTGAGACGCTGACGTTGTGGACCTGGCCCCAAGCCACGTACCGGTGGCATGATATCTTAACCATCGCGACACAATCGCCTGTACTAGCACGGTTAGTGACCGGATTGGTGAATGATTTACAATCTACGATCACTCAGGACCAAGCCACGACCATGTTGAAAAACCTTATCGCCGAATTGGCCAAGGCCTGTGACGCTGTGACACCCACGCGAACGCGTCACTTGATTGTTACGGCTGAGCCGGCAAGTCCGGCCGGTCCCTGGAAAGCCGTCTTTCACGATGATCAAACCGGCCAAGACGATGTGCGCGTCTATCTGTTGACCTATTCAGAACTCTTAGGAATGAGTGTGACCTTGCCCACAGTTGGGTTCTGGTCGGCGCTGGCCTGGCTGCTCTGGAAGATGGCTTATCTGGGGACTGATAAAATAACGCATACCACTAAAGCGCTGGCTGCGCAACTAGCGCACCGGCCCCAAGCCCCCGTCTTTGAGACCACGGCCACTAAGATTGGTCGTTTCCTGGACGCCTATGTGCGCAACCACGTGACCGATTCTGATTTAGCGGGGACCGTGGGTTATTTCTGGCCCCTGACGACGGGGACATTGCGCCAGGTGGGACCAACTAGCCCTGGCGATCGGCCGCGGACCACGTTACGTTACTACAGTCCGCAATTACTAACCGAATTTATGACGGTCTTAGGCCCAGCTTATCGGGTATTTTGGGCCACCCATGAGTAACTGGGTCAATTGACATGGGTCATCACCAACGTCTATGCTTAATTAGAATTCTAATGATGGAAAGAAGTTTGGTGAATGACCAAGAATAATCCGTTGGCCCAGCGTGTCTGGGCCTTATTTTGGGGGCTACTGATTAATGCGTTTGGCAACGGGCTGACCGTGGCCACGAACTTGGGAACCAGTCCCTGGACGGCTTCGGAAGTGAATCTGGGCCACCTGTTAGGTGTGTCGGTCGGTTGGCCGATGCTGGTAATTGGAACTATAACGGCGGGCGTCAATCAGGTGTTGAGTCAACACTGGGACCGTTGGCGCTTTATTGGCGAAGTAGTCTTTATCGGTTGCTTTAGCTATTTAGTCAACGGCTTCGTGGCGCTGTTTACCCGGTTGGGAATTCCCCAATTACCGTAGCTGGTCAAATTGGCCATCTGTTTTTCGGGTATCGTGATTTTTTGTATCGCGATTTCGTTGTACCAGCGGGCAAATCTGATTATGCACCCCAACGACGATACCACGAACATCGTGCGCTTCCGCTACTTTCACGGGCGGGTAGTGCCGGCACAGATTGTGGCCTTCCTGGTGCCAATTGCCATCATGGTCGTGACTTTTGTCATGAGTCATCAACTCTACTCGGTGAATTTGGGGATGCTCTTTTGCGTCTTTTTTAATGGACCGTTGATCAGTTTTGCCGACCGGCACGTCTGGCCGAAATTACGGCATAACTTTCGCGTCGTTGCGAAAAATTGAACGAAAACACAAAAAGGCGAGAAATCCGCGGATTTCTCGCCCTTTTTCGTAGTTAGTCCTGAGCCATGTAGGCGTGGGTGAAGTCAAACGGGATACCGGCAGGGTTGTAGATGATTCCCTTGACCGTGGTCCGTAGGAGTTGCGATTTTGCTTGCTGGAACAGGGGGATGACGGCTTGTTGGGTCATCAATGTTTTTTCGGCGGCAATCAACTTCTGCCAGCGCAGAGTTGGGTTATTACCGTCTACATTGTCGGCTTGAGTCATCAACCGGTTATAGCGGGCGTTGTTGAATCCTGTGATATTTTCGTTATCGTCGGTGGTGCCGCCGACGTAATTGCCCAGATACTCATTAGGATCTGCCAGAACCGATTGGGCACCGCTGAGCGTTAACTCAAAGTTGCCTTGTTCTTGCTGAGTCATCAGTTGAACATAAGGGATTGCTCTGACGGCAATTTTAACGCCGGGGAGTTTCTCTAGCGAACTTTGGATGAATTCGGCCGTCTGTTTGGTTGCATCGGTGTTTCCCACGGACAAGGTCAAATCAAGGTGCTTAGTATGTAACTCGTGATAGCCCTGAGCCAGGAGCCGCTTAGCCCGAGTTAAGTCGTAAGACGTGGCCGATTTAACAATGGCTTCATGGCTGAAGTCTTCACCGGTCTTCGGGTTCTTGCCCATGCCGACGGGAACCAGGCCAGTCGAAGCAACCGAACCGTCTTGAAGAACATTTTTGACCAGTTGGTCGCGGTTGATGGCGGCCGAAAGGGCTTGGCGAATAACCAGGTGTTTGAGTGCGGGGACTTTCTTTTGGTTCATATCGAGCCGTTGGGTCCCGGTGGGCAAACGCTTGACGAAGTTCGGATTGTTCAGGTTGTTCTTGACCTGTTGGCCACTTAGTAACGTTTCGTCGGCTCGCTTGGACATGAAGAGATTATAGCTGGTGGCGGTACTTTCGTTGACCTGATAGTTGATGGCCGTCAAGTGAACGTTGGCCTTGTTCCAATAGTGCGGGTTCTTGGCCAGCGTCCAGGTCTTACTGGTCCCGTTCCACTTGGTCAGTTGGTAAGGCCCGTCGGAAACCACACGGCTAGAAGAAGTCCCGTAGCGGTTCCCGTACTTTTGCACAATCTTGGGGTTTTCCGGGTAAAAGACCGGCCACGCCAACAGCGTCTTCCAATAAGAGACCGGCTTGGTGAGTTGAATGGTCAGCTTGTACGGCCCGTGCGCCGTGATTCCCAAGGTACTAGGGGCCTTTTTACCGGCAAAAATCTCTTTGGCGTTGACCACCGGATGTAGGTAATCCTGCATCTGGGCGGCTGTCTTGGGCGTCAAGGTCCGCCGCCAGGAATAAACGAAATTCTGGGCTGTGACCGGATCGCCGTTTGACCACTTGGCATCGTGCCGCAAGTCAATGGTGTAGGTCTTACCACCGTTGGTCAGCTTGGTGTGCGTCGCAATCGCTTTGAGTGGTTTACCGTTTTTGCCCAGGCGGTACAGGCCTTCCTGGGTGTTTTGGAGCATGGTGAAACTGACTGTGCCCGCTGGCCTGTGATCCGCACCCACTTAAAACGAGGAGCCCGAGTGTGGCGAGCGTGAAGCGTAAACGTTGATGTTGCATGGAATCGTCCCCCTAACTAAAAAATCGGCCATCTGTCGTGAAACAGAAGGCCGATTTCCCGCGGTGCCACCTTACTTTAGGTTGAGTTCACACCCAGCCACTCGATAACTTTCGTTGCCAAAAGTCGGTGACGGTAACGGGTCACAGCTCCGGGCGACCAGCTTGCACTGGGCGCTAGCAATCAGGGTCATTTTCGTTAGACGTTGGCGGACACCTTTTCAGCTCCCGGTGCTCTCTCGACCGCGTAAATCTAAGTACTCTTCCTGATATCACGTTAAACGAGACATTTCAATTGTGAAGCCTAGCTTAGGCCGCAAAGCGATGGTTGTCAATGGCTTAAGTTAGATTGTGGGGTGACCTGTCGTGACAGAATCAGTGACTATAATAAAGTAGGAAAGTGTATAAAGTATTTTATAGCTTTTTTTAACGGGGTGGTGCGGAAGGCTTAATTTACCCAACGGCGTTTGAACCCGTTCTTAGAACGTGCTACTCTGAAATTATTCGAGTCGTCGGGGTGACGACCGGCACAACTGACTGCCCACGGGCCAACTTAAGCCCGTGGGGACAATGATCAAACCGGGAATTGGGGGACCACGGTTGAACTGGCATGAAGGAGAACATATGGTTAAAACAATTCAAGAAACGTTACAATTAGATACGATTTTAGCGGCAGTAGCCGATCTGACCCATAGTGATTACGCGGCTGACTCGCTGAAAAAGACGCCCGTGTCTACGGCGTTGGCCCAGGTCCGGCAAAACTTAGCCCTGACCCATGAAGCCCACGAGCTCCTGAGCCAGGATGTCTTATTGACGTTCTTCAACTTGGACCAGATTACGGTGATTCGCGCCAAGTTGGACCAGGGACGGTTACTAACAGTAGATCAGTTGAAGGCTGTCCAGGCCACGCTGGTCAATTGGCGACGGTTGGGGACCGTTTTGCGCCAACATGCGACAGACATTCCGCAATTGATGGCCTTTTTGGCTAAGCAACCGCCGTTGAACGGGCTGCGCGACCGGCTGGATGACGTGTTGGATCGCAACGGGATTCGTGACGATGCAACGCCGGAACTGGCCCAACTGCGCAAGGACAAGGATAAGCAGTCCCGTCAGATTCAACAACAGTTAAGCCAGTTCGTGGGTAAACACTCTCACGAACTACAGGGAAAACAATTGATTCGTCGTGACCAGCACTACTGTGTCCAACTCAAGGCGACCTACAAGCATCGCTTTAAGGGAACCGTCATGGGCCAGTCGGCGACGGGGTCCACGGTCTATTTCGAACCCAGTACGGTGGCCAAAACGGGGTTGGAATTAGCGGCCACGCTCGCTTCCGAGGACGCCGAAGTTTACCAGATATTGGCGACCATGACGGGGGACGTTGAGGATCACTGGGAAGACCTCAACAAACAGATCGACCTGCTGAGTCAGCTCGACCAAATCTTTGCCAAGGGTCAATACGCCTTGGAACACCACGCGATTTTACCGAAACTCAACGGGGGACAAACCATCCGCATCGTGAATGGTCGGCACCCATTGTTGGGCGAAAACGCGGTGCCCTTGAACGTGACGCTTTCCGCCGATCAAAGTCTGATGATTACCGGAGCCAACTCCGGCGGGAAGACCGTGGTCCTGAAAACTATCGCGCTTTTTTCGATGATGATTAAGTTAGGTTTAGAGATTCCAGCCGACGAAGGGACCAATTTAGCCGTCTTTAACCAGATTGCCATCGACATCGGGGACCAACAAAATATGGCGGCGCAGCTAAGTACCTTTTCGGGGGAAATGACGACACTGGTGGGCATTACTAATGACTTACGGCCCAATGCCCTGATTCTTTTGGATGAAATCGGCAGCGGGACCGACCCAGAAGAGGGGACGGCACTGGGAATTGCCATCATCCAGTACCTGGTCGATCAGGGGGCTAAATTAGTGGTGACCACCCACTACACCGGCATTAAGAATTACGCGGTTGCGCAACCCCACTTTGTGATTGGGTCGATGGCCTTTAACCGGCAAACGTTGCAGCCGGAATACCGGTTACTGTTGAATCAGGTCGGGGCCAGTGAGGCCATGTGGCTGGCCGAACGTATCGGGTTGAAGCCGGAGATTTTAGCGTTGGCCAAGCAACAGCTTAAGGCTGACTAAGCCAGTTAAATTTAGTAAATGAGGCGCAATCCACCATCGTGGATTGCGCCTCATTTAGGTTCTATGATGGGATCAGCGTCCTTGGCGATATAGACTTAACAAGTGTCAAGCAATATTAAGGTAGTAATCAATTAATATGTAAGTCTAAATTTAGGCAAAAATAAAAACGCCTTGATACCGGCGTTTCAAGGGCTTATTTCATCCCGCAAACTATAATCAATGGAGCCGGCGGGGATCGAACCCGCGTCCTAGCATATCGCCACCCTAGCCTCTACACTCATAGGCAGACTACTTAAGTTTTCACCCAACAACCTGCCGCCTGTCAGGGCCAACATGTTGAGCTAACCTGATTAGTCTCTTCTAACCAGCTCCAGGTGGAAGCCAATTAGCGTAACCCGTTAAATTTAAGACCCAGATCTAGCCCGCGGGTAAGACTAGGAGGATCTACGTTAAGCGCCTATTAAGCAGCTAAAGCGTAAGAATTGTTATTATTTTTTGCAGTTATAATGAACTGGACCTTTTAACGTAGATGCCGCTACGGAGTGCAACCAAGGCTCGACCTATACCAGTCGAATCCAGAACGGCCCCAAAATGATACTAATATAGTGTACCATATTATGTAGGCCCTGCAAAATCATTCGCCTAAGATAGGGAAACAGTGGTAGCTACGTAACCTAGTTAAGCACTGGTTGTTTTGTCACAGCGGCAAAAAGAGTGAACTAATTAGTACCCTAATCTAATTTTTTTCGTTAAAATTAAGGCAGTCTAAGAATCCCTCATGCAACGTGATTGCGGGAAGCTTAGACTATTTTTATAATAAAATCAGGGTATAATAAGGAACTACGGAACCACAACGCTCTGGCAGCCGCTAAAAGTAACAAAAACTTCATGATTCTATCATGGCGCGGTCTGATTCATCTGTTAAGTTCGGACCTGTATGACCCACCAACTTTTAGCCGGCGCCAAATAGGGTCATCTTTTTGGAGGTCGCATATGAAGTTATTAATGATCGAAGACAATCATTCTGTCTCACAGATGATGTCGATGTTTTTTAAAAAAGAAAAATGGGATGCTCAGTTTGCCTACGATGGGAACGAAGCTCTGGAAATGTTTTCAGCCAGTCCCCACGATTGGGACATGGTCACGCTGGACTTGAATCTACCCGGGATGGACGGAATGCAGGTAAGCGCCGAGATCCGGAAGTTATCACCCACGGTGCCAATTATTATGTTGACGGCCAGAGACTCGGAGAGCGACCAAGTCTTGGGATTAGAGATGGGGGCGGACGATTACGTCACCAAGCCGTTCAGTCCCATCACGTTGATTGCCCGCATCAAGGCCCTGCATCGGCGGGCTGAATTGGGACCCGCTTCGCAAAAGGAAGCAGCTCCGTTGGATGATACCGAGTTGTTTGACGTGGTCACCGAACACTTTAAGCTGAATACCAAGACGCGTGAGGCGTATTTAAACGACCGGCAGATTGAGGATTTAACGCCCAAAGAGTTTGATCTGTTAAAAACGTTGGCCCAAAAGCCACGGCAGGTCTTCTCCCGTGAACAGCTCTTACAACTGGTCTGGGATTACGAATACTACGGTGATGAACGGACGGTGGACGCCCACATCAAAAAACTCCGGCAAAAAATTGAAAAGGTAGGTCCCCAAATTATCCAAACGGTCTGGGGTGTGGGTTATAAATTTGACGATAGTGGAGCCGAATAATGAAGTTAATGTATCAACAAATGCTGGGATTCTTTGCGGCAATCACGATTATTTTGGTCTTATTGGGGGTGTCGTATACCCAAATGACCCGCCACATGGTTTACAGCAACACTTGGAATTCGCTAGAGAAGTATTCGAACAGCTTGATTGAACAGTCGTTACGAATCAGTTCGAACGACGACAAGTCGGTCAACTTTGACACCACGGCCCTTGAAAATAGCGAGCGCTTGCTCCAGAACCAGGCGATGAGTGTCACGATTTATAGTTCGACTAATAAAATCGTGTTCCCCGCTAATCTGTATCAACAATCTATCAATAAAAAGGATTGGCAAAAACTCCAGAAAAATAAAATTATCCACAAGGTGGTTGACCGGCGGGTCCGTAATAAGAAAGGGCGAATCTCCCCGGCCATGACCGAGGTCATGAAACCTTACTTTTATAATCATAAACTGGTTGCAGTAGTGGTGATGGGGGCCTTTGTTTCCGATATCAATACCAATATCAACCAGATTAATCACAACTTGATTCGGGCGTTACTGGTGTCCATCCTGGTCGCCATTGTGGCCAGTTATATTCTGGCCCGGTACTACACCAATCGAATCAACCGGTTGCGGGTAGCGACTAACCAGGTTTCGCAAGGGGATTACGATGTGCAAATGACCAGTCGTAACCGCGATGAGATTGATGATTTGATCAACGACTTTAACGGCATGACGCACTCACTGAAGGCATCACGCGAGGAGATTCAACGCCAAGAACAACGGCGGCGAGAATTCATGGCCAACGCCTCCCACGAGATGCGGACGCCACTGACCACGATCAACGGCCTATTGGAAGGCCTAGCCTACGACGCCATTCCAGAAGAAAGTAAGGAAGAAAGTATTGATTTGATGCGTAGTGAGACCAGTCGCTTGATTCGACTAGTCAACGAAAACCTGGACTACGAGAAGATTCGCTCGAACCAGATTACGCTGAACCTGCACGAGTTTAACGCAGTTGACGCCCTGCACAACATTGCCGAGCAGTTGAAGCAAAAAGCAGACGATTCTGGCGATACTTTAGAGCTTGAAGTGCCAACAGAAGTTCAGGTCTACGCCGATTACGACCGTTTCGTCCAGATCATGTTCAACATTACCCAGAATGCCATCCAGTTCACTCAGGATGGACACATCACGATTTCGGCCCAACGCGGGTATGAGGAGACCATCATTCGCATCGCCGATACGGGGATGGGGATGAGTGACGAGCAGGTCAAAAACATCTGGGAACGTTACTATAAAGCCGATCCATCCCGGAAGAACACCAAGTACGGGGAGTCTGGCTTGGGGCTATCAATCGTGCACCAGCTCGTACAGCTCCATCATGGTAAGATCAGCGTCACTAGTAAAGAGGGGGTCGGGACCACTTTCACCGTCATCTTCCCGGACCAGCACCAGACGAATGTCGACCGGGCCAAGACGGATTAGGACCGACATGTTACAATAGGAAGAACCATTTTGAGGAGGAAAACTTTGAAACGTATACAAATTACCGGGAAGTCCGTCCGTAAGTTCGAGGATGGCTATCCCGTGATCGCGTTAACCGATTTAGAAAACCGCCAGGACTTTGATGATGGGGCCTGGATTCAACTGGAAAACCACGGCCATTTTGTGGCTACGGCTTACTTTGCCAAGCAACATCGTGGGGCCGGGTATATTTTGAGCTTACGAGAAAGTGAAGCTATCGACGAACGCTTCTTCGCCAGCAAGTTCCGGGCCGCCCAAGCCAAGCGGATGGCCCTACCCCAAACGGGCGCTTACCGCTTGTTCAATGATGTGGGCGATGGCCTGGGGGGCTTGATCGTGGACGCGTACGGTGACCGGTACGTCTTTCGCTGGCAAAACCAAGCGTTGAAACGCCAATCTCGTTTGATTTACGCCGGTTTCCAGAAGATTTTCGGCACGGACGTGACCATTTTGTCCGTCTCAACCGACCAAACGACTGTCCAGGTGGTGACCGGCGATTTGCCGAAGGCCCCCATCGCAGTCACCGAGAACGGTGTTAGTTATCCGGTCGACTTGAGTGTGGCCCGGTCCCAACTGGCCTTAGAATTCCGTGACGTGCGGGCCTGGGCCGTCAAGAACAGTCAACAACAGCGGGTCTTGAACCTCTACAGTGCGGAGACCGGGGTCGTGGCTGCGGCGATGGTCGGCGGGGCGGTGGAAGCCGTCACGGTCGACCCGACTAACCGGGCAACCACGGCAGTGCAAGCCCAACTGGCGGCCAATAATCTGGACCAGGCCGCCGTTGAGATGCGGACCATGGACGTAACCAACTACTTGGACTACGCCATCAAACACGGATTGACTTTCGACACAGTCTTCATCAACCCACCGGCGTTCATCCGGGGCAAGAAGCACCACTTTGATTTGAACCAAGACTTAGAAGCCTTGATTTTACAGGCGTTGCAGGTGACCCACGCAGACTCTCAGGTCTTGATCACCACGACCACACCGAGCTACTCGTTGAAACGCTTGCGGACCGCCGTGGCCACTGCCACGGAAAATTATACCGGTCATGTAAGTGTTTCCAACACGTTCCACTCACCAGCGGATTTCATGACCAACGATGCTGACCGGCAGAGCGAAGTTTTGAAGGGCATCCAACTATCAGTTAATTAATGAAAGCAGCTGAAAATTAAGCGACTAAACGCGAAAGGACAGTTAGACCACTGTCCCTTCGCGTTTTTTATGGCTAATTATGGTTTACAATTCTGGCGGAAACGCTTAAACTTAACATTAAACTGAAAGGATCGCTTTCAATAATTTCGACATAAATGAAACGAAAGTAGGAATTTACATGGGCATTTTATTAGCACTGATTCCAGCGATTTGCTGGGGCAGTATCGGGCTGATCAGTGGCAAACTGGGTGGCTCGTCGTATCAGCAGACGCTAGGGATGACGGCGGGGGCCGTCTTGTTTGGACTCTTTTCACTGGTTTACTTTCACGTGCAACTTTCTGGGCTGGCAATGGGCGTCGGGGTGGCGTCCGGATTATGCTGGGCAGTCGGTCAATTCGAACAATTTCAGTCGATGAAATTTATCGGGATCTCGCGCACGGTACCGATTTCGACGGGAATGCAGTTAGCCGGTACAGCGTTGGCCGGTGTCGTCTTGTTTCATGAGTGGAAAACGACCGGGACGGTCCTACTGGGGACGCTAGCCGTTATCATTCTGATCATCGGGGCGGCGATGACGTCCTTACGCGACAAACGCCACAGCATCTCGAGCAAACCACTGGCGGCTGGCCGCGGGGCAACGGCGCTGGTCATCTCCACGATAGGTTACGTGCTGTACACGGTCATCGTGAAGTTCTCCGGTTTGGATTCCAAATTAATCCTGTTCCCGCAATCGTTAGGGATGATTTTAGGGGCGTGCTTATTCATCATCATGTCGCCGCAAAATCGGCACAAGGTTTGGCACGTGGCTACCGCCAAGAACGTTCTGACCGGATTGGTCTGGGGCATCGGAAACTTCTTCATGTTCATGGCGATTCCAGCTTTGGGACTGGCGATTAGTTACTCGTTAGCCCAATGTGGGATTGTGATTTCCACTTTTGGAAGCATCTGGTTCCTGGGAGAACAGAAGACAAATCGAGAAATGGTCTACACGGTAATTGGCTCGCTATTGGTCATTGCTGGTGGGGTTACCCTCGGCTTGATGAAATAATGTAAAACGGGCTGATGACGGGCGTTGTCGGCCTTTTTTCGCGTTTAAATTTATCTAAAATATGTGGACTATACCATTTACTTTTTCGGCATGAGCGTTATAATGGACTAGGTAATACAAATATAAAGTGAGGTCATCTGAATATGGCACATATCGCCTTTGATAGTTCTAAACTTGCACCATTTGTCAATGATAATGAGCTTGGAGAAATTCAAGCTATGGTCACCGCTGCGGATACTGAATTGCGGCAAGGAACCGGTGCCGGAAGCGACTTTCGGGATTGGTTAACTTTACCCCATGATTACGACAAGGACGAGTTCGCCCGAATCAAGGCGGCCGCCAAGAAGATTCGTTCCGACTCCGAAGTTTTAATCGTGATTGGAATTGGCGGGTCGTATTTGGGCGCTAAGATGGCCGTGGACTTCTTACACGACACCTTCTTCAACACCTTACCAGCTGATCAACGCAAGGGCCCGCAAGTCTTCTTCGTCGGAAACTCTATCAGTGCCGATTACGTGCACGATTTGGTTCATTTGTTAGGCGACCGGGACTTCTCCGTTAACATCATCTCGAAATCAGGGACCACGACGGAACCTTCTATTGCCTTCCGGATCTTCAAGAACTTGTTGATCAAGAAGTATGGGGAAGCTGAAGCCAATAAGCGTATCTACGCCACGACCGACAAGGCGCACGGGGCGTTGAAGACCGAAGCCGACGCAGCGGGTTACGAATCCTTCATTATCCCCGATGGCGTGGGTGGCCGGTACTCCGTGCTTTGCCCGGTTGGCTTACTGCCAATCGCCGCTTCTGGCGCAGACATCGACCAGTTGATGAAGGGGGCAGCCGACGCTGAAGATACCTACACCAACCCAGATTTGACCAAGAACGAAGCTTACCAATACGCTGCTTTGCGGAACATCTTATACCGCAAGGGCTACACGGTTGAATTATTGGAAAACTACGAACCCCGTTTAGCTGCCTTCGCCGAATGGTGGAAGCAATTGACCGGTGAATCCGAAGGAAAAGACGGCAAGGGCATCTACCCATCTTCCGCCAACTTCAGTACCGACCTCCACTCGTTTGGTCAGTACATTCAAGAAGGCCAACGGAAGTTGATGGAGACCGTGGTCATGGTCGACAAGCCAGAACATGACGTCGATATTCCTAAGGAAGACGACGACCTGGACGGGTTAGGTTACTTGGAAGGCCGGACTATGGGCTTCGCCAACACCAAGGCCTTTGAAGGGGTCACGTTAGCCCACACCGATGGTGGCGTCCCGAACATGAGCGTGCATATCCCGGACCAAACGGAATACACGTTGGGTTACTTGATCTACTTCTTCGAAGTGGCTATCGCTATTTCTGGTTACTTGAACGGCATCAATCCGTTTAACCAACCGGGTGTAGAAGCTTACAAGACCAACATGTTTGCACTTCTGGGCAAGCCAGGTTACGAAGATTTGGGCAAGAAGTTAAACGCCCGGCTGTAAGTATAAATTAAATGATGTTATGAAGACCTGGGAAAGTGATCCTGGGTCTTTTTTGTGCTGGCAGCGTGGTGGATTGAAGCTTTGGGGATAATTAAATGACGTTGCCCAGAAAATATAAACTGGTCAAAGGCCATAGTGAGACGCCCAAAACCTCTGTTAGGAAACGGGACAAGGCTAACTGGTGAAAAAAGGCTATGTTTCCCATATATTAAGGAAAAGTTAGTTAATATTTTTGATAAACTAATTAACGCCTCGGTTTGTAAAACTTGTTGAAAATGGCCAATATATTAATTATAATGTATAATCGGATGTGAGGGCGGAGAATTTAGCTGAGACACGACTGGCCCGCTGAATTGACGGTGGAGTAGCCGTTGGCTCGCGTTACGCGGCAGATTTAACCCACTCACATGGAAAATGCAACGGAGGAGAATACCATGACACGCCATAAACAACCTACGCCAAGCACCTTGTCTTTAACTCCCAATTGGTGGTGGACGTCCAGCGTCACCACTTTAGTTCTAGTCGGGATGGTGACCTGGGGAACGACCACTGTGCAGGCGGATACCACGCCAAGCACCTCTACGGAATCGGCCGCCCCAACGGCGACGACCGCTGCCACAAATGACACTCAGGTCACGTTAACGGGAAAAACGGTGACTGGTTCAGTTACCGACCAAGCCACTACAGTTCCAGAAGCGACTGAGGCTAAGACAGCAACTAATACCGCGGCCACGGGGGGAGAACCGACTAGTTCGACTACGGCTGATGAGGAACTGGTCGCAGCTAGTAACGCCAAGCCAGTGACACTAACGACTGCAAACCATCGCGACGCTGACGAAAAAGTAACCGTTGCTGCTCAAAAAAGGCCACGGTTAGCACTGAAATGTTAACGCTTACTAAGACGAAAACGGTAACGTCCCCGTCAGCGGCGGCGAAGCAATCCACAGCAATCGCTACGTCAACGTCAGCCGCAGCGGCTAAACAGGCCGGGACCAAAGCCGCGACCACGACGGCCGACGATACCGAAGCAGATCTGAGCGACCAATTGACGGATTCGACGTTGCGCCAACTGGTTCGCCAAGCGATGGGGCTGGAAGATGATGAACCTTTAACTAAAACGTTTATTCAAAATTACAAAAAGTCGAGTTTTCAGAATTACTTGACGCTCAAGGCTAAGGACGATACGGTCGTGAACAGTCTAGCGGGGCTGGATATCTTAAAAGATTTACCCAGCAATGTGGCAGTTAAGGTGACCCTTTATTTAGGGTCGACCCAAGCCGATATGGCACAGATTGACTTCGCACCGTTACGGGATCTCAGTTTGGAAGAGTTGAACCTTTACAGTTATTACTGGGGCGCCGTTAGTTTGACCCAGTTAGACAAAATTACCCAGGTGAAATTAGACGGCATCCAGAACGCCGAATTTTCCAGTCCTAAATCGGATACTCCGAATTTTACCGGGATGACCAATGAACAGTTCGCTCGGTTAGCACCGTTCGTCCTCGGGGTCTTGAGTAACGACTTCCCCAATACCCACATGATTGGGTTTGCGGGGAACAACATTACGGATTTCTCACCGGTAGGCGGGTTACAATCGATGACCAACTCGGGACAGGTTAGTGGCTTTAACCAGTATCAACAGGTAAAAACACCAATAGCCTTTGAGCCGGGAAGTACGATTGAAGTGCCGTCGCCAATCACGGGAATTCTAGGCGAATCGTTCCAGTACCGGGTTCGCTACTACCAGGATGACGGGAGTGAAAACGGCGTATTGACCGTGGCGGAACCCATTATTCCGGACGATCCGACCCAACTCGTCACTTATAAATTAGTGAATCCCAAAGTTATCGATGGTCAGATTAAGTATGGCCAATTTAGCTATGGAGATACTGGTCGATTTAAATACGATACGGGCGTAAATGGCCAGCCATTAGACAGCTTGTGGTTAGCGGCCGGGACTTTGGTCTATCAACCGGTCAAAGCCGCCGAGGGCCAAGTCACGGTAACCTACCGTGACGACACGACGGACAAGATTTTAGAGACGGAGACGCTGAGTGGTAGCGTGGGAGAAACCAGCGACTACCGCACTCAAACGGCGATTCAAGCGTATCTAGCGCAAGGCTATGAACTGGTGAGCGATGATTATCCCAGTGCAGGAGCGACCTTTAGTAAGGCGGACCAGGCGTTTACTGTGTGGTTGAAACACGGGATGACTACGTTGAGCGACAGTAAGCAGGTCACCCAGACTATTCATTACCGGTATGCGGATGGGACCACGGCGGCACCAGACTACCAGACCCAACTCACGTTTACCCGGAACGGACAACGCGATTTGGTCACGGGCACGACGACTTGGGGCAACTGGTTCGCCGCAGCCGGCGAGACCAGTTTTCCAGCTAAAACCTCGCCTGTTCTGGCGGGATATACCGCGGATCAATTGGTGGTCGCTGCCATCACCGGGGTGACGCCAACCAGTGGAAACTACACCACGACGGTCACGTATCGCGCTAGCGACGAAGGAAGTAGTGTGACGCCACCGACGACCCCACCGGAGACGGGCAAGGACCCCGACCAGGTGACTGGTCCAACTGGCGTGGGACCGGCAGTGACGCCGCAACAAATCTTAGAGTCGGCCGGTGGTCAAGGTGCGGGCTTAACGGCCTTTACGGCAGATCATGATGCCGCCAGCACTAAAAACGCGGTGGGGACCCCCATCACGGGGCGTCAGCCGTTTACCTCAACAGGTGGGGCAGCCGCTACGACCCAACGAGCGGCGAAACAGGACGCCCAGCTGCCGCAAGCTAACGAACGGACAGCGCCGTGGGCCGTAATTAGTGGCGGCTTAAGTTTAGTGCTTGTCGGGTTACTTTGGTGGCGCCGGCAAGATTAAAAAGAGAATAACCTACGTTTAATCATGGTAATCGGCGACCCAGCCGGTTACCATTTTTGGTGGTTTTAGCAACGGTCAGCATATCGGAAGATGAAGAGACAAAAAAGGCGCTAAACGTTGAATTGACAACGTTTAGCGCCTATCTGATAGCCCATACGGGGCTCGAACCCGTAGCTCCGCCTTGAGAGGGCGACGTCTTAAACCAGTTTGACCAATGGGCAATAACGGTAACTAGCAATATTAAATTTACACTTATTGGGGTTTCTTGTCAACACTAATTGTATAAAAATTCCACCATTGGGTCATGATAGTTATTTGACAAGGAAGTTGTGCTACGGATGGTTTAACTGGGAAGCGTAGGATATCAGTTAAAAATTACAGCGAAAACCGTCAACTTCAACGTCTCACGTGATATACCTTTTATGAATATTCCTTAATCATAACCTGCCATTAATCACGGAGTAAGGTTAGGGAGTCTTAGAGGGATGGTGGCCCGTCTTTAGGAGTTGGTCCATGATTCGGTCGGAAACGGGCATGACGGGGTCGTAACTGGGAGTCCGGATATTTTTCCGGCTGAAGGTCTTGCGGTAGCGACTCGGGGTGATACCCGTGCGTTTTTTAAACGTGCGGGTGAAGTTTTTGGGATCGTTGAAGTAGGCTTCCCCCGCAATATCGTAGACAGGGGCGTCAGTCGAAATCAGGAGCTGCTTGGCCCGTTCGATTTTTTGGCCGATGACGTATTGGTAAAATGATTGATGAAAATAGCGTTTAAAGAGACGGTTCAAATAAATCACGTTGAAGTTGAACTCGTCGGCGATTTGTTTTGACGTTTCAATCTCGTTTAAGTGCGCGTTGATCCACGATTTTACACTGTTGACACTGCGTTCGCTTTGAGGAAAGTTTTTATGGTGCAGGTGGTCACAATAATCTTGAGCGACCAGGAACAGTAATTCTGAAATTGAAATATCCAAAATGTAGCCCTTGAAAAGTTTGTTCAAGTCTAAAATTTGATAGGCCATCGTGAGGACGTGGTTGATGTGCAAAAAGGAAGCCTGCCGGGGGATGGACGCCGTGGTGTAGCTTTTGTCAGCCTGGGGGTCGTTGATGGTGACGTTACCTTGCGGGAAGAAGTGAAACCATAAATACTGCGTTCCGATGGGGGACGCTTTAGTCCCGTAGAAGTTCGTAAATGGGGGGACAAGGAAGTATTCCCCCGCGTGGATGGTGTAGGGCGTCTCTTCAAGCCGGCAATAAATGGTGCCCTTGATTAGAAAAATAATTTCCCAATTTCCGGGTTGATACATGTGTTTATGGTGCCAAGGACTGGTGGCTTCGAAGGTGCCACAAACGTAAAAGAAAGGTAACTGACGGAGATCAAACGAGATGATATCTGGTTGCATTAAGAATCTCTCCTTACGACAGAAGTTTGCTTTGTTCACTTTTTCTGTTATTTACTCCATTATATTTAAAGAAAATACCTTTTACAATAATAACCGTAAGCGCTTACCAATACCTGTGATTAATCACGACAACTTGTTTTGCTTTTGATGAAGCAGTGAGGTGGATAACATTGAGCAAAGTTAAGGCAATAACGATGAAACTAAGTTGGCGAGAGCGATTTAGCTATGCATCACTAGATTTTTCAGGCCAGTTGATTTTTAACGTGATTACCGCGTATTTATTGTACTTCTTTACGGACGTTGCTGGCATTCCGGTGGCGACTGCGGGGGTCATCTTGTTAATTGCGCGGGTCTTTGATGGAATCGATGCGCCGATTTGGGGCGCCATCATTGATGTGACGCACACTCGCTTCGGAAAGGCGCGGCCGTACTTCTTGTGGATGGCGACACCTTTCGCCGTAATGGGCGTTTTGACGTTCTGGGCGCCCCAAATCCCGATGCATCAACGGATTATGTACTGTGCGATTACTTATATTATCACGGGGATTTCTTATACGGGAATCAATACGCCATTAACCACGGTTCTGCCATTATTGACGCCGGATTCTCAGGAACGAATTACATTGAATTCGATTCGGATGGCTGGGTCGAACTTAGGGGTTTTGGCCACTAACGTGTTGACTTTACCTCTAGTGGCCTTGTTAGGTGGCGGCAACGATGTCATCGGGTTTCGGTGGACCATGGCGATTTTTGCGACCTTGTTCTGGGTCCTGACCATTATGGCTTTTCTGAATATCAAGGAACGGGTCAAACCCGTCCAAACCAAAGTCTCCTTAAAGAAGAGTGTCAAGGCCATCAAAGGAAACTGGCCGTGGATTATCATTGTAATCAGTAATTTAGTCTTCTGGGTCGCCTTGACGGTGCGGTCTTCGACGATTGTTTACTACTTGACCTATAACTTTGGGAATAAAAACTTAGTTCCCCTGGTCAACGGAATTTCGTTCGTTCAGGTCGTGGCAGTTTTGTTGGTCCCAGTTCTCAGCAAAAAGTTTTCCCAACAAGCCATTTGGATTTCCGGCTTAATCCTGGCCATCATTGGTCAAGGTATCATCTGGTCTGGTGGCCACTCGTTGGCAATCTTGATTGCCGGTTGGGTTGTTGGCAACTTGGGTAGTGGAATTGCGGTTTCGCTCCCATTTGCGCTGTTAGGCTCGGCCGTTGATTACGGGGAATACAAGTCCGGCATCAACGCTGCGGGACTATTGACTGCGATTGGCAGTTCATTCTGCATCAAGATTGGCAGTGGAATCGGGGGTGCCTTACCAGCTTGGCTGATGGGACTGTTTGGGTACGTCGCGAATCAGCAACAGAGTGCCCACAGTTTACTAGGAATCTCGTTATCCTTTAACGGGCTCACGATTCTGGTGTTCGCCATTGCCATCATTCCCCTGATCTTTTATGGGCGTTATGAACGGATGCAGGACGATATTACGGCTAAGCTCAACACGATTCATGAGCAAAATTCGGCTGCAAAATCTTAATTTAGGAGGAATTAGCTGATGATTTATCAAAAAGATGGTTACTTATACCAACAGTCTGATGGCGAGACCATGGAAATTCGGCCGTGGGGTACGAATAGTTTTCGGGTTCGAAGTACGCGTTATCCCGAATTTACGGGCCGGAAAAATGCGTTAACGATGCCCGTTAAAGCAGCGTCAGTGACGCCTCAGGTCGATGAAAAAGGCCAGTCGGGGCAGATTACGAATGGTCAGATTACGGCCCGCTTGGACGTTTATGGAAATTTGGCTTTTTATAATCAACAAGATAAGCAGTTGTTGCAAGGCTATCAGCGTACCCGGGTGAACGAAATGAATCCGGGGAAAGACGCCCTTAAGATGGCGCATTTCAACAGTGCGTTGGACCTGGATTGGCATGAATTTAAGGGTAATCCGGGCGGCGACTTTGGGTTGAAGGTTCGCTTTGAATCTGACCGCCAAGAAAAAATCTTTGGGATGGGGCAGTACCAACAAGACTTTTTGAACCTGAAAAATTCCAAATTGGAGTTGGCGCTGCGTAACTCCCAGGCCACCGTTCCGTTTTATATTTCTAGTAAAGGTTACGGCTTTTTGTGGAATAATCCGGCAATCGGAGATGTCACGTTTGCGAAGAACCTAACAGAATGGCACGCCCGTGCAACTAAGGAATTGGACTTCTGGATCACGGCGGGCGAGACCCCGCACGCCATTGAGGAACAGTACGCGAGCGTTGTCGGGACGGTACCGATGATGCCGGATTACGCCATGGGTTATTGGCAATGCAAACTCCGTTATCAATCGCAAGATGAGGTCTTGGCCGCTGCCCGTGAGTTCAAGCGGCGGAAGTTGCCAATTAGTGTTATCGTCATCGATTTCTTCCACTGGCCAAAGTCCGGGGAGTACAAGTTCGATCCCGTTTACTGGCCAAATCCAAAACAAATGATTGATGAGTTACACGAAATGGGCATCAAATTGATGGTCTCAGTATGGCCGACGGTGGACGAGACCAGTTCACACTACCAAGAGATGCGTGATAAAGGTTACCTGGTTCAAACTGAACGGGGAGTTCCGATTACGATGAACTTCCTGGGGAACAATGGGTTCGTAGATTTTACTAACCCGCAAGCTCAAAAGTATCTCTGGAAGCTCCTGAAAAAGAATTATTACGACCAAGGCGTGGACTTGTTCTGGTTAGATGAAGCCGAACCGGAATACTCGGTCTATGATTACGATAATTATCGGTATCACGACGGCAGTGTCTTACAAGTTGGTAACCGATATCCAGTTGGGTATTCGAAGGCGGTCTTTGACGGGATGACGGCCACTGGCGAGAAAAACGTGATCAACTTGGTTCGGAGTGCCTGGGCTGGGAGTCAACGCTACGGGGCGCTGGTTTGGTCTGGTGATATTGACTCTAGCTTCCAAGCCTTACGGAACCAATTATGCATTGGCCTGAACATGGGGATTGCGGGAATCCCGTGGTGGACGACCGATATTGGCGGCTTCACGGGTGGTGACGATAACGACCCAACTTTCCGGCAACTCGTGACCCGTTGGTTTGAATTCGCGACCTTCTGCCCAGTCATGCGGATGCACGGGGACCGCGAACCCCATGAAAAGCCGTTAGGCACCACTGGCGGGGGAAAGATGCCAACGGGAGCCCCCACGGAACCTTGGGCGTACGGCGAAGAGGTTTACCAAATTATGCAGTCCTATATGCAATTACGGCAAAATCTGAAGCCGTACATTAAGCGACAGATGCAGGCTGCGCACGAAAAGGGGACCCCGGTCATTCGGCCGCTATTCTATGATTTCGACGGGGATGCCCAAGCCTGGTCGGTTGAGGACCAGTATATGTTTGGCGACCAGCTCTTAGTTGCGCCTATCCTGTACCAAGATGAACACCAACGAGAGGTTTACTTGCCGCAAGGGAGTGACTGGATTAACGTCTATTCTGGGGAAACGACGCCAGGTGGTACGACTTTAACGGTGAAGACGCCGTTAAATCAGATTCCGGTCTTTGTGAAGGCAACGGCGGACAAGTCGTTGCTGGCCACTTTCAAAGTCCTGCAATAGCGAGAAGTTAACCATTTAAATCTAACAAAGGGGCCGGTAAAATCGTGCGATTTTGCCGGCCCCTTTGCGTTTCTATTGACCCAAAATCTGGAATTGGGCGAGACTTTTAGGAGTTAATAATATCGAACAGCGTGAATATTTTTTCAAAAATCGGTTGACACTAATTCGCAAACACGGTACTATTAAATAGTTGTTTCGCGACAACACCACGTATTTTTGGGTATTCGCCAAATGGTAAGGCACCGGACTCTGAATCCGTAATTTACTGGTTCGATCCCAGTATACCCAATCAATAAGAAACGTTAGTGAAAGCCTGGGTATTTTGCCCGGGCTTTTTTTATGTCAATTGCGGTTTTGGTGATTACGAATGCCAAAGCAACTTAGAGGTAATGATGGCAAGCACCCAATCAGGAATCATAATCCACTTGGAAGGACCAAAAAGACTGGTAAGCAGGGAAAAGTGAAGTGAACCCCCAAAATTGGAATAAATCCAATCCTGGGATTCACTTTTTTATGTTATTCTCTCTTTTTTTGTGATCACGGATCGTAAAAAAACAAAAGATAATTATTCCAACAACCAAATAAGTAATCATGATCCATTTTGGTGTATTAAATGCATAAAGAATAATGAGAAAGCCAAAAAAACACAAAGAAAATATATTTTCAAACCTCATAGAATTGATCCCTTCGATCCTACCCAAGAAGTATGATGGATGATTTTAATTAGTTTGGTGCGTTTGCTGTTAGAGTAATACTTAACTATGGACTCTTGTCCAATTATTGCACGATTTCCACGAGGCGCCGTTGCCGAAATTAAACGAATGTTGTAGGTTGGAAAAATATCTGCTCGTTGTGTTTTTAATAGTTCAGAAACATCATAATATACCGACGGCAGCCTTTATTCCGCTTCCTGGTATTAAACTGGCAAGTTGTTCAACCGTAAATTTTGCAATTCGTTTTGCCCTTGTACTAGCATAGTTATGGGTTCCTGACCATTCTTGTATTTACGTCAGAATAACACATGATTTGTTAGAAGCATAGGTAGAATAAATTAAAAACTGCTAACCAATATGGTTAACAGTCACTACTCCGCGCAAGTATGAAGCCACCGGAAACGGTGCTTTTTTGTAAAGCAAACCAAATGGTAAGCCAATCATTATTTACTAAGCGTTAAAACCATTGCAATCACTGATATGTAGGCATTTACAAAGAAGTGGGGGTCATGCCCAGCATACCCAATCAATAAGAAACGTTAGCGAAAGCCTGGGCATTTTGCCCGGGCTTTTTTCATGTTAGTTGCGTTTTGGGTGATCACGAATGCCAAAGCAATCAAAGGTAATGATAATTACCATCGAATAAGAAACCATAATCCATTTGGAAGTACCAAAAAGAATGGTAAGCAGGCTAAAGAAACATCAGGAGAATACATTTCCAAAGCTCATCAGGATAATCCTTGCTCACTATTCCGGGTAAATAGGGATGCTAAATTAGTCTTACGCCCATAACGGTAAGGGATGTTACGGTCCGGTACCAAGCAACCGCATCGACGGCACCCATTCCAGCAACAATAAAACACGCACTTTCCGGGACTACCACTAAGCAAGGTACGGGAAATCAAGCAGATCAGCCCGCAACCGTAAAAGCGACGGTCTTGCCCCAAACCAATCAAAAACCGACCACGGCTTGGTGGGGGCTCACAATTTTAGCGCTACTTGGCGGGGGCTCTGGGAATCACCCATAAACGGGACCAATAAAGTTTGATTTTACCGACATTGTGTATAGTTTAACAAATTGTAAGCCGAGCTGTCGCTACCAATTTTGCGGGCAAGTTTGAAGACAAACGGTTGCTTACAAAAACAGCTCAAAACGTTTTCTCTCAGATTATCATTGCGCATAATCTATGGGGAGAAAACGTTTTTTGCGCTAATTCGGAATATTCCTAGAAATTCTTAAAAATACCGACAAACAGGGGATTAATGGTGAGGACCACTTTCTTAACTGGTCCGGATTGTGAACCTAATGGGCGCTGGAAAATACTTTTTAATTAATTTATTTTGGGCATCAAAAAGAGCCGCTAAGCGGCGTGATTGCTTAGACTGGGTCCCTTTTAATTAGTGGGTGAAAATCGTTCTGAAAGCAAAAAATTTCAGAAAGGACTAACACTTTGCTCACAAATGAATTATAATAAAAGCTGTAAGATGTAAGCGGTTCCATTCAACGCTGGTGGAGCCAAATATACCTAAAGTAAGCGCAAGGAGGCACTATGATGACAAGTCGAGATACTACAAATGTGACGACGGGTCAAGGTACTGCAACGACCAGTCGAGATACAGCCAATGTTTTGTGGTTTGATGAGTTACATCGTAAGGACGTGAACTTAGTGGGGGGTAAATCTTCCTCACTGGGTGAAATGACTTCATCCATGAATGTTCCAGTCCCTTATGGGTTTGCGACGACCGCACGGGCTTACCGGTACTTTATGAACGTGACCGGGGTCAACGATAAGGTCAACGCATTGCTAGAAGGCATCAAGGATTACGAAGATTCAGATGAATTGCACGCGACCTGTGAAAAGATTCGGAACCTGATCGTTTCGGCAAAGATGCCGGATGATTTGGCAGAAGAGATCAAGCAGGGCTATGCCGACTTGGCTACCAAGGTGGGCCAAGACAATCCATTCGTTGCGATTCGGTCTTCAGCTACGGCGGAAGATTTACCGAACGCTTCATTTGCCGGTCAACAGGAATCCTACTTAAACATCCGTGGTGCAGCGGATGTCGTTAACCGGGTTCAACAATGCTACTCATCACTATTTACTGACCGGGCAACTTACTACCGGCACAAGCAACACTTCCCACACGAAAAGGTTGCTTTATCCGCAGCCGTTCAAATGATGGTCTTCTCCAAGGCTTCTGGGATTATGTTCTCCGTTAACGTCGCTAATGGCGATGGCTCGAAGATCGTGATCGATGCTATTCGGGGTCTTGGTGAATACATCGTCTTAGGGAAGGTCACGCCAAACCACTTCGTCATCGACAAACAATCGATGAAGATTGCGGAACGTAGCGTGGTTAAGCAAACGGTTGAACTGGTTCGTAATGACGACGGTGGGACCGAAGAACAAGATGTTCCGGAAGACTTGCAAGAGAAGCAAGCCTTAACCGATGACCAAGTGATTGAATTAGCGGGTTACGCTAAGGAAATTGAACGCCACTACGGTTGCTACATGGACATGGAATATGCCTTGGACGTTAATACGAACAAGCTGTGGATCGTTCAAGCACGGCCAGAAACCGTTTGGTCTCAGAGAAAGAAGCAAAAGCAAGATCAAGACGCTTCGGGAGATGAGAACGTGGTTGAAGAATCAGATGCAGAAATTGCTGTCCGTGGGTTATCCGCTAGTCCTGGTTTAGCCAGTGGGGTTGTCCACGTAATCGACAGTCCAGATGACATTGACCAATTCAAGAAGGGCGAAATCTTAGTTACCTTAATGACCTCGCCTGACTGGGTTCCAGCCATGAAGAAGGCGGCCGCCATCGTGACGAATAATGGTGGGATGACCTGCCACGCGGCTATCGTTTCGCGGGAAATGCAGATTCCATGTATCGTTGGGACTAAGAGTAAGAAGGTTGCGGCGACCGATGTTTTTAAGACCGGTGACGTGATTACCGTTGATGCCACCAACGGGATTGTTTACAAAGGTAAGGTTGCCAGCCTCTTCAAGAAGAACGACACCGCACAAGCAGCTGGCGGCGGTCAAGTCGTGGCTGCAGAAACCTTTGCCCCAACGGCAACTCGAGTCATGATGAACTTAGGTGACCCGGACTTAGCTGACAAGTACTCGACCTTACCAGCCGATGGGATTGGTCTGATGCGTGAAGAGTTCTTGTGGACCACGTTTATCCACGAACACCCACTGTACTTAATCGAACAAGGACACCCTGAAAAAGTCGTTAACATGTTGGCTGACGGGATTTCCAAAGTTGCCCGGGCCATGGCGCCACGGCCAGTCGTTCTGCGGCTCTCCGACTTTAAGTCCAGTGAATACCGGAACTTAAAGGGTGGTGACAAGTACGAACCACACGAACCGGCGGACCTGTTAGGCTGGCGGGGTGCTTCACGGTACTACGATCCGAAGTACATTGAAGCCTTCAAACTAGAATTAGGTGCGGTTAAGAAAGTGCGGAACGAATTTGGCCTGACGAACTTGAACGTCATGATCCCATTCGTCAGAACCGTTGACGAAGCTCGGAAAGTTACGACAATCATGGCTAACGAAGGGCTGGTTCGGAGCGATGACTTCAAGATCTACATGATGGCTGAAATTCCATCGAACATCATCTTAGCTGATCAGTTCAATGAATTCGTTGATGGCTACTCCATCGGGTCCAACGACTTAGCCATGTTGATTCTGGGTTGCGACCGGAACAACGATACGGTTGCACGGCTCTTCGACGAACGGAACTTAGCCGTTAAGCGGGCTATTAAGCACTTGATCAAGGCAGCCCACAAAGATGGCCGGACCGTTTCGATTTGTGGCCAAGCCCCATCCGAGTACCCAGACTTCACGAACTTCTTGATCCAATGTGGGATTGACTATGTTTCTGTCAACCCTGACATGGTCAAGCAAACGAAGCGCAACGTCGCTCACTTTGAACAACGCATTATGTTGGACAAGGCGACTGGGCGTGGACTGCAAGACCCAACGAACTACGATTGGGAATAACGCTGTGACGATGAGTGCTGACTCAATCTGAGTCTGTACAAGTTAGAAACGTTGAGTTAAAAAATTGGTCCTGGAAACCATTTACGGTTTCTGGGACCAATTTTGTGATATTTGGTTTTTAACGGTGGGACCGCCGGTTAGCGTTTAACTGGTAAGTCGCCGGATCATCGTAGTCGATTCGACGCCGAGCGCGGTGACCATTCGTGTGGCGGCGACTAGCCCAGTCTTGGGCCGCCAGTTTTTCGGCGTGTTCCTTGCGGCGTTGCCGGTTGCTTTTGGGGCGCGGACCGTTGGCTTTGCGCGCCCGGTTAGCTTGGGTGACTTCCTTGTGGCGGACGACCTTCATGGCTGCTTCCGCTTCCGCTTGGGTCAGAAGCCCTTTTTTGACGCTTTCAGCGTAGCGTTCCCAGACGTCCTGGCCGACCTTTTTTTGTAATTTTTTACGCCGGAGGGCAGCGCGTTCTGCACCGCTCGGCTGATTTGGTTTCGACATGGTTAATACTCCTTTGGTCTCGGTAGTGACATGGGGCTACTATACCATAGCCGGTGTTAGGAATGCCAATCAAAAAGAAGTCCTGGTCAGGTGCCCCAGGGCTTCTCGTTAGTCAATCGGTTCCAATTACTCTTTTTTCTCGTCTTTATTGTCAGAGTGTTCCTTCTGCCAGTCATCAGCAGCGTCTTTGATGTTTTCCTTAGCTTCAGAAATCTTATCCTTAGCTTTGCCTAACATGTTCTGGGCTTTACCTTCAACTTCACGAGGCTTGTCGTTCGTAGCTTTGCCCTCAGCTTCTTTAGCTTTGCCGCTTACTTTATCCTTGGTACTATCAACTTTGTCGTCAACTTTAGCCATTGTAATACCTCCTATAAACTTATCCTGGTGAACACCATGTATTATGCCAGAAATGCTGCCTAGAAACAATTAAAACGATCACATAAGACGTAGAATCTGCGATGCGGCCGCAATCTAATTCTGGCAGAAAGAAAATGGGCGCTCCAAGAAAACTAAGGTCTTGAAGCGTCCATTATTTAGCCAAATTCTTAAAAGTGAAACATCACTGCGATGGAGTTAATAGCCTTGCCGTGGATCCGTGACGTTAACCGTTAAGGAGCCGTCCTTGAGGTAGCTAGTCAGGTTCTCGTGGAAAATCTTGAAGGTCAAATCAAGATTATTAGCGGCAAACCCACTTTGGTGGGGGGTCAATAAGACGTTCGGGAAGTCCCACAAAGGGTCGTCTTTGGGGAGAGGTTCCTCTTCTACCACATCAAGAGCGGCATTGATTACCTGGTGGGCATTCAGTGCGGCGCGTAAAGCATTAAGGTCGACCGCCTTGCCCCGGCCAACGTTGACGAAGACGTGTAAGCCGTCGAGTCGGTTGAAGAAGTCCGCGTTGAAGTAGTCGTTAGTTTCGTCCGTGGCGGGCATGTCGTTGATGACGATGTCAGCGTTGGCTAGGACCTGAGCATCATCAGTTAGACTAGCCGTTTGTTTAAACCCAGTGACCGGGTGTCCCGAGCGATTAACCCCCAGAACCGTGGTGCCGAAGACGTTCAATAACTTGGCGATTGCTTGACCGATACTACCGGTCCCGTAGATGACCACGGTTTGGTCACTGAGGGTGGGCAACGAAGCGCGTTTGGGTTGCGACCAGAAGTGGCCGGCCTGATTCTCGAGGGCGATATCGAAGCCCCGTAAGAAATACAGGAGGTAACCGATGGTCGTTTCGGCGATGGCGTCGGAAAAGACGCCCCGGGAATTGGTCAATTTGATGTGTTGGTCAGCAATCAAATCAAGGGGCAAGTAGTCGACCCCCGCACTGTGAGTTTGGAGCCAGTGGACTTGGTTGTTTGGGTCTTTGATCACTTGGGGCCCGAGGTCCTTTTGCCACCCATATAAAATAGTGATGGGTGCGCCACCGGGTTGATAATCTGTTGCCGAGACGACGTCAATTCCGGCCGCGCGTAAGGTGGCCAGGTGGTCAGCCGTTAGGGGCTGTAACGCGAGAATTCGTTCAGTCATCGCAAAGTTCCTCCTTGTAAAATAGGTTAGCCCCATTTTAGCACGTTCGATTTTGAGAAGCTGTTAGAAACCGTTTTCGCGAGCTTAAAAATTCAAATGGCACACTCCGTTCAAAGCGTTACGACATTGAACGAACGAAAGTGAGCGAAAACGAGACCAAAAACCATGTTTTTCACAAATAATCATCGTGAATCATTGAATGTTGGCTTATCACTCGATATAATAAAGACAAGTTAGCAATTATTTATTTACACACATAACGTTTGGGGAGGTTAGAAAAATGATCAATTTTGGTCTAGATATTCTAGGCTTGGCCAGATTCCAATTCGGGATGACCACGGTCTTCCATTTCTTCTTCGTTCCGTTTTCAATCGGCCTAGCCTTTGTCGTTGCCGTCATGGAAACCATGTACGCCATCAAAGGGGACCAGGACTATAAGAAGATGGCCCAGTTCTGGGGCAAAATGTTTCTCTACAGTTTTGCCGTCGGGGTGGTTACCGGGATCATCCAGGAATTCCAATTTGGGATGAACTGGTCGTATTACTCCCGGTTCATGGGCGACATCTTCGGTGCGCCGTTAGCCATTGAAGCGCTAGCTGCGTTCTTCATGGAATCCACGTTTATTGGGATGTGGATGTTCACTTGGGACCGCTTTAACAAGTGGGTTCACGTCCTCTTTATTTGGCTGGTCATGTTTGGCTCTTCACTATCCGCACTGTGGATCCTGGCGGCCAACAGTTTTATGCAGAATCCGGTGGGTTACATCATCAACAAGCAAACCGGGCACGTCCAAATGACGAGCTTTGGGGATATTGTGGGGAACCCGCAACTCTGGAATGAATTTCCGCACGTTATTTTCGGGTCTTTTGTAACCGCTGCCTTTGTAGTTGCGGGTTGTGCCGCATGGCGGTTACTCAAGAAGGATCACGTTCCGTTCTACCGCAAGTCCTTACAGGTCGTCTTGGTCATTGGCCTGATCTTCTCCTTAGGCTCCATTGCTAGTGGGGACACCCAGACCCGTTACCTCATCAATAACCAACCGATGAAGGTGGCCGCGATGGAGGGTTTGTACAAGAACTCCACGCAAAAGGGTGAATGGACGGCCGTTGCTGGGTTCAATACCAAGCAACACAAGACGACCTGGTCCGTCGATATCCCATACGTCTTGAACCTACTGAGCTACCATAAGTTGAGTGGGACCGTCACTGGGATGAACCAAGTGAATAAAGAATTACACGCGAAGTATGATAAAAAATATGGTAAGGACATCAATTACTACGTCCCGACTAAGACCTTGTTCTGGAGTTTCCGGATTATGTCCGGTGCCGCCGCATTGTTTGCCTTGATTGCCATTGTGGGGCTGATTATGAACCGCAAGAAATCACAGGCGATTCTGAACCAGCGTTGGTTCCTCTACATTATGGGGATTTGCCTGTGGCTCCCATTTATCGTGAACACGGCTGGCTGGTTCATCACTGAATTTGGTCGGTACCCGTGGGTCGTTTATGGGTTGCTGACGATTGCCGATGCGGTCTCGCCAAACGTTTCCGTGGCATCGTTACTGACCTCGAACATCATTTACTTCTTGATGTTTGCTGGTATGGGACTGGTCATGGTCGTGCTGTGTCACCGAACTTTGAAAGCGGGACCAGATGCGGATAATGTTGAGGGCTACACTTCAACGACGGCCAATGACCAAGCAATTGATCCGTACTCGAAAGGGGCGTTTAACCATGACTAGTCTACAATTATTGTGGTTTATTCTGATTAACGTCTTGTTCAGTGGGTTCTTCTTCCTCGAAGGCTTTGACTTTGGGGTAGGGATGCTGATTAAAAGCTTTGCCCGCAACAGCGCCGAACGTGATGTGGTCATCAAGACGATTGGCCCGCACTGGGACGGCAATGAGGTGTGGTTGATTACCGCTGGTGGGGCGATGTTCGCCTCCTTCCCAATGTGGTATGCAACCCTGTTCTCCGGTTTCTACCTGGTTTTGTTCCTGATTCTAGCAGCCTTGATTTTCCGGGGGGTCTCCTTCGAATTTCGGGCTAACATGGAAACGAAGCGCTGGAAGACTTTCTGGGAATGGGCTGGGACCCTGGGTTCCGGATGTGCCGCCTTCCTATTTGGGATGTTGTTCACCGCGATGATCAAGGGCATGCCAATCGACAAGAACGGGGACATGACCGCGCACTTCACCGATTACGTCAACTTATTCTCCATCGTTGGTGGAGTCGCCGTTACGGTGCTCTGCTTAGTCCACGGGCTGAATTTCATTCGCCTGAAGACCTCGGGCAGTCTGCGTGACCGGGCCCGGGCCTGGAACAAGGTGTTATACCCCGTTCTCTTTGCCGGCGAAGTAGTCTTTGCCTTACTGCTCTTCTTCTCGACCGACTTCTTCACCAAGAAGCCGTTGTCGACGACATTGATCGTGGCTTTCTTGGTCGTCGTGACCGCCTTGGCTTACTGGGGCGTCTTGGGCAACCACGAATGGCTCTCATTTATCGGGAGTGGGTTGTCGCTGATTAGCGTGGTCGTGCTGATCTTCAACGGGTTGTTCCCGCGGGTCATGGTGGCCAACAATCCAGCTTATTCACTCTTAATCAAAAACTCCTCTAATTCGCCATACACTTTGCACCTGATGACGATTCTGACCTTCACCATCTTACCGATTGTCCTGGTCTACTTTATCTGGAGTTACTGGGTCTTCTACAAACGACTGGCTTCACCTAAGCAACAAGCTTAATTTTGGAAGTAGGCGTTTGACAACGTGTGGCGTGACCTCCTTGTGACCAAGCACGTTTAAGGCCGCCCTGACTGGGCAACTGGTCGGGCGGCTTTTGGTGTGTTCTGATAAGAAAAACTATCAAATGATAAACGAATTTTAACTGCCGCGAGCCCTCGTCAAATAGAAATGAAAGCAGTATCATAAGCGGTATAGGCAACTTGATTGAACTGGGGGGATTTATTTGATTGATCAACGTGTGTTCCAATTTCCGGGTATTCGTAAAGTCATTGTCTGGCAGAGCCTGTTAACTGTGATTCAAGCTATTTTAATTATTTTACAGGCCAAGTACCTTTCGGTGGCAATTGTGAATCTCTGGAAGCTTCAAGCCGTCGGGACTATCGTGGCCCCGCTGGTGATTTTTGCGGTCGCTTTCTTAGGCCGGCATTTGATGACGGTCCTAAAAAATTGGCTGACTTATCCGTTTGTGGAAAGTACCACTAAAAAATTACGGAAACAGTTCATGGCTAAGCTTTTTGACCTCGGTCCAAGCGTTGTCGCGCAAGAGGGGACCGGGAACGTGGTTACCATGGGCCTCGAAGGTATCGATAAGATTCAAACTTATTTGATGATGATTATCGGTAAGGTCTTGGACCTAGCGATTACACCGTGGTTGATTCTGATTTATATCGCATTGATTCAGTGGAAAGAAGCACTGTTCTTGCTGGTCATCTACCCGTTGATCATCTTCTTTATGGTGATCTTAGGGTTGGCGGCCCAGGCCAAGGCTGACCGGCAATACGCCGGGTACCAGCGGTTATCGAACCATTTTGTCGACACCTTGCGGGGGTTACCGACTTTAAAGCAGTTGGGCTTGAACAAGCAATATGCAGGTAACGTTTATTCGGTTAGTGAAGATTATCGGAAGAAAACGATGGCGACACTGACCATTGCGATGACGTCAACCTTTGCGTTGGACTTTTTCACGACGTTGTCAATTGCAATCATTGCGGTCTTCTTAGGGTTCGGGCTGATGGACAATACGATTCAACTGTTGCCCGCACTGGTCATCTTGACGCTGGCACCGGACTACTTTGCCCCGATGCGTAATTTCGCTAACGACTACCATGCAACTTTAAACGGGAAGAACGCCTTGACGGCGGTGCTGGATATCTTACACCGGGAAACGCCGACCGACCGTGACACGTTACCAGCTGCCACGCCTGTTTGGACGCCGGATGATGAATTGCATTTGGACCACGTCAATGTTGGGTACGATGCTGACCACGCGACTTTAAAGGACATTAGTTTCAATGTTCGCGGGTTCCAAAAGGTGGGCATCATCGGGGCGTCAGGCTCCGGGAAATCCACGTTGATCAATACGCTGAGTGGATTCTTGAGCCCCCAGGCCGGTCAAATCACCGCCCGGGGCACTCAGGTCCCTCATTTGGACCAGGCGGCTTGGCAGAAGAGCTTCGTCTACATTCCCCAATCGCCATACTTATTTCACGCAAGCTTGCGGGACAACATCGCGTTTTACACGCCCGCTGCTTCAGATGAAGCGGTCGCGCAAGCTGCGCACCGTGCCGGTCTGACTGATTGGATTGCCACGTTGCCGGATGGGTTTGCCACGCAAATCGGGGAAGGTTCCCGGGGCGTTTCCGGAGGCCAAGCCCAACGGATTGCGTTAGCCCGAGCCTTTTTGGACGACTCGCGGCGCATCTTACTGTTTGACGAACCGACTGCTCATTTGGATATCGAAACTGAAGTTGACTTGAAGCAGACCATGCTCCCCGTTTTTAAGGACCACCTGGTCTTCTTTGCGACCCACCGGCTACACTGGATGAATGAAATGGATTATATCCTAGTCTTGGATCACGGTCGTGTGGTTGAACAAGGGACCCCCGACCAGTTACAGGCTCAAAACGGGGCCTACGTTCGCTTACGGTCTGAAATGGAAGGGGAGGCGCCAGCATGAAAGGATTCTTTAAAACGTTTGAACACGACCACTGGGTCATGCCTTACTTGAAGCGCTACAAGGGCCTTTTGACGTTGGTCTTGTTCCTGGGCTTCATGACCTTCTTCTGTGGTGGAGCACTGATGTTTAACTCCGGCTACCTGATCAGTAAGGCGGCGACGCATCCTTTTAATATTTTGATGATTTACGTGCCCATCGTGCTCGCCCGCGCTTTCGGGATTGGCCGACCGGCTTTTCGTTACGCCGAACGGTTGACCAGTCATAACTGGGTCCTGCGCATCGTATCGGCCTTTCGGAAGCGACTCTATCAGTCCGTGGAAAAACAAGCCGTAGCGATTCGCCAAAAGCACCAGACGGGCGATGTCCTGGGTATTTTAGCTGAGGATATCGATCATATTGAAAACCTCTACCTGCGGACGATTTTTCCACTGGTTATTGGGTGGTTATTGTACCTGTTTATTGTGATTGGCATTGGCTACTTCAACTGGGCTTTTGGCCTGTTGATGTTGCTTTTGTTAGGCATCATCGTGGTGGTCATGCCGCTGATGTCGGTTGCGGTCAATGGTAAACGAGAATTTCAAGCCCGGCAGGTCCAACGGCACTTCTACACGCGGTTGACCGATGCCGTCTTAGGCTTAGGTGACTGGTTGATTTCCGGTCGTCGAAAGGCCTTCTTGGGGCAACAGGATAAGCCCATCGATGAGATTGCCCGTTTACGGCGTAGTGACCATTATTTCCAGTGGTGGCGGAATTTTGCCATTCAATTCCTGTTTGGCGCAGCGGTCATCCTGCTGGTTTGGTGGGCCGGCGTCATGTTCACCGGTAACCAGGCGCAAGCAAATTGGGTGGCGGCGTTCGGACTCGCTCTGTTTCCGGCAGTTGAACCTTTTGCGGATATGAGCCAAGGGGTCAGCGAATGGCCGGTCTACCAGGACTCCATTAACCGAGTTAACGGATTGGATGAAAACGTGCCCCAATTGGCGCCGCAACAAACGGTTGGCGACTTTGCGGATTTGACGCTCGACCATGTGAGTTTCACCTATCCTGGGGCGCAGCGGCAGGTCATTAAAGACTTGTCGTTGACCCTGCATCCAGGTGAAAAATTGGCATTACTCGGACCTAGCGGGACCGGGAAGAGTACGTTATTGAAGCTGATTTTAGGTGATGAAACGCCTGATTCCGGGCAAGTCACCATTAATGGTGTCCCGGTTGATCAGTTGCAGACACAGCGAGCTCAACTGATGGGGGTGTTGGACCAACAACCTTATCTGTTCAATACAACGGTCATGAATAACGTGCGGTTAGGCAACTTGCAGGCTACTGATGCCGAGGTCCGCCAAGCGGTCAAAGCCGTTGAATTGGATGACCTGATTGGTGGCTTGCCTAACGGGTACAACACGCAGGTCCAAGAGGCCGGAAGTCGGTTCTCCGGTGGGGAACGGCAACGGTTATCGTTGGCCCGCATTCTATTGCAGGATACGCCCATCATCATCTTGGATGAACCCACGGTCAGTCTGGACCCGATTACCGAACAACACTTGTTGGATACGGTCTTCGACGTTTTAAAGGACAAAACGATTATCTGGGTCACCCACCATTTGACGGGGATTCAGCACGTCAATCAAGTTCGCTTTATCGAAGACGGGCAGTTCGACATGTCGGGGACGCCACAAGACTTGTATCATGAGAATCAGCGCTTCCGGGATCTGTATGATATGGACCGCGGACGGTAACAGCGAGAAGTGGTCTGCTCAGCGATTGCTGAACAGGTCACTTTGTGATTTTAGTGAACGAAAGGAGCACACGATGAAAAATTTGTTGGTTGCCGGGGGTGCTGGCTTTGTGGGAGCGAACTTTGTCCGGTATGTGGTGCAGACCCATCCGGAGGTAGCCCACATCACGGTGCTAGATAAACTGACCTATGCGGGCAAACGCGCCAATTTGGCCGGATTACCTACAGAACGGGTCAACTTAGTAGTTGGTGATATCTGCGACGCCACGGTGGTCGAACCGTTGGTTCAGCAAGCCGATGCCGTGGTGAATTATGCGGCGGAAAGTCATAACGACCGTTCATTAGAAGAACCTGCGCCGTTTATCCAAACGAATGTGGTGGGAACCTACACGCTGATACAAGCTTGTACGAAATACGGGGTTCGTTACCACCATATCTCAACCGATGAAGTCTACGGGGATTTACCGTTGCCGACGACCCCAACGGATTGGGCGACTAAGTTTACGCCGGAGTCGCGCTACCAACCCAGCAGTCCTTATTCGGCGAGCAAGGCCAGTTCGGACTTGTTGGTGCACGCCTGGTGCCGGTCCTTTGGCCTCAACGCGACAATCTCCAACTGTTCTAACAATTACGGACCGTACCAGCACGTCGAAAAATTTATTCCCCGCCAGATTACTAATGTCTTGTGTGGTATTCGACCGAAACTGTACGGGAGTGGTCGGAATATCCGGGATTGGATTCACACGACCGACCATTCCCGCACGGTTTGGGAAATCTTGATGCGGGGGAAGCCGGATAACACCTACCTGATTGGGGCCAATGGTGAGCGGTCTAATCGCGATGTCCTGCGGTTGATTTTGAAACTAATGGGCCAACCACAAGATGCATACGACCAGGTGACTGACCGTCCCGGTCATGACCGCCGTTACGCCATTGATGCCACCAAATTGACCCGTGAATTGGGATGGTACCCGGTGATGACCGATTTCGAACAAGGACTACGCAACACGATTGCGTGGTACCGCCAGCACCCGATGTGGTGGCGTGATGATAAGGCAGCCACGGAGGCCCGTTACGCCCAGCATGGGCAGTGAGCTAAGCACGGGTGTAGAATTCAACGCGGGTGTCGTAGGATACTTTGAGGGCGACTCGGTGGTGGTAGCAGGTCCGTCTCAGAATGTAATTTTCTCCGACGGCATGACCTTTATGGGCTTGAAAGACCGTCACGTAACCATGACCGACGTGGACGCCCAACCGATGGCCCTTTAGTCGCAAGACGGTTGCGTGAATGGCGTGGGCGCGAACGGTTAAGCGGGGATGACCGCCGAACTTAGGTGATCGTCGAATCCAGGTCCCACGATAGGTCCGGGGGATGGCACGGTAGGTTCCCTTTGCGGCGGCACTCTGCGGCAGGACTAGCGCCCAGCTCAGAGCAAAAACTAGACAACTGATGGCCAAAATTTTTTTCAACATGGGTGAATTTGCCTCCTGATAGCGTTTGGTAAGCAACTTAGACGGCACTAAGCCCCAGCGATTTCGTCAAAGGTGTAGTTGAAGTCATGTTGTCGCTTATCGCTTTGGAGTAACTTCTGTAGTTCATTTTCGTCGTCCGCCACAAAAGCACCACCACGGACGTTTCGAAATCCATGCGCTCGCATTTGGTTAATAGTCTCCAAGGTCTCTTGCTTTTTGAGGTCGGGAATTGGCGTTTCAGATGAAAACTCTAATAATTTTGCCAGGGCAATGGGGTGATGATGCGTGGTCCAGTAGGCACACTTGTAACCAGCCTCGTCTTCTCCATTGAAGTGAGAAGCAAGCCGACTACGTAAATGGCTTGTTTCGCCCACGTAGTAACATTGATCTTCTAGACGAAGAACGTATACGTAATCGTGGTGGGGATTGCTATCATAATTTTCAAAAAATTTCCAAGCACGAAGCATGAAGATTCGGTCGTTAAGTTGCTGCTTGTCACTGATTAGATCCTGAATTTGATTAGTAGCCGTTAAGAGTTGAACCTTTAAAGTTGCCACTGCTTTAATCAACTGTTGTATGTCAGAATCTGGTCTGGACGGTGTTGAGAAATTCATATGATATAGCCTCCTTAGATTTGAATCGGTAGAATTCAACCGGTTCTTGCCTTAAGAATAGCGCGTTTGAAAATGGTTTTGCTGTTAAATGATTTATAAATATTATAATCAAGACCTATAGATAGAAGAAAAGTCATGTGGTAAAAATGTGTAAGCTTGCCTGTAGCTAAAAAATTAACCCGATTGATCAAAATCCAAGACTTGACCGGTCGGGTTTAAAATTTATTGATAAAACAATTTTAATAGATTATCAACGTGTTAAATTGATGGTGGTTATTATTGTGGGCATTGATACTGTGGGTGTTAGACATGTATAATAATAGGGTTATGTGCCTATAGTTTGAAATGAAATTTAATAGTCATCACAAATTAACCAGCACATTATAATCATAGCTGGTTTTTAATTTTTCAGACAAGTCGTTTGAAGAGGAGATGATAATCAGAGTGCGGCGGCCTGAATCTTAATTAAGAATGGAGCGAATGTTGTCTTAAATCCAGCTGATGACTGATACATATGACTTGGAGTCAATCATGGACACGTGACTTACAAGCAAGCAGATAATTTAGATTAGAGGGAAACAACATGGAAGAAAATATGAAATTCTGTACACATTGCGGGCAACGCATCCCGTACTCTGCGCAGTTTTGTGAATTTTGTGGTGCTGCACAAAACGGACAAGGTTTTAACGCGGGGATGAACAACGGCCCACAAATGGCACCTAACCAGACCGTAAACGGCAGGGCTAGCCAACCGTATAACGAAAGTGGTCGACCAAGTATCATTAATTCGGGCAAACTTTTCTTTAAAGATGCTTTTCGAGTGAATAAGCGCATGGGAAGAGCTGATTATTGGTGGAGTGCCCTTGCCGTCTGTCTTGCTATGATGGCAGTTTGGGTACTTTGGCTACTTTTGGTTGTGGTTGGGTACATGGCGGGGTATGGAAGTGAAGCGGTCGGCGACATTGTTGCTGTCGCAGCAAGCTTGGCTATGGGGATTGGTTATATTATTTTAACTATTGCATCGCTAACCGCGGAAGTTCGAAGATTTCATGACGGTGGTTATTCAGGCTGGCTGTGGCTCCTCAACTTTGTGCCGTTTGTCGGCTCGATTATAACGCTTATTTTAGCGTGCCAACCCTCGAATTCAACCAACAATCGGTACCCTGTACAGTAAAAATAATAATGGCGAAATTGATTAATAAACTGCTCCAAAAAAAGAGGTGCTTCCACACGTGATGGAAGCACCTCTTTTTTGGTTAAACTATTTGCCAGTTCTAATGATCCCGCCGCAACAGCATTTTCGTCAACCGTAACAACTCCGTTTGAGTCTCTCCAGCGGGTAATTGTTCAATCAAGTTGAGCGCTTTGTCGGTCCATTCCGTGGCTAGTTGCCGGGCGGCATCGACGCCGTGATGCTGGTGGACTAATTCGCGCACGGCCAAAATATCGTCATCCGTCATCTCCTGGCGCTTCTTTAAGTAGTGATGAAAATCACGTTTAGCGTGTGGTAATGCCAACAGGAGGGGCAACGAGTAGACGCCGGAACGCAGGTCTTCTAAGATTGGTTTCTTAGTCTTGCGCGGGTCACCCGCGTAATCTAAAATGTCGTCAAGCATCTGGTAGGCGCTCCCCAAGGCAATCCCAATTGGTCGGGCGTTATCTTGGACGATTTTAGGAGCGTGGGTCAACATTGCCCCTTGGTAACAGGCGAGCGCAAACAATTCAGCCGTCTTCCCCGCGATTTCGCGCAAGTAGGCGTCTAGCGTGGCATCCTCTTGATAGTTCAAGGCCATTTGACCAAGTTCGCCAGTCAGTATCTTATGCATGGCATTGATATGCGTTTGAATCAAATATGTATCACTGGTGGACTTTAAGACCTGGTCGAAGTAGACCGTAAACATGAAATCACCGGCATAAATAGCGTTGCGTTGGCCGTACTTCATTTGAATGGTCCGTACGCCGCGCCGGGTCGGGGATTCATCGATGACGTCGTCGTGAATCAACGTGCCCACGTGTAAGATTTCTAACGCTGCCGCCCCGGCACGCAAGCGTTCTGCAGCCACTGGTTCGCCAAAGGTGGTAAATAAATAAAAGTACCCGGGACGTAAGAACTTGCCGCCGGATTCTAATAAGGCTAATATTTTACTGTGGATAGGTCGGTTGGCCAATTTTACCGCATCCAGCAGATAGGGCTGTAACGCGTTGAGTTCTGGCGCAACCTGCGGGAACTGCCGCCAAAGTTGTTGATCCATACTGCACCTCGTTCGTTAGTCAAAATTAATCTTACCGACAACTGGAAACGTTGTCAAACAAAGCTGCCCTAGTCGGGTGACGAAATAGGGGGAAATGATTGTGAACTTACAAGTCTTTTTGGAACTCGTGGAAATCAAAGCTAAGATTGCGTCCGTTTGGCCATTTTTATTAGGCTTGATCTTCGTCTTCTATAACTTCGGGCACCTCAACGGTGGATTAAGCGTACTCTTTTTCATCGCGATGTTTTTGTTCAATATAGCTGTCGATATCAATGACAACTATCAAGATTACACCAAGGCCGACGATAATCAAGCGGCCGAGTGGAAAAAGCACACCAATGTGATTGGGGTACACCACTTGAACGTGCGTGGTATTTTTACGTTGATGGCTAGTTTCGCCGGTGTGGCGGCCCTCATCGGGTTATATCTGGTCTGGGTGACCGGCTGGCCGCTACTCGTGATGGGGCTTTTCTGCTTTCTGGTCGGGTACATCTACGCCGGTGGCCCGAAACCGTTGTCCGGCACGCCGACCGGGGAGTTCTTCGCCGGTTTCACCATGGGCTTTATGATCATGGCGATTACCGTTTACTTAAACTTGTATCAGACCGATGCGTTGACGATGACGCTATGGTGGCGGGTCTTACTGGCTTCAGGGGTTGCCGTGATGGCCATTGCGGCGTTATTACTGGCGAACAACATCTGTGACGCCAAGGAAGATTTGGAACTGAACCGAACGACCATCGTCTACTATTTAGGCACGCGCAAGTCGTTGTGGTTGTTCGCCGGATTCTACATTGTGGGGTACCTGTCATTGATTGCGAGTGTCCTGTTAGGTGATTTGCCGATTTGGACCTTACTAGCACTGGTCAGTTTGATCCCGGTCACGAAAAATATCCGCGCCTTTTTTCAAGTCCACGTCAAGAAGCAGACTTTTATTTTGGCCGTCCGTAATCTGGGACTCTTTGCCCTCAGCACGGTGGTTGCCGAGGCGCTAGGCTTGCTATTGGCTTAAAGTTGCCTAAATTTCTGGGGCTAGTCGTTGTTTTTTGGCGGGGGATTCGGGTAAAATGGAGGTTAATCTTTAAAAGGCAAACGGAGGCTATCATGAAAATATTAGAGGATCGCATTTTACAGGACGGCACCATCTTACCGGGTGATGTGTTGAAGGTCGACAACTTTTTGAACCACCAGGTCGACCCGCAACTGATGGATCAGCTGGGTGCCGAGTTCGCCCGGCGCTTCAAAAACGCCGGGGTGACGAAGGTCCTCACGGTCGAATCTTCCGGCATCGCGCCCGCGGTCATGGCTGCATTGCACTTAGGCGTGCCGATGATTTTTGCCCGGAAACACAAGAGCCTGACGTTGACCGACCATTTGTATACGGCCAAGGTCTATTCTTACACTAAGCAGGGCAATAACGACATTTCTATCGACCGCCGGTTCTTGTCCGCCGATGATAACGTGTTAATTATTGATGATTTCTTGGCCAACGGGCAGGCCGTTCAGGGCTTGCTGGATATCGCCGAATCCGCTCAAATCAAGGTTGCGGGGGTCGGTGTGGTCATTGAAAAACGGTTCCAGAAGGGACACCAACTAGTCAAGGACGCCGGCTTGCCGCTAGTGGCACTGGCCAGCATTGCTAAGTTTGAGAACGGGTCGGTCACCTTTGCTCAAGATTAACCAACTTAAGGGTGAGACTTGTGTAATACTTGTCGAAACCGTAAACTAATAATAGTAGAGACTCAATGTTTTTGCATCAGGATTAAATTAAAAGTGGAAAGTAGGGAGTAAATTGGCGAATACGGTCTTATATCCAGGAGATACCATTGGGGTCATTGGGAGTAGCGAAAACGCCGCGATGCTCGTTACCAAGGCGCGTAAAATGGGTTTACGCGTGGGGGCGTACGGGTCTGACGAAACCAGCGAAGCGTTACAGTTAGCTGATTTTAAAGCGGTCGGATCTGCGAAGGATAAGGATAAATTACAGCACTTTGCTGAAAGCTGCGCGGTCGTCGTTTATGATTCCGATCACGTCAGCACGGACGTGGTGAAATTCTTGTCCCAGTACACCCGGATTCCGCAAGGTAGTGATCTGTTGGAGATGATGCAGGACCGGTTACTCGAACGGGCCTTCTTCGAACAACTCAACGTCAATATTGCCCCGTACGCCACCATCATCAGTTTAGATGACGTGTACCAGTCTATCAATTCGATTGGTTATCCGTGCGTGTTGAAGCCGATTCAAAAGGAATGGTCCCGGGGCCGAGAACTGGTCATCAAGACCCAAACGGACATCGCTAAAGCGGCAGGTTTGTTGGACTGGGGGACGTACATCCTTGAATCACAGATTGCTTATGATAAGGAATATTCCTTATTGGTCGCACGCGATGCCGATGGCAACCAGCAACTCTTCCCCATCATTGAAGCGCAATCCGTGGATGACCGGCCGTTTAAGACCTGGGTTCCCGCTAACGTGGACGCCGCGGTGGCTAGTGAACTGCAACGGATCGCCGGTGAAGTAGGCAAACATGTGAACTACGTCGGTGTCTTTGAGGTCAGCTGTTACCTCACGCAAAGCGGGGCCATCTACGTCAAGAAGATTACACCGGCGCCAAGTGAAAACGGCTACGTCTTTGCTGCTGCAGCGACCGTCGATGAGTTCGACGAGCACTTGCGGGCCATCTGTGGCTTGCCGTTAGCTGAGCCGAAGATTTTGACGCCTGCTGTGACCGTGGCCTTCATGGTCAGCCAGCAACCGGCAATGCGCACTCAATGGCAGATCAAGCCCAACTGGCACTTTACCTTCTATCACCTGCGGAACCAGCGCCCTGATGATATCATGGGTCATGTGGCCTTACAGGGGGATTCAGTGAAGACCATGCTGGACCAACTGGACGACACTGGTATTTGGTCAGCTAATGACGACGATGATGCTGGTCCAGTTGATGAGTAATTAAAAATAAACGTTATGAGTGGCGACTGTACCTGAAGCATATTTTGGGGCGGTCGCCATTTTTGGATAGTATGGTTTACAAAGTTGACGTTTTAAAGTAAATGAGAACTTTGCGTGAGCTTTTTGGCCGCCGAACGCGTATGATAAGAACGAATGAATTTGCCCGTTGCCCAGCCAAGGAGGTCTTCATGATGGAACATGTTACGGATTCAGAGCTACAACGTAAGCTTTGTCACTACTTGAACGGGGTAACGGACCGTCAAAAGCCGGTGATGGTCACCACGGGCGCCGGTGAAGAAGTCGTTTTGATTTCGGAGGCCGACTACCAGAATCTGCGAGCTAATCAACGGATCTTAGGTGACCCGCAACACCAAGTTTGGATTCAAGCGCTCTTACGACAAGTCCAGGACAAGGCCGTACATACATCTTAGAACGGTCAAGTAAATGGATAACTTAATTCGGGTAGGTCAGGGTCGGCAGACGCCTAGCCTACCCGTTTTCGTGTGGCAAATTCGCTGGAGAAATTTTCCCTTAAAATCGACCCGGACGCCAGCGGAACGTATGTTTCTTTGGTATAATGGTCAGGACTAATAACAGAGAGGATTGTGTTCACGGTGGCAGGAGAAGAATTATTGACGGGCATGAATGACAAACAAACGGAGGCCGTGCTGCAGACGGAAGGACCACTCTTGGTCCTAGCCGGCGCCGGCAGTGGAAAGACCCGCGTGTTGACCCACCGGGTAGCTTATTTGATCGAACATAACCACGTGTTGCCGTGGCACATCTTGGCGATTACCTTTACCAATAAGGCCGCCAAAGAAATGCGCGAACGGGTCATCAAGTTGTTGGGCCCGGATGGTAGCGACGTGTGGGTCTCGACGTTCCACGCCCTGTGCGTGCGGGTCTTACGGCGCTACGCCGACAAATTGGGGTACACGCGGGCTTTTACCATCGCGGATAGTGGCGAACAACGGACGCTGATCAAGCGGACCTTGCGCGACTTGAACTTAGATGTGAAGAAATTCGATCCCCGCTCGGTGTTAGGGGCCATTTCCAACGCTAAAAACGCCCTACAGACGCCAGCTATGATGGCGGCCAATGCGGGAGACCCCTTCAAACAAAAGGTCGCGGAGGTCTATGACCGCTACCAACATGCCTTGAAGGCCAACCAAGCGATGGATTTCGACGATTTGATTATGTTGACCATCCAGCTGTTTCAGCAGGATAAAGACGTCTTAGGCTACTACCAGGACAAGTTCCAGTACATCCACGTCGACGAATACCAAGATACCAACGATGCGCAGTACATGCTGGTCAACATGTTGGCTAAAAAACATGAGAATCTTTGTGTCGTCGGGGATGGCGACCAGAGTATCTATGGCTGGCGGGGCGCCAATATGGAGAATATCCTGAACTTTGAACGGGATTATCCAGGCGCCCACGTGACGTTGTTGGAGCAAAACTACCGCTCGACCAAGACCATCTTGCAGGCGGCCAACGACGTCATCCAGCAAAACGTCAATCGGAAGAAGAAAGATCTCTGGACGCAAAACGACCAGGGTGACAAAATCTCATATTATCGCGGGCAAAATGAAAACGATGAAGCCCATTACGTCGTCGCTAAGATTCAAGAAGAGATCGACCAGCACCACCGCGGCTACGGGGACTTTGCCATTTTATACCGGACCAACGCGCAGTCACGGGTGATTGAAGAAACACTGGTCAAGGCTAACGTGCCTTACACCATCGTCGGGGGCCACAAGTTCTACGACCGCAAGGAAATTCGCGATGTTTTGGCTTACTTGACGTTGATTGCCAATCCCGCCGACTCCTTGAGTCTAGAACGCATCATCAACGAACCCAAACGTGGCATCGGGGCGACTAGCTTAGAGAAGCTTCGTGACTTTGCCGATTACAACGACTGGAGTGAGTTGGAAGCCACCCAAAATGTGACGCTGGCTACTAACATCAGTACCCGCACCCGGAACGCTATGGAAAAGTTTGGACAAATGATTGCGGGCGTCCAAGCTACGGCGGCCACCAGCAGTGTATCGGATTTGACAACGGCGATTCTGGATAAGACGGGTTACCTCCAGATTTTAAAGGATTCCAAGTCCTTGGAAGCAGAGACTCGGGTCGAAAACATCGAAGAATTCCTTTCCGTGACGCAGAAGTTCGACAGTGATTGGGATCAAGCCGACCACGACGAGACGGACGATCGGTTGACGGAGTTCCTGGCTGATTTAGCCTTAGTCTCCGCCCAAGACGACGTGGATGAAGATCCCGCCGAGGTCACGTTGATGACGTTGCACGCGGCAAAGGGCCTCGAATTCCCCGTGATTTTTTTGATGGGGTTGGAAGAAGGCATCTTTCCGCTATCCCGGGCGATGCTCGAGGAAAGCGAACTGGAAGAAGAGCGGCGCTTGGCTTACGTCGGTATCACCCGGGCGCAGGACAAGTTGTATCTGACCAACGCCTATTCGCGGATGCTTTATGGCCGGCGGCAGAACAATCCAGAATCGCGCTTCGTGGGTGAAATCGACCCCGAATTGTTGCATCTGGACAACAGTGAGACCCAGCGCGGACTGACGCCGGGGCGTAAAGATATTCCGTTTGCCCGCCGGACGGCTGGTGCGGTCGTCAAACCGTACCACGGTAAGACTGGTCGAATTACCACCAACACCGGGACCGGAGCTGAGAAGGTTGCCTGGACCGTCGGCGACAAGGCCAGCCACAAGAAGTGGGGCGTTGGGACCGTGGTCAAGGTCAGTGGAACCGGCGAAGATGCCGAACTCGACATTGCCTTTCCAGAACAAGGGGTCAAGCGATTATTGGCCGCCTTTGCACCGATTCAACGTGTTGATTAGCCTGGTTAAAAGAATGGCTGAAAAAGGGTGAGCGCTGGTGGTTCTTGGCGATGCACCGACGATAATCCTAAAAGAGGGAGCGTTTCAGATATGACTGACAAACCCGTTCAAGAGATGACTGAGCAAGCGGCCGCTGAGGAAGCGGCGACGTTACGGCCCCAATTGCGCAAGTGGGGCCAACAATATTATGATGCTGACAATCCAGCCGTTGAAGATGACGTGTACGACCGTAACTATGCCCGTTTAGTAGCCTTAGAAACGGCCTTTCCGGCGTTAGTGACGCCGGATTCCCCGACCCAACACGTCGGCGGGAGCGTACGCGGTGACTTGCCCAAGGTCAACCACGATATTCCCATGTTATCGTTAGGCGATGTCTTTTCTATAGACGAACTGCGGGAATTCAACGACCGACTACGCAAGGACGTGGCCACTGAAGATACGACTGATGAGGGCTTCGACTATAACTGCGAATTAAAGATTGACGGCCTAGCGATTTCGTTACGGTACGAAAATGGCAAGTTTGTCCAGGGTTCGACGCGGGGCAATGGAAGCATCGGGGAAGACATCACCGATAATTTGGCCACCTTGCCATCGATTCCTAAAAAGTTGAGCCGGCCATTGACCATCGATGTGCGGGGCGAATGCTACATGCCTAAGCAAGCTTTCTTGGACTTGAACGCCCGGCGTGAAGCCGAAGGAAAAGCCCCGTTCGCTAACCCACGGAATGCGGCGGCTGGTAGTTTACGGCAGTTACATGTGCAGGTCACGGCGGAACGTAAGCTCGAAACTTTCATGTACAACATCGCTGACTACGAGCCACTCGACACCCGCACCCAAAGTGGGTTGTTAGACGAGCTCGCAGAATTGGGGTTTAGCACCAATCCGACCTACCAGGTCGCCCATAACATGGACGACGTGGCGGCCTATATCGACCAGTACCAAGCCAAACGCGCCGACTTGGCGTACGGCATCGACGGTATCGTGATCAAGGCCAACCCGTTACCGTTACAGCGGGCCATCGGGGCGACTGTCAAGGTGCCCCGGTGGGCGATTGCCTACAAGTTTCCGCCCGAAGAGGTCGAGACCGTGGTCCGCGATATCGAGTGGACCGTGGGACGGACCGGCATCGTCACGCCGACTGCGGTGATGGACGCCGTGAAGTTGGCGGGAAGTACCGTGGCGCGCGCGTCGTTGCATAACCCGGACTACTTGCAGGCCAAAGATATTCGTCTCGGGGATGCGGTCTTACTGCACAAAGCGGGTGACATCATCCCGGAAATTTCGAACTTCGTGGCGGACAAACGGCCTAAAGATGCCCAACCAGCGCCGATTCCGACGACGTGTCCGTCCTGCGGGGCGCCGCTGGTCCATTTAGATGAAGAAGTGGCCTTGCGGTGCATCAATCCTAGTTGCCCGGCCCAATTAGCGTCTGGAATGGCCCACTTCGCCTCCCGTAACGCGATGAACATCGATGGCTTGGGGCCAAAGATTGTGGCGCAACTCTTCGATAAGCAACTGGTCCAAGACGTGGCCAGTCTGTACCATTTGACCGCTGAGCAATTGTTAACTTTAGATAAATTTGGGGAGAAGTCGACCCAAAACCTCTTGACAGCCATTGACAATAGTCGCCATAATTCATTAGAACGCTTGCTCTTTGGCCTAGGCATCCGCCACGTGGGCGCTAAGGCCGCTCGCTCGATAGCGGAACGTTTCGGTGATTTGCGAAGCTTAATGGCGGCGGACACCGCGACTATCGCTGCCATCGACACCGTGGGGCAGATCATCGCCGATAGTGTGGTGACTTACTTTGCGACCGACCAGGCGCAACACTTGGTGGCTCGGCTCGATGCCGCGGGGGTCAATTTGACCTATACCAGTGGTGAAATCGTCACGGCACCGGACAGCCAGTTTGCGGACCAACGGGTGGTCTTGACCGGGAAGCTACAGAATCTGACCCGCCCCGAAGCCACGAAATGGTTGGAGACCCGCGGCGCCAAAGTGACTAGTTCCGTGTCCAAGAGCACCAACCTGGTGATTGCGGGTGAAGCGGCCGGGAGTAAGCTGACCAAGGCCCAGGAGTTGGGGATTCCCGTATGGGATGAAGCCCAGCTGAGTGCGGCCATGGCGGACGAAAATAACGGATAATCTTAGGAGGAAACAGTCGTGAAACGGTTACGAACCTTTATGGCCTTAGCCGCCGTCCCCTTGATTTTGGCGGGATGTGGTGATTTAGGCGGTTCGAGCGTGTCGACAAGCTCGAACAACAGTAAGTCGGGAGGCACCCAATTAACGGGGCAGTCTACCGATAGTGATTATGAAGGGGTCATTGAGAGTGGCCACTACCGGGTCAGCAAGTCACGGGGCGTGACCAACTCCCAAGACTCCGACAACACTTATAACCTGAAGAGTTTTGAAAATGGGATGTTGAACGTGTCGAAGAAGGTCTTCTCGACCAAGAAGTACGTCTTCCAGGAAGGGCAGTACCTCAGCAGCGATACCGTCCAGAACTGGTTAGACCGCAAGTCGAAGTCTAATTCGACGGGGTTGAACCCGGCGTCTAATGGGTCGAAGTCGCCGAACAAGCGGAACCCAATCTACATTCAGGCCTTGGAAGAACAGGACTACATGACCCAAAAGAACAATAAATTGTCCTTAGGCGGCGTGACCATCGGGATTGCCGTTAACTCGATCGACTACTACAAGAAGACCCAGTACGGGTCGACTTATCAGACCAAGATCAGTAAAGCCGAAGGAGAAGCCTACGCCAAGAAGGCGGCTAACACGGTCTTACAACGTTTACGGAAAAAGTCGGCGTTGAAGAACGTCCCAATCGTCATTGCAGTCTACCGGCAGGCATCTAACGATAGCCTGGTCGGCGGGAACTTCCTGGCTTACTCGACCAATAAGGCGGGTAAGACCAGCGTCTCATCGTGGACACCCCTCGACGTCAAGAACTACACCTTCCCGTTGCAAAGCGGCCAGAGTAGTCCGAACAGTAACGATTCTAGTGCGTTCTCGAACTTTAAGAGTGAGGTCGAGGACTTCTTCCCGAATCTGAGTGGGGTCACTGCGCAAGCCCAATACGATGGGAAGTCCTTGTCGGGGATGCACGTCAACATCACCACGCAGTTCTACAGTCAAACGGAAATCATTAGTTTCACGCAGTACTTGCAGACGACGGCGCAGAAGTACTTGCCATCGGGTGTCCCAATCGACATCACGGTATCCTCGACGGATGGGATTCAAAGTTTCTTGTCCCGGTCGAAGAATGCCAAGAAATTTAGTAGTCACGTCTTCAACAGTTATTAAAGTTTAACGTCACTTATGAGTGGTCGGTCCAGTGAAATTTAGTCAATTTCGGGACCGGCCACTTTGCCTGTTTGAATGGGGGGGTATGGCCACCAAATGGTAAAACGACCGATTTTTGGTGAGATTCTTTGGTGGTTCTCCGTTCTATGGTAGAATAGCAATGTATGTTTGCATTGTGGGATTTACGGTGCAAACGGGGATACCGGATAAATTAGAAAGAGGGATAAATTGATGGCTAATCGAATCAATCGTGAACAGGTCAAGCACGTGGCCGAACTGGCCAAGCTGGAGTTTACGGACGACCAATTGGACGCCTTAACCCCACAACTCGACGACATCATCGGCTTATTCGAGTCGTTGGGTGAAGTGGATACCACTAACGTGGAACCAACCAGTAGCGTCACGGATCAGCTTAACGTCATGCGCGACGATGTTGCCGAAGACTGGGGACAAAGCCACGCACTGTTAAAGAACGCACCGGATGCCGCTCGCGGCTACATCAAGGTGCCAACCATCATCGACGAAAGCGAGGATTAATCAATCTATGAATTATTTTAAGTCAGATCTCGCGAGTCTCCACGCTGATTTGGTGGCCAAGAAGATTAGTTCTAAGGAATTAACGCAGGCTACTTTTGACAATATCAAAGCGACCGACCCCAAGATTAGTGCCTTTTTACACTTAAACGAAGACCAAGCCTTAGCCCAAGCCGAAAAGATCGACCAAGCGGGCATCAGCGATGACCAGCCCTTAGCTGGGATTCCATTGGCCTTTAAGGACAACTTGGTCACCAAGGACGAACCGACGACGGCCGGCTCGAAAATTCTGGAAAACTTCAAGCCAGTCTACGACGCCACGGTAGTTCAAAAGCTGAACGCAGCCAAGATGGTCGCTGTTGGGAAGACCAACCTGGATGAGTTCGCCATGGGTGGTTCAACAGAAAACTCTGCTTTCAAAACCACCAAGAACGCCTGGGACCAAACCAAGGTTCCCGGTGGCTCGTCAGGTGGTTCGGCAGCTGCCGTTGCGTCTGGCATGGTACCCGCAGCCTTAGGTTCTGATACCGGGGGCTCAATTCGCCAACCCGCAGCCTTCAACGGTGTGGTCGGCATGAAGCCCACGTACGGTCGGGTCTCTCGGTGGGGCCTGATTGCCTTTGGTTCCAGCCTTGATGAAATCGGGACCATGACGCGGGGCGTGAAGGACAATGCCACCATGTTAAGTGCCATCGCGGGCCACGATGCGCACGATTTGACCACTTCGACACAACCAGTGCCGAATTTTGCGGCTGACTTGACCGCGGCCACTAACGTTAAGGGCCTGCGGATTGGGTTACCCAAGGAATTCCTGGCTGAAGGGGTCAACGATGACGTCAAGCAAGCCATCTTAGCCGCCGCCGACACCTACCGGAAGTTGGGTGCGACGGTCGACGAAGTCTCCTTACCGCACAATAAGTACGGGGTTGCGGCTTACTACATCATTTCCTCATCCGAAGCGTCCTCAAACTTACAACGGTTCGACGGGATTCGCTACGGTTACCGGGCGAACGACGTTAAGAGCTTAGACGACGTTTACGTGAAGTCCCGTTCCGAAGGCTTCGGTCCCGAAGTTAAGCGGCGCATCATGTTGGGGACTTTCTCCTTATCCGCTGGGTTCTACGATGCCTACTTCTTGAAGGCGGCTAAGGTGCGGACCGTCATTTTGAACGACTTCAAGGCCATCTTGAAGGACCACGACTTTATCTTGGGTCCGGTCGCGCCAACCACGGCTTACAATATCGGTTCCGAAGTCACGGACCCGATGACCATGTACATGAACGATATCTTGACGATTCCGGTCAACTTGGCGGGTCTACCTGGCTTGTCCTTGCCAGCTGGCTTCAGTCAGGGCTTACCAATCGGAATGCAACTGATTGGACGGCCGTTTGACGAAAGCACACTGTATAAGGCCGGTTACGTCTTTGAACAAAACACCGAATTTCATAACCAAATTCCCACGTTAGGAGGCCAAAACTAATGAATTTTGAAACGACCATTGGGTTGGAAGTCCACGTGGAATTAAAGACCAACTCGAAAATTTTTAGTCCGTCACCGGTAGAATATGGTGACGAGCCCAACGCCAACACCAACGTGATCGACTGGGGGTATCCTGGGGTCTTGCCCAGCACCAACAAGGGCGTGGTCGCCGATGGGATTATCGCCGCTTTGGCATTACACGCCACGGTGGAACAAAACACCCACTTTGACCGGAAGAACTACTTCTACCCGGATAACCCGAAAGCTTACCAAATCACGCAGGCCGACAAGCCTATCGGTCACGATGGTTGGATTGAAATCGACGTTGACGGTAAGAAGAAAAAGGTCGGTATCGCCGAAATGCACATCGAAGAAGATGCCGGGAAGAACACCCACGAACGTGATCATTCCTACGTCGACTTGAACCGGCAGGGGACGCCGCTGATTGAAATCGTCTCGAAGCCAGATATTGCGTCGCCGGCTGAGGCTTACGCTTATCTGGAAGCTTTACGGCAACGGATTCAATTCACCGGGATCTCCGACGTGAAGATGGAAGAAGGGTCCATGCGGGTCGACGTCAACATTTCTGTCCGTCCCGTGGGCCAAGATAAATTCGGGACCAAGACTGAGCTGAAGAACTTGAACTCCTTTACCTACGTTAAGCGCGGGTTGGAATACGAAGAAAAGCGGCAACAACAGGTCTTGATGTCCGGCGGGTCCGTCCGTCAAGAAACGCGGCGGTTCGACGAAAAGACCGGCGAAACGATTTTGATGCGGGTCAAGGAAGGGTCCGACGATTACCGCTACTTCCCTGAACCAGACCTACCAGCCTTACAGATTTCTGACGACTGGATCAAGGAACTCGATGCGGCCATGCCTGAAATGCCGACTGACCGGCGGAAGCGCTACGTCAGTGACTTGGGCCTAACCGACTACGACGCCATGGTCATCACCCAGACCAAGGAAATGTCCGACTTCTTCAACCGGATGGTCGACTTGAAGGCCGATCCGAAGATGGCGGCCAACTACCTGCAAGGGGACGTGAACGCCTACCTGAACGATAACCAGGTCGACTTGAGCCAGACCGACTTGACACCAGAAAACTTAGCCGGCATGATCAACTTGATTTCCGACGGAACCATTTCGACCAAGATGGCCAAGAAGGTCTTCAAGGCGGTCACTAAGGGCGAAGAACCCAAGGCGTACGTTGAAGAACATGGGTTGGTACAATTATCCGACCCAGCGAAGTTACAACCGATCATCGATGATGTGCTGGACCAAAATCCGCAATCTATCGAAGACTACAACAACGGGAAGAAGCGGGCCGTTGGTTACCTCGTGGGTCAAATCATGAAGCAGACCCACGGCCAAGCCAACCCTCAAGTGGTCAACAAACTCTTGATGGCCGCTTTGACTCACTAGAGAAAACACGGAGGCACCAAACATGCGTAAACGGGCACGGGTCATTTATAACCCAACCTCAGGCCGCGAGGCGTTAAAGAAAGATATGATCGACATCTTAGCGGTGTTCGAACAGGCGGGCTATGAAACCAGCGCCTACGCGACCACCCCAGCACCGCACTCGGCACGTGACGAGGCGACACGGGCGGCTAAGGCCGGTTTTGAACTCATCGTTGCAGCCGGCGGTGATGGGACTATCAATCAGGTAGTCAACGGCATCGCGGGTTTACCGCACCGGCCTAAAATGGCCATCATCCCGGCCGGAACCACTAACGATTACGCGCGGGCGTTACACATTCCCCGCGAGGACCCGTTGGCAGCGGCTAAGGTGGTCTTAAAAGATCAAACCATCAAGATGGACATTGGCCAGGCCGGCGAACAGTACTTTATCAACATCGCGGGTGGCGGTCTGTTGACCGAACTGACCTACGACGTGCCGTCAAACCTGAAATCCATTTTTGGGTACCTGGCTTATCTGATCAAAGGCGCTGAACTCCTGCCACAGATCAAACCGATTGAGATGGATTTGACCTACGATGGGGGCCACTTCCGCGGTAAGGCGTCGATGTTTTTGTTGGCGCTGACCAACTCGATTGGTGGGTTTGAAAAGATTGTGCCGGATGCCGCCTTAGACGACGGTAAGTTCACGATGATCATCGTGAAGACCGCCAGTATGCCGGAAATGTTGCGGCTGATGGGGTTGGTCTTGAATGGTGGTCGGCACATCAACGATCCCCATATCGTCTACGTCAAGACCAATAAGGTCACGGCGCGGCCCGTGCACGACCGCATGATGATCAATTTGGATGGTGAATACGGTGGCGATGCCCCCATGAAGTTCCGCAACCTGCGGCAACACATCGAAATGTACGCCAATCTGGATGCCATTCCGGATTCGGCCGTGACCAACGAAACGGCCGAGATGCTGGAAGCCGAAGAGAAATTCGTCAAGCAGGTCCAGAACTTGCCGGAAGACGAGGACGATACGGCTGATGTCTCATCGGCCAAAGGTGACCAAGACTAAACGGTGGTGGTTAACCGTTTGCCGAGGGCAACTTGCGAAATTGCTAGGCGATTTTCATGGAGCTTGCTGTCCACGTTGCATCATTTAAAGGGATATAGGTTTACGGGAAAGGGATTTTGCGTGATAATGGGGCAAAGTCCCTTTTCTGACGCTAGAAAATAATGAGGTAGATTAATGAAAATCAAAGCACCAGTGACTAAGAATCAACGGGTCGACGTGACTATCGCCGACCTGACGTATCAAGGCATGGGCGTGGCCAAGGTCGACGACTTTTCGTTGTTCGTCGAAAACGCCTTACCCGGTGAGCAGGTGACGATTCAGGTCACCAAGGTCCAAAAGCACTACGGGTTCGCCCGGGTCGTGTCGTGGCAAACAACGTCACCCGACCGAGTTGCCGACGTCGACAAGACTTACCGGCAAACGGGAATTGCGCCACTGCAACATTTGGCATACCCGGCGCAATTAACTTTTAAGCAACACCAAATCGAAGAACTTTTTGCTAAGGCTCACATTGATGTAACGGTCGACCCCACGCTGGGGATGGCCAACCCGACGCAGTACCGGAACAAGGCCCAAGTGCCGGTCCGGATGGTCAAGGGGCAATTGGAAACCGGCATTTACCGGCAACACAGCCACGAATTGATTCCGTTGACCGACTTTTACATTCAAGACCCCGAAATCGATAAGGCCATCGTCAAGGTCCGCGACCTCTTACGGCAGTTTGAGATCCCGGCCTACGATGAAATCAACGATAAGGGTGTCATCCGTAATGTGATGGTGCGGCGTGGCTACTACAGCCACGAGATGATGATCGTCCTGATCAGTCGCCAACAGAAATTACCTAGCCAGGCACAGCTGGTGGAAGAAATCCACAAAGAGATTCCGGCAGCGACGAGTATCATTTTGAACGTCAACGCTCGCCGGACCAACGTCATCATGGGGAACGTCACCCGGGTACTTTACGGCAAGCCAACGATTGAAGACCAATTGTTGGGCCTGACGTTTGCCATTTCGGCACGGTCGTTCTACCAGGTCAATCCGCAGCAGACCGAAAAACTTTACCAGATGGCCATCGACAAGGCTGGTTTGACCGGTAACGAGACCGTGATCGACGCGTACTGTGGGATTGGGACCATTTCTTTGGCCTTAGCCAAGCACACCAAGCAGGTCTACGGGGTCGAAATCGTCCCTGAAGCCATCGAAGACGCCAAGGTCAACGCGCAAAAGAACCACATCACCAACGTGGAATTTGCGGTGAACAAGGCCGAAGATCAGATGGCCCAGTGGCAAGAAGCGGGTGTGAAGCCTGACGTCATCGTGGTCGACCCGCCACGGAAGGGTCTGGCATCGAGTCTGATTGACAGTGCTGCCAAGATGGCCCCAGAAAAGGTAGTCTACGTGAGCTGTAACCCGGCAACGTTGGTTCGTGACGTGGCCCACTTCCAGGAGTTGGGGTACGCCATTGATGGCGCTATCCAGCCCGTGGACCAGTTCCCACAAACGCCACACGTGGAATCCGTGACGGTGTTAAAACGGGCGAAGTAAATAATTTGAACAATTGAATAAGACAAAAAGGAAGCCCCCATTGAAGTTGATGCTAACTTCAGTAGGGGCTTTTACTATTAGAAAAAACGATTATTAAGGAGATTAGTTGTGTTCACCAGCATGTTGTCGCCTAAATTGGGTAGGTGTCATGTTGAGCTTGGCTGTAAACAAGCGAAAGAGGGATGAAGGATTTTTGTAACCAATTTTTGCTGAAATTGTGCTGATAGGGAGAGTAGTGTCGAGCAAGAGGCCTTCAGCGATGAGCAACCTTTTTCGATTGAGCAGTTCACCAAATGATGAGTTGGTATAACTTTTTATTTTACGCGCGTTTTATAATCAAGTTAGCCAAATACTTTTAGCTAATTGATAAAATAAAAAACACCAAGATAAATCTCTGTTATCATTGATGTTCCTACACAAACAATGAAAGAGGTTATTGTCTTGATGCAAGAACAGAATACCACAGTCAGAAAAAAAGGTCAGCACCTAACTTCGTTTGAACGAGGC